>CAZSVP010000002.1:0-248314 GCA_964610335.1 uncultured Candidatus Saccharibacteria bacterium
GCCCGCAAAGCTTGTTTTATTGAGGCGTATGTTCTCTGAGCAGCGTCTTGTGCTCCAATAGCTGTCCAGCCGCCAGTCTCGGTAGATGTAACGGTCATTTTATTGCCTAACTAGCCCTTCCTTTGACTACCTGTACAACTTCACCTGCGATCAAGGCATCTATCTGGTCCTCGAGGTGAATGTAGATAGGAGAAAACTCATTTGTGGATTCTGATAAAAGAGCAATTTGCATATTTGGTCGATCGATCTGGATACGCTTAATGTTAGCAAGCCCGTCAACGACTGCAACCACATATTTTGCGTCTTCTGCCCCTCGCTTGCTACTGTCGACTATAACGTAATCATTATTTTCTATGGTATTGCCATCTACCGTGGCATTATTCATTGAATCACCCACTGCACGGAGAGCAAATAGGTTTTTATACTCGCTGGTATTTAATAGCCTAGGGGATATTTTCAGAGTATCTTCTATTCTATCTTCAGCAAAAATGGTTGCCGGGCCACAATTCGCTGAGCCGACTATTGGTACAGAGACTAGGTGCATCGTATCGGTTCTGAGTCCCAGCTCTGGTTTTAGAGAAACCCCTTGCTCAAGTAACTTATTGAGATGGTATTTGATAGTCTGGGGGTTTTTGACACCAATTTCGCGACCAATTTCGCGTAAACCCAACAGGGTCAGATCCTTACGCTTTGCTAGCTCAAGTAACTTTTGCTGGTTCTTGTGTACTGTTTTCATATTTACATTATACAGAAGTACAATTCTATTTACAATCTATTTACACGACTAGATCTTTGGGTTAAAGTGGAACTACTAGCAAACTAAGGCTGGGGGCTGGTAAATAATTATTAGTATGGAGAATAAAACTATGACAAACCAGAAAAACGTACACGTAACTTATCATAAAGAAGATAAAAACTGGAGGGTGCAATCTGAAGGTACAGCTCGTGCTGCAGGAGTCTTTAATACAAAAACCGAGGCACTCGAAGTCGGGCATGACGTGGCACAGAATAAGAATGGCGAACTCTTTATACATAATCAGGATGGTAAAATCTCAAACAGAAACAGCTTTGGAAATGACCCAAACCCGCCAAAAGATAAGAGACACTAAGCTCTACTGAGTGTAGCAATGATCTGTTCAAACACAGGCTGGGTAAGGTTGGCCGGTGATAAAACTGGATTACGGGGGTTCCTGATTTTAATATATGGGTAGCCTGCTAGCTCAGGCACTGCTTCAAGCCAGAGCTTCTCACTTCGCATCATCACAATAGTTTTCTTCAGCTGTATAGCTTGCCTAACTAGATCGAACGAGTAGAGTTGTGAAGGTAAGGTAGTATTGAGATGTAAGTATGTTGTTGAGTGGTAGCCTAAATACTGGATACACATCATTTTGTGAGCTAAGATATCTGCGCTAATTCCTTGCTCTAGTAATGATTTGAATATGCGCGTCCACCAACGGTAGCCTCCGGAATACATAAGTTCAGGATTTAGAAAATAGAATGGTGGTCTACTTGCATGTACTAAACTCGCTTTATTTTGAGTTACATATTCATCTCGTTGCATATTCACCAGTAGATCAGCGTCTTCGAAGCCTGGGTTAAGAGGCAGCAATACGATCTCGGCTTGAACTAGATCACCAAAATATGGATCTGGTAAGACATCAAATCTCAAGCCATCTGCTCGCTTTCCAACTTTTAAGAGCACGTCAGTATCAACTTTCGCGATATATGGCGGCTCACTTGGGAGATCTACCCAAGGGTTATTTGTCTTTAATGTAATCATTTGACTACCTTGATAGTAGCTTACTATCTGGTTGTAATCAAATGATTATGTTCTTATTCTGTCCTGAAACTTACGATGAGGGTGATGTCAAATGACGACAAAATTGAACAATCTCTCAATCGATTAGCGAAGCAAATCGCGAGTTTGCGTAACTCTAAAGGTCTCACTCAAGAGCAGTTGGCTGAAAAAGCCGATATAGACCGAGTTGCCTTGGCTAATATTGAAACTGGTAAACGTCGACCAACGGTCACAACTCTACTCAAACTAGCAAGCTCTCTAGGTATCAACCCTGCCGATTTCTTCAAGTAATCAGATAAGCATAGCCAATGTTGACGGCTATGCTTATTCGGTGTATATTCGTAGTAGTACATTTATAAGTACGATATTAGTTAGTGTGGTATTGCCACAGTTTTAAAAAAAGGAAACGATAAAAAACTATTTTCTTTTTTACAAATAACTGTGGTTTTTAGTACCCACAAACCTATAAGGAGATTGCTTTATGCAAAACTTAAATATCGTACTAGTAAGAATAGATGAGCTCAATGCAACACCCTATAATCCACGTAGATGGAGTAAGGATGCTATAGCTCAATTAACCAAAAGTATTGAAGAGTTTGGGCTAGTCGACCCTATACTCGTCAACTCAGCAGAAACACGTAAGAACATTGTTATTGGAGGCCACTTTCGGCTTAAAGTAACCAAAGACTTGGGCTACAGCGAAGTACCAGTTGTATACATTGATCTGCCAGATGTAGAGAAAGAACAAGAGCTCAATATAAGGCTCAATAAGAATCTGGGTGATTGGGATTGGGATTTGCTAGCCGAGTTTGATCAAACATTCTTAGATACCATTGGCTTTAGTAGTGAAGAGATAGATACTATCTTCTCTATTGATGATAGCCCAGAGACTTTTGATCTAGACAAAGAACTGGCTAAGTTAGATATTACAAAAGTAGAAGTACAAAAAGGTGACGTCTACCAGCTCGGTGAATCGCGACTCATGTGTGGTGATTCCACCATTGAAGCTGACTTTGCTAAGCTCATGAATGGTGAGAAAGCCAACATGTGCATGACCGACCCGCCTTACAGACTGTCATATCTTAAGGGCGGTATGCGACATGGCAAACCTACTGAAGGGTTTGGGGCGAAACGGAATAGAAAGTATCTCGAGACTGATGAACTACCCGAAGACTTCACTACTCTCTGGATGGGCAATGTAGCTCAGAATGCCCAGACCGATTTTTCTATTATTGTCTATGAGGCATGGCATAACCTCAGAGAAATATGGTCAGAGATGGAACAATACTGGAAAGTGAAGAATATGTTAGTTTGGCATTTGCCTAATAGACATCAAGGCTTCTCGGCCAAATACAAATTCTTTTCTAAGTATGATATTGCTATGGCGGGTGCCAGTGGCAATGTTGAGTACAATCACGATATTGAACCTGATGGTTTGCAAGAAGAGTATGAGACAGCTCTATATGCCATCGCCGGCAAGCCTCAGTGGGAGTCATACAGTAAAGGCAAGAAGTACCAACCGACTGACTTTATTGAATTCAATGCCAATGACGAGAAGAGTTCTGGCCAAGGAGTAATCTTCGGTACGAAACCGCTAGAAATTCTTATTCCTTACATCAAGGTACTCACTCGGCGTGGCGATATTGTAGTGGAGCCTTTTTGCGGATCGGGGTCAACCCTCATCGCCTCTACTAAGCTCGCCCGGCGCTGTTACATTATGGAGAAGTCGCCCGTCTATGCTGAGGTGGCTATGAAACGCTGGGAGAACCTCACCGGTCAGAGGCGAAAGAAGCTGCAATGAGTCGCAAGATTACTCAAGACAAAGCTAAGATGCTTGAGCAGCTCAAGAAAACACCAATCGTGCAGATAGCTTGTGAGCGAATTGGCGTGCCTCGCTCTACCTACTACCGATGGCGCAAAGATGATGCTGGATTTGCCAGTGATTGTGATACTGCCATTTCAGAAAGCTCAGGGCTTATTAACGATATGGCCGAGAGCCAGCTTATTACGGCCATAAAAGATGGTAACATGACCGCGATCATCTACTGGCTCAAGCATCACCACAATACCTACGCTACTCGCATAGAGCTCAGCGGTACACTCAAGCACGAGACCGAACCGCTGACGACTGAGCAACAAGCCGTAGTGATGCGGGCTTTAGAGCTTGCTGGTATGAATCCTACTCTTGAAAAGAAGCAAAATGATGCAAGCAGTACCCAATAGTCCTTTTGAGGCATCAGATGATTTAATACAGAAAGTCATTACTGATACCAAAATACGCCGAGAGGTAACCAAGAATAGCTTTATCTGGTTTTTCTATATCTACTTTACTGATTATGCGCAGTACCCAATTGCTGACTTCCAAAAGGAGATATTTAGAATTGCAGAAGCTGATGATGATGAGTTTATTAAGATAATCACTTCGTTTAGAGGCTCGGCTAAGTCTACCATTATTACCTTAGCCTATACTATTTGGGCAATACTTGGTATACAACAGAGAAAGTATGTATTGATAATTAGCCATACTCAGTCTCAGGCTAATATGCATTTTGCTAATGTTCGTAACATTCTTGAAGAAAATGAGCTACTCAGAAAAGACCTCGGGCCGTTTACTGACTACAAAGAGGCGTGGGGTTCGATGTCTATAGTGCTCAAAAAGTATGGTGCTCGCATTAGTGCCGCTTCAACTGAAAAAACTATCCGTGGTGCCCGACACCGCCAGTACCGCCCAGACTTGATTATTCTTGATGACATTGAAGATATTAACTCGGTCAAAACACAAGACAGCAGAGATAAGCTCTATCAATGGTTTACGTCTGAAGTAGTACCGCTTGGGGATATTCATACTCGCATAATTATGGTTGGCAACTTATTGCACAGAGATTCACTTCTCATGCGACTCAAAGAAGACATTGAGAAAGACAAGATTGATGGTAGTTACTATGCATATCCGTTACTAGACAGCAAGGGTAAGATTCAATGGCCGGGCAAGTATCCAGACAGGGCTTCTATTGAACGTGAGAAGCGTAAGGTAAACGATACTGTCACATGGCATAGAGAATACTTACTTGAGATCATTGGTAGTATCGATCAAGTGGTACAACATGAATGGATACAAACCTACTCATCGATCCCGCAAGCAGTTCTAAATGAGTATTACGAAATCCATATTGGAGTAGATATGGCGGCCTCACTAAAAACTCGCGCTGATTATTCTACTCTTGTACCTATGCTGGTAGCTTGGGCTAAAAACAAAAAGAAAATCTATGTACTGCCCAATATATTCTGCAAACGAGTATCGTTTCCTGAATTTATGGATGCTATTAAGGCGCTCTATACCGAGCTGGAATGTGGGCGACCAATTACCTTTCTGGTTGAATCTAATGGAATGCAGAAGGGATTGGTGCAATTATTGCAAGATGCTGGGTTGCCCGTTAAGGATGTCCATGTCGCTACCGACAAGAGGTCGAGGTTGGCAATGGTTTCTGGGCTTATTCGGTCTCACATCATTCTATTCCCGCTAGAAGCAAGTAAAGGTCTAATCAATCAGCTGGTAAACTTCGGATCAGAGAAACATGATGATTTAGTGGATGGTTTTACAATCGCTGCCAGCAATATTATCTCTGAGTTCAAGCCTGTGGGTTCTTATGGCGACTATGCAGACGAACCAACTGAAATTTGGTATGATTCACCGACTGGCGGATTAGATAAAATAGTCTTTTAGTAGAAATTCACTAGACTTCTCTTAGGTTTAGCGGTAACTTGGGCTTGTGATAGAAACAGATATACCAATCAAGTATTGCTTATACGCCCGCAAATCTTCTGAATCTGACGAACGCCAAGCTATGTCGATTGATTCGCAAATCAAGGAAATGAGTGACTTGGCAGTACGCGAAGATTTGGAAGTTGTGCAGGTTCTCAAGGAGAGCCACTCGGCTAAAGATTCAGGGCAACGAGAGGTGTTTAATGAGCTACTCCAAGGTTTTAATGAAAATAAGTATAATGCTGCGCTCGTGTGGGACCCCTCGAGACTCAGCAGGAATGCCGGAGATCTGGGAGCTTTGGTGGACTTAATGGACCAGCACAAGCTAGTTCAAATCCGAACTTTTTCACAAACGTTTACTAATAACCCTAACGAAAAGTTCTTGCTCATGATACTCTGCTCACAAGCCAAACTCGAGAACGACAATAGAGGTATTAATGTAAAACGTGGTATTCGAGCAAAGTGTGAGCTAGGTTGGCGTCCTGGTGTAGCACCACTTGGCTATATGAACCGAGCCTTCAACGGTATTAAAGATATTATTCCTGACCCAGATAGAGCGCCATTAGTGACAGAGATATTTAATCGGGCAGCTCAAGGCTGGAGTGGTCGGAGACTACAAACTTGGCTACAATCAGAAGGCTTTACTAATCGCTCAGGGGCGAAAGTATCTTTAAGCCAGATATTCCTTATTCTAAATAACAGCTTCTACTATGGTGAGTTTGAGTATCCCGAAGGTAGCGGTATTACTTACAAAGGCGCGCATCAAGCGCTTACTACCAAAGAAATATTCGAACAGATCCAGAGTAGCCGATCGATTGTAAACAGAGGGATTTGGGGCAGTAAGCACTTTGCATTCAAAGATATATTCAAATGTGGGACTTGCGGAGCGAGTATTACAGCAGAGGAAAAGTATAAGCCCCTCAAGGATGGTGGGTTTAATAGGCATGTGTACTATCACTGTACCAAGAAAGTGGATACCAATTGCCCAGAGAAATATATTAACGAGAAAGTTCTTATTGGACAACTTATCCTCTTCATATCAGAAAATGCGAAAAATATTGAAGTAACTTCGGATATTAATAGAAAGATGACTCGCCACACACAAATTGTCAGTACTTCACTCGAAGACCGAGACATTAACACTGGCACAATCGAACCATTAGTAGAATATGCTAGATTTATTCTGACCCATGGTAGCTATAGCGAACAAACCGCGTTGATTGAGGGTATAAACAGTAGGTTTGTTATCAGGAGTTGTAAAATACTCTGCGAATAAGCTCGCATGCAAATGACATGTTTATTTATCTTCAGCCATTATTTTGGTATTACTGGGGACTTTGTTCCGCTTAGCCAGCTTACTTTACTGCTAATCCATTTTTCTAACGGGATACTCAAAAGGCATCCCACGCCAGCAATTGCAATTGCACCGATAACATCTAGTGGTGAATGAACTTTTGCCACAATCCTACTGGTTCCAACCAGTAGCGTCAAAACCAGTAGTATACTGCCCCATAACTTTGAGTAGCGAAAAACCACAAACGCAACTAGAGCAGAAAGTAGGGTGTGGTCAGACGGAAAGCCGTTGTTTGCAGCGTGTTGTATAAGTGGGATGGTTTTGCTTACGACGAATGGCCTTGGGTTATAGAACAGCAAACTCGCAAACCGTGATAGTAGATAAGTAATAA
Source organism: uncultured Candidatus Saccharibacteria bacterium (assembly GCA_964610335.1). Classification (GTDB taxonomy): domain Bacteria; phylum Patescibacteriota; class Saccharimonadia; order CAILAD01; family BJGX01; genus CAZSVP01. The sequence continues at coordinate 7,247 of CAZSVP010000002.1, forward strand.
TAGTTGCCAACATACCGTAAACAATAAAGCTCATCTTTTGTGTTTTTGGTAAAGTTACCCAAAAGATAGCCGCTATAAGGATTATGATAAAAAGTAAGTATTGAGCTGCAAAGACAATAATTGTGTTCAAGCTAAAAGTATATCCTACTGATGTCCGTGATTAGGCTCACAATGCTTAAACTCTGTTTCTATTGTAGCGTGCTGGATTTTGTACTTATCTAACAATTGCTTCTTTATCGATGTTACCTGATTCATACTTGCCTTTAGGCTTTCTTCTTCAATAATAATATGGCAGCTCATAGCTAGGTAGTGTGAAGAAATTGACCAGATATGCAGGTCATCAACACCTTTGACGTGCGGAAAAGAAGTAATAAAATCCTGCACCTCTTTGGTATCAATGTCTTTGGGCGTGCCTTCTAGCAAGATGTGTAAAGCATCTCTTACTACACCGTAGGCACTAAAGACCAACATACAACCAATAAGGATACCAATTATCGGGTCGGCCAGGCTATTGCCCGTTACGAGGATTATGATACCTGCAATCATCGCACCCACCGAGCTAAGGGTATCAAAAGCCATATTTAAGAAGGTACTTTTAACATTTAGGTCATCTTTATCTTTGAAAAACAGTAATGCAACAGCTCCATTTACCAAGATACCTACAAACGCCACTATGGCAACCAGGCCACCCTTTACAGGCTCTGGATGCAAGATACGCAAGTAGGCTTCATAAAAGATATAGGCCGCAACTGCAAACAATAGAATACCGTTAATAAGAGCTGTAATTATTGAAACTCTACCATACCCATAGCTTTTATTGTCATTAGCTTGGCGTTTTGATACTCGCTCACCGCCAAAGGCAATCAATATACTGAGAGAATCGGTTAGGTTGTGTGAGGCATCTGAAATAAGAGCAAGGCTGCCAGCTAGGATGCCAACTATAAACTCAAATATAGTAAAGGCGGTGTTTAGTATAAAACCAATTACAAACTTAGAAGATTTAGATGTTTTGTGTTCGTGACCGCTCATTAGTTACTATTATAACTTAGTCTTGCGAAGTAATTGAGCATTGGCTGCTACTACAATCGTAGACACAGACATCAGCACTGCACCCACTGCTGGAGCCAACAAGATTCCGAAGCTATACAGCACGCCTGCGGCCAGCGGGATAGCCACAACATTATAGCCGGTTGCCCATATTAAGTTTTGTCTCATCTTCTTGTATGTAGCTTTAGAAAGATGAATTACTTTTACAACATCAAGTGGATTACTCTTAACAAGGATAATATCAGCTGACTTAATAGCTACGTCAGTGCCTGCTCCGATAGCAATCCCAATAGTGGCCGCCGTTAATGCTGGTGCATCATTGATACCATCACCAACCATCGCCACCTTGCTGCCATAGTCAACTAAACTAGTTACTTGCTCAGCCTTTTCTGCTGGCTTTACATTGGCAAAATACTGGTCAAGCCCGAGCTGCTTGGCCACATAGCTGGCTACGTCTTCTGAATCGCCAGTAATCATAGCACTCTTTATACCTAAAGCACGCAATTCTTTGACTACCTGTAAAGACTCGGGTCGGATAACATCGGCTAAGGCCAAAGCGCCAATCACTGTCTTGTCTAGCACCAAGTAAACTTCGGTTTTGCCTTCTTTGGCTGCTTGCTTGAGCTGTTTGCCAAGTGTATTGGGTAATTCAACCTTATTATCTTGAATATAGCGGTAGCTGACAGCCAAATACTTTTGTTTATCAACTGTACCTACTACGCCGAAACCTGGGATTGCAGAAAAAGAAGCTACCTTAGAAAGTTTAAGTTTCTGTTCTTTGGCCTTGTTCACGATGCCTTGACCAACGATATGCTCGCTTTGTTGTTCTAGGCTAGCGGCTATCCCTAATATCTGGTCTTCTGTATAATCTTTGGTTGTAAATATATCCGTTACTCCATGCTTGCCTTCAGTTAGGGTGCCTGTTTTATCAAACAAGACAATGTCCAACTCTCTAGCTGATTCCAAAGCCAAGCGTTTTCGTACGAGTAATCCGTTGCGGGCAGAGATTGCCGTAGAGATTGATACTACAAGTGGGATTGCTAAACCTAAAGCGTGAGGACAAGCGATTATAAGCACCGTCACAGCTCGTTCTAGGGCGAATAGGCTATCTTTGGCGAATAACCAGTACACAAACGTTAGTACGCTAGCAGATAGTGCAATAATCGTCAGCCAAAAGGCCGCTTTGTCTGCAAGAACCTGAACATTAGACTTTGAAGCTTGGGCTTCTTTGACTAACCGCATTATGCCAGCCAAAGCGGTATCGTCGCCCAGTTTAGTTACTTTGACCGTTAAAGCCCCGTCTTGATTGACTGTACCAGCCACCACTTCATCATGAATAGCTTTAGTAACAGGCTTTGATTCGCCAGAAAAGGCTGCTTCATCTACAGAAGATGAACCATCTGTTATAGTACCGTCAACTGGGATATTAGTTCCTGGCCGTACCAAAACCAAGTCGCCAATCTTTAGCTCAGAAACCATTACTGTCTTTGGTTTACCATTTACGAGCTTTTCAGCTTTGTCGGGCAATAGTTTTGCTATTGCGTCTATAGCACTTTCGGCTTTGGCAACTGAGGCCATCTCTAGCCAATGGCCAAGCAGCATAATTGTTACAAGCGTTGCTAACTCCCAAAAGAAGCCTTCGCCTGGCAACCCAAACACGGTTGCTAAACTGTACACATACGATGTAATGATAGCCAGACTTATCAGCGTCATCATACCTGGCAAGCGATTCTTTAACTCACCAAAAGCACCCTTAATAAACACCCAGCCACCATAGAAGAAGATGACACTACTGAGAATAAATGGCACATACATTGAGCCTGGGAAACTAGGAGGACTCACATGTAGCCAGCGAGCTACGTTTTCAGAGTATAAAAGTACAGGGATTGTCAGAACCAGGCATACCCAAAACTTATTCCGAAACATTGCTACCGAGTGGCCAGCGTGCTTGTCGTAATCGTGTTCTGAATGGTCGTGTTGTTGATGATCCATATTCATTTTTACATTCCATGCCCAGAATGAGCATCGGTTCCACTATTTAGTTTAACATCTGCGGGTGCCAAATCCTTATATACAGGCAAAACAAAGTCTGTCGTAAACACTTGTCCTCGACGCTTAAATTGTGCAAAGATTTTATACTTACCTTGTTTGGGCGGTGTGAACATAAAATCCACAATGCCACGTTTGTTTAGTATAGGGTCGTCCATAGCATGAGCATGGATAAAGTCTAGGTTTTCAGACAACACAATGGCATGCCCCATAGCACCCAAGTACGGTTCTAAATCTGTGATAGCCTGGTCGCCAGTAAGTGTTGTATCTAGAAATAGGTATTCAAGTGTTGTTTGAGCATTGGCTGATACTACCATTGGTTTAGTTTGCATCATCACGTCATAGTTGCCAAAAGTTTTACTCTCAGTTGTATCGCCAGTTTTCTGAGCTTGATACTTGCTCTGCTCGCCAACCAATACGTCCTCATAAATGGTTACAGGATTTTTGGTGCCGCTACTATCTTTTGGTGCATCGCTGGGTGTGAAGTCAGCAAAAATACGATATGGACCATCATTGGGAAGGTTTAGATTCTCTAGTGTCCAAATACCAGTTTGTTGGTCTAATGTTGGATGTATATGCTGAAAATCAGTTAAATCCTTTCGTATAACAATCATGTGCATCATCTTTTCATGCACGGTATCGAAAGCCTTAATCGGCTGATTGTTACTATCTAAAACTGCAAACTGATACTTGTTTGCTGTATTTGGGTCCGGTTTTAAGGATGAGATATTTGAACTTATGCAGTGACCTGGGTGCTGTTTGTTGGCATCTGGACAAGTCGAGGGGATACTGACTTTGTCGGCTTGGCTACTGTTCGACTTTGCTTTTGTAATGACAAATACAAATATCAACATTCCGACGAATAAAACGGCAACAACGCCAAGAATCCAAATTAGTTTATCTGGCTTTTTGTCCTTATGTTTTTTAGAGGGTTTAATGTGTAATTGTTTAGGTTGTTTCTTAATATCCATACTATCCTTTCTAACAGCTTCCGACGCTGTCACAATGTTTACCCTCATGCTTTGGTCGTAACCCTAAGTTTTCTTGAAGTATTTTTGCCCCTTCTCTGCTATAGCCCCAGCTGTAAGTGGAATCAGCAGCAAACTGTTGTAACTCGGAGTGTTTAGAGGTGTTTTTTGCGGTATCTGTCATGGTGATTGCATCGTTTGTAAATACTTCTAGCTGTTGGCTCGTTTTGGCGTCAAACTCACTAGAACTTAGTGATGATAAAGTTTCTTTTTGTTTATCTATGTAGCTAGCCATGAGCATAGTCGGGGCTTGAACGGCTTGTTTCTGTTCTGTTGGTCGATATACAAACCGAGCAAACACAAATACCAAACTAACTCCTGCAACAAATCCGATTACCAGTCCAATAGCTTTTCTCATCTTAATGGTGCATTCCGCCCATACTATTATCTGAGCTTGAGCTAGTTGTATAGCCCCATTGGGTTTGCCACATCTTCATCTGGTTAATCTCTTTAGTTTGAGCAGCGATGATGTCATTAGCCAAGCTACGCAACTCTGGTCGGGTTGATTTCTGCAGTACTAAGTTGGCCATATCGATTGCTCCCTGGTGATGAATAATCATCTCGGCCAAAAAAGTCTTATCAAACTCATCGCCAGTTTTGTTCTTCAAATCGTTTGTCATGTCGTCCATACTCATAGACGGGTTATTCATATTCATGCTACTTTGTTGATTGGTCGAAATGTTCATACCCATCATTTTCATCATGGTTTGGTTATTAGTATTTACCGAGACAGTTGCTACAAATACGGCCAGTATTACACCAGCTAGTAAGCCTACTACCCCGTACTGTATTGATTGAATTGATTGTTTCTTCATTATTTTTCCTTTCATTTAGGTTTAATCCTGGTACTTTATTTCAATTTGTTCTTTATCGGCCACTATGTGGTCGCCAAATTCGAAACTTGGTTGGCCGTTGACGGTCATAGTTATCTTTTTGCCAGAGGGGTCAGTCTTATCTAGTATCTGTGCTGCTGTAAATTTCTTATCCCAATTTTCAAAGAACTTACCAAGCTTTAAATCATCCTTAGTAACTCTACCTTCATTCTCCCAATGCAGCTCTTTCTCATCATGGGTATGAGGGCTTTTGTGTCCTGATGCTGAAATACCTACGTTCGACGGAATAGCTTGCTTTTCGCCATTAATGTAGATAGTTAATTGTGGGTGCCAATGCAGCCCGTTTTCTGAAACTACGTTGGGGTCAGATGACTTGCTAGAAGGTGTGTCTGACTTCTTGGCCTGCTCTGGAGTCGTATCGGGACGAGTAAGGGCATAGCCAATGAACACTACAATTCCAAGCACGCTCAAGCCTATGACGATAGGCCATATTTTAGATTTCATAATTACTCCTTAATTTGTAAAGTGCGTTCTACAGAAAAAGGAGTTGTTCAATACCGATAAGTCTCTAGCCGTTTATATAAAGGCGGCCCCAGGCTATACAAGTATGTGTTTTGCTGTTTACTAAACCCAGCTGCTAAAACATAGGTAAATAATGCTAATGCGATTAGTGGCAATGCAAATAACAGAGCATCTGGATGAGTTGGAATTGCAACAAGATTAGTAATAGCTTGGCTGAAGCAAGCAACTTTGCAGGTGGCATTACAATCAGCATGAGAATCAGTTTTTGTCATTACCATTGGATGGTGATTGAGTATTGCCAGGCCACCAAGTAGCAATGCAGCTACAGCCAACAAAATGATTATTTTAGTCTTCAATCTAGAAATCATAATAGTCAGATTGTAACACACAAGGTTAGTTATTGCTGGAGCTGGCCAATCTCTTTGAGTAGTTTAAGTTTAGATTTACCATGAGGTGATTGTTTGATGACTTCGCTCAAGTCTTTACCGCACTTGGCTCGTCCACCAGATGGCTTATGTTCACCCTCTACCCAAAGGACAAAGCCACTTATTTCGTAGACTGTGCCGTCTACAGCCACCCAACAGGAATTCCCGTTTTTCCCAGTGTGCTTAGCAACCTCATCTAGACTAATGCCTTGTGCTTGGCCTAGGTTTGAATTACTGCCTTGATTGCTATTAGTTTGTTTAGGTTGAGTGGTTTGCGAGCTATTAGAGCTTCTTAATAGCAAGAATCCAGCTACTGCACTGACTAGAATAACAACCACTAGGCTAATAACCAATATGACACGTGTTTTGTTCATAGTAGACTATGTAACCACAGAATAGCCTTATTATCAATCCAAGTTCACAGAACCCGGTTGCAGAAAAAGCTGTTGAGTTACCGTAGAAAGTACGGTCTTAAAGAATAATTGCATATTTATCAGGAGGAAAATTGCAACAAAAAAACCGGTCATAGAACCGGGTCTTTGTATCTGTTGCTGAGTTTGGCTGGGGCGGCAGGATTCGAACCTGCGAATGACGGGATCAAAACCCGTTGCCTTACCACTTGGCGACGCCCCATAACCTGACCATTGTAGCCGAAAATCATTATTATTTCAATCTGTTAAAAAGTGAAAACCCCAGGATTTCTCCTGGGGTTCCACATCACTTTTGCCAACATCGTGGCTACCAATCAGCCTACAACCTCGCCACTCTTAAGCTGGCGATAGAGCTCACAGCGAGCGTCAAGCTCAGCGTGAGTGCCACAATCGATCATGTGGCCGTTGTCGACCACAATCACCATGTCGGCATCCTCAATGGTACTCCAACGATGAGCAATCACCACTCGAGTGCAGTTACCATCGGACAGATCAGCAATATAGTGCTTCACCATCTTCTGGCTCATCTCGTCGAGACTGCTGGTCGGTTCGTCCATGATCAACACTATGGGGTCTTTGATCAGAGCGCGCGCGATGGCAATACGTTGTTGTTGACCGCCACTGAGTTTGATACCGTCTTCGCCGACCTCTGTTTCGTAGCCTTGGGGCATCTTCATAATCTCGTCATGAATGTGTGCCTTGCGGGCCGCCTGCTCGACTTCGGCTTGGCTGTAACGCCTCACACCATAGCAGATGTTGTCTTTGATGCTGCCGTCACGCAAGTGGGTGTCTTGCAACACCACCGACATAAACGTTTGTAGCATGTGCTTGCGATCGAGATCGCGTAGATCCACACCATCGAGCGTTACACGCCCAATCGTGGGATCAAAAGCACGGCACAACATTTTGGCCAGAGTGGACTTACCACCACCGGATGGTCCGACGATAGCCACAAAGGAGCCTGCAGTGATCTTGGCGCTGATCTCGACCAAGGCTGGATCGGTGCACCCTGGATATGTGAATCCGACCCCGTCGATGCAGATCTCGCCTCGTACTTCGCTCTGGTCGAGCTGGATACCTGGTGAGGCATCGATCTCCGACTTGGTTTCGAACAGCTCGATCAGGTCGTTGAGGCCCTCGATTCCCTCTTGAGCCTCGCGCTGGAAATCGGCATAGCGGTACATGTGAGCGTACAGCTTAGCCATCCAAGCATTCAACAAGGCGACGTCACCGATGGTAACACTACCGTCGCTATAGGCTTTGAGGGTAATGAGCCACATGCAGAGCAATGACAGATTGAGCACGTTGTTCTGGACTATCCAGTGCCAAATCCTGGCCTTGCGTCGGTCGTCTTCTTGGTCGGCAAAGCCATCAATCATAGCTTGATAGCTGCCCGATCGTGGCTGCTCCAGGCCTTCGTTCTTGATGGTCTCCCAGTCCTTGATCTGCTGACTGCCTTCCTTTTCTGATGCCTTCCACTGCTCATGGGAGGCGCGGCGAACCTTGGCAAAGCGCTTCTCGAAGTGCCGGGTGACCACACAGTAGACCGTAATGGTCACCACCGACAACACTGTATAGCGCCAGTTGATGAGCAAAAGCCCGGTCACGATGAAGCTGATCATCATACACATCGGCACGAAGTGATAAGCCACCGTGTCGATCAGACGATCCACCTTCCAGATAGCTTTGCTCAGCACCGACTCTTTTTCACCAGTGCCGTGCTCGATCTGATAGGCTGGGTCCAAGTTGATCTGATGCTCATGCCCAGCCCCCAAGATATAGACAAGATTGTGCCAGACCGATGAGATCTGGAAGTACTCGGCTACCTCGGTTACTAGGGTGTGAGCCAAACGCAGGCCAATCATACCCGCCACGAAGACCAGCAAGCTGGTAGCTGGCTCGTTAGCCAACATACCGTCAAACAGGCCCCGCAGCGGGAAGGGCTCGGCCACGCTAAGAAGCTCACTCAACAACAGCAGGCTGATTGCCAGCACGATGTGCCGGCGCAGCTTGCGGTACTTCTGAGCTACCTCAGGCTTGCTCAAGAGCAAGCGATATAGCTTGATCATGGGTTTGATTCCCATGTTCCTCCCTTGGTTGTAGGTATTTCTCTGTGAAAGATCGTGATGTGGTTGCTTTCTGTCAGGCTACTCGCCCAACAAAAAACCCGGGAGATCTGCTCCCGGGAGGTTGACTACGAATAATCGCTAGTTATTGGTCAAAATAATTAATTCCGGAAGCATAGTGTACACAAAACTCGCCAACAGCAAGTGCTGGTGTGACACGAAATTTGAATTTGTTACTATTATTTGACATAGTGCTAATCAATATACGCGTAAGCATAAGCTATGTCAACACATTCTTGCAAACTTTTTTGTAAATTTGTAATAATTTGCCGACAAACTAAAAACAATAACTCAATCAGAAAGGTCCTACATGTGTTTGTGATGCGATAACTCGCTAAGTGTTGGCAGCACGCTCATATGTCGTACTCGCCAATGAAAAACTAGTAGTCGGACCCTTGTGACTGGGTTCTAGTGATAGTATTTAACTGCCATGCTCAAATAAGTTCGCGGAGTTCACTTGAAACATAGTGGTAACAGGAGTATAGCACAGTTTTAGCACTTTGTCAATAGTCTCTACAGATTAACTGGTGATTATTATCCTATTTCCAGATATGTCTTCATATAATCAGCTGTCATAGTAGGTAGTAAGAACTTGCGACGTACAAGCTCGCGTGCCTGCATGCGTATCTGCAAGTAATCGTCTGGGCGACGTAGCACATTGACCATCTTCTCGGCACTTTCAAAAGCGTTTTCTTCTAGGTAAAATCCAGTACGGCCATCGACTACCTGTAGAGCTATACCACCAACAGGGCGGCTAAATACAAACTGTTTCTTCCATAATGCCTCAGTCACAGTTAGCCCAAAACCCTCACGATGTGAGTTTTGAACAATTGCACCGGCACCAGCCTGTAAAGCATTGATGCTGGTATCATCCGCCTCAGTAATAAGCTGAATATGTTCATCAACCAATGCAACCTTACGCTTCACCTTGTCGTAGTATTCTCGTCCTTCAGGATCATCGCTAGCCATGTTACCTACTAGCAAGAGCCTATACTGTGGCATAAAGGCCACCAAATCTCGATATATATCAACTACACCAAGTGGGTCCTTGAATCTATCGAAGCGACTAACCTGTAGTATATATGGATACCGTTCATCAAGCTCAAATTGGGCAAGCTGTTTCTTGATTTGTTCAGGATTCAATGGCTTGTTCTTGTCGCTCAATGGGTCAATACTAGGGTGTACTATTGCTACTTTATTGTGGTCCAATCCATGAGCATAGTTTTCAAGACTAAATATTACCTTTTGAAAGTATTTGTAATAGCCTTTGAGCCAATTTAAGCCGCCAGGATTCGCCTCAGTAAGATCAATGTGGCAACGCCAAATTAATCGATCTGGTGGTAAATATGCTGCCAGACCAAGTGTCTGAGGATCGTGCAGAACATATATATCACCATCGCGTGGTATGTCGCGCGCGGCTTCAGCAAGATAATCGCTATATTGTTTGAGTAACGATTTGTCTGGTAATTCACTATGGCCTTGCAAGCAGTTATGTAGTGTCTTGGTGGTATGGAAAAACGCTTCATTGGGTGGTAACACGTGCCACTCAGCCTGCAACCCCATGCCTTGCAATAGGGCGATTTTGCCACGCAAAAGCTCCGCTACTCCACCACCATAAGAAGTGGCGTTTATCTCAACTATCTTCTTGCCCCTCAAGCTATGAGCCAACTGTGCAAGTTCCAGCTGCTGAGATTCATCGATGTACCGTGTGTAGTCATCTATCGTACGTTTATCTAGGTTAGTAACTTGTGACATATAGTACTTATGCTACCATATTTTGGCTTGAAAGTGCTGGTGATCTAAGCTATACTTGCCCGGATCGATCTGATCAACGTACCTCGACCCATCGGAGGCACTCATGCCACATAGCTCTACAGCTACACTGGATTGGGACGTTACCAATCCTGCTCGCCATGTCCTGTGGAAGGACGGCAAGTTGCAAGCCGAAGTCTGGCAACGAACTGTCAACAACTTGCCAACCAGCTTCTGGCATGGCCGGATCTACTTCGCGGGTGGCAACCTCACGCTCACGGCCAACGAGAATGTCAACCGCGAAGAAGCCAAAGCACGAGTCCACGCCGCGCTCGCTGGGCGCGGCCTGATATAGGAGGCGGTCAATCATGGCCAAGATGAAAACGTGCCCCAACTGTGGCGGATCCAAGAGTGTGTCACTACCTGGTGGCGGTAGTGCGGCTTGTAGCACCTGCAAGATCAACGGCCGGTCAACAGGACAAGTGCCCGAAGACGAGGCCAAGGCCTACAAGTCAGGTGGCAGCACACGCGCCAGCCGGCAGGCAGCCGCCAAAGCTGCCAAGCGCAAAAAGGGTCGGTGGTAACCATGGTTCTACTGTGGGAAGAACCACCGTACACAGGTGAGCCATGTTCTACCTGTGGCGGCCCGCATTCACACTGCCGAAGTGAGATCGATGGCCAACCCAACCCTCACCTGCCCACCTGTCCCTACCGACCCTGGGCCGGAGCGCCGTACCTCGACGATCACTTCGTACCGCCAGCCTGTAACTGTCGTGACCGTCGCTAGTGCTGGAGACAGTCAACCCGGGCTCTTCATCTATCAAAGGTGAGGAGCTCGGCTTTGTTATAATCATAAACTCAAATATATTGACAAGTTCTTATGCTTGTTGTAGAATCGTAAATTGTATGAATCAATATAGCCTAACAACCATGAATATAGCTGACCAATCCTTTGTCACAGACAAAGGCCAGCTTGTGATTGCTTTTAGGCTCACTATTGATTTTTGATGATCTCCACCAAGTTTATTTGAATGTCACAGTGAGCCTCCGAAACGGAGGCGTTTTTGATTCAAACGAACTTAACCAAGGTTACAATATCCAATTCGGAGGCTTATTGGGCCACTCAAAGAAGCCCCTAGGTTTTGCATGCGGCAAAATTTAGCAACCTACAGGAGGATAGCCCATGTTTGGGTTTCCGATGCGCATCACTCTCGACGACGGTCGCATGATACTAATGCGCCCAATTGTTGAAGACGAGATGCCAGCAGTTGCAGAACAGATCTCACGCTATGAGATCTGTCGACACATCAGCTTACGAGGCTCACAAAGCCCTGAGCAGGAGCTGGCTTGGCTCAAGAGCACCCAAGAACGCGACGATGCCTTCAACTGGGGTATTGCCCTGCCCGAGAGCAAAGACGACACTCATGGTCGACTGATCGGCAACAGCGGCGTGTTCGATATCAGCTGCAATCGTGGCGAGAGTGGCGTGGTGTTGTGGGACAGCTCTGTCTGGGGCACTGGCATAGCCAGCGCCATCCATCGAGCTCGCTGCCACTATGCTGTCAACGTTCATCACTTGGTAGCAATCGACAGTGGTGCCGACCAGGCTAACCACGGTAGCCGTAAGGCGCTGGAGCGCGTTGGTTACACCAAGGTGGGAGTTAGCTACAATCGAGGCTACGTCGACGGTGAGATCTGTCACCTAGACAAGCTGCTTTGGGTCAACCCCACTTCGCATGTCTGGAACTACTTCTGGGGAGGAGAACCTGCGCCCAAGAAGTTCCAGACAGCTCGCAAGCGAGCGATCGCTGCGCTTGATTGGGCAGCAGAGCGCATCGAGTACCTGTAGGGATATGGGTAGTGTGCGAACGCGGCACACTACCCTACACCCTCCAACTATTTGGCAGCTCGCCAATAAAGTGTCTGGCTACCAATATCTTCTGTTTCTATACCTACCAGCATTAATTTATTACGGATGCTGTCGGCAGTACCATAATCCTTGTTTTCACGTGCCTTGTGGCGCTGTTCAAACAAATGTCTCTCATCTGCCGTAAAACTAACTTGTTTTTGCACCAAGTCGATACCAAATACCTGATCGGCCCAAGCGATAGCTTCTACGGCGCCGGCCAACAACGGCACCGATTCTAGCTTGCTAAGAGCAGCCAGTGCTTGTGGAGAGCCAAAGTCATCGCGCAATGCTTGTGTGACTTGCAGTTTAAACTCTTCAACTACTAGTGCATCATGCTTTTGGGGAATGCCAAGCTGTTCAGCAGCTTGATTGCGAGCAACATAGTTACGCAAAGAATTCAATCTATTCTGGGCAGCAGCTAAATTATCCCAACTAAACTGTGCCTCTGTGCGGTAGTGTGACTCAAGTGCAAGTAGTCGGAACGCTAACAAATCAATCTTGCGCTCTTCTATGTTTTCTAGTGTGAAGAAGTTGCCAGCCGACTTAGCCATTTTCTTACCATCAACTAGTATAAAGTTGCTATGTAGCCAATAGTTTGCCAAAGGTTTGCCGGTAGCAGCTTCACTCTGCGCTATTTCATCATTGTGGTGAACAGCAATATGATCAATACCACCAGCGTGGATATCTAAGGTATCACCTAAGTACTTCATACTCATAGCGCTACACTCGAGATGCCAACCTGGGAACCCCTTGCCCCATGGGCTATCCCACTCCATGTCACGCTGTGAGTCTTGGGGGCTAAATTTCCAGAGTGCAAAATCTGTGTGACTACGCTTCTGTGGGTTGGCTTCCACCCTAGCTCCAGCTTTCAAGCCCTCAATGTCAATGTTACCGAGCTTGCCGTAGCCTTCAAATTTACTGGTATCAAAATATACTCCATCATCGATCACATAGGTAAACCCTTTAGACTCCAACTCCTCTACTAGTTTGATCTGCTCAGGAATATGGGCAGTAGCTCGAGGTAAGTGTTGAGGCTGTGAAATATTGAGCCTATCAAAGCCTGCCTCAAAGTAGTCGGTGTACTTCTGGGCAATCTCCCAGGCGGTAGCGCTCTCACGTTTGGCCCCTTTCTCAAGCTTGTCCTCGCCTGCATCCGCGTCAGAGGTGAGATGCCCTACATCGGTGATGTTCATAACCCACTCTACATCATAGTCATTTGCTTTGAGCACACGATTGAAAAGGTCGTAGCGGATAAACGTAAACCAATTACCAATGTGGGGAAAGTCGTACACCGTCGGCCCGCAGCTATAAAATGTAACTTTTGGAGGATTGATAGGTACAAAATCTTCTTTTTGGTGTGTAAGCGTATTGTATAGTTTTAACATTGGCTAGTCCTTTGCAAAATAAACTTTTCGTAATACCTCGGCTGTGACTCGACAGTCTTCTAGAGCATCATGATTGCCACGAGGTTTTAGCCCAAAATATTTGAGTGTTGGCTCTAGTCGAACTGTGTCACCCTGTCCATGTCGACACAAATGGGTATAAACTATTGGCCAAACATCAAGATAATGATAGTCATAAATAAAAATGTCCTTTTCTATAGTCCACAACATTTTATTAAGAAGCCCTCTATCTAGAATTGAGTTCCAAGATGCTGTAAAAATTTCTGTACCAAACTTTTCTAAGAACTCAGTAATAACTTGTTTTTGATTTGGCGCTCCTTCTAGATCCTGCTGTGTTACGCCAGAGACTCTCAGTGCCTCCTCGCTAGCCTTGCTTAAATCGGCCTCTATATAACTCGTAAACTGATCTTTTTCCTTCAGAGACGTTTTGTCGAGTAAAACTGCACCAAGTTGTGTTGGTTCTGCAAATCTAGCATCCAAGCCCGTGCTTTCAAAATCAAGTATTAAAATATCTTTGGCAAATCCATTCATACATTTAGTATATAGGATTTAGGTGCTTGATGTTAGCTAGCCTCAAAATTAAGGGCTTAGAAAGAGGTCCGGCCAGCCAACGCTCGCCCCAGTGTCAGTTGATCGGCGTACTCCAGATCCGCACCCATCGGCAAACCATGAGCTAGTTTGGTGATTTTGATATCACTACCCTCAAGTTTCTTAACAATAAAAAGCGCCGTAGTCTCACCCTCAAGGTTTGGGTTGGTAGCTATTATAAGTTCAGTTGGTGCTTCGCTCGCAATACGGCTAAGTAAACCATCTATCTCCAAGTCCTCTGGGCCCACGCCATCAATCGGGCTGATTGCGCCATGCAGTACATGATACACCCCACGAAATAACCCGGTTTTCTCAACTGCCGCCACATCAAGCGGCTGGCTAACAACACATATCACATGTTGCTCTCGGCTTGTATCAGCACATACTGGGCAAATTGGCTCAGTAGTATAGTTACGACAACGGTTGCAGAGCTGGATGCCTGTCTGTAAATCAGTAATTGCTCGACCCAACTCAGAATTGTCGCCCTTTTTTAGCATATAAAAAGCGAGTCGTTCGGCGCTCTTAGGGCCGATCGATGGTAGCTCGCTGAGAGCTTCTATCAGAACTTGAATATTCTTGGGTAGTACTGAGTACCCCACTCCCCCTCCTTTTCTAATTTACATTCCTGGCAAGCCAAGACCACCTGCGACTTCTTGCATGCGACTAGTGGCTTCTTGCATGATCTCTTTGTTGGCTTTGTTGGCGGCCATAGCTATCCAACGGCCCAGCTGATCAGCGTCTTCCATAGCTTCGTCACTAATGTGGATCCGTTCGATTTCCACACTCATGTTGGCTTGGCTAATACTCAAGCCAGCCTCTACCCGTACAGCACCATCACCTGCTTCAGTTTCTATCTTAAGACGTTTAAGTTCTTTTTGTAGTTTTAGGGCCTTAGCGGCCAATTTGGCTTTGTCTAGCATTTGATTCTCCTAATTTGGTATGGTTATTGTACCTGATATAGCCGCGCCACACTATACCCATCAGCTTCGGTTTTAATTAACTGCCAGTTGCTAGGTATGTTGGTAAAGTAACGTTGGTCACCAGTTTTACCGATTACCCAAACACGACCCTTGGGGACAGTTGCCCAATTATCAACATAAATGTTCTTGTCATAAATCAGGCTGGATTCACCATAACCATTGGGCTGGCCAAAGCCCGTATACAGTTGTAGATTCTGCTCAGTATGGTTGTAATAGCTACTATCAAAAAACGTATACAACTCACCGGCAATCAGTTTGTCACCTGGTATATAATCAGTATTTACCACTGAGAATACCTCTCTCATACGATGGCTAGACTGAGCATAGACATTGCGTACACCTAGTAACAATAGTGCCACGGTGCCTACCACTGCCACAGTCTCCCAAGAACGCTTACGATGGAATAACTCGTTGATTGCTACTGCAACCAACCCATAGAAGACCGGTGCCAAAAATACGAAGTAGCGCTCATGATATATGGGCTTAAATACCGAAACTGTCATAACCACAACCACTGGCAACACTGTGTAGAGTACAAGCAACCGGTATAGGCGCTGCTTGGTAGTATCCTGCAGCCAAACATACACTAACACAGCAGCCGCAGCAATGCCGCCAAACCAGTATACTGCAGACAAGCTACGACCGTCTGTAAAACTTAGTAATTGCCAAACTAGATCAAATGGCGCACGAATAGTAGTTGCAGCAAGCCAGCCGAGGCCTTGCCCTCGAGTAACTTGACCCATGGCCGACGGCACCCAAGGTAAAAAACAAACCAAGGCAGCAATATTAGCAAACCACCACCATGGTTGTTCCAAGATAGACTGTGCCGATGGTTGATGGCGATGACGCAGCCACTGCCATAGACCAAACAACCAAAAACTTCCTATCACAAGCACGGTAAAGTAATGGGTGTATAGCCCCAACATGATTGCAGCAAAATACAATATATACCCAAACTGTTTGCGAGGATTATCAATAATTACCACCACCGCATACAACGCCACTATCATCAGTAGAGCTTCTAGCGCGTACATACGTGCTTCTTGGCTATATCGCACCAGCATAGGTCCTACTGCTGCAAAAAGCGCTGCAATCAGCGCAGTGTGGTAATTACGCACTTTTTTGAACAAGACATAAACCATGCCGACCGTAGCCACCCCAATAAATAGGCTCAATGAGCGAATAATAACTTCACTATGCCCAAACAGGCGCATCCATACGCCTAGTAGCTCGTAGTAAAACGGCGGATGAACATCGCGAGCGGTGCGTTGCCAAATTTCAATTGGGTTAAGACTTGATAGCATTATTGAAAAACCCTCATCGTGCCATATACTAGCCTTTGTCAAAAAAACTAATCGCACTATGAACGCTAGTAGTAGTATTGCAATCACATATACCCAATGCGGTGCAGGATGGTGCAATAATCTGGATCGTTTGGGAGACATCGTTATTTAGCAGCTTTCTTGTACTTACCCCACATCAACCCCCACTTGATCTTGATAATGTCAGGAAATGTTTGAATTGCAGCTTTGAGTGGTGAGTTGCCGAACTTGCTGCCCGTATCAATATTATGCCAATCTGGTACGTGAATAAGCTCTATGGGATATCCAAGCTGTCGTGCTATGGCAAGCACTTCCATATCAAATCCCCAGCTATCAATGGTCTGTCGTGAGAAAACCGCGCGCGCTACATCGCTCTCAAAAACTTTAAAACCACATTGAGTGTCAGGGATGCCAGGCAATATCAGCAACTGTACCACAAAGTTTCCAAAGCCAGAGATAAGCTTGCGGATTCCGCGGTGGCTTTTGTCTAAGTTACGAACACAAATACCAACTGGACGATTCTGTTGCATTAGTTGTTTTACTGAGTCCAGATACTTAAGCGGTGTTGCCAAATCAGCGTCCATAAACATTATGTAACGACCATGGCCCTGAAGCATGCCCATCTTGACTTGCTTACCCTTCATAAACTTTTTCTTTGGTCTAGGGCCCGCATCAACTACTTCAAAATGTGAGAACTTATGAGCTGACTGCTTGGCAACTTCTGCAGTATGGTCAGGACTATGTAGATCTACTATCATCACCTCTACCTCCAACGACAGAGTTTTTAAGTACTCTGATAATTTGTCCAAAGTGTCGCCAATTTGTTTGGCTTCGTTGTAGGTCGGAATAACGATTGTCAGATCGATTGATTTAGGTTTGGACGGCATAGAAAAGTATTTTACCACTAAAGCTACTAGTTATTGGCACAACCGATGCGTTGGGGAACTTAGCCTTTAAGAGGTCCAATATCTCCTGTGATTGATCGCCTACCGGCACAATTATTAGTTTGGGAGCACCACTTATTGGGAGGTCGCGAGCGCCTTCAAATGTTATCAGCTTATATTGGGACCTATTGTGTGTAAGATATTCGACTGGCATCGCACCATAGCCACCAGCCACTAGATAGCTATCGCCACCGCCTACATGGCTATTTAGGTATTTGGCTATAGCGGTGGTATCTTCGGAGTAAGCAGCATAGGTGTTAGGATCCTGGCCCCAAGCCCAGAAATAACCTTTTACCCCTTGAACAACAGTAAGGCCAAGTAAAAACAAGATTAACAACAACCCAATAACACGAGCCAAAGTATTGAGTGGAAAAGTTTGGTACCAGCGCTGCAACATATAGTTAATACCAACACCACTAAGCACAAATACGGGTACGGCTGTACCAATGCTACGCAGTGCATGAGGCATGCTTTCGGCCGATACAGCTGCTGGTAACATCATGACTGCCAATATAGCAAGTAGTGTACTATAACGCAGTTGTTTGAAGTAATAGCAAGCAAGCAGTACCCCAATAACAAATGCTATACCAACAAATACATTCAACAGCGGTTGTGAAGGAATATTGTGTCGTGAGTTTTGATCACCAACCAGATTGTATTGAATGATTGTCTTGTATGTATTAACCGCCAGGGTTTGCATTGGCTTACCCTGGTTGAGGCTGTTATTTAGAAAACTAGTCCCACCAGCTCGCGCCGTGGAGTCCGCCGGGTTTCTTACAATAGTAACAATCAACGGTAACAACACTACTAAGGTTGTAATAGCTGCAATTGCTACCCTCTTGTAATTTTCACTCCACCATTTACGACGCCAAATCAGCACAGCTACCAATAACCCTAACAAAGCTACCCAAATTGCACCAAACGCTGTATATGTGTACATACCAAGACCAGCTGATACTCCAGCAGCAACAAACCAAGCGACTTTGCCGCTGCGATAAGCCCGGGCAGCAGTATAAAGTATTGTAGCTACAAAGAATGGCACCAAGCTAGCACGAAAACCATCACGAGATATTATAACTATCCATGGATTAACTGCCATTAGTAACGCTGCTAACAAACCAGCTCGGCGGCCAAATAGCTCCTTGGTGAGCAGATAGACCATCACAACCGCCAATACTCCAAATGTAGCTGGCGCAACACGTAGCGCCAAGATAGTATTGCCAAACAGCATTACACCTATGGCTTGGAGGTAGAAAAACAGTGCTTCTCGAGGCCCATTGGTACTATATATCACCCGAATATCATGATGTTCAAGTATGCGAAATATGTCCAATCCATTGGCGGCCTCATCAGGATGCAATCCAGGTGGTAGAACATTGAGCTTATAAAAACGCATCCCAATCGCGAGTACCAAAACCAGCCCCAGACACAGCCAAGGCAGATACGGCTTAATAGTACTATAGAACTTACTTTGCTTCTTCATGAGTAAAAACAAATTTCTTATACATCAAGTAATTATACACAAGGACTACCGCAATCGCCGCAAATAGTGCAACATTTCGCTCGTCAAAATCACGGCTAAGTGGTAAATTTAGGCCGCTCGTGATCTGATAAGCAATTTGTGAAGGCCAAACCCAAACATCTGTTAATAGTTTTAGAATTATCGGTCTTATTACATATACTCCAAACATAGTGATTACAAAAAAGTAAACAATATGGCGAGTATCAACATGACGAGCTCTAAACGTAAACCTAGCATTGAATATATAGCTGTTTATCATAGCCAGTGTGCCTGAGATTATACCAGCAACCATCACTCCAGTTATTGTAATAACTGTTCCTGCTATAACAACTTGCCCCAACACTAAGCTCTTAGGGAGTATGGTAGCTGCCAGAACATTTAGTACAACAATATCAACAATAGTATTGAGCACACCTACAATACCAAATCGTCCGACTTGCAACGCTTCTGCCTGAGCCTTTGATTTTTTCACCGATCAAAACTCCTTATGTTTATAACTAGTATAACGACTTTGCATGCCGCTGACTAGCCTGTATGAGTGCGATCGATAGTGCGAAACAACATCTGATCAGCCTGGAAGAATAGCTCAATCTCGCCTGTTGGGCCGTTGCGATGTTTTCTAACGAGTATATCGGCAACGTTTTTGCGTTCACTGTCCTTTTCGTAGTAGTCCTCGCGATAAATAAACATAACTACGTCAGCATCTTGTTCGATACTACCTGACTCACGGAGGTCCGAAAGCTGCGGTATTTTTGGAGATCTCATTTCTACAGATCGGCTTAACTGGCTCAATGCTATCACTGGTACATTGAGCTCACGTGCAAGCCCTTTGAGTCCGCGCGAAATCTCAGATATCTCTTGTACACGGTTTTCACCATAGTTCTGTCGACCACTCATCAGTTGAAGGTAGTCTATGACGATTAGGCCTAAATCATGTTCGGATTGCAAACGACGAGCCTTAGTACGCATCTCCATTACATTTGCCATGGCTGAATCATCAATATAAAGCGGAGCTTCGGCCAGCGTGCCCATGGCCTTGTTAAGTTTTTCAAAGTCAGTATCTTCGAGATTACCAGTGCGCAACTTCCAACTATCGATCCCCGCTTCACTGGCAAGCATACGATCAATCAATTGTTCTTTGCTCATTTCTAAACTAAACACGCCTACCGGGATACCTTCGTTGACTGCCACATGTTGCGCGATGTTCATAGCAAAACTGGTTTTACCCATACTAGGACGGGCGGCCAATATCAGCAGGTCAGACTTTTGCAGGCCAGCGAGCAAGTTGTCCAACCCAACAAATCCAGTGGGCACACCACGTAATTGTTTCTTATCCTTATGTAAACTATCAAGTCGATCAAAACTCTCTGCCAATACTTCTTTGATGGCTGTAAAGCTCTGTTTATGGTGCTTTTGGCTTACAGCAAACAATGCCTGTTCTGCCTCGTCTAAGACTTTTTCAAGATCGGCCGCTTCATCAAATGCCATTTGACCAATCTGAGTTGCGGCCGACTGCAAACGACGCAAAGTAGCTTTTTGCGAAACTATCTGAGCATATTGAGCTACATGGGTACTGGACGGTACACTATTGACCAACTCTGTCAGAAAACTAGAACCACCAATATCTTTGAGTTGCTTTTTCTCCTCAAGATAGTTAGATAGAGTAACTACATCAGCCGGCTGACGTTTTTCGTATAACGCCAAGATAGCCTCATAGACCAATCCATGTTTTTCAAAGTAAAAATCTTCGCTACTCACTACGTCAGCAACTTTGATAATTGAGTCTTTATCAAGCAGCAACGCACCAATCAAACTCTGCTCAGCTTGCGTATTCTGTGGCGGCAGCTTGGCAAGTTTGGGATCTACCATTTGGTTATTATTTTGTTTGGTCTTGGGCATCGATAACCTCCCCATTAAATATCGCCATAGCGGCACTCACCAACTCCCCACTATTTTCTGCATGGTCAACCGGTTGTCCAGCCGGCTCTGGCGCCGATGTAATGGTTGATTTAATGGTAACAGAGTGTTCATACACTTTACTAAAGCACTGTTCAATAAGCTGTCGATTACGCGGTTCTTCCATCCGCTCGCGATGAAAACTAAATCGAAATTCTGCCTGTAGCTCGTCGCCAACCATATTAAGTTGGGCCGATCGCAACACAGCGTAGAGTGAGTTATTGTGCTGTTTGACCAAACTCAATGCCTTTGCTAAAAGTTTGGGATCCTCAGCTTTGATGCTAGGAGTATCGGCTGTTGGTTTGTCATCTTTTGGTCGTTCTGACACGGCAGAAAACTTGGTGGTCTGCTTCGTCTCTTTCTGTATTATTGGGCTTGATTTGTCAGAATCCCGAGACTGTGACATTCGAACCAAGGCTAGCTCCAATGGCAAACTTGGGTGAGCGTGTAGTTTGAAGTCTTGCATAGCTTGTTGGAGCTCACTACCAGCCCGAGCCAAAAACTCCATTGAGTCGGGGTTGATGCCGAGTTGTGAATGCACATACTCGAGCAACTGGCTGGTCATGTCTACCGGCCTAAAACCCTTGTGTATTAGCTGGTTTAAGGTTTCAAGTGCTTTAGACAAGTTATTTTGTTCTACCATTGTTAGCAGCTCTGCAATCGACTTGTCGTCAACCCGACCAAAGAATTCACCAACCGTAGCAGCAGTTATCTCGTCGTCTAGTACCGACAGCTGGTCAAGCAAACCAATCGCGTCACGAAAACCACCAGCACTCAAGCCCGCTATGGAGCTTAGAGCATCATCGGTAATGGCTATTTCTTCGGCATCTGCAATTGTTCGTAAGTGTGTCACTAGATCGCTAATTGTTATAGCTCTGAAATCAAACCTTTGTGTTCTAGAGATAATTGTTTCAGGCAACTTGTGCGCCTCAGTAGTAGCCAGAACAAATACTACGTGCTCAGGTGGCTCTTCGAGGGTTTTGAGCAATGCATTGAACGCCTCTCGCGTCAGCATATGTACCTCATCGATAATGTATACCTTGTATCGAAGTTGTGAGCTAGCTGAGCCTATCCCCTCACGCAGTGTACGGATCTCGTCGATACCACGATTGCTAGCAGCATCAATTTCGACAATATCCATATAGCGACTCATATCTGTGTCGGTCGGCAACTCATTGATTCGCCGGGCCAGTATACGAGCCACACTGGTTTTGCCAGTACCACGCGGGCCGCAAAGTAAGTAAGCATGGGCAATACGCCCTTTTTTGATAGCAGCTTCAAGAGTGGTAGTGATGTGCGGTTGCCCAACTACATCACTAAGATCCTGGCTACGATATTTGCGATACAATACCTGGCTCAAACTTTTTCCCTCACTTAGTTCGTCTTTATTATATCAGATGATTTCGAGACTAAGGCAACATGAGTTTGCTATACACAAAGAAGTTCAAGGCGGGATTGAAGCGTGCAGTGAGACGTAGTAAACCTACGTCGAGCGAGCCCTGGATATTCCAACGAAGAAATTCAAAGTGTAAAGCAAACAGATCGACTAGCGGGTAGTACCTATGACAGCCTCTATAGCAGCCCAAGTAGCTTCACCGTGTGCTGGCAACACAACAGTCACCTCGTCACCTGGTTGCGCTCGAAAATACGTAACACTTGCATAAAGCACTCGGTACTGTTGTGGACCAATTGTAGCAACATACTGGCCATTGTCGAGTGCTAGAGTTGCTATTAGCTTCTTGCGCTCTATCGGGCCAATTTGCTTGTATATGAAGCTGCCATCTTCAGCGATAGTTAGCTTTAGCGTATCCCCCTCTACAAGCTTGGATTTACTGGCAT
Source organism: uncultured Candidatus Saccharibacteria bacterium (assembly GCA_964610335.1). GTDB lineage: Bacteria > Patescibacteriota > Saccharimonadia > CAILAD01 > BJGX01 > CAZSVP01. The sequence continues at coordinate 29,923 of CAZSVP010000002.1, forward strand.
AGTTGGCAGGCACTGGGTAAACCTTACCATCTGGCCCAATCATATTCTGACCATCAAATTTGCCCTCTATAATCTTACCGCCGACTGGGGCAGCTGCTGCAGTCGGACTTACTTTCTTGGGCTCAGGTAGATCCTCGGGTTTTACACCAAGTTCGTCCAGTTCTTTTTGTACTTTTACTAGATTCTGCTGTGCGGCTGCCAACTGAGCCGACAGTGCTTCAAGTTGTTGTTTGTCTTGTGTTGCCATTTATTTTGCTCTTCCAATTACTTGGCTATAGTGTAGCAAAAAAGAGAATAAATGCCAAACAAAGTGCAAAAGCTTTGATACGACACTTACTTTAGATAATATCCACTACTGTTCGAATGCCAATTCTTTCATCTGCACCATTATTAAAAACCTCAAACTTAGCAGACCTTTCACGAGTACTCCAATAGGCTACTGGCGTTCGGCCGTCCGATAATTGCGTGCCAGCTAATCGACACATTTTACCTGTTCCACGCCAATTATCAATAACTTGATGATCAGCTTCTAACCTTGTCAGCGCAAGTATCAACCACTCCTCAGGAGTAATCATGTTCTCCCATTCATACTCAGTAGTGTTCAAAGCAGACTTATACGAATCTAGCCTCTTTCCTGCCGGTAGCTGAGTGCGCCCATAAAGTGTACGTGCCGTAGCATCTGTTGGTATATCGACTAGGTCTTCAACCAATACAACACGCCATGGTCGAGCCACGCTTTCACTACGTTTTCCTACAAGATGTGGTAGATATTGAAAAGTGAGATCCGCTTCAGTGGAGCCCAAGGCGGTCATGTTTACTCCAACTGGTCCCACCGACATTGGTGAGCCAGCTGAGTCTTTTAGCACAGCAGGAATCTGTGTCAGTCGATCACTATATTTGGATGCAATTCTTGCAAGTGGCATGCCAAATGGCACGATCAACATCTCAGTAAAACCCTGGTTAATCTTGGTCTCAAACTCTGGCAGATTAGCTTCTATAGCTAAGGCAATCTCTTCTTTTGATGGCATTACTACGCGATTACCATTCACATCTTCAAAATCACGCATTAAACCAATTAGACCACTACTCTTTAGAAGAGCTAGCTGAGCTTCGTAGCTTTTCAGAAAATCAATTTTACGCAGTTGCTCTTGAGTTTCTGTTGAAACTGGCAACATTGAAATTTCTGGGTCCACTCCACCTATGGGCCGACGGCGTTTGTTGGGATCTGGTGTGTATTGTACTAGACTCAGCAGATTCTCAAGTTTGGTACGATCCTCATCACTTTCTACCTTGCCTAAGTAATAATAGCGAAGCGCTCTTTGAGCGGTTTCAGTAATGTCGCCGTTATAGAAGCGGGCTATAAAATTGGTAAAACGCCGTTGTTCTTCATCATCATTATACTCGAAAGGCTGTGGCTGACCGCTTGCTATGTCGCGTTCCGATAGGAGCTTCTGAGCAGACTGGTGGAACTCTGTATACCGGCTTAGGATCTCCACAATTCCAGGAATTTCGGCCAACTGTTCGGGGGTAAGTACATCTTCACGACTCTCATGCTTAACAAGTTTAGGTATATCTAGCTCTGAGCCAATACCAAACCGAGCTTTGAGACGAATATCAAATGTTTCTTGGGGCAAGTTGGAGGGTCCCTTCATATACACCCAGCGGCGCAATTGAGCAGGATCGAGCGGCTCTCGCCCAAAGAAACCAGCGCCAGGCGGATTGGTAAGGGCAATAAGTTTGGTTTTTGATTTATCCGCCTCAACCATCTCACCGGCATCTTCTGAAAGTGTAACTGTCCCGCCATGCTCCAAGGCATCCAGAACTTCGTGCATACGAATATTCACCTCTGGACGAGCAGCGTTATATTCGTCAAGAATTATAACTTTGACCTTACCTTCTTCCTGCATAAGGCCTCGCGTGACTGGCCCAGGAACAAATACAAACTCTGGATCAGACTTAGTTCTTTTGTTTGGGTTTGGCAAATAACGTCCCATCATAGCCTCAGGATCCGAGAGACCATTGAGATTGACATAGTGTACTTCCCAGCCAAGCTCAGCACACATTTTTTTGATAGTGGTAGACTTACCAACACTTGTGCCAGCTTCTATTAACATCGGATCGCCAGATTGCAGACATACCGCAATATCACGCTGAAACTCCAGGCTAAACTCACTCTCTATAAAGTGTTCGTCGTATATCTGACGTCTTGGTGTAGCATCGCCAGGGTTGGCTTTGGGGAGTCGGACCCCCAAATAGGTAACATCTTCTGCTGTTTCTACTATTGCAGCCTTAGGCGTCTTCAGCTCAGCTTTTTTGGCCCGCAATCGATCACCAAGGCCTACATCTGGTACGGGCTCAGCCATGAGCAAGCTCCTTTACTCCCAATCTAATTGTCATGCCTAGCTTGCTAAGCCAATCGTATTCACTCTGCCAGGTGTTGAGCTGATCAGTTGTAAGTATCATGATTAATCTATGTTCGCTCAGATCACGGGTGGTTTGTCTGGTTTGTAGTGTAAGCTGGTCCACCAACTCGATACTACCAGTCTGGTACTGGCATACGAAGTCGTAGAGCTGTTTGCGATCATTTTGCTCAAGTATACTTGGCTCTATAGTAATACGACGATGTACATCAAGCGTGTGCCAAAGTGATCCTATCGAGCGAACTGTAGCAAAACGCTGGGTAGCTAGATAGCCAATAACTTCAAGGCGCTGGGCCTCAGTGCCACACACTATCAAACCTACCTCGGTACTACCGCCCAAATATTCTACAAACTGGTCAACTTCTGGGATTTGCATAAGAATTATTGCTCATTATACCTCAAAATGTTTGCGGACGCTCGATCACATCACGCAAGACATCGGCGATAGTCTCGGCCATTTGTTCAATTGATACATCAGCTAAGCTGTTTGGATAATACCTTGCAACATGTTCAGTATATGGCCCAATACCAAGTCCTAGTATTTTTTGATTAGTAGATGAAGTAATGGTCTGTACTACTGTTTTCAAATCGTATTCTGCTCCTCCATGAATAGTGGATGGTGCTGGCTCGCCGTCTGAAAGCACAATTAAGAATTTTTCGGATTGTCGCTGACGGTCCAACCGCTCTGAAGCTTGTTGGATTGCCCATCCATCGTCGTTCCAGCTTGCATGGTAGCTTCGCACTTCATCAAGCATCTCACCAAGTGACTCTTGTTGACTTTTTTCTATGCGTCGACCGAACGGCTTAAATTCATGAAGTACTTCATTGAATCCTAAGATCTCCATATTTATACCGAGTCGGTTTAGTACTTCGGCGAGTACTACCACCGCCTTAAAGGTTTCGTTAATTTTTGCACCATTCATTGAGCCTGACAAATCAACGAGTAGTGAGATAGCGTAGTCCTTCTCACTTGGCAGCTCGCGACGTTCCCAAGAGCGTGATTCGACAGCACTGATACCCTGAGCTTTTTCTTGCATACGTTTGCTAATATTGATCCGCCGTCCGGTATTATACCCTGTTGTATAGCGGTGTTGGCTGCGTGCCACAAAGATAGCCCGCAAGTCTTGCTCTAAACTGTTGATGATTGGAGCAAGATCATGACGAATCTCCTCGTAAGCATTCTGACCTTCATATATGCCCTCCAGAGCTGACTTGAAATCTGTCATTACCGGAGACGGTTCGGGCGGCCTTACAGGTGAAGTTGGCGGTTCATCTGGGGTATCATTGAGGGATGGTGTTGCTGCTACTGGTAGCTCGGGCGCATCTACTGGTTCTGGAAGATCTGGTAATGGCGTAGAATCATCTTGTGAATCACCCACCCAACTACCGAGCTTGTCGGCTAACTCGCCGGCTAAATCTTCGAGTTCCTTGGCAGCCTGTTCGCGAGCAGCTTGTTTTTGCTCATCAGTTAATTCTGGCGGCGACTCTGGAGATTTGGGCTGATTTGATCCTGGTGCAGGAGTAGGGGGTTGTTCAGGTTCATTTGGCTCGCCTGTGTCTGATGATCCCTCGGGGGGAGATGGCATGTCCAGTCCAGACCCACCAGCTTCCTCATCCATATTTTGCTGCATTTGTTCTTGTAGTTGTTCAGCCCGATCTTCTACATCAGCTTCGTAGAGCGGTAGCAGATGCGGCCAGATCTGTTCTTCCATGATTCTGAGACTCAGTTCCGAGTATTTCATAATCTCGTCTTCACCACTATCAGCCTCAGCGCGGGAAGGATAAGTCCACCAGGCCTCTTGCGCTGCATCCAAACAAGCGTCCACTGCCTCACGTACATCGTCTGGCAAGCCTTCACTAAGCTCCATTTCCTTCTCAGCCTCATCGCGACTCCACTGCTTGATCAGCTCAAAACCCGCCTGTACAAACCGTGGGGTTTGACGATCACCACTCTTCTCCTTGGCCCACTGCTCGATCTGCATATCTTGCTGATAAGCATAAACCATATCACCACGCATGGCTGGATAACTATCAGCCAAAAAGTTGTTAACTCGAGGATCTTCAACACAATTGACCATAAACATAAAGCCTGGCTGTTGGATTGTCTCTTTCATAGACTCAGGGATCCGAGTAATCCGCCGGTGTGAGCCTTCGTGTGCTATCACAAATTTGAGGTAAGAATCCTCCTTCTCAAGTAAGTCTACTGGATCAGCAAATATCTCATTATCGCGAAAATTCCAGTACCAGCCCGCGCCTGGTTTGCTAGCCTTTACTGGAATTTTAAAATCCTTACCAATAAACTTGGCAATGGCTGACAACTCGCGCAACTTACGTTTGACCTGTTTTCTCTGCTTTTTATCGAGTTCGATAGCCTTGGCTTCAGTCGCCTCGGCATCAATTGGCTCTGAAGTAGGCCCAACACTTTCAGTAGGAGCCGACTCCGGATCAGGATTATCAGCGACGTTATACAAACGCTCTTGTTCTGGCATAAAACTATCATACCAAACTCAGTATGGGAGACATAACTGGAATCAAAAATGACCCGCATAGCGGGCCATTTTTTGTACAAGCAAACTAGTTGCTTATTGGAGTTCTACAGTAGCACCAGCTTCTTCAAGCTTCTTCTGAGCTTCCTCGGCTTCTTCTTTCTTCACTTTTTCTTTTACCATCTTAGGAGCACCATCTACTAGGGCTTTGCTTTCAGCAAGTCCAAGCCCGGTGATCTCGCGTACGGCCTTGATCACGTCGATCTTCTTCTCACCAGCACCGGCTAGGAAGATGTTGTATTCACTCTTCTCTTCGGCGGCTTCGGCAGCTTCGCCGCCACCACCAACTGCAGCCACAGCCACAGGAGCAGCAGCGCTTACACCAAAGTGATCTTCCAGTACTTTAACTAGCTCAGCAAGATCAAGTACGCTTAGTTTTTCAATCTCACTTACCAAGTCTTTGAACTTGGCAGGAACTTCTTTTTTCTCTTCGGTCTTCTCGGCAGTAGCCTCAGCTACTTCTTCTTTTACTTCTTCTGGTTTTGTAGTTTCTTCAGCCATGATTTAAGCATCTCCTTTGGACTCACCGATGGCATTGAGCGCATACAGTAGTCCGGTTATATTTCCATTCAATACTCGTACAAATCCACTTAATGGTGCAGCAATTGTGCCGACCAGAGTAGCGGTAAGTTGCTCGCGACTTGGTAGCTTGGCGAGGGCGGCTACTTGCTCTGTGGTTAGTATGGTGCCAGCCTCATCAATAGCACCGACTATTTCTAGTGCGTCGTGAGATTTAGCAAACTCATATACCAACTTGGCAGTAGATGCCTCGTCATCACCAAAGGCGATTGCCATAGGTCCTTCAAACAAGCTCATATCTAAGTCCTTGAGCTTGGTTTGGCTGAGCGCAACTCGTACGAGAGTGTTTTTTGCTACCTTGTAGCTAACGCCTGCTTCACGCAATTTGGCACGTAACTCGGTGACGCTCGCGACATTGAGTCCACGATAGTCAGTAAGCACGGCAATCTTGCTAGTCGAAAAGGCATCGGCCAAAGCAGCTACATCTTGCTCTTTCTGAGAGCGTGATTTTGCCATATACACTCCGTTATGGTTAGTTAATGTTCTGTAATTACCAAACAAAAAATCTTTGGAATTCTCCAAAGACCTCGTGTCCAACAATCATTTGATTGTCACCTCATGTAGCAAATTAAGTCGTTTGACTGCTACAGTCTTTGGTAATTGAGCATATTCTAACAGATTGCCACCTGGTTAGTCAATAGTTAGCATAACGAACTCGGGAGGAGACTACCGAAATAGTCTCCTCCCGCATTGTCAGCCAGGCATCATCTCAACGCCTAGCCGACTCGTTCCTTCCGCCGCCGAGGCCCATCGACATCCACCATCTCCCACTCGCCGTCTTCGAAGTTGAAGCGAACGATCTGGTTGTGGAGCGGTGCTGGCCCTCGATACGCGATCATTGGCCGGCTGCCCAACGGTCGTCCCACACCACCACAGCCCTTCTCAGGACAGAACAGATGGTGAACGATCTCGCCGCCCTTGCGACCTGTCAGTGTCACTGGCGACCCCCACAGCTTTGTCTCATGGCCAGTCTGATCTGGGCACACGAGATATCGCAACATGTGAGTCTGCGGCACGTTCTTACGATGAGGCATAGTCCTCCCTTGGACGCTATACTGATAGAAACAAAAAAGACCACAGTGAAGCCACTTGGTATTCACTTTTGGTCCCCGCCACCTAGTAGATGGATCTAGAGTATATCAATGATTATCAGATCGGTCAAGATAGGATTAATACAATTCTACTGGCAATTCCCAGCCTGAAGTATCTAGCTGTGTTAGATCTATCTTAATATCTATCTCAGTAGGAAGCTCATTGTCCACACCCACTGCTTCTTCCAAATCTCCCTCAACATTTAGCAAATAATGGCGTCGAGCTCTCTCCAGTGATTGTATGGCTTGATCAGTACCCATTGGTAATACAAATGGTTTGCCATCCCTGTTTAATACTCGATGCTGGTAGTCATACATACGAATTAGCTCTTCGGGGATAATCTTGCGCAATATGCGCATACTGTGGTCGTTGGCTATTGCAGCCACCATATCTGTTGCTCCTTGAGATTTTGCGAAAGCGATCCCTGCTTTGAGTAATCTCTCGCCTATACCACTGTTTCGCAAAGCAGGGTTGACCTTCAACATACCAGGATTGTATGCACGCCTACCATCTTTTTCGTGCTCGATCCACCCTTCAAGCGTGTTGCTTGCCGGTAGCCGTAGTGATACCAACTCAAAATATTTGGTCTTTTCAGTTTCAACCTGTGGACTTGCAGTCCTTACGAGCTCAAGTGTTTTGGGAACACTATCTATATCAGACTTGCTTGAATCACCTTTGGTTTCGGTTGGTTTAGGCTCGATCATAATACCATTGGAGTGACTTGGCTATTTCGCTTAGCTGGGACGAAGAATTATAGTTAGAGCTCAGCACGATATTGGCCACAGCGTTTCCAAGCTGTTTGGATTGGTCTGCATCTAGGCCTCGGCTAGTAAGTGCAGCTGTGCCAAGCCGCAAACCGCCTGGCCTCCAGGGTGATTTAGTATCCTCAGGTATAGCATTGCGGTTAGTAATAACACCAAGTGATTCAAGTTTGTTTTGCACTTCCAGGCTGTCTACTTCATCTGGTAGTTTGACGAGTGTAAGATGGGTTTCGGTTGACGACACTATGTCTAACCCACCCTCTACTAAGCCTTGTTCCAGTGCCCGACAGTTGGCTATTACTTGTTTTGAGTATTCTTGAAAAGATCGATTGTCGGGGTAAGTATCTTCACCCAACACTTCTAGCAAGGCTTGGCCTGTAGCCGCGATTTGATTGAGATGTGGCCCACCCGAGGTACCTGGAAATACAGTTTGATTGAGCGACTTGAGATACTCTTGTTTGGCAAATACCATAGCAGCTCGCGGACCTCGCAAAGTTTTGTGGGTTGTAGTGGTAACAAAGTCTGCTCCTTGGGCGTGAGATTTAAAAGGACTGTCGTGTAACCCAGCTGCAATTAACCCCGCTATGTGAGCAATATCAGCCAGTACCAAGCAGCCATAGCTGTGAGCGATCTCACATAGTTTGGCAAATTCATACTTGCGCGGATAAGCTGAAAAGCCAATTACTACCAAACGCGGCTGAGTAGTTTTTACCTTATCTTCAAAATCATCGTAGCCAATTTCATAGCCATTTGGCCCAGCTGCTACTGAGTAAGTATCGTGTTTGAAGAACTTCAAGTAACTACTAGTGGCATGCAAATGGCTCAAGTGCCCACCGCTACTCAGCTCTAGGCTTAACACTGTGTCACCGGGCTCTAAGACCGTGAAGTACACCATGGCATTGGCCGGACTACCAGAAAGCACTTGCACATTGACGCCATACTCAGCCGTCTTATCAAATACTTCCAAAGCTTTTTGTTGCACAAACTCTTCGAGCTCATCGGTATGTACATTGCCAGCATAGTAGCGCTTGCCCGGGTAGCCCTCGGCATACTTGGTACTCCAAACCGAGCCAAGCAGACCGAGCACCTGTGGGCTAGGATAGTTTTCGGAAGCAATGAGATTGAGGCTGTCGCGCTGCCGAGCGAATTCTTTGGCAGTAAGATCTTCAATGAAATTCATATGGATAATTATACATCATAACGAGAGTGAGCCCGAGGGATGGTAGTCCCTCGGGCTCACTTGAGACAGGCTGCGGCGAAAAGCCTATCTCGGGTCACACCCTCGAGTACTAGGACCCGAGGATGTGTCTGAGGTGGTCTGACAGGGCGAAGGCCAGTACACCTCAGGATCAGGCCGTCAGTTCCGCCAACTTGGCCAACTTCTCGGCCGTGGCGGTCTCGCTGGCCATGCGTGTCAGCTCGCCGAGCGTGTCCTGCTGGTTCACGAAGCACATCGCCTTGGCACTGATCGGATAGACACTCTGCACCTCATCGAACATGAGGTTGCACAGCTTGCGGTAGCCAGGATGGCCTTGCGGTCCGGTGCGCAATTCCAGCAAGTGGAACAGCTCACGCAGACTGGTGATGAACCGGTAGCGCATGCGATAGCCCATGCACAAGGCGTACTGAGCCTCGTGCTTGTGACCGCCGCCGAACATGTCGTTGTACAGCTCACTGGACAACTCGAAGGCTCGACGGTAGTTGGCCTCTTGCCCGGCCTCCGCCACCAACTCCGGTACCTCGTAGCCGAGATACGGCGTGAGCGCCGGCCACTCCCACGCACTCACCATGCGATGTCGCTGCAGGTCGCGGAAGGTGCCGTAGTCGCCAACCAGCTCCCAGTCGAAGGTGGCCTCCTCGGCAGCTCGCCCCGGCCGATGGCGCCGGTTGAGGCGCTGGCCGAAGTAGAGCTGCATGAGCTGACGCTGCTTCTTGCGCGGCAGCTTGGCGACCAACTTGCGCAGCTTGGTCATGGAGCGACCATCCACGGCGTAGAGCATGCCAGCGCACAGCTCGCGTTCGTCGCGCGGCTGGTAGTTCAGCAATGTCACCGCCGCTTCGCCCTTCTTGCTCGACTTGTCTGGCGGCAGCTCACGGAGAGCGAACTCACGCAGGCCAGCGCGGGTCTCGGCCAAGTAGTTGACGGTCATGAGCCCACGGTCCGGCTTGTCGGTCCGCTCCAGGAACTCTGGGATCACCTTGCGAGCCTCACGCAACAGCGCGGCACCCATGGCCCGGGCCTCGGGCAGCTCACGCGACAACAGCCGCATGATCAGCGCATCGAGTGCCTGAGCCGACATGGTGATGCCCACAGTCGAACGGGTTCCGACTGGCAGGATGGCGCGGGCGGCATCGCAGGCCTGAGCTCGCACCGCTCCCGGCCAGCCAGCATGCTTGGCCGGCTCCGTCGTCTTGTCCGGCCGCGGGTTGGTGAGCTTGACGTGCTCGGTGACCTCGCGCACTACCGTGGAGTAGAGATCGAAAATCTCGTCCATGGTGGACTCGTAGTACTTGAGCATGTCGGGGTCGAGCCCCGGCCGCAGGTACTTGTAGCGACCATCAGTCTTGGTGTCGAAGTAGATGTAACGGGTGGACTGCTCGAGATACGCCGCAGCCACCCGACCCCACTCCAACTCCTTGGTCATGAGATTGCTCACACCTTCGCAGACGAACATCACTGTGATGAGCTGCTGCACCGAATCGTCACCGAACTCGGTAACCACACGATTGATCAGCGCCGCCGCCTCTTCGGTTCGCATGCGCCCGGCGGTGAGGTCGGTGATGGCCTGGCGAAGCGTCTTCAACGCCTGTTCACACATCGGCGTGGCATCGAAGTCACCGTCGAAGAAGTTCTCCAGCGAACGAACAGCAGAAAGCAGCTCATGCTTGCGCAGTTTGGTGAGCACGGCAGCGTCCTGCACGCCAGCGAACTCCTCGAGGATGGTGACACGCAGATCACCATCGCGTCGGCTGAGCCGAGCCATGGCAGCGGCCACCACCACGATGTTGGCCTGAGCGGTGAAGAAGTAGACCGGCCCAGTCGGATCGGTCACGATCTCGCTCAGGTAGCGGATGCCGCGCTTTGTCGGCACCTTCTGTCCCTTGTAGATCCGGATGTACGGGTTTCTCTCTTGCAGTTTGGCGGGCATGCACCTCTCCTTTTGTTTTTGCCCTATTGGGGGCGCGGTTGGTCTCGATACACCGCATCGATTGCGGCATCGACTTCTGTTTGCACCTGCTCAAAGGCTGGTCGGAGCAAGTGATCGATCAGTTTCTCGCGAAACGTGGCCATATCACCTTCCTCCAACACTACCTCGACCTCAGGCTTGTGATGCGGGTGGCCGGTGTCGCGTGTAAGCATGCGTGTAGCACGCCGATACGCTTGCCACTTGCCACTCGCTTGGTCGTAACGGATATTCAGATCCAGAATAGGCGCACTCACGCTGCCCCCTTTCAGGCAAGCAAAGGCTCAATATGAGCCAAGATGGATCGTTCGACTTCTTCCACACTGCCGCGACCATCGATGAACACGAATTGGCCAGGCAACCCCTTGGTAGCCTCGACACGGAAGCCCTCGACGAGTCTAGTATGGAATTCTTCTTTCTCCTGCTCGAAACGGTCGAGCTCGCCGCCTCGTGCGCTGACACGAGCCATCGAATCAGCAAGGTCGACATCCAGCACAAAGATGCGATGAGGGAACAACTCGTTTACCACCAAGCTGCAGACTGAGCGCACATAGTCGGCGCCGAGCCCACGGGCATGGCCTTGGTAGACACAGTTGCTGACATAGCTGCGATCGGAGACCACTGGTCGTCCTGATTGCAGCGCTGGCAACACCACCTCGTGCAGATGCTGAACGCGATCGGCATTGAACAACAGCACTTCGGCCATGGGCTCGAGTTCGCCGGTAGCTGGATCGAGCAAGATCTGTCGAACCATACCGCCAAGCGGTGTGCCACCTGGCTCACGAGTCAGCACAGCGCCAATTCGATCGGCGAGGAGTCGGGCTTGCGTGGACTTGCCACAACCCTCGACACCCTCGAATGCAATGTAGAGCGGTTGGGGCACAGCCCTCACCTCCTTTGTCAAAGGTCGGAAACTTTCCGCCTCTAAGTCAGGATTAAGTATAGAGTACTAGACAACAAGTAAAAAGTGTAAGTAGTAATAAATACTCTAGAATATCTGTCGTTTGTCGCGCGACATTTTCTTGCGCAAGCTTGTATTGCCACTCGAGTACATACGAGGCAACATGCCAACTGGACTCCAGGCTTTTTGTAGCTTGCGAATATCTACACCCGGTTGGTAATGACCGGTGGTACCATAATCGATAGTAGTGGCGGCCACCCAGAAGAATATCATCTGCGCGATCGGCATACCCACCACAAGAGGAACCCAGACGTTGGTATTTTTGTTGCGAATCTCCATGGTCCAACGATTGATGTAGCCCACATCGCCCCAACCAGCGTCGTCGCAAGAGCTAATGTTGATGCGCCCCAGGCTACTGCGAGCTTTCATCATGGTGGTGATGCCATAGCTACCTCCTATGTACTCAAGTGTATGAGCCAGAATACATTCGCCTGGTGCCAGCACTATAATATATTCGTCCTTGTCGATGCCTGCAAATGATTGTCGACTATGTTGTTTGCACCATGTTTCATGAGTGACGGCCTTATGGGGGCCTGAATAATACAAATCTACCTCTTCTTTGCTATATGGCGAAAAGTCTACACGATGCCCGACTTGCTCAGCCATATAATAGTTACCACCCAATCGCACATCGTAGCTGCTAGAGTTGAGAAGCTCGGGCTCAAATGGATCTATTACAACTTGTCCACTATTGAGACAAGCTGTAAGCTCAGCATCTCCAAGCACGCCAGAAAATGGTCTGTTGGATTTACGCTGATAAACTTCAACATCAGCTAGATCGAAATCTACAGCTGTTGTGCGTCCTTTTAACCACTCTTCTGGACTTTGTTGTTTCACATTACCTCCAATTTATTTCCTAGACTAACAGACAATCTAGACAAACCCAAGCTTAACTAAAATGATCCACCTTGTGGCGGATCATTTACAGAAGAGTTAAGTGCAATTACTCTTTGGCTTCTTTTTGAGCAGCGTTGACATCAAGTTTGATAGATGGGCTCATAGTAGCACTCACAAACATACTGCGTACAAATACACCCTTTACTCCAGCCGGCTTGGCTTGGTTGAGACCAGCTACTACTGCCTTGAGATTGCTTAGCAAGTCTGCCGGTTTGAAGCTGAGCTTACCAAATCCAACATGCACTATACCATTGGCATCGGCTCGTAGTTCAGCTTGACCCTTCTTGATTTCTTCGACGGCTGCTGCAGGATTGGCAGTAACAGTATTGTTCTTGGGCGATGGCATAAGTCCCTTGGGACCCAAAACCTTAGCATATCGGCCTAGCTCAGCCATTTTAGCAGGTGTTGCTACTAGTACATCAAAGTCAAACTTTTCTTTGCCAAGTGCAGCGAGCAAATCTTCTGAGTTGGTAATGTCAGCACCAGCCTTCTTGGCGGCTGCTGCATCTTTGTCGTCGGCAAGTACGGCTACACGAACAGATTTGCCGGTACCAGCTGGCAAGGCCACGCTACTACGGACTTGTTGATCGGCCTGTTTGGGATCGATATTGCATGCCACATGTAGCTCGGCCGTGGCATCAAAATTGACCTTGGAAAGCTTGGGTAAGAGTTCTACTGCTTCAGCCAATGTATATAGCTTGTCTGGCTCTATAAGTTCACGCACCTCTTTTTGATTCTTGGAATACTTCTTAACACGCGGTTTTTGGATAACCTTTGGTTTTTCGGTCTCTTCTACTGCCTTAGATTTGGTGTCAGCCTTGCGATTTTCCTTGGCTTCAGCTTCAGCTGCTTCTTCTTGGGCTTTCTTACTACGTTTGCCTGCCTTAGTAGTTGCAGCCTTGGTAGTTTTCTCTTCAGCAACTACTTCGTCAGCGACCTTCGCTGGTTTCTTAGTATTCTTTTCTTCAGCCACAACAGGCTCTTTAGCCTTTTTAGTAACTTTCTTATCATCGGTCTTCTTAGTATCTGTCATTTGATTTGCTCCTTTCGTGGTCAAGCATGCGCTCTCAAGCGCACTCCCACAGCTAGGTTAATTGTGTTACGACTTCGCAGCGACTTTTTTTGGTTGCTCGGTTTCTACTCCCATACTGCGAGCAGTACCGGCTATGATTTTCTTAGCAGCCTCAATGTCATTGGCATTGAGGTCAGCCATCTTGGCTTCAGCAATCTCAGTTAGCTGAGCATCTGTGAGTTTACCAACTTTGTCTTTGTTGGGCACACCGCTACCACTTTTGAGCTTGAGAGCTTCCTTGATCATGGTTTTTGCAGGAGTACCCTTAACTACAAAACTCATAGACTTGTCTTCGTAGATGGTTACCACTACTGGAGTGGGTTGTCCCTTACGATCTTGAGTTTGTTCATTGAAAGGATTAATGAAATCCATCATGTTCACACCATGCTGGCCAAGGTTGGACCCAACAGGAGGAGCTGGGGTAGCACCGCCACCCATCAATATCATTTTCACTTTTCCGATAACTTTTTTTGCTGCCATAATATACTCCTTAAACTTTCTTCACCTGAAGACCATCGAGCTCCACTGGTGTTTCACGACCAAACATACTGACAAGTACCTTGATCTTACCTTTTTGCTCATCTACTTCAGATATAGTGCCATCAAAGCCTTTAAACGGACCGTCGGTAATATTGACAAGCTCGCCCACAGAATAGTCAATCTTAAACTTAGGCTCTTCTACACCCATACGTTTTTGAATGGCTTTGACCTCGTTTTCACTGAGCGGTGATGGCGTAGTGCCAGAACCTACAAAGCCAGTGACATTGGGAGTGTTCCGGACCATAAACCAGCTGTCTTCGGTAATCGACATATGCACCATGATATAGCCAGGGAAGATCTTGCGTTCAACAGTACGACGTCGGCCATTCTTGATCTCAATTTGTTTTTCTTTTGGCACGATCACATCAAATACTTTGTCGGCCATATCCATTGACTCAGTTCGTTGACGGATTGCCTCTGCTACTTGGTCTTCGTAGCCGGAATAGGTATGGATTACATACCACGCTTGTTCTCCAGTTTGTTTGTTCATGTGGCTCTATTGCCCTTTTTTAATTAACGCTTGTAAACCTGCGCGCAAAATAGCGTCGAGACCTGATAGATATATACCAATCACGATTGAAACTACTACCACAACAATCGCCAAGGTTATGGCCTGTCGCCTAGTCGGCCATATTACCTTTTTGAGCTCAGCAATTGAGCCTTGTATGTAAGTGGTAACGCGTTGCATGTTCTTGGTTGTAATCTAAAAAAGCCTCCGCACGGCTTTATGGAATAATTCTACTTGTTTTTGGTGTTATTGTCAAATGGTTTGACCTGTTTGGCCGACGGAATTTCTAGGTTGGATTGTTCGACTAGCTTTTTGAGACGAATGGATTGGCTGTGAGCATAATCAAATGCTTTCGGAAGAGCTACTTGTACTATTATTCCTACCAACACGCAAGCTAGCAAGAAACTATCAATACCAAGAATTAACAGTGCTGTTGACGGATATCGGCGCAACTTAGTAAAACTTTCCAAACCAGGCAGCCAATACTTATGTTTTTGTAAGTGATCAAAGCTCAAAACAGCTATAGACAAGCAAATACCCATCACTAATCCAAGTACTTGCCAACCGCTAGAAAGACCCGATAATAGCAAAAGCGTTTCAAAACTAACAATAAAAACCAATATTGCTAGTGTAATAGTAGCAGGTAACAGCCTGTTGGCTATTTGGGACAGGGTGCTCAGTGGACTAGTGGCTGGGATTATTGGTACAAGTAAGAGTTTGCCTACTTTGGCACTGCGAGCAAAGCGCAAAACATTTCGATTACGACAAGCCCAGCACCACAATATACCAATAATCGTAATAGCCCAAAGACAAATTACAACAAATACAGCTAGCACTGGCAAGAAGCTATACAGCTTGTTGATTACCAATGTGGAAAGACCAGTGGCTATAATCAAAGCTAATGCCATCAACAACACAAAGTAAGTGGTGCCTACGATCAAGCCACCTACTAACTGCCAATATGGTGGACGATTGGCACTCGATAACTTGAGCAACCACGGTTCTAACAACCAACCTATTAAGACAAATATTCCTGTACTTGCAGCAATAAATCTTAGGTTGTTGAGGTTGCTAGAAGAGAACCAGTTGGATACAGTTTGAGCAAGTTCGTAGCTATTGAGCTGCATTGTTTTTACTACTATCAGCAAAATAATTGGGGTAGACAGAACTATTAGGAATCTAAGAGAAAAAAGCATGCGTAGAATTACAACTACTACAACAGGCGTTGATATAACAATAGAATGTTTTGCAGGGGTTTTTGAATGCGGCTTTTTCTTTTTTACAGCTGGCGGACTCTTGGAGATTTTACGTGCTCCCTGCTCGGTAATATCATAAGAAATACCGTCAATAGTCATACGAGTTGGTTTGTTTGCCATAACTCTAGTGTCTCACCTTCCGAATAGTTTTGCTAGATGACAGCCAAGCAATATCCAGGCTTTTTCAGGCCCGCTCAAACTCACCCTAGACTTGGAAATTTGCTGCGGTGTTAACTGAGCCAGTTTGGCTAGTAATCTCATATAGGCACGCATGGCCAAAAGAACACCGTAACGAACACTTTTGGGTAGTTGATCTACCCCGAGCCTAGCCTGCTCAAAATCTACCTCAATCTCGTTGATTATTGCCATATAACCACCTTGGCTAAGATCTGTAAAATCTATGTTTGGGAAATATTGTCGAGACAATTCTTGCTGATCACTACCAAGATCACGCAAGAAATTCACTTTTTGAAACGCTGCGCCTAATGCCTCAGCTGCTGATATAAGCTTCTGGTATTGGCTAGCTTTGCCGTCACAGAAAACCGACAAGCACATCAAACCAACTGCCTGGGCTGAGCCATATATATAGTTGTCATATTCTGCTTTTGAGTAACTATGCTTTGAAATATCCATCCGCATACTGGCAAAAAAAGCCTCAATTGGCTCAATTTCAAGGTTGTACTTACGTGCAGTTGTCGAAAAGGCATGGACTATCAAGTTCTCGCTATATCCCGACTTTATAGATTGCAGCGTCTCGGCTTCTAAGGTAGCAAGCCGTTTGGTCATCTTATCTGGCCGCCAACTATCAACCAGCTCATCGGCAATACGAACTAACCCATAGATGTTATATATATGGTTTCGGTATGGTTGATCTATCAATGTCGTAGCCCGGTAAAAAGAGCTCGAGAATTGACGAGTCACTAGCTCCGCTGCTGCGAAGCTCGTGTCAGTATATAACTGTTGGTTATAGCGAGTTTGCATTAGTGATCTCTTCGTACACAGCGACTAGCAAACTCTTGTAGCAATGCCTCGTATTGTGCAGATACTTCTAATTCCTGGATTTCATAAAGTGTTTTCTGATACATATTATCTGCCAAAGCCTGTACTTGCCTCTTCGCACCGGTGTCATCAAACAGTTGACGGATCTTTTGCAAGTCTGCAAAACTTGCTTCTGTATTACCCCAATACTTCTGTAGTATTTGTTTTTGTTTTAAGTTGGCATTCTTTAAAGCAAAGTACACTAAGAATGTTTTCTTACCTTCCTGCATATCTGAAATATTAGGTTTCCCAAGTTTTTTACTGTCACCATATACGCCCAGAATATCATCAGAGAGTTGGAATCCAGTACCCAGTAGATAGCCTAATCTTTCCAATTTTTCTAGTTGATCATATTTCTTGGCCAAAATGTGCCCAAACTGCAACGGCAATATGAACGAATAATAGGCCGTCTTATATGATGCAATCTTCTCGAGCGTAGTCTTTGTTATATGATCTTCTACCGAGGCTAAGATGTCATATTGTTGGCCTATCGCAGTGATGGTACTTTTGGTACTCACCAAATTAACTAGACGCATGGCCGTGGCACTATCAACCTTCAGATTACTTATCTGCTCATATACTAGCGCATGCGCAATGTCGCCAGCGTTAATAGCAGCGCTCAAAGCCACATGATCCCTCTGTTTTTCGGGTAGCTTGTCGAGCCGCTTGCGAAAACGTGCCTCTATAGTTGGTCCACCATGCCGTACAAAATCACTATCCTCGATATCGTCATGTATCAGCATAAAGGAGTGTAATAGCTCCAATACAATACTGGATTGAGCTACAATTTGTTGACCACGACCACCATACATTTGAAAGCTCATACTCATTAAGAGTGGACGTAATCGCTTACCACCACTCATGGTGTATTTCTCTATATCACTAAAGACAGTTTTGGTAATTCTATCATTAGCATAAATTCCTTTTGTCCTTGCGAAGTAGCTCACTAGCGATGCATCGATTCTTTTTTTGTTAGCTACAATATAATTGTCTAGGCTCATGGTTGTTCCTCAAGTATTCTCTCCACGACCAATTTGGCACTCAATGTAACCATCGGTATACCCCCTCCTGGGTAAGTGCTAGCACCTACAAAGTACAAGCCCGCTACATCACGGCTTTTGTTGGATGGCCGAAAGTATCCAGACTGAAATAGATTGTGGCTCAAACCAAAAGCGGATCCCTGATGGAGGTTAAATGTAGATGCAAAATCATTTGGCCCAAAGATTCTTTCTGATCTGATAGAATTCTTTAGTGACACTCCAAATTCTTTCTCAAACCGTTTTAATACCTTGGCCTTAATACCTGGGGCTGCTTCTTGCCAATCTATATTGGCCTCTAAGTTTGGCACCGGCACCAACACGTACATCACATGTCTGCCCTTGGGCGCCAGAGTCGGGTCTGTTTTGGTCGGTACGTAAACATAAAAACTGGGGTCTGTTGGCAGCTTGCCTTCTTTGAAAATCTGCTCGAGATTTTGCTTGAATTGTTTGCTAAGTATCACGTTGTGATGGAGCAATCCATCAAGCTCAGCATCTAATCCCCAATAAAACAACAGCGCGGAGCTGGCTTGTTTGTATCCAGTAAGCTTTTGTTCTGGCATACTAGGTCTGTGCTTCGCATCTACTAAATCTAGATACGTATACACCAAATCAGAATTGGCCAATACCATATCAAATTGTTTCGCATTTCCAGGCTTAAGTGTAATCCCCTGAGCAACTCCGTTTTCGATGTTTATCTTTTCTACCTGTGAGTTAAGATGAATTTTGACACCCATATCAATGCATAGTTTTTTGAGTGCTTGGCTCAACTTATACATTCCGCCTTTGGGATACCATATGCCCAAGCCAGTCTCCATATAACTAACAGTCGAATATATGGCCGGCGCATCATAGGGACTTACTCCCAAATACATACTCTGAAAGCTAAATAATTGGCGTAAGCGTTCGTCACGAAAGTAGTGACCTGTAAAATTATATAGGCTACTTAAGCCACGTTTGGTGAGTAGCTGCACACCATGCTTTGGACTCAAGAAGTCAGTTGGCTTGTCAAAGTTCTTATCTATGTAGTGTTTCCTGGCAAGTCGATAGAACTCAGCTACTCTACCGAAATAGTGATAGAACTGTTCTGGCGCTTTAGAATCAAATTTGGCCAGTTGGTTGCAAAACCTAGGCAAGTTACTGCTAACTTCGATGCGACTATGATCACCAAAAACTACTTGATAGTTCGGCTCAAGCTGAATTAGCTCAATGTAATCATCGAAGTTTTTACCACAATACTTAAATGTGTCGTACAGGACATCAGTCATCATAAGTAGCGTTGGGCCCATATCAAAGCTAAATCCGTCCTGGCTGAATTTGTATGCTCTACCACCCACTTGTGGGTTCTGTTCGTAGACGTCTACACTATAACCATGTTTTGCGAGTCTTGCAGCTGCACACATCCCACCTATCCCAGCCCCAATTATTGCAACTGACTTCTGTTTCATATTGCACTAATCATATCAGATCGTTTAGTGTAGGGGTAGATGAAGATTACTAACCTGATATATATTACTACTCTGGGTACAAGCTTAGTGTGCCTAGTACTAATTGATAAACGTTGGCGGCTAGCTATGTTTTACGATGCCAAAGCTAGCTTGTTTGCTATTGGAACTGTGGCACTACTACTACTAGGATTTGATGTTGCTGGAATTAGTTGGGGAATATTCTTCACAAATCAAGCTTACGTGAGCGGAATACACTTATTCTCAAAAAACTTACCTGTTGAAGAGATATTGCTGCTAGCCTTGATATGCTACACCACACTTGTACTATATCAGTCGTTCAAGAGAGTATGGCATGAGTAAATACACTATTCTTTTCGTATTTGAGATCATACTAGTATTAATAGTTCTACTGTTCTCAAGGCGCCAGCTCAGGTTTAAACCAATACTGCTGACATTAGTTTGTTTGACTATTATTACTTGCATATTTGATAGCTGGCTCACAGCTTGGCCAATCGTGCAGTATAATAGTGTAGCGATCAGTGGTATTCGTCTGGGAACTATCCCATTCGAAGATTTTGGCTATACGATACTGGCAGGTATATTGATACCAATCGTATTTGAGATTATCCATGGACATCAAAAAAACCATCCAAGCAATTCGAGAAATAATCCAGACCAGCCGTCCGGTTAGTTGGGTCAATACCGCAGCACCGTTTGCTGCAGGGTACTTAATAGTAGCTGGCCAAATGGGTCCAAGCTTTTGGATTGGGTTGATATACTTCTTGTTCCCATACAACTTACTGATGTACGGTGTGAACGACATTTACGACTATGAAAGCGATCTCAAAAACCCGCGTAAAAATTCAATAGAAGGCGCATTACTTAATAAGAGCCGCCATAAAATGATTTGGTACGCAATAGCCGCGGCCAACATACCCTTTATAATTGCTATGCTAATTTTGGCTCCTACAATCGCAGCCAAGTTATTCTTCTTGTTATTAGTGGGGTTTTGTTTTAGCTACAGTATGCCTCCAATGAGATTCAAAGAAATACCGGTAGTAGACTCAGTAAACTCTAGTTTGCATTTTGTTAGCCCGCTCCTATTTGGGCTGTTATTGGCCGGAGCCGCAAATATTGTGCCCTACTTGATGGCCCTGGGAGCATTCCTATTGTGGGGTATGGCATCACAAGCTCTAGGTGCTATACAAGATATCAAACCCGACCGAGCAGCTGGTATTGCTTCAATTGCCACCGTACTGGGAGCACGCAGAACCAATCGGTTTGTGATGGTGTTATATACACTGTCCGCGGTTTTGGTAGCTGTAGGTTATTTTCCCGTTGGTATTGTGGGAGCAGCATTGCTAAGTTTGTATGTGCTTAATGCTAGTTTTTTTGTCAAATACATATCCGATGCCCGCAGTGGACAGTTTCATCGAGCATGGCAAAATTTCATATGGCTAAACCAGCTCGTTGGATTTGGACTAACCTTGTTACTACTCTGGTCATATAATGTTCTGGGCTTTCAAACAAACTGGCTAATGCTACTTAGCTATGGATTAATTGGGCTCAGCATAATCGGGCTGTTGACTATGGCAAGCAACACTTGGCTAATGCGTGTTAAACGCCAACAGTCCCATCCCCACCACTGGCCAAGAGTGAGTATTTTGCTTAGCTGTTACAACCAGTCAGCCACTATCACCTCAACTCTCTTAGCTGCTCTGGGACAAGATTACCCTGACTACGAGCTTTTGGTGTCAGACTTGGGTTCAACTGATGCAACTGCTTCTCGTTTGCAAGCCCAGCAAGACAAACGATTACGTGTAATTGATCTAGATACCATGCCACCTGGCTGGCAAATACAAAACTGGGCCCTAGAGCAACTGCGTCTAAAAGCGCACGGCGAAATACTAGTGATATTACACCAAGATGTTTTACTTTATCCAGCAGCACTGTCTACTTTGGTTGCACAACTTAGTACAAACAGTGTTGACTTTGTAAGTGTCCAAGTTGGTGATCCTACCAAGCAGTTGAACCACCAATTAAGTCTTGCTCAGACATGCGCCCTGCAACTTGGTTGGTACCCAGAGTTAATACGCAAACTCTTGCGTCGAGACGTTAATATCTGGCTTGGCCAGATTACAGTATGCCAAGCGGGGCAACTTGATAAAATACATGGTTTTAAGAATTTCAAAGCCAGCCCTATTGGCAATTTAGAAATACAGCGTGCAGCAACAAAACGAGGATTAAAATCAATACAAATACTTGGGAACAATATATCCAGTAGCCATTTTCACCAGGAAGTTATCGCCAGCACTCAATACCTAAGTCAGCAAGCATATCCTCAGTATTACCAGTCCCTACCATTAGTGGTATTAATATGCTTCATTATATTGGTAGTTGGGCTATTGCCAATATTGCTGTTTGCATGGCAATTTATAGTGCTCGGTGGTATGGAAGCATGGCTTCTATTGGGAGCGGTCAGCATATACTACCTACAAAGACTAATTAGTGCCATTACACTTAAACAGCATCTTATTGGCGTGGCACTGTTCCCAATTGCCGACTTAATCGTTGTATGGTGCATTGTACGTTCTATGTTGGAGACAGAGTTCTCCACACCTCGATGGCATAACTCACTGAACAGATAATCGCTTATCAGCACGTTTTTGCTTATTGCGTCGTAAGAACCAGAAGAGCAAACCTATACTCATAGTGACGCCGCCGATTACAGCAAGGCCTGCGATGTAGCCGCCATAGAGTTTTGTTGCTGCCAAAGCTACACGCAAACTTACTAACCACGCGTTGCCTGGTTTGCCAACAACTTGCATTACTTGTGGCGATGCTATTGTCGCAATAAATAGCATTAGTGCGGCGATAAGAGAGCTTAAACCTAAACCAATAAAGATACTTTTCTTGGCAAGGATACTAGCGATAGTAGTTAGTACTAGTGCAACCCCAATTATTATCATTAGCATCAGCTGCATTTGCGGCAATTTTATTACTACTGTTTTGAGACTAGTTAGACCAGACAAGATGTCAACTGAACCTGTGCGTGGATTGACCTCGATTTCGTCTGGTACTGTTTTTTTTACAAAAAACTGATATTCACTTACTTTACTTGAGCTCAACCCACTTGGCGGCTGGTTAATAAGAGCATCTCGTAATGGAGTTAGTGTTAAGCTAAGTCTGGGTTCAACCTCAAACGGCTCACGAAGCCAGCCCACCAAGCCACTAACAACTGGTGTAAACATTGTTTTTATTAATGGCGGCTGCAAAGCACTATCGAGCTGGCTAGAAAGCAAGGTAGCATAGGGGCTATCTAAGCTAATATTACTAGTTACTTCATCATTAATCTGTGGTTTGATTAGCTCATAAATCTGAGCATCGTCCAACAACATATTTACAGTTTGTGGCTGTTGAATTATTTGACTCAAAACACTGATCACCACAAACAAACTAATCAACGTCGCCGACAAGAATATTAGTATGTATCTAATTACACGCATACGTCTCTCTATTAGTATCGGCGCTATTATATCACCTACTCGAAAGACATTTATATTGATTTAGTACTAAAATCTACGATTTTAACCTACTGCAAAAAGCTACCGACTGTACTAACTAACTGTTGCTTAGCCTGCTCCATCGATTCACTAAACTGTGTAAAAGCCCCTATGATCTGCAGCTTACTTTCTTCATGCGACAGTCTTATACTCTTGGCAGCATTAGCCAATAGCCCGCGATCCGCTAATGCTGTTTGCTGAGCAAAATCTATCGCCCTGGTTAAATCTTGTCGTGACGCCGCAGCATTATTACCATCAGCGCAGTCAGACTTAGCTTGCTCAAGTGCATTATTGACTTGATCAACAAATTGCTGGCGATTGGCTTTACGAGAATCTTGCACAGATTTGAGCTCACTATCAACCTGGCTTCGATAGTTACGAACTGCATTATCTACTGCTAAATGTCTTACATCGAGAGCTTGTTTAACCGCTGCTGAATACTGTTCCACCGCCTGGCTCTGGGCCTCTGATTTGGCGCGTGCCAGCATGGCCTCAACGTGTCGCCTCCGGTCTTCTTCAGCTTTACTGCGCAAGCCAGCAAGTTTTTTATCAAACGCTGCACGGCGCTTGGCTAGCTGTTCATCATGGTCGAACTTTACAGGAGAAACTGACTTATAGTACTCGTTTGTTTTTTCTAGTAGCCGACTGGTTATATTGTCTACTCTCTGACAAAACTGAGGTGTTGGTTCAGCCGAAAGTGGGCTATCTTCAGCCTGTGATACGCCAACCATACCAAAGATTGCAGTTACCGCAAACAAGATTGCAATAAATCTTATACTACTGCGCCACAGCATTATATATATCTCCTAAGCTAGTTTGATATTGACTAGCCAGATTAATTTGATTGTCCAGTAAACTGGTCGGCTGCTCATCCAACGTTGCCTGAGCTTGCTCAGCTTGGGTATTGGCATTAATTTGCGAAACCGTATTGGTAATGGTACCATTTGCCACCACAGTAGCTGAGGTAGTTTGATCATTGGCAGGCCGCATTTGTAAAACTAGAACACTACCAAAAACCATCACAAATACAGCTACTCCACCAAAGGCTAGCGACCATGGTTGTAGCCTTGACCAGTTATGGGAGCTACCATTAATAATTTTTTCTGATTGCTGTTTCTGATTATTCAACTGGTTTAGCACTGCTTGCAACTGTGTCTTACTAGCTTCACTAGTAGTTGCGATAGCTTCCATCTGCTCAATCACAGTAGTATCGGCGCTTAAATCAGCCGCAAATTTTGGGTAGCGTTTTACTATCGCTCGACGATTTGCCTTTGTCGAACCGATGTATTCTTCTAGTACCAAATCATAATTCGGATTTTTCATGACCTTTCCTCATCTTTTATTAGTAGACGTAGCTTTGCAATCGCCCTTGATTGTAGTTTTCGCGTGGCAACTGGAGTTTTACCAATTATCTCAGCAATTTGCTCAGAGCTCAGCCCTACAAAGAACCTCAATCGCAACACTTCCTGGTCAAGTTCACTAAGTTTGTGGAGTTGGTTCAACAAATGCTGCTTTTGTTCGTTTATTAAAACGTCCTGGTGTTGATCTTGTGACGTATCAGCGATTGCAAGTAACACATCTTCAGAATCTCCTATAGGTCGATTACTCGTAGCACGATAGTAATCAATAACTACACTTGATGCAATCTTATACAAATATGCTGTCGGGCTATAACCACGATCTTGCCACCTTGATAGATTCTTGTAAAACTTCAAAAACGATTGCTGGGTAAGATCTTCAGCATCTTCCGTTGTTCTAACCTTGGCTGCGATATAACGGAAAAGTGGCTGATACAATTGCTCGTACAGTTCGTCAAAAGCAGTTTGATCACCGTCTTGTGCACGTGTTACCAGCTCGATGAGCGATTGTTTGTTGTGTTGCATAATAAAACTATGGCACCAAGCCTATCACGTTCCCCAAATTGCTTCAACTATACGGATGCGAACTGCTCGCCAGCTAGGCACAAATGCCGATAGCATACTGACCAACAACAGTATTAAAGCATTTAGTAACAAGAAGCCGTAATTGACCGCCAAGTACACATCACCTAGTGGAAAATGAAACGGATAACGTTTTTCAACTGGTACCGCCACAAATATAAACAACAACACACCTAAAACTGATCCAAACAATGTATACAGAAAAGCCCTGATCACATAGCTCAGCACAATAGCTGAGCTACTAATACCTATAGCACGTTCTATACCAATCTGGCGACGTTTGTTGACTACATCGACATAAGTAATGATAAAGATTGTTAGCGCACCAACAACTAGTGCTACGAGACGAAGTATTTGGTTGATTATCTGAATCGAATCTGTGTAACTTTGTACAAACCCGGCTCGTTGCTGCCAAGTCCTAAACTGCAAGTCTGATTGCAAGTTATTAATTCGATCTATCACAACTTGCTCATTGGCGCCTGGGCTGGTACGCACATTGATGGCATTAGCTTTACCTACAGTGTCAGGTCTGATAGCATCGAAGTCTTCGTTGGTTACGAAAGTTTTCAGATCTGCTTGCACAAACTCAGTCTGGAAGATGCCTTTGACAGTATATTTTTTGGTTAAACCACCTGGTAGGTTTACGGTGACTACATCACCCACATGCGCATTCTTCAAACTATCATTGTAAAGCTCGAGTTTGGCCTTACCGGCTCCGGCTACCTGTGCTCCTAACACAATTTGGTCACGATCGCCCGGACTCAAGAAGCTCCCTTCAACCATGTTCTGTGGCGCCGAATACACCGCATCATAGCTCTTTGGATCAATACCCAAAAGCTCTGAAGTGCCCCGCTCGTTGCCGAGTATCAGTTGAGCACTGGTGTTACGAGATGCAGTAGATGCTTCAACTCCTGTAGTTTCATCGATCATCTTGACTAGGTCATTTGCGCCAGGTATAAGCGTGCCTGATGGTTTGTTCTCTACTGTAATATTACTAGTCAGCGTATTGATTAATTTGGAATTCATTGTGCTTATTACACCTTCTAACAAGGCCGGTGTGAATACCAAGTTCATAAACACCAATATCATCATGAAAGTAGGCATGATACTTAGCCAACTATTGCCGCGGAATATCGAGCGAACCGTCAGAAAGAAAGCAACTGATATCTTATTTAGCACGACGATCCACCCTCATGATTTGACCATCATGCATACGAATTACTCTAGTAGCGTAAAAAACGTCATCTGGATCATGGCTCACAAATACCACTGTGGTGCCATACTCATGGTTTAGCCAGAATAGTGCCTGCATCACCTTATAGCTACTGGCTGAGTCGAGGTTGGCAGTTGGCTCATCGGCAAAAACAATTTCTGGTTTGTTCATAAGTGCCCGCGCAATCGCCACACGTTGTTGCTCGCCGCCCGACATTTGTTTAGGCCGATGATCCTTACGACTCAACAAGTCTACTGAATCCAGAAGCGTAATAGCACGATCCCGAAAATCTCCCGAAAAGCGTCGGAGCATTTTGGCTGGTAAATACACATTTTCCAAAGCCGTAAGCTCGGGCAGCAAAGCATACTCTTGAAATACATAGCCAAACTGACTTAAGCGTATTCGTGAGCGCTGTGACTCAGGTAGCTTGCTTACATCTATGCCATCAAGCATTACCTTACCGCTTGTAGGTACATCAATAAGACCCATCATGCGCAGCAGTGTGCTTTTGCCTGAGCCGGACTTGCCCATAATTGCGACAATTTCACCAGCTTGGATAGTTAAATCTACCCCGCGTAGTGCAGGGACGTTAACTTCACCTAACTGGTAAATCTTACTGACATTTTTGAGCGTCAGCATACCTAATAGTTTAACAGAAAAACGCTTATGTTTGCATGAAACTGCCGGCTAGATCGCGCGGCATCTTATTGCTATTAGCTAGAAGCTGCAGGTGCTGTCGGATCAACTGCTGGGCTAATTGGCAAAGGTTGGTTGCAACTATTTGGCGCTGGTAAATTCTCAAAACGATCTTGCAGCCAGGCTACAACTGATGGACCGGCCACAATCGCTACTTGTGTATGCGAGATATTCCCTAACCAATTTGTGGTTAGCTTAACACCACTCGCACAGCTTTTCTGCGCAAGTAGTGCTGTGGTATTAGGAAGAACTACAGTGTCACTAAGGCCTTGGGCAACATAAACAGGCACTTTCAACGAGCTCACTTGCGGTGTTTGTTGTTGAGCAGCTTGGTACCATTGTGAATTTTGAGTTGGATTAGATTGGAAAAACTTCTCTTGTAATGCTGCCCTAACCTCTAATCCTGCTACTTCTTGTTGTACGCAGCCATAAGCTAGGCGCTGATAATTATCATGGGCGGCTTTTGTAAGCACTGGTTGCAACGGTAAATTGGGATAAATAAGTGGCCACGACACGGCTGCATCTGGTCCGATTGCCCAAGCTACCACTTGATTGTACTGTTGCGAGAACAATGCGTTTAGCTCTGCCGCTGGCGCCGCAGCGCTCGCTGCCACCAGCCGAAGCTCAGGAGCGTAGCTACTCGCATACTGTGCTGCAAATAACGCTGAGTTGCCTCCTTGTGAGTGGCCCCACACTGCAAAGTCAACTCCAGCACCGGCTGGCGCAAACTGCCTGGCAGCACGGACAGAGTTGAGAACATCATGTGCCTCACTCTGGCCGATTAGATAATATGGGTTACCTGGCGTGCCAACACCGGTATAGTCGGTAGTTGCGACCACCCAACCGCGTTGCATCATCCCATCGAGCCAATTTTGCATATCATTCATAGGGTTTGAGCTACGTGATGGTGTGCAACTATCACCAAAGCCAAGCGTACCATGTGCCCAGGCTACAACTTTGCGGCCACCTTCCGGGACAACACCGCTTGGTACAAAAATCATGCCTGACGATACTGCCTCACTACCATCAGCTAGTTGGGTTGTGTAAAGCATGCGATATGCACTACCACCGTTTGGTACACTGATATTCATAGGTTCTGTTCGAATTAGTGTGCCTGGCTTGCCAGCAGGCAGTGGGTTTGGTGGCGTATAAAAAGGCTCTAGACTCGCTTGATATTGCTTGGCCTGATAGCTTTGATACCACTGCAATCCAAGAAGAACGACAATCACAACTAATACCACGGTCAAACTTACCCAAAAGACCATATGCCAAGGTCTGTTTGATAAATACGATAACTTCTTTTTATGATTAAGCATAAGTATTAACTACATTGTAAGTTGTGCTGTGAAATCTGACAAACTGCCTGCTGAGCCACACCAAAAACTAATCCGCCAAGACCTACTATCACTACTATCCCCAATACACCTATAATAATTCCCAAGGCCACAACCACCAGATCGTCAAGGACCATTCCAATGCTTAGTATTACTACACCTAGAGCAGGTAAAGTATCTAGTCCAGAAAAAGGTGGCGCCAAAAACGCAGCGGAAGCAAATATTATCACAAGTATACCAATTAGCCGAACAAACAGATGATGATTGGCAATAAAGTGTCCGCGAGTTCTAGAAAACTTTTCAAAAAAACGTACAAAGCCGACTAGTCTACCCATACCCTTGCCGGGCTTGGGAGAGTGAATACTGCGTTTCTCCCATCGTTTGGGTATCCAGATAGCTCGACGACCAGCCACCAACTCCAATGCCAGTAGAACTGTAATAATTTCAAAAAAATGAGTTATACCTCCTGTTGGCAGTGGCAAAGCCGCAGTCATCATAAGCAAAATAAATGCTAGTGCAAAACTTTTCTCACCAAACATTTCTTCTAAATCCATCAGCTTGATAGATTTATGATTGGTGAAAAGCCTTTCCAGGCGAGTGCTGAGATTGATCATAATACTATTATACTTTAGTTTGATTTGTTGGTAATCAAATACAACGGCTACTTTATGCCGGAGATCGGATTGTAATTTTTGCTACACTTTGTTACTGATAATATTGGATAGTATTGACTATCTCCCACAACTTGCTTAGCTCAGCCGGATCACTACCACCGGGAACTGAGATTCCAAAAAAATATGTATAGTGATTGACAGTATCATCGAGCGAGCCGGCTATACCATTGCCGTTTTGATAGGCATTGAGTAGGAGTCCAGCCTTGGTAGTGGCATTCTGATAAAGAACCTTATTGCCCTTGGAAGCAGCCAACTGGGCTGTTTTGTCATGCACTTGCCGCGCGAATGCATCGCTTTTGGTAGCGCCTTGATCCCCAACTGGTATAAGTACCAATGTTGGTAAGCTGGTTTGCTGTACTGAGCTAGCATCTCCATTCGGGCTTTCACTTGGCAAATTGCTAACAGGCGCAGTTGACAGCAACATCGTTCCAGGATTTGTGGTCTGCATACGACCGAAATAACCAACGGGTACTTCAACCGAATAGTGACCCGCAGAGTTAGTCACAGTACCGGGCGTAATGGCCACAAATATCATTCCGAAGAAGATTGAGAAACCTAACAACAACAGAAATACAGGTATGGTAAGTATTAGTGCCGACTTAGCCAAGCGCTGCTGGCGCTTAATTGCAAAAATATTTACTACTAGTGCACTTAGCGCAAGAACGGCGGGCACAAATACTACAAATGGCTGAGTGGAGTATATAAACAAGCCGATTGTAAAAAGCGCAATTAGGGAGATAACAGCGGACACCAATGTCAACAAAAATGGAGTTTTTGAGCTATTTTGAGAGCTATATGCTGCCGAAGAATTATATGAGTTCATACTGGTTATTTACATAACCAGTATATCAGCACTGTGCTACTTGTTGCTATAGCCCTAGTATTTGCTTCTTTTTGGCGTCGAATTCTTCTTGTGTAAGTATACCTTGGTCTTTGAGTTGGCCGAGTTTTTCAAGTTGAGCCATTTGGTCATCTGCTCCCGACGAAGCAGCTGGTTGTGCAGTTGGCGCGGCCTGAGCTTGCTCCTCAGCACCCCAACGCCTAGCCTGGCGCCTACTCACATTGTTTGAAACCGCAGTAGCGGTACCTGCAATCACTGCTGTTCGTGCTACTCCACGTAGTAATCCTGGCATATTACTCTCCTTTTCCGTTGTTTAATTCTGCTTCTGCGTCTGGGTGAATTCGGCCCTCGGCCAACAGTTCTCCGCCTGCGTTTAGAATAGCTTTTTTAAGATCCTTGGCCCAAAGTTGTTCGATTACTAGCAATCCAGCTGAGCAATCGTTGTCCAGCAATTCTGCTACCTCAGCAACATCATCGTCACTTACTAAGCCGGAATCTATCCCTTTGGCCTTAGCAAACTCTGCTATCAGCTCATCTTCTATCTCACTCAGCTCAAGTGATGTTACTTCACCACTAGCATCTTTTGAGACAAGTGCGATATCCAAAACAGCGATAATACCATCGTTGGTTGCTTTCTCTAGTGCTTTTAGTATTTCGCCATTAAACTTATTTTGTTTAAACTCTACTATTATGTAATCGATTGGTCCCCGCATAAGTTCTCCTTAGTTACATTCCTATCATACCAAATTACACGTTACAGCGTATTATTTCTACTAACCAAAAAGTGGCTTAAGCGATTGAAAGATGCCGCTAAATCTGCTAGACTGTAATCTGTTTTTGATCTGATTCTTGTTTTCTTTTACATTTTGCTAAACCAAGCTTCTGTTTAGCAAAATGAGAGGAAAATTGTTGTGGCAATTGAAGCAATCAGACTTGTCTGATTGTGAAAATTACAGTCAACAGTTTGACGAGCAGGGGTAGCGAAGCGGCCAAACGCGGCAGACTGTAAATCTGCTGGCTTTATGCCTTCGGGGGTTCGAATCCCTCCCCCTGCACCAGCCGATGTAGCTCAGTGGCTAGAGCAACTGTTTTGTAAACAGTAGGTCGTGGGTTCGAATCCCTCCATCGGCTCCATGTTATTATCAGCAGCTAAAACACGCCGCCCTAGCTCAGTTGGTAGAGCGCTTCCATGGTAAGGAAGAGGTCGCGGGTTCGAATCCCACGGGTGGCTCCAGAAATTATAACAATAAGGCTAAAAACTATGGCGACCAAGAAAAAAGATACTACTCGTAAGTCCCTATACTTGTCAGACGACAAGAAGCTGCTTGGCGTAGCTGGTGGGATTGCCGAATATTTTGATATCGATCCTGCAATTGTACGAATTATTGCCCTCATACTAATAGTATGCTCAGGATTCGTGCCGGGTATGATTATATACTTCATAATTGGGCTGTTTATCATGCCTGAAAAAAATGCCAAAAAGTAACCATAAATCCGACAAGGAACTCACCCTTGCTGCTGATGACAAAAAAGTCGCGGGTATTGCCGGAGGTATTGCTGAGTATTACAACCTCAGCCCAGTATGGGTGCGTATAGTAGGCATTGTATTTATAGTACTGTCGGGCATCATCCCCGGTCTGCTTATTTATTTCATCATTGCTACGGCCATTCGTCGTGGCGAATCAAAAAACTAGTTTCTAAGTGTGCCTATCTTATAATCTTGCAACATTTGGCCTGCAGTTGTGGAATGTCCACGACCACCACTGCGCCCTTGTGTATCGAACGCCTTTGTAGCTTCCTTACCACAGTACGGTATAATCTCAGCTTCACCACCGGGATGCTGACTAAGAAACTTCGATACATCATAAACATTACCATTTACTACCAACCAGCAATTTGATGCAGTATTGTGACTCGAGACCTCAGAAATTGTAAAAACTTGAGTGGCTTGGCTTGGTTGAGTCTGGGTTGGATTGTTGGAGTTTGTATTCGATGGTGAAGGTGTTGTCACTGGCTGAGTAGGTGTAGCAGCTTCTCTTTGTTGTTTTTGTAAAAAACCCAGTACAAAGATACCGCACATTATCACTGCACAAACACCAGTGATTATCGCAAGTAGATACTTCATGACAAGCTAAACTCCTCGGTTATGATATGGGTTTTGCTTACACCATCATTCACCAAACTTCTTTTAAATGCCTTCATCATGGGTGGTGGGCCACATATCCATATAGCGGTGTTGATATCATAAATCTTAGTAATGTCATGGCTAGTAAGCTGAGTTTGATGCTCTGTATCGATGAAGTGTATGTGAAAGTTTGGCTTGAGCTTGGCAATAGCTTGCAACTCTCTTAAGAAATAAGCCTGGGATTTAGAACGCACGCTATAGAACAAGTCGACTTGCTGCTTGTCCAGTGATTTGGCCATTGCCACAAATGGAGTGATGCCTATTCCACCAGCTATCCAAATCTGTTTCTGATAGTTAGTAAGCTCACTACCAAATTCACCATATGCCCCCTCAACTATTACGTCGTCACCAACCTTCAGCTCAGTTAGGCTGTTGGTAAAGTCACCAAGCTGCTTGATGCCCACGCTTATAGTACTACCACCTGGCACAGACGTAAGACTAAAGGGGTGAAATTGCTTTTTGACTGCACTATTGATGGGTTTGACAAAAACAAACTGCCCCGGCGTATATCCACCTATGCCGTTATTTGAACTGAGGCTCAGCTCCAGCACTTCAGCTTGCTTAGAAATATCAGTTACTTGGTAACTATAGCGTCTGCGAAAACTACCATGAAAAAGTGAACGATATAGCATAACTATGAGCGCCAATCCCACCAGAACACTTCCATAAATTATGAGCGGCCACGATTGCAAGACATCACTACCAGTCATATATATAGCGTGGTATGCGCCCAGGAAGAATACTAGTCCCAGTGTGATCTGCAGCTTTACAAACAGTTCGTGCTTGATTACCAAATAAGTAGTAGCAAAGATCGCCACAAACATAATACCGAGTGTTGCTTCCGCGGCTAGCTGTGGATAGTTCAGGCTCGGTTTTAGGAACTCATACGCACTAGTAAACGAAATCATGGCATAGCGAATAGCTATAAGCGTCGGGTGGATTATCAACAGCATGAATGCGATACAACCTGTACGGTGGTGCCAACGATATAGATTGGGTAATCCTCCATAAAGCCTCTCAAACATCTCTAGCCTTGTGCTGAGTAAGATATTCCAACCAAATAGTGAGAACCCCGCCAGTGCAAAAAGCTTAACAGCGGTATTAACACTGCTGGATAGTGTATCAAGCAAGATTGGCTGGCTGACAACCCACAATAGTACTGGGAAAAGTGCCACTACTGCAGTTGTTATAGTTGCTCGAATGTTGGCTTTTTGCATTGTCTTATCATAACCTCTTATATGCCCCCCTCAAGCACTTACCACAAGGCTATAAATCTACCTGGTTATTTGGTAAAATGATCGAGTTACTATTGTAACTTTCCTAGCCGTTTCAGGATAAACGCTTTTGTAAACCAAGTTTCTGTTTGCAAAAGCGAAAGGAAGAACACGATGTATGCTGACAGAGATTTCCTTGAAATCGCGAGAAGCAGAAATGCGTGTTCTGACGCAGAGGGGTGTAGCTCAGTTGGCTAGAGCGTCGGTCTCCAAAACCGAAGGTCGCGGGTTCGACTCCTGCCACCCCTGCCAAAGCACTTATGCTTAAAAGACCATTTGGTCTTTTTTTTGTTATCATAGGGTTGTATTAAGTTAATTCAATAACCACTTTTAAGGAGCTGCATGAAAAAAGATGAAGTAATGAAGCAATCAATATTGTATGGAATAATAGGATTACTGGTAGGCATACTACTGACAGTATTTGTAGCTACGATTTCAGTAAATAACAACAATCAAACTATGATGCGGGTAATGGGTATGAAAACTAACCAAAATAGCCCTAGTGTTATGCGTGACTCATCTATGAGCATGGATGACATGACGAATGAGCTTAAAAGCAAAACAGGAGATGAATTCGACAAAGCTTTCTTGGCTGAGATGATAGTACACCATCAAGGAGCAATAGATATGGCAAATTTGGTACTACAAAAATCTACAAAACCAGAACTCCGTAGCTTAGCAAATGACATCATTGCAGCACAAACCAAAGAGATTAACCAAATGAAGATATGGCAACAACAGTGGGGTTATCCAGTGAGCTCAAGCTCAGATGATAGTATGGGCGGCATGCATATGATGCATTAGTGTATGAATCACCAGCAGCACAACCATAGCGAAGAACAAGACTACGACAAGCACGCTGGTCACTCGGTAGCGATGTTTCGTAGTAAGTTTTGGGTTTGTCTCGTTTTAACAGTTCCCGTTCTTTTGTATTCAGACAATGTTGCACGCTGGCTTCATGTAAGCCCACCGAGTTTCCCTGGCTCAATGTATGTACCATTTGTACTGAGCAGCGTCATATTCTTTTATGGCGGCTGGGTATTTATAAAAGGAGCTATTGGCGAACTTAAGAGTCGATTACCGGGTATGATGACCCTCATAAGTCTGGCAATCATTACTTCGTATATATACAGTTTAGCAACGGTATTTGGGTTGCCAGGCGAAGGCTTCTTTTGGGAGTTAGCAACGCTTGTGACTATTATGCTACTTGGCCACTGGCTAGAAATGGCCTCGGTTGCCCGAGCAGAAAGTGCTATTGATGCAATTGCCAAACTTTTACCTGACAAAGCTGAAAAGCTCGTAAATGGTAAGCCTCAGGCCGTAATGGTTTCTGAGCTAAAGATTGGTGATTTGGTTTTGGTACGACCAGGTACCAATATCCCAGTTGACGGCATTGTAACAGACGGTACATCTGCCGTAGATGAAGCAGCCTTTTCTGGCGAATCAAAGCCTGTAACTAAAGCTATTCATGATGAAATTGTGGCTGGCACAGTCAATCAAGATGGGGCTTTAACGGTCAAAGTAACTAAGCTCGGTGACGATACTGCTTTGGCTGGCATAATGCGGCTAGTCAAAGAAGCCCAAGCCTCAAAGTCTAATGTTCAAGTGTTGGCAGACAAAGCAGCTTTTTGGCTGACTATTATTGCCCTCTCAGCTAGCTTATTAACGTTTGGATATTGGCTATTTGCCAAAGACAGCCTATTCGCCCTAGAACGAGCCGTGACGGTGCTTATAATCGCTTGTCCTCACGCTTTAGGCTTAGCAATCCCTCTTGTAGTATCAATCTCTACGGCAATCTCTGCCCGCAACGGATTACTCGTGCGAAAACGGTTAGCCCTGGAATCAGCTCGTAAACTAGACATAGTGTTGTTTGATAAAACCGGCACACTAACTAAGGGTAAGCATGGCGTGACCAATATCTTTACCACTGATGGATATACCAATGATCAAATTCTTAGTCTTACAGCAAGCCTAGAGCAACAAAGCGAGCATATCGTTGGTCAGGGCATCGTGAACAAAGCCACCGAACAGAAACTCGAACTGTCGAAAGTGTCGTCTTTTTCGGCAATCCCGGGTATAGGTGTACAGGCAACAATAAATAAACAGAAATACTTAGCCGTGAGTTATCGCTATATCGAAGATAATAAGATTGAATTGCCAAGTGTTCTCGGCAAGCAACTCAAACAGGCTGCCAAAGAAGGAAAAACAGAAGTTTACTTAGTAACAAATAAGAAGGTAGTCGGCGCATTAGCATTGACCGATATAATCAGGACTGAATCAAAAGAAGCTATTGCGGCCTTGCAGGCCATGAATATTCGTACCGCTATGATTACAGGCGACTCAGAAGATGTTGCAAAGTATGTGGCTAAACAACTTAAATTAGATGTGTATTTTGCGGAAGTACGGCCAGAGAATAAGGCTGATAAGGTCAAAGAGCTACAAGCACAAGGCGAGCAGGTGGCAATGGTTGGTGATGGTATCAACGATGCCCCAGCATTAACGGCAGCCACTATTGGGATTGCTATCGGAGCTGGCACTGACGTAGCTATTAAGTCAGCCGATATTATCCTTGTTAAGAGTAATCCACTTGATGTTGTAAAAGTAATACATTTATCTAAAGCGACATATAAGAAGATGAGGCAAAACTTAATTTGGGCAACTGGTTATAATGTTGTGGCTATCCCGCTGGCCGCAGGTGTGTTGTATAGCTTCGGAATCTTGTTAGCCCCAGCAATAGGTGCGGTGCTAATGTCAGTGTCTACGATTGTGGTGGCTGCCAATGCCCAACTTCTTAGAAGGACAAGACTATGAATAAAAAAAGCAGTAAAGGTACCCCTCGGTTTGACCTGCTGGTTGCACTTTCATCAGGAATTTTTGCAGGAGCGGCAATATTTGAAATTATTCCAGAATCAGCGAAACAGTTGGGGTGGATCAATGCCTTTTTATTAACAGTTACTGGGTTTGTGATATGGTATGTGCTTAAATTAGTAACTAACAAGTTTTCAAAGAACGCTTTTGCCATATCTGCAAGTTTAGCATTTTGGTTTCATTCCCTGCTCGAAGGTGCCATAACCGCCGTAGGATTGAGTATTGGTGGAATAGTTGGTTTCGGCATAGTAACTGGTATGATACTGCACTTACTCCCTGAATTTTTTGCTGTGGTGGCAATTTTGCGTTCTGAGGGCTTTTCTTTAAAAAAGTCTGTAATGGTCGATGTAATAACCATCATTGTATTACTTGTAAGCTTTGGTATCACTTATTACTTTCTGCGACAGTTCAGCCAAACTACACTCGTTGCTCTTGAAGCCGTTAGCGCGGGGGCGTTCTTGTATATTGCCGGACATAGCCTACTAACACGAGTTCGTATGTCAACTTTGGTTGCTGCCACAGCTGGGTTGGCTATTATGTTATTAATTCGTGTGGTCGTATAATTAAAGCAGTCCTAAGCTGGTTCACAACGTCCTGCCAGAGTACTTATGCTTAAAGAAGCCCACGGGGTTTCTTTTTGATATAATAAGTTTATTAGAAAAATTATCACTACAACAATGATTACCCTAGACGGCGTTATGCAAGCGCCCGGTGCCTCCAAAGAAGATACTGCGCAAGGGTTTGAATACGGAGGTTGGCAGACTGGCTATTGGGACGAAGATGCAGACAAAATAATAGACACAAAGGTACAGGCTGCACCTTTTGACCTGCTCTTAGGAAGACTCACGTATGAAATCTTTGCGGCTTACTGGCCTAATTACACAGATGAACAGCGTTGGGGCAAGCCATTCAATAGCGCGAAAAAGTATGTTGTCTCACCCAAGCCCTTCAAACTCTCTTGGAATAATTCTGAACTTATTACGGGTGATGTGCTGGCAGAAATAAAAAAGCTTAAAAAATCAGACGGTCCTGACCTATTAGTGTACGGTAGTGGCAACCTTATACAAACGCTTCTTAGTAACAACCTAATAGACAGAATGCACATCTGGACATTTCCTGTTACTATTGGTACCGGCAAAAGATTATTCGCAGAAGGCACACAGCCAGAGCGCTTTAACCCGGTAGACTCCAAAATTACCAAGACAGGCATAATATTTGCCACCTACGAGCCAAAGGGACCGCTCAAAAAAACCCAGAGCTAGACTCGATTATCATTAATAAAGTACTAATCTCGCTTACTACGCCCTGCCAAAGTACTAATTGGTGCCAAGACAATCGAACAGCTTTTTGATATGATAGTCACATGAATCGAGCAGAAAAAACTGTTTTAATACTGCTGTGTATGGCGCAGCTTATACTTACCCTAGACTCTACGGTCATGAATGTATCAATCAGTACACTGGTAGTAGACCTCAACACAACAGTCTCGGCAGTCCAAAGCGCCATAGCCTTCTACACCCTAGTAATGGCCGCATTTATGATCGCGGGTGCCAAGATCGGCGATGTGATTGGTCGCAAAAAAGCCTTCATAATCGGACTTATCATATACGGCACCGGTTCACTCATCACATCGCTAGCACCCAACATCAATGTACTCAAATTCGGCTGGTCACTTCTAGAAGGCTTAGGCGCAGCCTTGATAGTACCAGCGATGATATCACTAATAGCGAGCAACTTTGGAGCT
This sequence comes from uncultured Candidatus Saccharibacteria bacterium, assembly GCA_964610335.1. Classification (GTDB taxonomy): domain Bacteria; phylum Patescibacteriota; class Saccharimonadia; order CAILAD01; family BJGX01; genus CAZSVP01. Next base: position 67,595 of record CAZSVP010000002.1, read on the forward strand.
GGACCAAGGCGCGTGCGAGCTTATGGAATGTTGGCCGCTATGGCAGCGATTGGAGCGGCAATTGGACCGATCGTAGGTGGTCTTCTGACCACCTATGCTAGCTGGCGACTGGTATTTGCCGGCGAGGTGCTAATAGTTCTATATATACTGTTCAATCACACCAAGATAAAAGACGCACCCGCCACTGCCAATCCACCTCGTCTCGATTGGCTCGGTGTAGGGCTAACTGCTGCTGGTATGTTTACAATTGTACAGGGCATACTACTAGCTAGTACTTATGGATTCTTCCGTGCCCGCCAAGCTTTTGAAATCAATGGCAATGTAGTGATTGAGCCTGGTCAGGTATCTCCTACTGTGTACTTTGTGATTGGTGGTGTAGTGATACTGGCACTATTTGTGCTGTGGGAGCTTTGGCGGACCAAGAAAAACAAGGACGTCTTGGTGCATCTGCGATTGTTTGCCAACTCTGTTGTGCAATCGGGTTTAGGTACTATCCTAACACTATACTTCCTGCTTGGTGGTACTATGTATACCCTGGCACTATTTACACAGATTCAACTAGGATACAACGCTCTCCTATCTGGACTTACCATGCTGCCGCTTTCGGTAATGATATTGCTACTAGCTAGTCGTGGACCAGCCATGGCAGAAAAGTTTGCTCCACGCTACATAGTCCGTGCCGGATTCCTAGCAATATTTGTGGGTGTAATACTGGTAGGATTGACGTCGTCTAGTGCAACTTCTGGCTGGAAGTTAGTTCCTGGAATTGCCTTTGTAGGTATGGGTGTAGGTATTATCATGTCGCAGTTGCAAAACTTGGTACAAAGCTCAGTAGAGTTGAAAGACTCATCGGAGACATCTGGCCTTATGGCTACGTTCCAAAACCTCGGAATGAGCTTGGGGACAGCTATCGGTGGTGTATTACTAATTATCTCACTACTCAATGTAAGCAGTCAGCTAATCGCTCAAAACACTACTCTCAGTGATAGTCAAAAAGCTCAGCTCAACACCGCTTACGAACAAAACGCTCAAATCGCCAGCAATGCTCAAGTTGAGGCGGCCACAGCCAGCTTGCCACCTGACGTTTCCGCACAAGTGGTAGATATCAACGCTCAAGCACGTAGTGCCGCCCTAAGTAGGGTGTTTATACTGCTTGGAGTTATGAGCCTACTTGGTCTGGTAGCTACTATCAAGCTGCCACAAAACAAACCTGGTCCAAAAGCGCTCGGCTAGCTACTGGCGGATCTTGCGTGGTTGCTTGGGCGGTTGTAGAGCAGCCTTGGCTCGCTGATTGTCAGGATCAATCTTGAGTATGGCGCGGAATACCTTCTTGGCACCGGCATCGTCTTTTTCATGTACATAGGCTTCGGCCTCGAGTTGCATAATATCAATGTTCTTAGGCTCGAGCTTTAGAGCTTCGTGGAGCACCTCTAGCTGCTTATCAAACTTATGCAGTATGCGGTATATACGTGCCAGAGTAATAAAACGATTTACATTGGGTTCCATATGGACTGACTTCTCAAGTGCCTCGGCCGACTGGCTGTAGTCATGGTTTTTAAAATACATCATGGCGAGATTATGATAACTTGCTGCATTGGGATACATTTGTGCCACTATACGAAAACACTCGATAGCATCGTCGGTATTACCCAGGTGTGAATACACAAAGCCAAGCCGACTGTAGGCTAGGCTGTTTTTGTGATCGATCTTGAGTACCTTAAGATAAGCCTTCTCCGCTGCCAAGAAGTTGCGTTCTTGGTAGTATCTACCTGCCACTTCTAACAAGGCCTCAAGCTGGTCATCGTGTGATATGGCATTGCTATTTGTGGAGTCTATAAGGCTCGCAGCCAAGCGACTGCGACGGGTAACAATCACGCTATAAGCTGCGATTGCAAAGGCTATAACAATAATGGTTTCGAGTATCATGATAGTTTTAGAGCCAGCCACTCGAGGGCTAGTTTGGGTTGTACGTGTGCACGGATCGCACGCAAACACCACAGTGTCACCTCAACATCTGCTGACCGCTCTAGTATAGAGAACTTTTTGCCAAATGTGTAGAGCAAACCCAACACGAACTGTTCTGGTGAGCCGGATTTGGCAATCTCTGCAATAGCCACAAAACGATCGCTAACAGTGCCAGCTAAGAAGCTATCAACTTGTTGTTGCCTGAGCCGTTGCAGCTCCAGTGCTTCGCTAGAATTGGCTAGTTCTAGAGCTTGTAATGGTAATCCCTGCGCTAAGCCCACAACCTCAGACGCTACCCCTCCATAAGCTTGCATAAAATTCTCGATCTGCTGATCGTCTAGCGGTAACAACGGGATGGTTAGTACCCGTGAGCGTACAGTGGATGGTAGCTGCTCGGCACTACTTGCCACCAACACCAGTACAACATGTGGTGGTGGCTCTTCTAGTACCTTGAGCAATGCATTGGCAGCCTCAGTACTCATGCGATCAGCTTGCATAACCACGCCAGCACGTATGCCATCCAGCCGTGCCGAAGTGCGCCATAAGTGCTCTATCAACTCACGAACTTGAGCGATCGATACTGTACTAGTCGCTGGCACTACCTTGGCAACCTCAGCGTCAGTGAGATTAGGGTCTTGTTGTCGTAACAACCACATAGCAGCTTGCTCAGTGCCCAACCCACTATCACCCTCCAACAAGTATGCATGGTGTTGCAAACGCGCTGCTTTATGTAGGCGCTGCATACTTGCCGGGTGCAATAGCTGTTCCACCGCTACAGTTGGTTTCATAGGCTTTGTAAGAATCCCTCTAGCTCAGTTGGTAATGCCGCTTCAAACTGCTGGCTAACGCCTGGCGCTATCTCACACTTCAGGCTAGCTGCGTGCAAGAACATCCGCTCGAGCCCATCTGGTCGAGGCTTACGACTATATAGAGGATCACCCACTACAGCATGTCCTAGGTGTGCAAAGTGCACCCGGATCTGATGCATCCGACCAGTTAATATTTGAATCTCTACCAGGCTATAGTCGTGATATTGCTGCCGCAGCCGATACTCTGTCACTGCCATACGCCCAGATTGCTCAACCGACATCAATGCCGGCGACTTGGTACTGCGGCCAATCGGCAGCTCCAGCCTAGCCAATTGGTGCTCGAGCTTACCCCACACCAGTGCCAGATATGTCTTCTCAACAGTGTGAGCCTTGAACTGTGATTGTAAAAGCTTCTTGGTAGCGGCATTGCGTGCCAAGATCATCACCCCACTAGTATCACGATCTAGCCGGTGCACTATGCCTGGCCTTACCAGATCACTGTCTTCCACCTGATCGGCAAATGCAGTAGCTACAGAAAAAGCATTGGACTTAGCAGGTGTTGGATGACTTAGCACGCCCGCTGGTTTGTTGATAACAATCACGTTGTCATCTTGATGGATTACCGGTATATCGACTGTTTTCTCTGATTCCTCCTGAGAGACTGGTGTGATCTGGATCGCATCACCATCTGACACATGATAAGACGGCTTAACTGACTGTTTGTTCACTAACACCAAGCCAGATGTGATCTGGCGCTGCCAGCCACTGCGAGTGTTTTCTGGGCGCAACTCACAAAGTAATTGGTCCAGCCGCTGTCCCGCATATTTGTCACTCACCACTATCTGAGATTTGCTCATGCACCTATTATCTCCTATGTTCTGGTATTAAAGCAATCAATAACGAAAGAACTTGAAAACAACTGTAAGAGATGAAGTGCAAGGCGATAGTGAGTAGCACACTAAGCTGTAGTAGACCTACAGCGAGGAGCAACGCAGCTATCAACGAAGTAATTCGCTCTTACAGTTGTTTTCAAATATGGGTATTTAATGATTCCAGTTGAGTCTTAGTCCCCATCACCACCAGCTTATCACCAGGGTAAAGTATCTCTCGTCCAGATGGGTTGACCTTGCTATGGCCATCACGATTGTTGATAGCCAAAAATGTCGTTCCTGTACCGTGCTCAATTAGTTGGCTGAGCCGCCCACCTACAGCCTTGGAATACTTCGGCACCTCTATCTCTTCGATCTGAAGCTCGGCACTGCGGTTGGTGCTTAGTACATCCAAGAAATCCACCACATTGGGTCGGAGTACCATGCTAGCCATGTGGAATGCTCCGATCTGTGCTGGCTGAGCTACCTTGTCGGCACCGGCTTGGATCATGCGTTGCATATTACTTTCACGATTGACTCGAGCCACTATGAACAAACTAGGGTTCATCTGGCGGGCTGCCAGGGTCACGAACAGATTGTGATAGTCTTCACCTAACGCACTAACTAGTCCTTTGGCCTTCTCGATATGAGCCTTTTGCAGTACACCTTCGTCACTACTATCACCTATAAAAGCATTGTAGCCCATCTTGATGGCTTCTTTGACCTTATCTTCGTCGCGGTCTATGGCCACAAATGGCACGTTTTCATCTGCCAATTCACGAGCTACCTGGGAGCCGACTCGGCCCAGGCCACAGACTATGTAATGATCTTTGATTTTGGTAAGTTGTGCGCGCACTTTTTGCCTCTTTAAACTATCGCCTAGATTAATGATATATTCTCCAAAGCTCTTAAGCAAATATGCCAGGATAACTAAGCTGGAGATAATCAATATTATTATAGATGCACGAGCTATTGGGCTCTCCATATGGAAGTTGTCGTGATGGCTGAGAAGTATATAAACCGATCTGTACAGACCCTCGTCGAGCCCTACTCCCTCTGAAAATGAGAACAACAAAGTGCCAAGTATTACCACACCTAGCACGAGTGCTATAAGTTTATAGATGGTTTTGCGCTCTATAATCATAAGCAATATTATAGCGTATCTGATTTGATTGGAGAAATACTCGACTTCAGTAACTAAAAAGATCCGCCTGAGGCGGATCTTTTTAGGTTGTTTAACGCTTACTAAACTGTGGTGCTTTACGGGCCTTCTTAAGACCAGGCTTCTTACGCTCTTTTTCGCGAGGATCACGGGTTAGGAAACCACCTTTTTTGAGTGACGGACGAAAGTCGGGTGCCATCTCTATAAGTGCACGTGCAATTGCAAGCATGGCTGCATCGGCTTGGCCACTAAGACCACCACCGTGAGGTTGGATATTTACATCCACGGCATCGAGCTTGCCAACCAGCTTGAGGGGCTGTTTGATGCGGGCTACGACAGTTTGATTGCCAAAGTAGTCCTCGAGTGTCTGAGTACCGTTGACGGTGTAGACGCCCTTGCCGGTGGTTAGACGTACTGTTGCTATAGATTGTTTGCGTCGCCCTGTAGCTCCATAATAATTACTTTTCTTGGTCTTGGGGGTTGTGGTTGTTTCTGTCATAGTTATACCTCTAATTTCTCTGGTTTTTGACCTTCATGCGTGTGTTCTGCACCAGCGAATACCTTCAAGTTGCGCAACATCACAGCTTGCAACTTATTCTTAGGTAGCATACCAGCCACCGCATGCTCTATTACCCGCTCTGGATGTTTGGTAAGCTGATCTTCGAGATTAATCTCTTTGATACCACCTGGATAACCACTGTGACGATAGTACATCTTGTCATTGAGCTTGTTACCAGTCACCTTGATCTTAGCAGCATTGATTACTACTACGGCGTCACCGCCTACAACATGAGGTGTGTAGGTAGGTTTGTGCTTACCACTTAGCAGTGTAGCAATCTTGGTAGAGAGACGGCCAAGGGTCTGGCCTGAAGCGTCTACCAGGTACCACTTGGTTTCTGCATCGGCAGGTTTCTGACTATAAGTTTTAGTAAGTGTTTTCATTATTTATCACCTCGACGATTGCGGCCAGTTATACTTCGTACTGAAGTAGCCTTGGTGGCTGTAGATTTGGCAGTGGTTTTGCGCACCACAGTTGCTTCTTCTTTCTTCGATTTCTTGTCGGCCTTTTTGTCCTCAGGTTTAGCTGCTTTGGCGGCCTTGTCTTGCTCGGCCTTAGTATCGGCGGCTTTTTTGATATAGTCTTCGTCAAGCAACAGCTCAATCACTACCATCGGCGCATTATCACCCCGGCGAGCACCGGTCTTGATAACTCGGGTATAGCCACTGTTACGGCTTTGAAAACCATTGACGAGATCAAAGTACAGCTTCTGGCCAGCCACAGGGTTGATCACTTCGCTTAGTATCTGACGATAGCCATGCAAAGTTTGAGTCTTGGCCTTAGTAACGAGCTTGTCAAAAAGAGGTTTGATAGCTCGGGCCTTGGCTTCGGTAGTCTCGATGCGCTCGTACAGAATCAACGAATCAAGCAAACCACGCACTAGAGCCCGACGAGGCCCGGCAGTGCGAGAGAGCTTATTTTGTTTGATTCCGTGAGCGTGCATAATAGTATCCTTTTGGACCTTAGTCCTTCTTAATCCCCAACTCGTTCATCTTAGCGATTACTTCTTCAAGTGCTTTGGCGCCAAAGCCTTTGAGCTCTTTTAGATCAGCCCCACTAAGCTCCATCAATTCTTTGATGGTACGAATGTCGTTGTTAAGAAGTGCATTGGTAGTACGGGGGCTAAAGTTAACTTCCTCAACTCCAATACTTGCCATGTCAGCTTCTTGCTTCTCGGCTGCAGTTACAATTCCACCAGTACCGACCGATACTACATCGTGACCAGCGATTACCTGGAAGTGACCTACCAAGATCTCAGCTGACTGCATAATAGCATCGCTTGGGCTGATACTACCATCGGTCTCGACTTCAATAATTAGCTTGTCTAAGTCGGTCATCTGCCCAACACGAGTGTTCTCGACTTGATAACGAACTCGGCGAATAGGAGTATAAATAGCATCAACAGCTATCATACCGACTGGCAGCTTCTCACCTTGTCGGCTCTCGACTGGTGCATAACCACGACCTCGCTCGATGCGAAGCTCAATTTCAATCTTGCTGCGTGCACCATCTAGGTTAGCAATCTCTAGATCTTTGTTGACTACTTCTAGCCCTGCTGGACACTCTATATCAGCCGCTGTAACTACACCAGCTCCGCTTTTCTTGAGCGTAGCAGTGGCGCTATCTTCGCTTTCGAGGTTGAAGCGTACTTGTTTAAGATTGAGCAAAATCTCAATCACATCTTCACGCACGCCAGCCACTGTTGAGAACTCATGGCTTACACCATCAATCTTAACTGCTGTAATGGCGCTGCCAGCAAGGCTGCTCAATAGTACTCGACGCATCGAGTTACCAAGCGTCATGCCGTAGCCTGGGTAGAGAGGCTCTACTGTAAATGTAGAACGGTTCTCGTCCTGTTTGTCTTCTTTTAGTTCTGGTAGATTGATATCGTACAACACCGCTTTGACTCCTTATTTCTTATTATTAACGTGAGTAAAACTCAATAATTAATTGCTCTTCGATCGGATCGGTAATCTCTTCGCGCAACGGCAGACTGGTAACAGTAGCAGAAAACTTCTTGGGCTCGAGCTTGAGCCAGCTTGGTGGGGTGGTAGTGCTAAAAGCTTCGGCACCAGCAGCAAAATATGGTTTTTGCTGACTAGACTCTTTTATCGCGATCACATCACCAGGCTTCACACAGATCGACGGAACGTCTACTTTCTTGCCATTGAGCGTCAGGTGAGCATGGCTCACAAGCTGGCGCGCAGATTGGCGAGAAGGTGCTAGGCCCATGCGATAAACTGTGTTGTCTAAGCGTCTTTCTAGCAACTGCAACAAGATCTCGCCACTTACACCCTCTTGACGCTCTGCCTCTGTCACATAGCGTCGGAATTGTTTTTCAAGCACGCCGTACAAACGCTTGACCTTTTGCTTCTCTCGAAGCTGTACAGCATAGTCGCTAGGCTTGGCGCGACGAGCTTGACCATGAAGACCAGGCACATAGTTACGCTTTTCCAGCGCTTTGACGGCCTTGGGATGCAAGGCAATCCCTTCTCGACGTGAGATCTTAGCGATAGCTCCTGTGTAACGTGCCATTAGACTCTCCTCGGCTTTCTTGGTCGGCAGCCATTGTGTGGTATACCTGTCATGTCACGAATGGAACCAATCTCAATGCCGGCAGCCATCAATGCGCGTACGGCTGACTCGCGACCACCACCAATGCCTTTAACAATTACATCGGCTTTCTTGAGACCCAAATCCTTGGCCTGACTCAAAACTTTTTCAGTCGCGATTTGAGCGGCATAAGGAGTAGATTTGCGAGACCCTTTGAATCCAGCAGCCCCAGCGCTAGACCAGACTGCAACGGCACCTTTTTCGTCTGTAATCGACACAATTGTGTTGTTGAATGAAGACTGAATATGAACCATACCCTTGGTGAGAGTGATTTTCTTCTTCTTGCGTTTTGCTTTAACTGGTGTAGGGGTTGCTTCTGCCATAGTATTACCTTAAGTTTTAGCTGCTGCCTTAATACGTCCGCTACCAACTGTTACGCGCTTACCACGTTTAGTACGAGCATTTGTCTTGGTGCGTTGTCCTCGAACGGGCAATTTGGCACTGTGACGCAAGCCTCGGTAGGCCTTGATCTCTTTGAGACGCTTGATATTGCCTGTTACCTCGCGTGAGAGGTCAGCCTCTACTACGTAATTGGTATCGACATACTCACGAATCTTGCTCAATTGATCTTCGGTAAGATCTTTGACTCGAGTGTTTGGATCAACACTTATTGCTTGCAATATCTGTTTGGCTCGGACTTCACCAATGCCATAGATATAAGTCAAGGCTACTTCAACGCGCTTTTCGTTCGGTATGTTGGTACCAGCTACACGTGCCATGGCCTAACCTTGCCTCTGCTTATGTTTGGGGTTTTCACAAATAACGGCGACCTGACCGCGACGACGAACGATCTTACAGCGGGCACACATTTTTTTTACTCCGGCACGAACCTTCATTTGCTTGAATACTCCAATTACTTACGATAGGTGATACGGCCCTTGCTGAGATCATATGGAGTCATCTCTAGCACAACCGTGTCACCTGGTAGTATTTTTATATAATGCATGCGCATCTTGCCTGCCACATGCGCCAATATCTCATGACCATTTTCTAGTTTTACTTTAAAAGTCGTATTGGGCAAGGCCTCCAAAACGGTACCTTCAACTTCTAGTAATTCCTTTTTATTGCTCATGAGTACTTAGTTACAATCATTGATTATACCCCATCTGGTCTAATCTGTAAACCCCTTTTAATACTTTTCATAGGTTGCCATCAATGCTTTAGATTCGACCTGCTTCATGGTTTCGATGACTACAGCTACAATGATCAACAACCCAGTACCACCTATACTTACCAATGCTGACGAATTGGACATAAACCGCTGCAGTACAAATGGGAAAAGCGCCAATATACCAAGCGAGAACGCTCCTACCAAGGTTATGCGGTTGATGATAGTTTTGAGGTATTTTACAGTTTCAGTACCTGGACGCACACCTGGTATAAAACCACCTTGTTTTTGTAGATTTTCGGCTATTTCACTGGGTCTGAATATGATACCAGTGTAGAAGAATGTAAAGCTAAATACTAACAGGAAGTACGTAATTGCATATATCCAGCTGGTTGGCTGGAACCAACGGCTCAGAGTAGTGGCCATATTGGCTACCCAGGAGGAGCTAGCATTGGAGAATAATTGTCCTAAGAACGCCGGTACACTTAAAAACGCTAATGCAAAGATTATTGGCACCACACCAGCTGATATTACCCTAAGAGGCAAATGTGTATCGACACTACTACCAGCAGCAATTGCCGTGGTACGACGAGCATATGAGATAGGAATGTTACGCTGACCTTCATTGAGATAGACTACAAATACGATCGCCACAAAAGCGATGGCAGCAAGGGCGATTAATCCAATTAACTTGGTACTGTCAGCTTGAGCCAAGCCGAACTGTTGGATAACCGTACCTGGCAGACTCGCTACAATACCGGCTAAGATAAGTATCGATATACCATTACCAATACCATATTCGGTAATCAATTCACCAAGCCAAGTAAGCAATAAGCTACCTGCAACTATACTACTAATCATCAGTACCCACTGAGCTATAGTCGGGCTACCTATCACATCGACGCCACCTACTTGGACAGACAATGTACGCACAAATGCCACCATGGCAATGGATTGGATTATGGCCAATGGTACAGTAAGCAAGCGAGTATAATGGTTGATCTTGGCGCGGCCAGACTCACCCTCCTTCTGCAGCTCATTGAGCTTGGGGACTACCTGAGTCAACAACTGGATAATAATGGAAGCATTGATGTAGGGCCCAAGTCCCATCAAGATAATTGAGAAACGAGACATTGCTCCACCAGTAAACAGGTTGGCAAAGCCGAGCAGTGGACTACTCTGGAACAATTTAAGTAAGAAATTTTGTAGCTTGTTGGTGTCCGGGACTGGCACTGGCACATTTGTTAGAACAGCGTATATAGCCAAAATACCCAATACTATAAGAATTCGTTTGCGTAAATCTTTGTTGGTATACAGCTGCCGCAAAAGCGCTTTGTTCACGTTCCTCCTATGACTTACTTGGTTTATCGGATAGTTCTGATTTAGCTGAGACTGTTGGCTTACTATCTGTTAATTGAACACTGCCACCGGCTGCTTCAATCTTCTTAACTGCTTGCTTTGACGCTGCCGCAACAGAAACTGTCAGTTTGGTAGAAACATCGCCCATGCTCAGTAGCTTTATAGTACTCTGTTTGCCTTTGACAATACCAGCCTCGGCCAAAACTTCTGAGTTAATAACGGCTTTTTTCAATTTTGTAAGATCACTAATATTGACGATTTCAAACACTACCTTGGGGTTGGCATTGAAACCGCGTTTCTTAGGTAATCGTCGGCTTAATTTGGTTTGCCCACCTTCAAAGCCTAGTTTTACTCCACCGCCAGTGCGTGAGTTTTGGCCCTTAGTACCACGACCGGCAGTTTTACCACCACCAGCAGATATACCACGCCCTACTCGCTTCTTGGTAGCTCGCGATTGCTGAGTTAGTTCATGCATCTTCATTTGGCAGTCTCCTTGGTAGCTTTTGCTGGCTCATCTGACTGCAAACTTTGCAAAGCGGCAATAGTAGCATAGGCATTGTTGATCTTATTGGAAGAGCCTAGTGATTTGGCTAGAAGATCTTTGATACCTGCAGCTTCTATTACAGCACGTACTGCTCCACCAGCAATCACACCTGTACCTTCACTAGCTGGTTTAAGCATTACCTTGGCACCGCCAAAGCTTACTTGCACATCGTGTGCGATTGTAGTGCCTTTGAGTTGCACAGTAATCATAGACTTTTTGGCGCGAGCTACGGCCTTAACAATTGACCCAGGAGCATCGGTGCCTTTGCCAACACCAACTCCTACGCGCCCTTTACCATCTCCTACAACAGCTGTTGCGCGAAAACGGAAGCGGCGACCACCAGCTACTACTCGAGCAACTCGGTCTAGAGCGAGGATTTTCTCTTCAAATTCTTTTGGTTCTTGTGATTGTTGGTAATTCATAACACTTCCTTTACTAAAACTTCAGTCCGGCTTTTCGTGCAGCTTCACCCAAAGCCTTAACTCGGCCATGATAACGGTGCAGCCCTCGATCAAACACTACTGTCGTGATTTTTTCTTTCGCGGCTTTTTCGGCAATTGTAGTACCTACCCAGGCGGCCTTCTCAGTCAATGTCTTGCCGGCTTTATCACCTGCCTGGCTGCTCGATGACATAGCCAATGTTTTGCCGGCCTGATCATCGATCAGTTGGGCTACTACTGCAGTATGAGAAATATATACGTGCAAGCGTGGCCGTTGTGAGGTTCCACTAAGTTTGGCACGGATGCGAGTGCGGATTTGTTGACGTTGATGGTTTTTAACTGCTTGATTCATAGTATTGCTCCTTACTCGGCCGCCTTAGCAGCAGTCTTACCGGCCTTACGACGTACGACTTCGTCGATATAGCGTATACCCTTACCCTTATATGGTTCTGGTTTACGAAACTCACGGATATTGGCTGCGACTTCACCTACCAACTGCTTATCTGCCCCGCTGATAGTAATAATGTTCTGTTCTGCTTTTAGCTCAATTCCTTCTGGGGGTGTGAAGTTGATGGGGTGAGAGTAGCCGAGGCTGAGCTCCAAATCCTTGCCCTTCAAAGCGACACGATAGCCCACACCTTGGATTTCTAGCTGTTTGCTAAATCCTTCACTGACACCTTGTACTAGGTTGTACACCAATGTACGCATCAGGCCAAACTGTTGCTGCGCCAAACGAGTTTCAGCTTTTTTGATTACTGTCGCTTGGTTGTCGGCAATTTGCAGCTCAAACCCAGGCAACAATCGTTCTGTCAGTTCTCCCTTGGGACCTTTGGCAGTTATTGTAGTTGCCTCTTGGGTTAACTCAACTTGCGCCGGGATAGTAATTGGTAATTTTCCAATACGACTCATAATCTACCTACCAGACCTTACAAATTAATTCACCACCCAAGCGCTTCTGACGAGCATCACTACCTGTCATAAGACCGGCTGAAGTAGACACTATCACCATACCTCGGCCATTGAGCACTTGAGGAATGTCGCCTACCTTAGCGTACATGCGTCGACCTGGTTTACTGACACGCATTAGCTTGGTGATAGCTCGTTTACGATTAGGGCCTTCGAGTTGTAGCAAAAGCTGAGGCACTGGACCATCGGTTTGTAGCTCGTAGCTATCGATATATCCTTGAGCCTTCAAAATATCAGCAATTGATTGCTTAAGTTTGGACTGCGGTAGCTGAACCGTACTTCGTCGGCTCATCTGCGCATTTCGAATGCGTGTTAACATGTCTGCAATTGGATCGGTTGTTATCATAATCTTTTTTCCTACCAGCTCGATTTGGTTATTCCAGGGATCTTGCCATTACTAGCTTGCTCACGAAAGGTAATGCGGCTCAGGCCAAAACTACGCAGATAACCCTTGGACCGTCCAGTGATAGCACAACGATTGTGCTGACGAACTGGGTTGGCATTGCGTGGCAACTGTGCCAAGCCTTCCAGGTCTCCGGCTGCCTTGAGCTCAGCATGCAGCTTGGCATACTTATTCGCTAGCTTCTGTCGTTTTAGCTCTCGTTGAACTAGTGCTTTTCGTGCCATGTTAGTTGGCCTCCTTTGCCAATGGTACGCCGAGTCCTAGCAGCAATGCCCGTGCTGCTGTAACATCGTTCGTACTGGTTACCAATGTTATCTGTAAGCCATGTACATGACCACTATCTTCGTAGCTTATTTCTGGAAATACTGAATGATCAGCTATACCAATACTATAGTTACCGCTCTTATCAAAGCTTCGGGGGTTAAGACCACGAAAATCTCGCAGACGTGGCAACACCACTGAGTTGAGCTGATCCAAAAACGCATACATGCGCTCGCCGCGCAATGTTACCATGACACCAATTGGCATTTTCTCGCGCAACTTGAAAGTAGCAATGCTCTTCTTAGACTGGGTTACTACTGGCTTCTGGCCAGTTATGTTGGTGATAGTTGCAACTACTGGATCGATGTTCTTGCTATCCATAACTGCTCGCCCCACACCAGCATTTACCACAATCTTTTCAAGACGAGGTAGCTGCAAGATATTGGTGACTCCAAGCTCCTTGCTTAAGTCTGGACGAATTGTATCTATATACTTTTGTTGCAAACGATTCATGATTTGGCTTCCTTAGTTTTCTTGGTCGATTTGGCAGTAGCCTTAGTCTTAGGGTTAGTAAAACTACTTACTCGGAAAATGCGTTCTTTTTTGCCTGAGCTATTGATCTTGTATCCGACTCGAGCAGGCTTACCAGTCTTAGGGTCAAGTACCATAACCTTACTAGCATCAATTGGTCGGACTTGCTCAATAATGCCGCCCTTAGGGTCAGCTGCAGATGGTTTGGTGTGGCGCTTAACAATATTTACGCCTTCTACCACAATCTGGTCTTTCTTAGGCAAAACTGCTAGCACAGTGCCTTTGGTTCCCTTATTGCGGCCAGCTATTACCATCACCTTATCTTCACGTAGGATCTTCATCTTATAGTACCTCCGGCGCTAGTGACACAATCTTAGAGAATCCACGCTCACGCAGTTCACGTGCAATTGGTCCAAATATGCGAGTACCACGTGGTAAATCGGCCTTGTCGACTATAACTGCAGCGTTCTCGTCAAAGCTGATGGCTGAGCCATCACCACGTCGGCTAATAGCCACGCTACGCACTATGACTGCTCGCACAACTTCCTTCTTCTTGACAGTACCATTGGGGCTAGCGACTCGTACACTAGCTGTAATAATGTCACCGACTCGAGCATAGCGACGCTTACTACCACCTAGCACTTTGATGCAAAGCAGCTGTTTGGCGCCGGTGTTATCGGCAACTTTCAGCAATGTTTGCGACTGTATCATTTGACCACCTCATCAGAAGTAATAACTCGGCTAACAGCAAACTTCTTGGTCTTGCTGATAGGGCGAGTTTCGACAATTTCGACCTTGTCGCCTGTCTTACAAGCAACTTCACTGCAGTCAGCGGCAAAGCGTTTGGTTACACTATAACGCTTGTTGTAGAGCGGATGTCGTTTGTCACGAGCCACAGCCACGATTACTGTCTTATCCATTTTGTCGGAAACAACTGTTCCGGTTAGCATACGATTCATGAGTTTTCTCCTTGTGCTTTTTGTTTCTGCACAGTCAAAATTCTAGCAATGTCGCGCTTGAGTCCACGAATGGCTCGCACGTTCTTAACCTCTTTGCTGTGCAATTGCACGACACTATCGGCCAATTCAGCTCGCTTTTCTTCGAGTAGTTTTACCATAGCACTATCAGTCTGGTTACGTAGTTCACTCGCTTTCATGGCTATCTCCTTGGGCATTCTTGCTTAGAAACTTAGTTTTAACCGACAACTTGTGGGCGGCCAAACGCATAGCTTCTTTGGCGATATCTTCACTTACTCCATCCATCTCAAATAGGATTGTGCCTGGCTTGACCTTGGCTGCATAGTGGTCGACAGCACCCTTACCAGATCCCATAGGAACTTCGGCCGGCTTACGTGTTACTGGGGTGTGAGGAAAAATTCGAATCCATATCTTACCACCGCGTTGAATATAGCGGGTCATGGCACGGCGAGCAGCCTCGATTTGTCGTGAGCTTATATGGCCAATCTCCATACTCTTAAGACCGTAGCTACCAAAATCTATATTGACACCATTGGCGGCGATCCCATTGACACGACCTTTGAAGGCCTTACGATATTTGGTTTTACGTGGCATCAACATATTATTTCTCCGATCCCTTGTAAATCCACACTTTTACACCAATGATACCGAAGGTGGTTTTGGCCTGGACACTAGCGTAGTCAATGTTGGCCTTGATGGTGTGAAGTGGAATACTACCTTGCATGTTGGTCTCACGACGAGCCATTTCAGCGCCATTAAGGCGGCCAGAAACACTTACCTTTGCACCTAGAGCACCTGATTTGATAGCATTTTCAACAGCGTTCTTAATAACACGGCGAAATGCCATACGTCGCTCAAGCTGTGAGGCTACATTCTCGGCTACCAGCTGAGCTACTAGCTCTGGCGATCGAACTTCCTCGATATTGATGGTAACTTTCTGAGCAGTCAGGTGGCCTAGCTTTTGTTTAAGCGCGTCAATACCCGAACCACTGCGACCGATCACAACACCTGGTTTGGCAGTGTGGATGATTACTACTATCTCACCACGTGGTCGTTCAATCTCAACTCTTGAGATACCACCACGGAAACCAAGCAAGTCAGTAACTGCTTTGCGGATCTTAATATCTTCAATCGTGTAGCGCGCAAAATCACGGGGTGCGATCCAGCGAGACTGCCAGTTACGCTGAGTGCTCAAGCGCAAACTAATTGGATTTACTTTTTGTCCCATTAGCGTACCCCTTCCTTAGTTTGATCATTTAATACCACTGTCAAATGTGCCATTGGGTGGATTACTTGTGAAGCACGGCCACGAGCACGTGGACGGAATCGCTTGTAATGTGTACCTTGGTCAACACGAATCTCATCGATTGTTAGGCTAGCGCGAGTAAGATTGTAGTTGTGCTCGGCACTCGCCATGGCAGAGTGGACAGTATCATAAACCATACGCGCACCTTTGTGCGGCATAACTACCAATTCCTCGAGCGCGCGGTTGGCTTGCTTACCACGCACCACATCGGCTACTAGACGTAGTTTCTGGGCAGAAATTTTGAGCTCTCGGCTCACGGCTTGAACTTTCATGGGTTACTCCGATGACTCCGCTTTAGCTAACTTACCACCATGGCCACGGAACTTACGAGTTGGAGAAAACTCACCCAACTTGTGACCTACCATATTTTCAGATATAAATACTGGAACATGAACTTTGCCATTGTGTACAGCAATAGTACGGCCAACCATTTCAGGGCTAATGGTACTAGCACGTGCCCAGGTCTTGATAATAGTCTTGTCGGTTGGCTGCAAGGCCAAAACCTTCTTTAGCAACTTGGCATCTACATATGGGCCTTTTCGAGTGGAACGACTCATCGTTTACCTCGCTTTCTGCCACGCACTATCATGGCATTGCTATATTTACGTCGGCGGGTCTTGCGGCCTAAGGCTGGTAATCCCCATGGTGTTTTAGGATTCTTCAATCCAATCGAAGTACCACCTTCACCACCGCCATGTGGATGATCCACTGGATTCATAGCCTTACCACGAACGGTTGGGCGAATACCCATGCGTCGTTTACGTCCTGCAGATCCGATCTTGATGTTACCATGGTCTGAATTACCAACTTGACCGATGGTGGCCATACAGTTTTCGTTAACCAAGCGTACTTCAGATGATGGCAACTTGACCTGAACAAACTTACCTTCCTTGGCAACTACCTGAGCACGTGCTCCAGCAGTACGAGCCATCTGAGCACCTCGGCCTGGTTGCAACTCAACATTGGATATTACACTACCTGCGGGGATGGCATGTAGTGGCATACGATTGCCACTTTTTACTTCTACATCACTACCAGATGCGATAGTACGGCCAACTTTCATGCCTTGAGTGGCTATAACATAGCCCTTCTCACCTGTTTCGGATTGCAACAGAGCAAGGTAGGCACTGCGGTTTGGATCATACTCTATAGCTTTGACTTCGGCTTTCTCAAAGCTACCTAGGCTATCAACCATGCGAATTGCTCGGCGAGCACCACCGCCACGATGACGAATAGTGATGCGACCCTGATTATTGCGACCAGATTGTTGTTTTTTGGCAACTAACAAACTCTTCTCTGGCTTTTTCTTTGTAAGCACAGAGAAGTCAGCCATACTCATGTTACGAGCGGCTGCAGTATTTTGCTTAATAAGTCGCACAGCCATTATTTCTGCTCCTCAATAGTAAAGGCATCGATTTTTTGGCCTTTTTTTAGGGTGACATAAGCTCGTTTTTGGTCTACTCGTTTACCGATACGACCGTTGAACCGCTTAGTTTTGCCGCCCAGATTGCTAACTCGAACACCGATTGGCTCTACCTTGAACTGAGCCGATATAGCGGCAACGATGGCAGGCTTATTGGCACTGGTTGGCACACCAAACATGTAGGTGCCAGTTGCTGCCAAGCGCATGCTCTTCTCAGATATAATTGGTTTGACTATTAATGATTGCATTTTAGGCTCCCAACCTTTTTGTAAGCAGCTCAACTGCTGGCTTCTCGATTAGAATCACGTCGGAATTCATAACATCGTAAACATTGAGTTTGGCAGCTGTAACCACCATTACACCACTAAGATTGCGCAAAGCACGTTGAGTAGGTGCCTTGGTCTCAGCCAACACTACCAATACATTGCCTTCGACACCAATCTTGTTGAGCAGTTCATCGGCTGATTTAGTCTTACCATCAGCAATCATGATAGCTTCAACCACTACGACTTGCTCGGCTTGAGTACTTAGTGCACTCTTGAGAGCAGTATGTGCCATTTTGGTTGGCATGTCCTTGCTATAGTTCTGAGCACCAGTTGGGCCATGTGCTACACCACCGTGTCGCCAGATTGGCACGCGGCTCGAACCAAATCGTGCTCGTCCTGTTCCTTTTTGACGCCATGGTTTTTTACCACCACCTGATACTTCGGCTCGAGTAAGTACGCTGGCATGGGCTTGGCGTTGGTTGCCTAGATACATAGTATAAGCCTGACCGATCAGATCAGCGTTGGTGTCTACACCAAATATCTGCTTATCAAGAGTTACCTCAGCAGCCTTAGTGCCAGTCTTAGTGTAAGCTGCTACTTTCATGACTGTGCTCCTCGTACTAGTACAACAGTGCCCTTGGCACCTGGTACTGAACCTGCGATTGCTAGCAAGTGACTGCCAGCATCTACCTTCAATACTTTTTGATTCTTGATGGTCACTTGGGCATTACCCATACGACCGGCCATCTTCTGGCCACGAAATACGTGTTGTGGATAACCAGCACCAATTGATCCTGGAGCGCGATAGTTGTGACTACCATGAGTCTTAGGGCCGCGATGGAAGTTATGTCGCTTGATTGTGCCCGCAAAGCCCTTTCCTTTGGAAACCGCAGTAACTTGGACTGCTTCTCCGGTTTCAAAAAGATCTGCTTGGAGCACATCACCGACTTTGATGGCTGCTTCTTGAGCAACTTCGGCGTCGGCTTGGTCAGCTGATTTGGCCTCCGGCAAACGGATCTCCGCTAAGTGAGCACTTTTGGCTTTGGCAGCCTTAAGGTGACCTAGAATGCTCTTACCTGGATGTTTGGCTTCGCCAAAGCCGAGTTGAACTGCATTGTAGCCATCAGTTTCGTCGGTCTTCAGCTGAGTAACCACACATGGGCCAGCTTCGAGTACAGTAACAGCACTGACTTTTCCGTCAGTGTCGATAAGCTGAGTCATTCCGATTTTTTTGGCCAACAATGCTTTCATGTATATCCCTATAAAACAATAATCCTGGCAAACCTAGTGCCGGTTTCCGGGTGAGTCGGACCTGGCGGTTTCCCAGTTGTCTGTATCGCAAACTAGTGTATCAGATTACCCGATCTGGTGTCAAGTACATTTTTGCTAGAAGCTAAGACTTATACCTAAGCCGTACAGTCCTAGTAAGGCGCCCACTACCAACAAACCAAATTCTACCCTACGATCTATCCTCAACGACTCTACAAAGTGTACAATTACGAAACCGATTATTAGACCAATTGGGATGAGCCTATGACCACCTGGAGCCAGCCATACCGAGCCCAATATCAGGTAAAATGCAGACTTCCAAATAAATGCAAAATCAGATTGAGTAAGAAAGCGTAAGAGTTTCTTCATTGAACTTAGTTTAGCACTACGACTGCTAAACCAAAAGGCCAGGTTCGCTAAAGCGATTGCCTGGCCTTTTTGGAAAAGTAGTGAATACTACTTCATCAAGTGAATGCCACCGATCAATGGCAATGGTGCCATCTTGTGGTTGGTGACGTTGACAATACCTAGAATTGCCAAGACCAAGAATCCGATCCAGATAACCCAAGATATCAAGAATAGTGGCCAGAAGATAAAAGCCGCAATCCAGAACACGGCATACACTACTACTTCAGCCACAAACAGGGTAAGACCTTGTTTGGCGTGATACTGTGCAAATTCAGAATCTTTGGCTGCTAGCAATGGGATCAAGCACAAGATTCCAAGGTAAGCCAATACCCCCATCAACATATCGTTGTCATTACCGCCTTTGTGTGCTGGAGCTGGCGCTGCTGCTGGCTGGTTTTCTTTCTTTGGTTCTTCCATGATTATCTCCTTTTTTTGATAAAGCTAATGTTGTTTTGCTTGAGATCAATTGTAGTATGGTTTGAGCTGTAATGCAAAACCAGTAAGTATCTTGCCAAAATAATTGCTGAGCCGGTTTCTGCCATACACGGACTACTCCGAGTACGGCAGAAACCTGTGCTCGACCGGTTCGCCTTCGCCACCGAACAAGAACTCGCCAACTAGTCTCTCATCGGCCAGAAGGCGCGGCATCCACAAGCGGTCAAATGGCCACATGTCATCGAGTGGCAGATCATCAATACGAAAGGTCTCGGGCCGCATCTCATCTGTCTCTTGTGGCACACCCGACCAATTGTCGCAGAGAATCACTTGAGCTTGTTGATTCCAACCCTCAGTAATCGGGATATCACGAAAGTAGAAGTTGAGATAGGCCACCCGCCGCATGGTGTTGAGCCGGACCGTGGACTCTTCTTCTGTCTCACGATACGCACACTTCCAAACCGACTCACCTTCTTTCGTCTTGCCGCCAAACCCGTTCCATTTGCCGACACCAAAGCCCTGCTTCTTCATACCGAGTACTACCTCGCCGCCGCGTCGCAGCAACACAATCGTTACCACTCGCAATGGGCGTGGAACTGTGGCTTTGAACTGCTCAAGATTCATGCTCACCTCCTTTTAGTCGAGCTAGATTGAATTATGCGCTTCACCCCATACACAATCAAGCTATATTTGCACCAATGTCCCTTTCAGCTTTTCGCGGAAGTAGTTGTCGTGACTGACATAGAGTATTGCACCTTCATAGCCCAGCAGAGCATTTTCGAGTTCTTCAATGCTGGGCAGATCCAGATGATTGGTAGGCTCATCGAGTACCAACAGGTTTGGGTTGTTACAAAGCATTTTGATGAGTTGAAAGCGAGCCTTTTGGCCACCACTGAGTTGCTCGAGCTTGAGCTTCATATCGCGATGTGGCTCAAACAAGTATCCTGAGGCAATTTGAGCAGCTTTTTCAGGGTTCATTTCTATGCCAGCTGCCCGATAGACTTGCTCGATTGCTGCGACCAAGGTCAACTTCAATAGCTCAGGGCTAATCTCTTGCTCGTAGTAGCCAAGTCGCAGTTTTTGGTCATGCTCGATCTCACCGGCAAATATCTTGGGTTCAAGTGGCTCGCCAGCTACTATACTGAGTAGTGCCTTGATCAAGGTAGATTTACCAGCACCATTGCGACCACGCAGCTCTACCTTGTCTCCAGTATGTAGCTCAAAACTGACATCGTTAAATAGTGGTTCAACATAGCCAATCGACAGATCACGCACAGTTACAAGCTGCTGGTAACTTTGCTGGTTTTGATCAATCCCGACTTGGATATTACGCGCCTTGTACTTCTCATATTGCTCAGTCAGCTTGGGTTGCATTTGCTTGGCCGAATCTTGGTCGATCCAAAATGATGGTTTTACTAGATTCTTCTCCAGCTCGGCAATATCACGCTCAAAGCGCCGCACCAGTGGAATAAACGGATTGGGGGTCTTGCTACTACTAGCCTTCTTGCGATTGGCTTCAGCAAGCTGTTTTTTGAGATTGATCAAGGTTTTGGTCTGTACCTCGTACTGGTTCATACCAGCTACAGTCTGGCTACTGTTTTGGCGTAGATAGGCATCGTAGTTGCCATTGAATATGTAGGCTTGGTGATCACGTACTTCGATGATTTGATCGACTACTGCTAGCACATCGCGATCGTGGCTTACCAGTACCACTGCGCACTTAGCTGCCCCGAGCCAAGTGATAAACTCTGCCTTGGCCACATAGTCCATATGATTGGTAGGCTCATCGATCAGTGCCAGATCGACATGGCTCTCGGCTATTTTGACTAGTTCTACAAACCGTTTTTGGCCACCCGATAGGTTGCTCAGCTGCCCATTGGCCACTTCGGCATTCAGCTGATACTTTTCGAGTTCTTGGAGTACACTATCCTCAGCTCGGTAGTAGTCGAGCTGACTGAAGCGCTCGATGGCATCGGTGTAGCTATGCAACTGATCTTCGGTTGGATCTTTCAAGTTCGGATAAGACTCAATCGTATGCTTGAGCTTGGTGTATTCGGGCAATTCATTGAGTACATACTCGAGCACTGTAAGATCAGCCACTTCGGTATGTTCCTGGCGAGTCTCACCTATCACCAGCCCCTTCTTGCGATGAATGTCGCCGACGTACTCGGTATCTCGCCCAGATAGCAGGCCCAGCAAGGTGGACTTACCCACTCCGTTGCGCCCGATTATTGCCACCTTCTGCTTTTCTTGCAAAGTTAAGCTTAAGTCGCGCAGCAGCAACTTCGAACCCATAGTCTTTTCTTCGATTTCAGCTTGTATGATCATTTGAGTACTTTTGAATACTAGATAAACCAGGCCACTAGCCCGTGTTGAGCAATCTTATCACGATATCCTGGATAACTGTACCATTCCTGTTTGGCTTGTTCGATATTTTCGACTAGTGGCATAACATTATGCAGACCAACCGCTGCTACAAGTTCTTCAATGCTAGGATATATCTCAACCCGCTTTACCGCCTTGGTAATTGTTTCTTTGCCACAGCGAATTACTAGCTCATCACCTACAGCTACCTTGCGATACTTCGGTGTAGCTGCACGCGACTCGACAGTCTTGCGACCATCGACAATGGCATCAAAACTCTTGTCGCCAGCCCGAAATACTAGGTTGCGTTTCATAGATTGATTGTAACAAATAAGTTGTTTTTTTTTGGCAAGTCTGTAATATTAGAAGTAACAATAATTTTTGGAGGATGGTTATGCCCGAACCAAAACCAAGCAATGATCCTATAGAAGATTTTACGCCAGCAGTTGATGTAACTGAGCTCGAGCCAGCCGAATACAAGATTTACGATTCATCTGATATGGTTGACTATATAGAAAATGGTGGCTCGACTGAGCCAAGTATTTCCTATGACGCACTTCTGGGCGATTCTGAGCGAGCGGATTCCATGCTAAAAGCTATCCCAAAAGAAGAACGTGGTTCTATTGTAAAGAGTGCCAGACAAGAGGCGGCCAAAATGTATAAAGAAGGCGATGACGAGCAGACTGAGCTCGACCGCCGAAGCGCAATTGAAGAGAGGGAGGCAAAAGCCCTCTATGACACATTGTCAACAGATGACAAACTAGTTGCTGTCCAAGATGAGCTAAAAGCCGATCTAAATGAAGCTTTAGTAGCACTTCAAATGAAATACCCTACTCCTGACGACATGCCAGCCGAGCTTAAGGCACGACTAATCAAGTTGCGTGACAAAATAAACAAGAAACCCGAATTAACGCAGTAACTAAAAAGCCCCGAATTCGGGGCTTTTTATGAGTGAGAGCTCAATTTACATCTTAATTTCGATGTCCACGCCGGCAGGCAAGCTCAGATTCATAAGGTTGTCGACAGTCTTAGGAGTTGGCTCGGTGATGTCGATCAAACGCTTATGAGTACGCATCTCGAACTGCTCACGAGCGTCTTTGTAGACATGTGGGCTTGAGAGTACTGTGTACTTCTTCTTATCGGTAGGCAGTGGCACTGGTCCAGCGACTTGGGCACCGGTGCGAATGGCCGTATCGATAATCTGCTTGGCCGATTGGTCGATAATCTTGTTATCGTAGGCCTTGAGCTTGATGCGAATGCGTGGTTTGGAAGGTACGTCTGGCATTTGATTGATCCGTTACTTGATGATCTTACTGACCACACCGGATCCTACAGTCTTACCACCTTCGCGGATAGCGAAGCGGAGGCCGTCGTCCATAGCAATTGGGGCAATCAATTTAACCTTAACGCTAATGTTGTCACCAGGCATAACCATCTCAGTACCTTCTGGAAGTTCAACTTCACCAGTTACGTCGGTAGTACGGAAGTAAAACTGTGGTTTGTAGCCCTTGAAGAAAGGAGTGTGTCGTCCGCCTTCTTCTTTCTTCAATACATATACTTCACATTCAAATTCGGTGTGAGGGGTAATGCTACCTGGTTTGGCAAGCACTTGACCGCGCTCGATGTCTTCGCGCTCAATACCGCGCAAGAGAACACCTACGTTGTCACCAGCTTGACCTTGGTCGAGTAGCTTCTTGAACATCTCAACGCCAGTTACAACTGACTTGGTGGTGGCTTTGATACCAACGATTTCAACTTCTTCGTTGACCTTGATCACACCACGCTCTACACGACCGGTAGCAACTGTACCACGGCCTTTGATAGAGAAGACGTCTTCGATAGGCATAAGAAATGGCTTGTCGATATCTCGTACTGGATCTTCGATGTAACTATCCATGGTGTCGAGCAGCTCTTGGATGCTCTTCTCGTACTCGGCATCACCTTCGAGAGCCTTAAGTGCAGAACCCTTGATGATAGGAGTCTTCTCTCCTGGGTAACCGTATTTGTCGAGCAATTCGCGGATTTCTACTTCTACAAGCTCGGCTAGTTCTGGGTCAGCCATATCCATCTTGTTCATGTACACGATGATTTGCTTCACACCAACTTGGCTGGCAAGCAAGATGTGCTCGCGAGTTTGAGGCATAGGACCGTCAGCAGCAGATACTACCAGGATTGCAGCATCCATCTGTGCGGCACCGGTGATCATGTTTTTGACATAGTCAGCATGGCCTGGGCAGTCGACGTGCGCATAATGACGCTTGTCTGATTCGTACTCAGAGTGAGTAGTAGCAATAGTAATACCACGCTCTTTCTCTTCTGGTGCGTTATCAATATCGGCGTAGCTTTTGGCCTGAGCCTTACCAGATTTGGCAAGGTAGGTAGTGATGGCCGCAGTCAAAGTAGTCTTACCATGGTCAACGTGACCGATGGTACCAACATTGACATGGGTTTTGTCACGATTAAATGTATCTGACATGTCTTCTCCTAATTATTATTTCGTATAGTAGTGCTCGTATGTGAAAAACCGGCAATAGCAAAATTGCCAGTTTCACAAGACGTGACTAATTATAGA
Organism: uncultured Candidatus Saccharibacteria bacterium; assembly: GCA_964610335.1. Lineage (GTDB taxonomy): Bacteria > Patescibacteriota > Saccharimonadia > CAILAD01 > BJGX01 > CAZSVP01. The sequence goes on from CAZSVP010000002.1 coordinate 92,204, forward strand.
GAGTTTCACCTGGTTTGTAAAGAGTTTTATCGAGTGATAAGAACACCAGAAATATAATTGCGTGGCGGCAACCCCAATCTGCCCGAAAGCGGACTGAGGCTACCGTTATTCTCCCTCCTCAAGAGCTTCGTACAGGATCTTGTAGGCTTCTTCTACCACAGTTGGAGGGTTGCGCCGAATCAGCTTGCGAGCTGTGTGAACACACACTGTCCAGATGATCATGTAGATTGCCAACGATGCACATAGTCCACCGATCATCACGGCCAGGCCAGGGTCAGCACTTCCCCCAAAGACCATCGTGAGGCCTACGCCTGTGAACATAGCATGCATCCAAAGCGCCTGGAACCACAACGACCGACTAAACGGATTGGCATCGAGATAGCCAGCCAACAGTCCTGCTCCATGATGGAGATACCAGAACTCGTCTGGCTTACGCCTCATGGTCGTTCCTTGGAATCGTCGCGAAGGTCGAGGCTCTGACGCTGCGACAGCCGGACGATGTCCCGACGGCCACCGTAGTAGACCCGAAGCTTGGCGTTGACCAGCTTGATGGGCTCACCCACTACCACAAACAGCAAGGGTAAGCCAAAGGCTAGCAACAAGCCGATCGGAATGGAAAGCAAGCTCCATAGCAGGTAGCTCCAGCGCTCGTTGAGAAGTGCCATCAGACAGCCACCTGTGATCACCACGCTGCACATCAGCATGATCACTATCTCGTAGGTCACACTCAGATTGCGTTGGTAATTGGTATCGTCGTACAAGACAAAGCCTCCAGGTTGAGAAAGAACAATTGTTGGCGATAATACGCCGTCGGGCGGTCTCGGAGCGCGATGTCCGAGACCGCCCTAGTTGATAGCGCCTGAGGTGCCACTAAGCGGATTCGTCAGGTGATTCCGCGCGGCTCAAGCGCTCTTGCACCACTCGCAGGGTTGCCTCGTCGATTGAGTCGGCTGGTCCTGCGGCTGGATGCTTGGCCACTTCTGCATCAGTCGGCTTACGCCGCTGGCTGAGTGGTGTTACCACGTTTGAGACGTGGTGGGTTTCATCGGCCAGACTCTCGTCTGGCGCTGGCACGGTATCGTCATCGCCTGGCATTGCTGCCTCCTGGAATGATGACAACCTCCGCCCGTGCGCCCCATCGTATTTTGGATGGAAGCCTCTCCGGCAAGCCGGCTCGAGGTGCAGATATTGTGCTACTAAAACCTATTAATTGCAAGCATAACTACCACAAATTGTAACAAGCCAAGAAATATAGGATAATAAGCATAAGTATATATAACAACTAGCAAAGAAAGTCACGATGGCCAAAAAGAAAACTTCCGTAGCCAGAATCAAAAATCAAACTAAGCAAGAAAATAATTCATACGTCAATTGGCTAATAGGTATAGTGATTGTTGTATTGGTTGCAGTTATTGGCATTGTAGTCGTAAACTTCTCCGATGCTGCCAATGCTCCAAACGGACAAGGTACATATCGTATAGAAAGCGCACAAACTTCTCCTGATGGTGCAACTACTAAAATTACATTTTCTATCGACCGTAACTATACGTTGACTAGAGTTGGAAAGTTTCAGTCTGGAGCTATCAAGTGGAAGCTAAATGGCCAATGTTATACAGTTGCGAGCGCTGCTGGGAGTGACTTTAAATCACTTGGTACAAAGCGAGAAAAATATTACGACAATCAGCAGATTGTAGCTACTAGAAAAACCTCCTGTAATCTCTAACAAAGGCTAAGGTTGTTTCAAAATCAACAGTAAAGAGCCCCGCTCGGGGCTCTTTACTTAGATCTTACATGAAGAATTTGCTATCTAGGATGTACCAGCTTCACGAGCAGCAGTATATTTGCCCTTGAGCTCCTCGGCTACTTGGCCAGGAACCTCAGCATAGTGGTCAAATTCCATAGCGTAAGCTGCACGACCCTGAGTCATACTGCGCAAGCTAGTAGAGTAGCCAAACATCTCAGCTAGTGGTACAAACGCCACTATGTGCTTAGCACCACTACGATCTTCCATGTTCTCAACACGACCACGCTTGGCATTGATATCACCTATCACATCACCCATGAACTCTTCAGGAGTAGTTACTTCTACTTTCATGGTAGGCTCCATAATAACTGGAGTGGCCTTGCGAACACCCTCTTGGAGCGCCATGCTACCGGCAATCTTAAAGGCAACTTCACTAGAGTCCACCTCGTGGTAACTACCATCGTAGAGTTTGCAATGAACATCTACTACTGGATAACCAGCAATTACGCCGTTCTGCATGGCTTCTTTGACGCCAGCTTCTACAGGATTTATATACTCCTTGGGGATAGCACCACCAACGATAGCGTTTTCAAATTCAAATATCTTGTGTTTGTCGTCTTCTTCAGTTTTGGCAAGTGGGCTAAGCTCTAGCCAGACATGACCAAATTGACCACGACCACCTGATTGGCGCACAAACTTGCCTTCCACTTGAGCAGTACTCTTAATGGTTTCACGGAAGGCTACCTGCGGACGACCAACATTGGCCTCGACCTTGAACTCACGCTTCATACGGTCTACCAACACGTCGAGATGCAACTCACCCATACCCGCAATGATAGTCTGGCCAGACTCTTCGTCAGTAGTTACACGGAAGGTAGGATCTTCTTCGGCCAAGCGAGCTAGTGCCAAACTCATCTTCTCTTGGTCGGCTTTGGTCTTAGGCTCAACGGCAATACTAATAACTGGCTCAGGAAATTCAATGCTTTCAAGCAACACGTGTTGCTTCTCATCGCACAGAGTGTTACCAGTCACAGTGTTTTTGAGTCCTACTGCAGCAGCTATTTCACCAGCGTAGACTTCGTTTACCTCTTCGCGATTGTTGGCGTGCATACGTACGATGCGGCCAATTCGCTCTTTCTCGCCGGTACTTACATTTACTACATAGCTACCTGATTTGAGCGTGCCCGTATAAACACGGAAAAAGCACAGCTTACCAACAAATGGATCAGTTGCTATCTTAAACGCCAACCCAGCAAATGGCTCATCATCGCCCACCTTGATTACTTTTTCTTCGCCAGTCTTAGCATCAGTGGCAAGTGGCGGAGCGATATCGAGAGGGCTTGGCAAGTAGTCTACTATCAGATCAAGTAGCTTCTCTACCATCACGCCACGACCATCGCCACCGCTTACTATGAAGAAGTCGCCGCGCAGCACGCTCTTGCGGATTACTTCTTTGATTTCTTCTTTGGTCAATTCGCCGCCGTCGAGGTATTTCTCAAGCAATGTGTCGTCAGATTCTAAAGCAGCTTCGATCAAATGATTGCGATACTTCTCAGCCTTCTCGCGCATGTCTTCAGGGATCTCGCCTTCAATCAGCTCCTTGTCAGTATAGTCACTATAGGTATAGGCTTTCATATCCACTAAGTCAATCACGCCATTGATCTCTTGTTCGAAGCCAATTGGCAGATGAATAGGATAAGCATGACGGCTCAAGCGCTCATGAATACTCTCGAGCGACTTGTAGAAGTCACCACCGGTTTGGTTGATCTTATTAATAAAACAGATGCGGGGCACACCATATTTGTTGGCTTGGCGCCAAACAGTTTCGGACTGGGGCTCCACACCCATCTTACCGTCAAAGATAACGGCAGCGCCGTCAAGCACACGCAAGCTACGCTCTACTTCGACCGTAAAGTCGATGTGACCAGGAGTGTCGATGATGTTGATACGATGCTTGTTCCAAAAACAGGTGGTAGCAGCCGAAGTAATAGTGATCCCACGCTCTTGTTCCTGTTCCATCCAGTCCATGGTAGCCTCGCCCTGATGAACCTCACCAATCTTGTGCACCTTACCAGTACGGTAAAGGATGCCCTCGGTAACGGTAGTCTTACCGGCATCGATGTGAGCAATAGTCCCTATATTACGAGTAACCTCAAGTGAATATTCACGTGCCATAACGTGTTGTAGTATCCTTTCTTAAATTCTAGTGCGTAAAAGTAATGTAAAGACGGTCAGCACTAAGCTGACTGTTTGCGGATAATTATAGCTGATTTCTTGATAGGACACAAGCAACAAACATTAATGTATTGACATTTAGAGGCTTTGCTGGTTAAATATATAACTAGCTGTACCAACCATATCCATCCAGCACTCTCAGGGAGGTCCTAAGTGAGTGCAAGTCAGCAAGAAAAGATAGAGCAGTACCGTTTCTGGGGCGAGCGAGTCGCGAGTGGAGACACCGCGTTCGTGATGCCACTGGCCCGTGCCATCAGGTCTGGTGAGATCACCGCACCGAAGGCAGGGACCACTCAGAAGCGGATCCGCGAGGTCATGCGCCAGCGCTTTCACGAGGCCCACCAGAGGGCGATCTGGTGCAAGAAGTACGGCGAGCGCATGAACGGCCGCGGCGTGCTATGCAAGCTCGGCCTGGAGCTGGCGGAGTCGGCCAACTGGGGCAACCTGCTCCACGTGACGCCCACCGACTTCGGAGCCAGCTTCGAAGAGCTATACGAACTCGCCGATCACTTCGGTGTAAGCGACCGCCTGCAGTTCGTCGCCATGGCGAGCTGATCGCGAGTTCAACATGGGTGCCTCATCGGGGGAAAGGCACCACCCGTTCGGGGCTCCGGCACTTGGCCGGAGCCCCGGGTGGGTCATTTTTATTTATATTGACTTTATTGACCAAAAGTTGTAGCATAGATTCCCGATCGCTACATTCGCCCACCAAGGAGGCATAACTATGCCTAGCGACGCATACCACACGTTGGCACTGAAGTCCGCTACCCTAGCTCACTACCGTGCCGTCCATGAAGGAAGTGGTACTCACGAGCAGTACAGACTGGTACTCAAGGCCATCGATGCCGGTGACATCATACCTGTTGAGATCGGCACCAGCTACCGAGAACTCGGAGCCCATAATCGCCAATGGATTCGTAATCTGTTGGAGGATGCAAGCTTCGACGGTCTCCCGCAGCACATGCCAGGGGATGTGAGGGTCGCTTACAGGCAGCTGATCAAGCAACTCGAGCTGCTCAATAGCCTGCAGCATCCTCGCCTGCGGCTCACCCTCGGCCAGCTCAAGATCACTCTGCCGCAGCTGCGCCAACTCGGCGAGCCGCTTGGTCTGAGCCACCTCGTGGACGACGCCGACCTCGCAGTCGGCAGCTGGCACCACAAGAAGTCCGCCTGATTCACTCGCCCGTCAACCAGGAGGTTTCTCATGGGCAAACATGTGGTAACCAACAAGGAGATCAAACGGCTGTACCGTCGGCTCGAAGGGCTGCCATTTGTGCACAAGGTGCACACCTGCGCCCTCCAGCCAGGAGCAGCATCGGGCAAGCCTCGCGTGGAGTACCGCCACGGCAGTGCCGAGCCTGGCTCGCACCGCGTACCGGCAGTCATTAAGGCTGGAGGCTGTGCCCAACGGGTGTTCATCACCCTACGCGTTGACGAAGGCGAGTCCTTCAGCGACAAGCTCAAGTTGTTGCTCGCCGAGCCCGAGGTGATCGCCAACTGACACCGTCCCCGTCTGAGACCGGATGCAAAACGCTCCTGTTTCGGCCGGGGCGTTTTGCTATTTATAGGTTAGTTCTACAAAGAATCGGCTTTTACTCGGCTTTTGAATTTGTTTGATAAGATCTGCCATACTTTCCATATACGGTGATTTTCCAAAGTCAGTGCCAAATTCACTCCAAAACATCTCACCATATGGTGTCTCCTCACGCAGAGTGCCGGTCGGGTTTCGTCCATAAAACAAATGAAAGCATATCTGGCTGACTGGCTCACCACCTTCGTTGATAATAATATAGCCATCACCGCGATGTGTGAGTTTGCAACTCAAACCAGTCTTTTCCATCAACTCACGTGTAGCAGCCTCGGCAACCGTTTCTCCCAAATGTAGTTTGCCATACGGAAATCCAACTTGGCCAATCAGTGGTTGGTGTTTGCGTCGATACAACAGCCACTGCCCAGCCTTGTTCTGTACTGCCACTAGTGTGACTATCTTCGGTTGCAACCTAGTTTTCAGTGTGCGCAGGCTTACTTGGTCGACATACAATTTGCCTTGAGTCGTGAGACTATATAGACCATCGGCTCGTTTCTCTACCAATCCCTCACGCATCAGTGCTCGCAGGTGATACATGAAGTGATTGCTCTCCAAATGCTTAGGTTTTAGTTGTGAAAATCGTAAGCTATCCGCCGCAATTAGCTTAGCTAGTATTTCTTTCTGGATAACATGCATCATGTAAGTAAGTATTAAGTAAAATGGCAGAAGTTAAAAAGTGCTTACTCGCATTATTTCAGTCAAAAAATTTTGAGTCAAGCATAATTACTTCTACATATCTACACTGACTGATTGGTTAGCTCAAAGTACGCTTAGAGTGTTCTTTGACAACTTGGAGGAAACCAATGAGCAAGCTCACTACTATCGATACCCTACCCATCCCCATGCTTGTTCTCGACAGCGGCCCATGCGCTGGCAAGTCCACCATTCTCTCAGCCATCGAAGATCGGTTCGACGAGCAAGTTCTGACAGTGCCTGAAGCTGCAACCCAAGTACTGGCTGAAGAGGTTGTAGCCAAGCCCGATCAGAATCTGCTGGAGTGGTACGACCGAATCGACGCTGCCGAGTCCAAGGCTGCAATCTGGCGCGAATATAGACATCACCTGCAAGATGCTGTGCTCAAGCGCATGATCGAGCTCGAAACTGTTGCTCAGCAACAGGCCTGCGAACAAGGCAGGAAGCTGATCGTCGTGGACCGTGGAGCTGCCGGAGTGAGTCATTTCCACCCTGATGGCAATGCTTGCTGGTCCAAGCTCACCTGGGCACGAATCCACCATCTGGATGCAGTGTCCGCACTCAGCCGATACCATTCTGTCATCTTGTTGGAATCACTGGCAATACACCATCCAGAGTTGTACAAAAAGCACTGCGCCAGCAACCCAGTTCGAGGCGAGACTACTCAAGAGGCAGTGGCGCAGCAATGCGGCATTCGTGCTGCCTGGAGCAAACACGCACGCTGCGCCCATATCTGCAACTTTGGGCGCAGCATCGATGATGTGACCAGGCTGGTTTACAACCACATCGAACAAACAATTGGCGAACTATGAGCGGCAATCGCTGCCAAGTACAGGCTGCTGTATGGCGAGCCATGCGACTGGCTGAAGTATCACTCGACACTCCGGGAGCCACCGAAGTAGTTCGAGCTATCACTTGGATCATTATGCAGCAAGCCATGATCCTCCAGCGCTTCCCACTTGATCAGAATGATCAGCACACCACGCAAGGATTCTGCCCAGACAATTACTGGCCACTCAAGTTCGGCAAGTTCTTGCACCGCGCGCAAACAATCGGCCTAGACTATCCCGAAGGTCGCCAAGCCATCGCCGAGCACGCCGCTACAGGAGTTGGCCTAATGGCATCGGTCTGGCGTTTGCATGGCTCGCCACCTCATATAAACGAGGTAGCTACCATTACAGTCAAACTCGAGTAGATCCGACTAGCCTGTCAAAGTTATGCTTGGTAAAGCATGATTACCCAAGTATAATCACCCCAGATCTTTCCCACTAGCCGAGGAGCAAACAATGCCGACAACCGAAGCCCCAGTAATCACCGAGCTTGAAGAAGTTGTGGCTCTCGAAGCTGAGCTACAAGCCATGTGCGCTGAGTACGACAGTCTTGGTGTCGAAATCTCGCGTTTGCAAGCCGTGCGAAGCGATATCGCTTTTGCAGTCACATTCCACGACAAGTCGCGCGAAGACGGAGAACCCTTGGTCAAGCGCTACAACCGAGTGGTGCGTCAAGCCGCAGCCGATCTGCTAGCCGAGCGCCAACTGGGGTGGTGCCTGGCAGGTGGACACTTCTGCAATGAGGCTGAGCTGTCATGTGCGAAAGCCATGTTCAGCCGCCGGAGCTACGACGTGAAGGACGGCTACGAAGACCACCATAAGTCAGTAATTGCCACAGCCTGCGCAGCTCACCCCGCTGGCGGATACCAAAATCCTGACTGGGGTCACAGCAAGCGGTTGGTAGCACGCAACGTTCACAACGTTGGGTTGGTGAGAAGAGCGATCAGTCGCTATCTGTTTGACTGCGGTTTCGAGAACCGAGAGCTTCACAGGTTCTTCGCCGAAGCAGGCCTGCCAACAGACATGTACTACCGCGATCGTGATGGCTGGTACTTCCGGCCAATCCCCGGACAAGACGGTCCGATGTACGGCCGAAAAGTCATCAATCTCGGCTAGCACGAGAACCAAACTTTCAAGAGCCCCGACGAGCCCCGATTCGTCGGGGCTCGTCATATCTCCATATAATGCAAAGAATTATTTCTAGCAGTGAAGTACTAGAAACTCAAAAACCCCAGCGCGAGACGTACTAATTGCTACGTTGAGCGTTGGGATTTTTGTTGTGACGACGTAATTTGCGCTAGAAATGGTTCGAACGACTAGTAGCGAGCGAAGTGAGCAAAAGCCTTATTAGCCTCAGCCATCTGGTGAGCATCTTGCTTCTTCTTAACAGCATCGCCTTCTTCGTTGAAAGCAGCAATCAGCTCTTTGCTAAATTTAACATCAAATCCAGCACCACTCTTGTTGCGTGCCGAGTCCATAAGCCACATCAGGGCATAGTGAACCTTGCGGTCGCCTTTGACTTCCATAGGGACTTGGTAGTTGGCACCACCGATACGTCGAGATTTAACCATCACTTGTGGACTAACGTTCTTAACTGCAGTTTCGAGGACCTCGAGTGGCTCTTTCTTGGTCTTAGCTGCTGCTTGTTCGAGTGCGCTGTAGACCAGCTTCTCAGCCATTCGCTTTTTACCACTTACCATGACTTTGTTGATGGTCTTAGTAACCAACACTGAATTGTAAACAATGTCAGGAGTAAGTTCGCGCTTGAGAGATTTAGTAGTTTTACGAGGCATGGGTTATTCCTTCTTACCACCTTGAGACTTAGTACCATATTTGCTGCGGCCTTGTTTACGACCATCAACTCCAGCCGTATCAAGATTGCCACGAACTATGTGGTAACGCACACCACCAAGATCCTTAACTCGACCACCACGTACTAGCACCACTGAGTGCTCTTGCAAGTTGTGTCCCTCACCAGGTATGTAAGCGGTTACTTCCATACCGTTGGTTAGGCGCACACGAGCCACCTTACGCAAAGCCGAGTTTGGCTTACGAGGAGTTTGTGTATACACCTTCACACATACACCACGTTTAAACGGCGCATTGAGCGGACGAGTCCGCACACTAAGCGCGTTAAACGAGCGCCCGAGGGCTGGAGACTTAGTCTTGGTAGACTTGGTCTTGCGAGGTTTTCGAATTAATTGATTGATGGTTGGCATATCAGCTCACTATTTTATCAGGTTAGGGCCAGATGGTCAACTATTCTGCTCGTTACCAATATCTCGAAAACTAGTACCGACCGGTATGAGCCGTCCGATAATCACGTTTTCTTTGAGGCCTCGCAAGCGATCGGCCTTGCCTCGCAATGCAGCTGCTATCAGCACTCGAGTTGTCTCCTGGAAGGATGCAGCACTTAGCCAACTATCTGAACTGGTGGATATCTTGGTAATCGGCATAAGTAGCTGCTCATAAGTAGCTGGCTTGCCACCTTTCTTGACCGCCTCTTCATTCTCCTCGTGCAGACCAGTCTTACTGACCATATCACCAGATAACAATGTAGTATCCATCGGCTCTTCAATACGCACGCGGCTGAACATCTGGCGGATAATCACCTCGATGTGCTTAGAACTGATCTCTTGACCTTGGCTAAGATAAATCGCCTGTACTTCATCGATGATATAGCGTTCTACAGCTTCCTTACCGATAAGCTTGAGCATATCTTGTAGATTCACCGATCCTTCGGTGAGACGATCACCACGGGTTACACTGTCGCCTGTCTTAACCTCGACATCAATATACTCACCAATTGTGTACTCACGAACATTGGCTCCTTCATGTACCAAGGTGATTGAGTTTTTGCCAACAGTAACAGTGCCTTTGGCACCTGCCTTGGCGGTCTTCTTGCCATCGGCTGAGGTAGCCAGCAGCTCGCCTCTAGTTACACTATCGCCTGATTTCACTTGGGTCTTGAGACCTGCTATATCATAGTCAGTAGTTTTTTGGTCTAGTGGTGCGATTGTGATTACTTGCTTATTGTCTTGGCGCTTAACCGTAACAGTGCCATCGATTTCAGCTAACACAGCTTGGCCTTTTGGCGCACGAGCTTCAAAGATTTCCTCTACTCGAGGCAAACCTTGGGTAATGTCACTACCAATACCAGCTAAATGCTTGGTGTTCATAGTCAGCTGCGTTCCTGGCTCGCCAATCGATTGAGCAGCGATAATACCTACTGCCTCACCCATGGCGACAGGTTCACCAGTGGCTAGGTCGATACCGTAACATTTCTGACATACGCCCCAAACAGATTTACAGTTCAGGATGGATCGAATGCGCACATCAGCAACACCGGACTGATCGATCAGCTTAGCGGCAGCATCGTCTATCAAATGCCCATTCTTAACAATCACTTCAGATGTGTTTGGATCAACAATCTTACCTACTGTAGTACGGCCAACAATCCATGGCGCGATGCCTTCTTCACCAGCAGCTTCAGCTTCGGCACGAGTTACCAAGTAACCTTCTTTGTCACCACAGTCGTTTTCGGTAGTCACAACATCTTGGCTTACATCAACCAAACGACGAGTCAGATAGCCGGATTCGGCGGTTCGAAGTGCTGTATCGGTCAAACCTTTGCGAGCACCGTGAGTCGAGATAAAGTATTCCAACACTGACAAACCGTCTTTGTAGTTGGAGCGAACTGGCAGCTCAATAATTCGTCCGGTCGGACTAAGCATGAGCCCAAGCATACCACTCATCTTGTTGACCTGACCCAAGGTGGCACGAGCGCCACTCTCTAAGTCGTCGCGCAAGCTAGAATTGGACTCAAGCAGGGTTTTTTCTAGTTGAGCCTCTACTTGCTCACCAGTCTTCTTCCAGATTTCAATAGTCTTCTGGTACCGTTCTTCATTGGTGATAAGACCTTGTTCATACTGGCTGACATACTCGACAGCCTTGGCCTCAGCTTCATCTATCAACTTACCACGAATAGCAGGCACTGTAAGGTCATCCATACCGATTGATACACCAGATAATGTGGAGTAGCGGAATCCAAGATCCTTAATTGCATCAGCAACATCAGCGGTCACTTCCTTGCCAATCTCGGCGAAGATACGAGCCATAATCTGCTTAAGCTTAGCCTTGGTGAGTGGTTCATTGACAAAATCAATACCTTCTGGCATCTTCTCGTTGAAAAGCAGCCGGCCGGCAGTTGTCTCGATAATTGTGCCATCAACACGCACCTTAATAGTTGCACGCAAGTCGATCCAGCGCTCCTGATAAGCGTTGATTGCTTCTTCGGGATGTGCAAACGTCTTACCCTCTCCCAAAGCACCTGGCTTGATAGTTGTTAGGTAGTAACAACCTAGCACGATGTCTTTGTTTGGCTTAACCAAAGGTGAACCGTCGGCTGGTTTGAGCAAGTTGAGCTTACTAAGCATAATCTCACGAGCTTCGGCCTGAGCAGCATCACTTAGAGGTACATGTACGGCCATCTGATCACCGTCAAAGTCAGCGTTGAAAGCCTCACAGACAAGTGGGTGCAGCTGGATAGCCTTACCTTCAATCAAGATTGGCTTAAAGGCTTGAATACCTAGTCGATGCAAGGTCGGTGCGCGATTTAGCAACACGTGTTTGTTAGCGATCACTTCATCGAGTGTATCCCAAACTTCGGCTCGAGCACGCTCCACCATACGACTAGCAGACTTCACGTTGTGGGCAAAACCCTTGGAAATCAACTTCCCTATTACAAATGGCTTAAATAGCTCCAAGGCCATCATCTTAGGTATACCACATTGGTCAATCTTAAGATGTGGTCCAATCACAATTACCGAACGACCCGAGTAGTCTACGCGCTTACCAAGTAGGTTTTGGCGGAAGCGACCCTGCTTACCCTTGAGCAAGTCGGTGAGACTCTTTGGTTTCTTGCGACCAGCTGCTGTGGCAGTTCGCTCACGTCGAGCATTGTTGTCGATCAGTGCATCAACAGCTTCTTGAAGCATGCGCTTTTCGTTGCGACATATGATTTCTGGCGCATCTAGGTTGAAAAGTTTCTTAAGACGATTGTTTCGGTTGATAACTCGGCGATAAAGATCGTTGAGATCTGAGGCTGCAAAGCGGCCACCGTCGAGTTGTACCATTGGTCGTAGATCTGGTGGAATCACCGGCAACTCAGTCACTACCATCCATTCTGGACGAATATTGGCAATTACCATGCCTTCTACTACCTTAAGTCGTTTCAAAGCTTTTTTCTTCTTCTGACCAATGTTACTATCGGCTTCTTCACGAAGTTGTTTGGCAAGCTTGTTGAGATCTATTTCACTCAAAAGATTCCGCAAAGCTTCGGCACCAATACCAGCAGTAAACACAGTACCAAACTTGATGTTAAGTTCGCGGTAGCGACCTTCTGGCAAAAGTTGTAGCTTGGCAAGATTGGTTATGTCCGTACGAGCAGTTTGGAAACTAGTTTCTAGCTCAGCAAACTCCTTGAGAGCGGCTTCATCTAGGCTAGGATCATCAATCTTTTTGACGTTGTACTTAGCCAGTAATTCTTTCTGACGAGTTTTGTAGTCTTCACTAAGTTCTTTTTGAGCAGCAGCTTTGGCTTTTTCGTCAACCGAAGTTACTACAAAGTTCGCAAAGTAAACGATTCGTTCAAGATCACGAACACCAATATTTAGAAGTAGACTAATTGCCGATGGAGTACCACGCAAGAACCACAAGTGAGCCACTGGAACAGCGAGCTGAATGTGACCCATACGCTCGCGGCGCACGATACTGCGTGTCACTAACACACCACATTTATCGCAGACAATGCCCTTGTAACGAATACCTTTGTATTTGCCACAGTAACACTGCCAATCTTTGGTAGGCCCAAAGATTTTTTCACAGAACAAGCCATCTTTTTCTGGTTTTTGTGTACGGTAGTTAATGGTCTCTGGCTTGGTAATCTCACCATGGCTCCAATCCAAGATCTGTTCAGGAGATGCTATAGATGCTCGTACAGCATCAAAGTCAGCAATGGTTTGAGTATGATCGACGGTGTCGTGGTAACTGTTCTTACCCATCGATTCAGTTGGAGAAGAATTCATTATTTTGCCTCCTTATCAGTATCTTCAATTGTTTCGGCTAGTGCCTCGAAGTCGTCCACAGTGTTGGCATTGAGATCTACAACCGCTTCACCCTCGACTGTGTCGCCCTTGAGCAGCTGTTCGTCAGCCAGCTCGTTGGCCTCTAGCAAGGTTTCGTCTTCAAGCACATCCTCAGCATCTACCGTAATGTGTGCCTTGGTTCGTTCCAGATCAACTGATAGGCCAAGACTTTGCAGCTCCTTGACCAACACGTTAAACGATTCTGGAATACGTGGCCCCTTAATCTCTTCATTCTTGATGATCGCTTCATAAGCCTTGGATCGGCCAACAACATCATCGGACTTAATGGTCAAGATTTCTTGTAGTGTATGGCTGGCACCATAAGCTTCGAGAGCCCACACTTCCATCTCACCAAAGCGCTGACCGCCCATTTGAGCCTTACCGCCAAGTGGCTGCTGGGTAACCATTGCATATGGACCAGTCGAACGAGCATGGATCTTGTCATCTACCATGTGATGTAGCTTAAGCATGTACTTATAGCCGATAGTAGTGCGCTCTGAGTACGGTTCGCCAGTGGAGCCAGAGTAGAGCTGAGTTTTACCATCTTCTGGCAACCCAGCTTTCTTCAGCTCTTCCTTGATTTGATCAATCTTAACACCATTGAATACCGGCGACGCTACTGTGTAGCCAAGTGCCTGAGCGGCCCAACCAAGGTGAGTTTCGAGTATCTGACCAATATTCATACGAGCTCCTACACCTAGTGGGTTGAGGATGATGTCGACAGGCGTGCCATCTTCAGTAAATGGCATTTCCTCAATTGGCATAATCTTACTAATTACACCTTTGTTGCCGTGGCGACCTGCCATCTTATCGCCTACCGAAACTTTGCGTAGTTGAGCAACAGCCACATATATTTGCGAGATCACACCACTAGCAAGTTCGTCGTCGTTTTCACGCGACAAGATCTTAACATCTACAACCTTACCATTGGCACCATTGGGCATACGCAAGCTAGTGTCTTTGACATCGCGAGCTTTTTCACCAAATATGGCTCGCAAAAGACGCTCTTCAGAGCTGAGGTCAGTTTCACCCTTTGGTGTAATTTTACCTACTAAGATATCGCCGGCGCTTACTTCAGCACCAATTCGTACAATACCTTGGTCATCGAGATCCTTGAGTGATTCCTCGGAAACGTTTGGTATATCGCGAGTCATTACCTCTGGGCCGAGCTTGGTATCACGTACATCGATTTGATGCATGTCAATATGAACTGAGGTATAGCGATCATCTTGAACAAGTCGCTGCGATAGGATAATCGCATCTTCGTAGTTGAGGCCTTCAAATGGCATAAATGCTACCAACACGTTTTGACCAAGTGCTAGCTCACCACCCTGAGTGCTCATACCATCAGCAAGCACATCACCTTTTTTGACCTTTTGTCCGCTATATGCCAAGGTTCGCTGATGTATTGCATTGCCCTGGTTGGAACGTACGAAGCGAATCAAAGAGTAGGTTTTGGTATTCTTAGCATATTTGACTACTATCTCATCAGCAGTTGCCGACTGAACTACTCCGTCACCTTCAGCCAGGATAGTTTGAGCCGAGTCTGCAGCTACAGTATGTTCTACACCAGTACCTACAATAGGAGCTTGAGGTCGAACTAATGCAACTGCTTGGCGTTGCATGTTGGCACCCATCAATGCACGTTTGGCGTCATCATGTTCCAAAAATGGAATCAAAGCAGCCGAGATACCAACTACTTGGCGTGGGCTGACATCCATATATTCCACACTGTTAACATCCTCTTCGTCAGCTTCACCACCAACGCCTCGCACTGGTACACGGTTGTCGATAAAATAGCCATTTTTATCAGTCGCACTACCGGCCTGAGCTATTACAGTTTTCTCTTCATCATGAGCATCAAGATATACTATTTCACCTGTCACACGAGCCTTAAGTGCAACTTCTTCAATTCCGGCTTTTGTAAGTTTGGCGGCAACAGACTTGTTGATACTGTCACCGAGTTTTACGATTACATTGCCTTGGGAATCTTTATATTGCCGAGCTGAAACTTCGCCAACTGCCTTTTCTGGTGTAGCCTTGTTGATCACACGATAGTATGGGCTTTCGATGAAACCATATTCATTGACTCTTGCAAAGGTAGAGAGCACTGATACTAAACCAATATTTGGACCCTCGGGTGTCTCAATCGGACAGATACGGCCATAGTGAGTACGATGTACATCACGTACTTCAAACCCTGCACGTTCACGGTTAAGCCCACCAGGGCCCATTGCATTAAGCTTACGCTTATGTACAACTTCAGCGAGCGGGTTGACTTGATCCATAAACTGACTGTGTTGATGGCTGGCAAAAAACTCTTTTACACTAGCTACAATCGGTCGAACATTAACAAGCTGACCAGGTATCACTGTTTCAATGTCAGCAACACTCATACGGTCCTTGACAATACGCTCCATGCGAAGCAGTCCAACACGAAACTTATTCTGAATGTGCTCACCTACCATCTTAAGACGACGATTACCTAGATGATCGACATCTTCGCTCTGGGCATTACTATTACTGAGTCGGATGGCTTCGGCTACGATTGCTACAAAGTCTTCTTTGAGCAGTGTACGATTATCACGAGTATTCTTAGCATTTAAGCCAAGTCGTTTATTGATCTTATAACGACCTACTTTACTGAAGTCATAGCGCTTGAAGTCAAAAAACATGCTATCTATAAGGCTCTTAGAGTTCTCTACAGTTGCAAGATCACCCGGTCGGATACGTCGATAGACTTCCATCAGTGCTTCGGCCTGTGTCTTCGCCGGATCTTTAGCCAAAGTTTCCTCAATAAACTTCACCTCTCCAGTGTCAACTTCTGCAAACAGTTTCTTGATTTCTTCGTCACTACCATAACCAAAAGCACGCAAAAGTGTGGTGATTGTAATCTTGCGCTTGCGATCAATCTTAACAGTCATAACGCCATTGACACCGGTCTCAATCTCCAACCAAGCACCACGGTTTGGAATAATTTTGGCGTTGAAATATCCACTTTCACTGGTTGTGAAGAACACACCTGGGCTACGTACTAGCTGGCTCACAACCACGCGCTCTACACCGTTGATAACAAAGGTGCCGCGCTCGGTCATGATAGGATAATCTCCCAAGAAGATTTCTTGGGTCTTGACTTCGCCTGTCTCTTTGATAAGCAGCTCAACTACAACTTTGAGGGATGCTTCATAGCTGAGATTCTTATCTTTTGATTCTTTTTCAGTTAGTTTTGGAGCTTCGAAATGATAGTCTTTGAAACTTAGTTCGTATTTTTTGCCGGTGAAATCTTCGATTGGAGAGATTTCTTCAAATAGTTCTTTGAGACCGTGTTCGATATACCATTGATATGATTCGGCTTGAATCTTAATCAAGTTAGGCATAGCGAGCGTGTCTTTTTGGGCGTTAAGATACACCCTAGCGCGCGCGGGGGCTTTGGCCATGTTCGCTTATCTCCTTATGATACTCTATTAAGTTTTATGGTTTGGCATGCCGAGGCGTATCTAAACCGACAAAATACCAGAACACCCATCCCGGGTGAATTTCCTGGTAGTTGTTTAAGCTTCCTCTTGACTATAAATATTATCTGGTTTTTTGACAACTGTCAAGCATTATTGTCAGATATTTTTGAGAGTGACTCCCCTAAACGCAAATCGTTGGAAAATTCCAAACACAGCTAGTAGCAATGCAGCACCTATTAGTACAGTAGTTGGCGACAGTATATCAGCACTAATACCCGCCAAAATCACTGGTATTAGTGCGGCTACATTTACAAGCATGTTTAGCGCCCCAAATACTTTGCCTCTCTGCTCATCTGAAGTATTGATCTGGAGCAAGGTTTGTGCCGAGACAGTCACAAAAGCGTTGGCAAGTCCCATCAGCGCGGAAACTGATATCACAATCACAATAAATACTGGCCAATCTTGAACACGATGAACGAGCCCTAAACCGAGTAGTGAAAATACCGCCAACACAATGCCATAATTGATCATACGTACTTTATTGACCTTTTTGCCAAGCTGACCGACCAAAATCGCCCCCAACACCATAGCTAATGCTGCAGGTACAATCAGCTTAACACTGGCTGCAGTCAGACTCTGATGGAAGAGTATGCTGGCTAGTGCCGGAGCCAAGACCGCAATCACCCCTATTACCGCTTGGGCTATGGCTAGGTTGAGCAGTGGGAAAAGCAGTGTTTTGGTATGCAGTATCTCACCCATACTCTCCCTTACTTGCTTCAAAACACTAGCAAATATGTGTGTGGTTCGAGGTGGTTTCTCTGGTTTAAGTTGGGGGAGCCCAAGTACCAACACCGCTGCCAAACCAAACGCTACACTCATGATGATATATGTACTGCGAGGACCGAATATCCCAACTGCCGGACCAGCCAAACTGTAACCCACTACAAAGCTAGCATAAAAGCTAAATAGGAAGAGTGAGTTAGTACTTAACAGCTGGCTTTTCTTAACCAAACGAGGCAGTGCAGCCGCTTCGGCAGGTATAAAGAACTGTGTACAAATGGATATGAGAAATACTAAGCCGTAGACGGCAAATAAGTTACTCTCGAATAACAAGAATAACAATACCAACACAGCACGAATTAGATTACTCCACAACAAAACCTTCTTACGATCCCAGCGATCGACATATGCACCGGCAAATACTGCAAACACAACTGATGGTAGAGCAAAACTTACAATCAGCAAGCTTACCGCTACATTGGCATATCGGCTGCCTTGAGCTAGATCGTAAACCCGGATTACGAGGGCAAAGTTGAGTAAATTGGCAGCTAATCCGGAGCTGAGCTGTGCCGCCCAGATGCGCAAGAAACGCGTGTTTCGAAATAGCTGTAGATACATTTTGGTTTATTTACTGGCTAGTTTGGTTACTACCGAGTCTACTACTCCGTAGGTCTTGGCCTCATCGGCACCCATCCAATAATCTCGGTCGCTGTCAGAAGTAATCTTATCCACGGACTGACCGGTTTTCTCCGACAATATTTGATTGAGCCGTTCACGAATCTTGATAATTTCCTTGGCCGTAATCTCAATGTCCGCCGCAGTGCCCTGGAAACCACCAGATGGTTGATGGATCATAACTCGCGAATTTGGTAGAGCAAATCGTTTACCTTTGGCACCGCATGCTAGTAAAAATGCTCCCATGCTGGCAGCCATACCAACACAGATAGTACTGACAGATGGCGCAATGTGCTCCATAGTATCAAATATAGCAAGTCCGGCTGTAACACTCCCACCTGGACTGTTGATATAGAGCTTGATGTCGTCGTCACGACTTTCGCTTTCCAAAAACAACAACTGAGCAATTATGAGGTTAGCTACGGTATCATCGACTTCGGAGCCCAAGAAAATAATTCGCTCCTTGAGCAAGCGTGAATAAATATCATAGGCTCGCTCACCTTGGCTAGTTTTCTCGATTACTGTTGGTACCAAAATGCTGTTGCGTATGGTTGAGTCGTTCATAAATATAAATCTCCTGTTTCCCAAGCTTCCTTAGGTCAAATTATAGCACAAACGTTATTATTGATCAGATGCTGGCTACTTAGCGTAGTCGACGAGTTTTTTGATAGCCTTGGTGGTCAGTATGTGTGTACGGAGATCATCACGGAATTTAGGATCATTGAGTTCTGATTGCATCTTCGGATCTTTGTAGTGCTCGCGCATATGCTCAAGCTCTGTATCAATCTCTTGCTCGTTGGTATTGATGCCTTCTTTTTCGATCAACCAGCGCATCAGTATGCCTAGTTTCACTCGGCGCTCGGCTTCGACATGCAATTCTTTTTCGAAGTCTTCTTTGCTCTTCTTCTGCATCTGCATGTACTTCTCTATTGTAAGCCCTGAGTTCTTAAGCTGATCAGCAGTCTCGTGCTCGAGATTGTGGGCCACATCGTGTACCAACTCATCTGATACATCAAACTTTGCCTTATCCATCAGCTCAGCTACTACCTTGTCTTCATATTCTTTTTGATAATCTTGAACTGCACGGGCTTCAAGGCTTTCGCGTACATTCTTCTCGAGTTCTTTGAAGGTCTTGAATGGTCCGATGTGAGTGGCAAAACCATCATCGAGCTTTGGCAATACTACTTCGCTGATCTTCTTGATGGTAATAGTAAACTCGACATCTTTGCCAGCTAGATCCTTGGCATGATAATCCTTAGGAAATGTAATGGTAAATTTCTTGGTTTCATCTTTCTTTAGTCCAATCACTTCTTCTTCAAAGCCTGGGATAAACTGCTTGCTGCCGATTACCAGAGTCTGGTTTTGAGCACCGGCGCCTTCGACTGGTTTACCTTCACGCACACCCTCATAATCAAGCACTACCTCGTCACCATCCTTAACGGCGCGAGGTACTTCGGTACGTTCTGCCAGCTGCTTGCGCAATTCTTCTATTGCTGCAGCTACATCTTTGTCTTCAACCTTGGGGGCATCGTATTTGACCGACAGCTTAGTAAGATCAAATTTAATATCAGGCATAATTGCTACCTCAGCAGTAAATTCAAGCTCGGTATATGGTACAAACTTCTTCACCTCAATACGTGGTGCTGACACTGTGGTGAGCTTGGAATCGCGAATAGCAGCAGCATAGGCATGCATTACTATTTCTTCGAGCACTTCGGACTGCACACGTTGCTCACCGAGTTGGCGCTCAGCGATCTTATCGGGCGCGTGGCCGGGGCGAAAACCATCAACCTTGAGATCCTTCTTGAGCCGTTTGAGCACTGCCTGATGGTAAACAGCCATAAATTTCTCATCGGCTGTGATAGTAAGAGTTGCGTTGGTCTTGGTTTGCTTGGTGATTTCGTGTTTCATGATCACGTAATAATACCAGATAGTACAATAAATTTCTAGTCCTAGAATGAAGCAGGACTCCTCGACCGGTAAGCCAAGAAGTCCTATTGTGGGCAGCGCGGGGTTCGAACCCGCAACCTCCGGATTAAGAGTCCGACGCTCGTCCAATTGTCGCTTCCTGCCCTTGATTGTTTGAGGCACAATTCTAAGCCTTTGTGGACCAGGGCGGAATCGAACCGCCACGCTGCTCGAGCAGTGAAGAAGACAAAAGCCTCTCGAACACCGACTAGCTGGGTAGTGAGTCCCAACATGGTACCGAACACTGGCCCAGTGATCTCAGAAGAGCTGAGGGGAGTCGATCCCCTATCTTCCGCCGTAGCGGACGCATTACCGACAATGCTACAGCCCTAGCACGCCTGGTGGGACTCGAACCCACAGCCTCTCCTTCGATTTCGGAGTGCTCTGTCCGATTGAGCTACAGGCGCCGCTCACCAATGATGGCCCTCCAAGTGGCGGCAGCCACGAGGCATTGGATTGCGTCGAAGAGCAATTGTACTCGCACTTGAGTACGATTGCAATACTCATCATGTGTACTTCGTAAGATCCCTGGGTGGACTACGTAGCTCCAGCCATTGGAGACCTCGGCCAGTCAACCGCAGTGTCGCTCGCTGCACCACCACCAACTCTTGGACGATCAGCTCGCGGCTCACTGGACTGTCGGATTGTACCGCTCTGCCCGCAGCCAGCGAAAGCAATATGTTGATCTGTTCCTCCGATAGCTCCAACGCTTTCAACTCACGCAGTTCGGACTGAGCACTACCGTGTCCAGCAGTTTGCTTAGGCGGCATCATGACTCCTTCGGTATCAACTTGGTCAAGTCTCCAAGTGGTATCAACTTCTTGTTACGTACCAGCCCGTCCCAGTGTTCCAATGTGAGATCAGTCAGCTCGGCCGGCAAATCACACTGAATCGCTCCAAACCCATACGTGTAGAAGCAAGGATTGAGATCGCCACTCTCCAAGGCCGGTTTGATCTCGACGAAGACTCGGCTGTAGGGATCACCAACTTCACCTGGATACAACCAGATGGTGCCCACCTCGGGTGGCACGATCCTTCTGGGCTGTAGCATACCTACGAACATGGCGTTCTTGTCGCTGTAGTAGTTGCCATGAATGCCCCGACAGTCGTCACTGTGCTCGGGCGAAAGCAAGCACACATCTACTTTGGGGTCTGGCACCCCAACCGGTATCCATTGCAATAGACACCATGGGCCAGCAGGTGGTGCCCACTCAGGCATAGGCGGAACTGAAGTGGCAGACATTTGGTCCACCTCACTTTCTTTCGGTTGTTCAGATACATCGGTCTAAAGCCGAGATTACCAAACTGATATACAAAAATCAAAATAATATCAAGTTCCTTGGTACCGGAGAGAGGACTCGAACCTCCACGGGTGTTACCCCACCAGCTCCTAAGGCTGGCGTGTCTACCAATTCCACCACTCCGGCACAAAGAACTAAATACTAACTATACTTTTTTGAATGTACAATATCTGTGCGTCACCGTAATTTTTCTGCTGTACTATGTTGAACCGCTCGGAATCTATCTGAGTTTTACTTGAACAACTCAGCACGATTACTCCATCTGATTTTAGCAGATCAATAGCCTTTTCGACTAGATCTAGCTTCAGCTCGGCGTATGGGGGGTCAATGAATATTATGCCATAGAGCCCTTTGTCCTTGCCGACAAACTTAGCAGTGTCGGATTGTATCACACTCACATTCGGCGACGAAATAGCCCGACAATTTTGTTTGAGAGAAGTAACTGACTTGTCCACGAATACTACCATATCTGCTCCTCTACTGAGAGCTTCTAGCCCCAGAGCACCACTTCCAGCGTACAAATCCAGTATGCTTGAGCCGACTACGCGTTCTCCGAGAGTAGAGAATATCGCCGCTCGAGTCTTTTGGCTAACTGGGCGTGCACCACGTGGCAAAGCTGGTAGCTGTTTACCCTTCCATATACCCGCAACTATGGTAATCATGGATAGTCTAAGCTTTTACTTTGCCTTGGTAGGTCTTGGATAAGTCTACCTTATTGCCAGCTTCGACATAGGCACTTAGCCATGCTGCAGCAATCAGCTGTGGGATACGCGGTACAATCACCTTTTTGACAGCGCGAGCCAAAGCCACATTCCAACCCTTCTCGATAAACTTGCGATAGAGATGTAGCTCTGCAATAGTTCGAGACTCTTCCTTGACGGCCGCAGCTATACCCTTCTGTTGCACTCTCTCAAATAATTCTTTGTCAAACGTGGTCTTGATACGACCAAAACTCACGGACGAGCTTACCCCTGCCTCAAAAGCCACGTGTGAGCTCATAAGCCCTTTGCGGCCATAGTAAAGCCACTTCTTGCGCAACTTGCTGGCGTCCTCGTATTCAGCTTCGATCAGCTTCCAACTAAGGTGGTGGGCTGGAGTTAGACTGTCTGTGAGATAGTGAGCCATGAAGCCTGCCTCAAAAGCAGCCTTTATACGATCGCCTTTTGCAAGTGCTTCCACCAGGTTCTTGTAATGAATTTCTATCCATGTCGGCAACTGGCCTATCTCATTGATAGGATCCCACAAGTGGTCACCCTTATACTTACCCTTGAATTTAAGCCCATCTGGCCCACCCATGCCTTCAAACTGTAGGATTTCCTTGCGTATAGGAAACACACCGGGCTTAAGTGCTGGACGCATAAGTCGGTAGGCCTCACGATCAAACTTCTGATGTGTGCCGATGGTCTTGAAAGCTTTGCCACGAGTGGCAAATGTAAGTATTCCTGAATTCATTCTAGACTTGTTTGAGCAGCCAAAGCTGTTAATTGCTGCTCAATTTGCGGATATTTTACCATATTTCCGCTATCTAGGAAAGCCTGAGCAGCTTCACGAACCTGCTCTACTAATTTGGTATCGGTAAGGCTTGCCATCCGCAAATCAAAATAACCATGCTGCAGCTTGCCGTAAACCTGCCCAGGACCACGTGTAATCAGGTCAATTTGCGCCAAACGCAGACCGTCGTGAGTTTTTTCAAGGCTACGCAAGCGAGTCATGCTCTCGAGGTTGTCAGCTTGGCCAATTAAATAACAATATGATTGCTTATCAGACCGACCTACCCTACCACGTAACTGGTGCAAACTTGCCAAACCAAAACCGTCGGCACCCTCAATCAACATAACTGTGGCATTTGGCACATTGACACCTACTTCTACGACTGTTGTAGACACCAAGATATCCAGTTTGCCAGATGCAAACTTGGTCATAACATCGGCTTTTTCATCGGCTCTCATACGACCATGCAACAAACCAATTCGGCGATGTGCAAATATACTCTTACGCAATCTGTCATACTCTTGCTCGACACTGCGTTTACCGCTCACGTCATCTTGGGTTATTCGAGGGCATACCACAAATGCTTGTTCGCCAGCTCCTATGCGCTCTTCAATATGCTGGTAGGCACTCAAACGTTGACGATCGGTATATACCTTGGTAGTAACTGGCTTGCGCTCAGCTGGTAGCTCGTTGATTGCACTGACATCCAAGTCGCCATAGACCACAAGAGCCAGACTGCGCGGAATAGGTGTAGCAGTCATAGTGAGTATATGGGGGCTTAGGTGGGATTTGGTCTTGAGATGGCTTCGCTGTTCCACCCCGAAACGATGCTGTTCATCAACTATTACCAAGCCTAAGTTTTTAAAACTAACCTTTTCTGACAATAGAGCTTGCGTTCCTACAACTAGATCGATATTGCCATCGGCTAGCTCCTCGTGCACTTTTTTCTTTTGCTCGGCTTTGAGCCCAGCCACAAGTAGGGCTGTGCTGATACCAAGTGGGCTCAGCAGTTTGTCGGCTGTCGCGACGTGCTGGGTCGCAAGGATCTCGGTAGGCGCCATATAGGCTGTTTGGTACCCATGTTTTGCTGCCACAGCCGCAGCTAGCAAGGCCACGACTGTCTTGCCGCTACCCACATCGCCCTGCAGTAGCCTATTCATAGGTTGCTTATGCTCTATATCTTTGAGGATTTGCCAGGTTACCTTGCGTTGTGCGTCAGTCAGCTCAAACGGCAATGATTCTACAACGGCCTTAATCGTTCCCAGATCAAATGGCATCGCCGCTGCAGTCTCATCATGGCGCGCTTGGCGCAAATATAGACCTGTCAACATATAGCCAAATAGTTCACCAAAACCAATCCGAAACTTAGCCTGCTCCACTTCTTCAATAGTTTTCGGCTGGTGGAGTTGAGCTACGGCTTGTCCGTATGACATAAGTTTGTTTGACTCGACAATCTCAGTCGGTAATGTATCATGCAGCCGATCACAAAGCGGCAAAGCTAACCCAACCAAGCGCCGTAACTGTTTACTAGTAAGCTGGGCTGTTTCTGGATAGACCGGAAAGATCTTGCCACCTTGTGATTTCCCTGCCAGCTCAAACATTGGGTTATTGAGACTCAAGTAACCGCCCTTGAACTCTAGTTTGCCAGCCCAGAAGTAGGTTTCACCTTGCTTGAGCTGGTTGGCCACAAATGGCTGGTTAAACCACACCACCTTGAGACTGCCTGTTTTGTCTGTAATTACTGCTTCAGTAATAGTAAGTCTAGTTTTAAATGACCGTCGGCTAGCAATAGCATTGAGCTCAGCCACCACGGCAATTTCACCTGGTTTGGTATGGTTGATGGTAGTGACTTGGCTGTAGTCTTCCCAGCGTCGTGGATAATGCAGCAACAAATCTTGGATGTTCTCAACTCCAAGTTTGGCCATACGTTTGGCCACTACATCACCAATGCCACTAAGCACCGTAACTGAATCGGTCAGTTTCATATTGCTATTGTACTAGTTGCCGATCAAAACCCGAAGTTAAGATTTCTCATCCAAAACAGAGGCTTGTTCAAGAATTGACAAGACTCTGAGACACTCATCATCCTCTAGCATATGTCTGGGATAGCTTTTTAGTTTGTCATCAAGCGATAAGTTTTGTCTATCCCAGCCGCGTTCTTGGATAACAACAGGGTCCATTTCTGGAGCCAGCAATATTTGATAAATATATCTCTCATTGTAATCATCTTCTTGATCTGGATTGACATCTTCATCACCAATACATATATGCGGCTTGCCGGCTTTGAAAAATTTAACTCCCATTCTGATATATCTTGCATCTTCAGGTATGTGACGAATCATTCCTCTAAGAGTATTATAATCTGGGTCAAATTGATCTAATTCGCAGTGTATCAATTCTACTTCGTCACAGCCAATAGAAGGTAATTCAACTGGGAACTTCTGTTCTTCATAGTATGGCACCGTGTAAGCATCAGATAAAATATCACGATTTTTCACGGGCTGTTTGTCATCGGAGATTAAGCGCGAGAATAATTCATGAACATGCTTATAAAGCATTTTTTTGGGAGTTAAAAACTGCTCTCCCTGCCCTTCAAAATACGCCTTTGGATCAAAACCTTTTTTCTTTGGTTCTTCATCATCTCTGTATTGACCTGGGATTGGATCAGGCATGGCTATTTTTTGAGGATTTCGGCGTAGCGGCGCTTACCTACTTGCAAGATGCCGGCTTTCTTGAGCTCGGTTTCTGGTTTGTCCACCAGCTTACCGGCATATTTCACACCCTTTTGAGCCACCAAACGGCGCGCCTCAGATTTGCTAATACCAAACACTTCGGCAATCAAATCCAAAACATTTACGGGTAACTTAATCTTGTACTGTTTTATCTCATCAGGCTGATTACCTTCTCGAAACTGCTTTTCCCAAGCAGCTTCGGCGCCTGCGGCTGCCTTATCGCCATGGTAACGAGCCACGATGTGACGTGCCAAACTGGCCTTGGTATCGCGCGGATTGTCACCCATGGCCATGTCTTTCTCGATCTGTTTTATCTGTTCCATCGGCATATCTGTAGCTAGTTTGAAGTAAACCGGGATCAGTTCATCGCGAATTGTCATGACCTTGCCGTACATATCAGCAGGCTCGTCATTGATGTAGATGCAATTACCCCAGCTAGTGCTCATCTTGCGCCCATCGGTGCCCTCTAGCAATGGGAAGGTCATAACACTCTGTGGCTCCATCCCAAAGTGCTTTTGAATACTGCGACCGGCCAGCATATTAAATAATTGGTCAGTGCCACCAACTTCTAGATCGGTCTTCATCTCTACCGAATCATAGCCTTGGAATAGTGGGTACAGAGTCTCGTGCATCCCGACAGGCTTACCAACCTTTATTCTTTTTGCAAAGTTGTCACGCTCCGTCATCTGTTGGATAGTAAACAAGCTGGCTAGCTGGAAGAACTTATCAAGCCGCATCTTGTTAAACCAACTGCCATTGTGGAATAGTTCTACCTTACCCATATCGAGAATTAGGCTAAGCTGAGCGTGATAATCGCGGAAGTTCTCTTTCACCTCATCAAGAGTAAGCATCTTGCGCTCACTATCCTTGTCGCTACTGTCCCCGATTTGGGCAGTGAAGTCTCCGATCACAAACGTGATATGGTGCCCTAGGTCTTGGAATTGTCTTAGTTTCCATAGCGTCACAGCACGACCTATGTGCAACCTACTGCCAGTTGGGTCAAAACCCAGCTTAATGCGTAGTTTTTTACCATTCTTTAGCTTTTTCTCCAGATCAGCCCGTACTATCACATCTTCGACATTGCGGGTTAGTAGCTCTTCGATCTGGTTATTGGTAGTTTTCATATAATGGTATCTCCTTGGTTGGTTTTAATGAAGTATTGGGTACGGCTGCATCCCTGAAACAATATCAGGTGGCAGCTAGAGATACCTTTGGTAAAATAGTTGATTCATCAGATTGGGATCAGATAGTCACATTGTAGCAAATTCATCGTATTATAACCACATGAAGCTAGATATTACGACACGTCTTATCGTGGTATAATTTAACCAAAGAGATTACCCAAGAAATGGCCAAATCCCCCAAGAAAAAAGCCAAGAAGTTAATCCGCAAAGTAAACAAAGCGGCAGCAAGTAGTGGTACCAGTACTACAATTACTCGAGATACAACCGCTTCATCAGATAGCAGTAGTAGCTCTAATTTAACTAATCAATCATCATCAAATATGCCAAAACGCAATGTTCGTATTCCAGGTAGAAAACTAAAAGGCACAGTGCCTAAAGCAAAGGGTTGGGCCAAACTAAGCCCAAAACATGTTTGGGCGGTAGCTACCAGCCGTAAAGCACTTAAAATATACGGTATTGCTGCACTTACTGGATTACTACTTATTGCCGGGGTATTTGCATGGTTTGCCAAGGATTTACCTAGTCCAAATAAGATAAATGCGCGCGTAAGTGCCCAAACAACCAAGCTTTACGATCGGACTGGTGAGCATTTGTTGGTGGAGATATACGGCGACAAGAACCGTAGTGTGGTGGAATTCAATCAGATGCCAAAGTGTATCAAGGATGCTACTATAGCACTTGAAGATAAAGACTTTTACAAACAAGGTGCGTTTAGCCCTGCCGGTATTGCTCGTGCTTTCTCTGGTGTACTTTTCCGCGATCCAAGCCGCGGTGGCGGTAGCACAATTACACAGCAGTATGTTAAGAATGCCTTGCTTACCAATGAGCGTAGCTACGAACGCAAGATCAAAGAACTTATTTTATCGATCCAGATTGAACAACTCTACAAGAAAGATGACATACTCAAACTGTACCTCAACGAAATTCCTTATGGCTCTACTGCCTATGGCATACAAGCCGGGTCTAAACAGTTTTTTGGCAAAGATGCCAAAGACCTAACGCTTAGCCAGTGTGCCTTGCTGGCTAGCTTGCCACAAGCACCTACCTACTACTCACCATATGGTACACACAAAGAAGCTCTTGTGGCTAAGAAAGATCGTGTCTTAGACCTCATGGCGGACCAAGGATATATCAGCCATGAAGAAGCCGAATCCGCCAAAAAAGATCCCGTCATGGCACAGGTGCAGCGTTACAACCCCTATGCCAACGTCACAGCCCCTCACTTCGTACAATACGTGCGAGAACTGCTAGAAGAAAAATATGGGGTGAAACGGGTCAACGAAGGTGGGCTCAAAGTAATCACTACTCTCGATGTCGATAAGTACAATCTGGCTGTCAAATCTATCAATGACAATATGGCATCAGTTCGCAGTTTTGGTGGTAGTAACGCCGCCTTGGTATCAGCCGATCCAACCAACGGCGAGGTACTTAGTCTGGTAGGTAGCTATGATTACAATGATCAAGACTTTGGTAGTTACAATGTAGCCACGGCCTTGCGACAACCGGGGTCGAGTATTAAACCAATCGTATACTCCAGTTTGTTCAAGAAAAACTATGGTGCTGGCACCACACTATACGACGTTACGACTGATTTTGGTGGTGGTTACAAACCTCAAAACTATACCAAACGCACTTATGGCGTGGTATCTATTCGACAAGCCTTATCTAGCTCACTAAACATCCCTGCTGTTAAGGCCCTCTACCTTGGTGGCATCGATGAGATGCTTGGGACTGCCAAGGATATGGGTATTACCACATTTAATCGTTCGACAGACGACTATGGCTTGAGTTTGGCGCTTGGCTCAGGTGAAGTGCGCTTGATTGATATGGTCAATGCTTTTGAAACCTTCCCTAGTGGTGGCGATCATCGCAAACAAGTTTATTGGACAAAGATTACTGAGCCCAATGGTAAGGTACTAGATGATACCACCAAGCAAGATGCCAACAAACCCAAGCAAGTACTCGACCCACAAATTGCATACGAGATAAACAGCATTCTTACTGACAACAATGCTCGTTGTAGCCTTGGTGTATTTACTTGCAACAACCCTCTAACACTTCCAGGTAAGACTGTTGCTGCCAAAACTGGTACTACCGAAGACTACAAAGACGCCTGGACAATGGGCTATACCAAACGTGTTGTAACAGGTGTTTGGGCTGGTAACAACGACAACAAGCCTATGACCCAGGCTGCTTCAATTGTGTCGGCTCCTATCTGGAACCAATACATGCGCGAAGTAACCAAGAACGATCCCAACGATCAATTTGACCGCCCAAGTGGCATCAAAGAAATAACCCTCGATGCCAACACCGGCAAGCTTCCTGCCGATGGTACTAAACGTACAAGAACTGATATATTTCCTACTTGGTACAATCCAGTGAAAGCTGATGGAAGCCAAAAAGCCACCATAGATACAGTTAGCGGCAAACTAGCAACAGACTGTACACCTGCAGCAGCTCGCAAGGAGATCACAGGTGCACTGATTACTGCTGAGGTGCCGCCCAATGATCCATCGTTCAATCGCTGGAACCCACCAGTACAAGCCTTGGCACGAAGTATTGGCTATGATGTGGGTGGATCGCTGCCAACAGAAAAAGAGACAACACATGACTGTGGTGATGCTAAACCAATCGTAAACCTCACAGTAACTCCAAACTCAGGCAGTACCTTCAACTTGACTGCTGGCATTACAGCTGGCCGGTATGGTACTACTAAGATCACGTTCTACCGCGACGGCAATGCCATATCTACCCAGGGCACAGGTGGCGGCACGTCTATTTCTACTACTGATATTCCTCCTGCTGGCGTACACAACTATAGTGCCGTGGTTGAAGATAGTGCTCTCTATAGTGGTACTAGTAACACTGTAACAGTTAATGCTTCAGGAGCTCTGAGCCTTACTTGTAGCGCACCTAAAAACTGTAGTTTGAGTGGGGGCAGCGGTATAGCAACCTTGTTTTACCCAGGTGGGTCACAAGTCGATGCCACAGCACCTTATAACTGGTCTGGCTGGGCCGGGGGTGATTGGAATGCCATTACGGGCTCTGGATCCAATGTTCGCGCCGTAGTAAATGGTAGTACAGTCTACCCACAATAGCTCTGAGAGCTATCTATTTTGACTGTGAACGAGGCCTCGGTTGATGTGGTCGATGATGAGTACGATTATTACTTTGCGATGACCGTTTTGGTTGTGCAGATCGCGACGCGCCGTTGCCATTGCCATTTTTTTGAGTAGCAAAAATCATCTTGCCAGCCACGCTTTGGAATATCTTACTGACTTCGACTTTTACATCTTTGCCGATTAGTTTTTCGCCATCTTCGACTACTATCATAGTGCCATCTTCGAGATAGCCGACACCCTGACCACGTTCTTTACCTTGTTGAGCGACCTTGATCTCTAATATTTCACCAGGCAACACTACGGCACGTAAAGCGTTGCTTAATTCGTTTACGTTGAGCACGCGGACAGATTCCACGCTAGCCACACGATTTAGATTGTAGTCGGTTGTAAGAATGTCAGTATCATACTGCTTGGCAAGGTACACTAGCTTGTGGTCAACCTCTTTGACGTCCTCAGGATTCTCCTCTACCACTTCTATTTCAACATCAGCCGTTTGGCGTAGTTGGTTGAGTACTTCGAGCCCACGCCGACCGCGCATACGTCGCTGTGGGTCTTCACTGTCCGCAATGTTTTGTAGCTCTTGCAGTACGAAGCGCGGTACTAGCAAGCGCCCAGGCATAAAACCTGCTTGTGCTACGTCAGCGATACGCCCATCGATGATAGCACTAGTATCTACCAATATACTCCCAACAGCCTTGGCTTGTGCCGCAGGCCGTGATGGCGTAGCTGTGGTTGAGCTACCTGTGAGCTGAGGTTTTAGTAGTAAGTACAAAATTAGTGAAGACAGCATAGAAGCCGCTAGTACAACAAAAAACGTTACAATCATGATTTCTCCTAAGTGGATTATTTAGTTTTGATTAGATCGAGGACTTCTCGAATATTACCAATCTTAATCTTTGCGTTATCTTTGGTTTTGCCGGCGACCACTGTGTTAGTAAAACCAAGCTTAGTGGCCTCGGCCAATCGTCGTTCGCTTGCTCCTACTGGTCGTACTTCACCTGCCAAACCAACTTCTCCAAACACAGCAGTGTTGCGAGGTAGTGATAAATTCTTGAACGATGAGACGATAGCGCAAATAATTGCCAGATCGGCGGCGGGTTCAGTTACCCGCAAACCGCCTACGATATTAACATATATATCACTGTTACTCAAGTTGAGACCAGTCCGTTTTTGGACTACTGCAACCAGTACATTGAGACGATTTAAGTCAATCCCAGCCGCCGATCGCTTAGGGAACCCAAACGATGTAGGGCTCACCAGGGCCTGTACTTCTACCAGCACCGGACGACTACCCTCAAGCGTCGCTAGCACCACATTGCCAGGTGCTTGTTCGTAGTTTTCGAGTAGCGATTGTGAGGGATTGGCTACAGCGCGTAACCCAACATCACTCATCTCCAAAATGGCGGTTTCATTGATTGAACCGAAGCGATTTTTGATAGCACGCAAAATCTTAAATGTGCCACTACGCTCACCTTCCAGATACATTACAGTATCTACCAAATGTTCCATTACTCGCGGTCCAGCCACCACACCTTCTTTGGTTACATGACCAACTATAATTACGGCTGTACTACTACGCTTAGCCACTTCCATGATTTGATGAGTAATACTGGTGAGTTGTGCAACGCTGCCTGGGGCGTTCTCGAGACTTGCGCTACTCATCGTCTGAATACTATCAACTACCACCAGTTCGTATTGGCCGGTAGCGATAGTAGCTATGAGCGCATCAGCATCGGTTGAGCCAACAAAGTCAAAACCAGCCGAGGCCTTGAGCAGACGCTCAGCTCGCAAGTTCACCTGCTCGGCCGACTCCTCCCCGCTCATATAGAGTACTGTACGCTTGGCTGCTACATCGTGTGCTACCTGTAGTAAAAGCGTCGACTTGCCTATGCCAGGGTCGCCGGCCATTAGTACTAAGCTCCCAGGTACTATGCCACCACCGAATACCTCATCAACCGCGGCCACACCGGTGCCAATACGGACAAGCTTAGTACTACTCTTACCACCAAGTTTTTCTGGCTTGAGAGGTGCGCTAACAGACTTTTGAAGCCTTGCTACTGGTGCTGATT
Source organism: uncultured Candidatus Saccharibacteria bacterium (assembly GCA_964610335.1). Lineage (GTDB taxonomy): Bacteria > Patescibacteriota > Saccharimonadia > CAILAD01 > BJGX01 > CAZSVP01. The sequence goes on from CAZSVP010000002.1 coordinate 124,217, forward strand.
CTTCGAGGCTACTCCAAGCGCCACAGGATTGACACTTACCACTCCACTTGGCGAAGCTCTCGCCACAAGCGCTACAGATAAATTGAGTAGATTTCTTGGCCATAATACATGAATTATACACCATATCTGTATATACGAACAAGATACGAATAAATCAATTATTAATACGTTGACTTATATAGGTTTAGATTGTATAATACTGCCACTTCATCTGGAATAGCCAGTTGACTGACCGAAGGGAGCGGCCATGCCGTTCGTACTAGGATATTACAAAGCCGACGAGATCTCGGTCGTAGACCTGAAGATCGCCTACCGCGAGCTGGTGCCGGCAGCGTTCCACAGCCCCCAAGGGCCGCTGACACCCGGCAGCATCGAGGCACGCATCAAGAAGCAGACCGAGGAAGATGACATCAACGTTGGTGTCTTCACCAAGGTCGAAGCCTACGACCTGCCCGATCGAGCGGAGAACCTGCAAGAGAGGGCCGAGATGCTGGAGGCTGCCCTCGACGAGTTGTTCCCAGGCGTCGGTTTCGGTGTCTGGGCCTGCCTGGTCAAAGCCGGCTGGGCGTCGGACACCGATGACCCCGACTTCGACGGTGACATGTCCATGACTGCAGCAGTTGCTCGTGTTCGCGAGATGCTCGCAGCCTCGCCGCTCGATCGCAAGCTACTCGTCTACAAGCAGACCGGCGAATGGCAAGGCAACATCATGCAATGGCAGGCAGAACGCATCGCCGATGAACTCGGCACCAGCATGGTCGACGTCGCCCACCGTCTGCAGGAGATCTCGGACGGCAAGTGCCGCGTGATCTCTGGCCGATAGCAAACACCCCTTGAGGGCTTCGCAACAAATCTGCGAAGCTCCCGAGGGGTTTCGCATTTGTAACTAGATTGTACTGATGGGCAGAGGCTTGGCTACAGGTAGTATGTATTCAATTAAGTCCTGACGTATGATGGCGCCAAACAAAAACGACAGCTCACGATTGTATTTGCCTCGATAGTGACCGTAGTCTTTGATCTCCAAAAGTTCCAGATCACCAGAGAAGTTTTTGCGCTCTATTTGAGTAACCAGCTTCATGATGTCTTTCTTGGGACAGATTAAATTATTCTCACCATATGACAAATGAAAATACACATCTGGATAAAACTGCAAAGCTTTGAATATATCGTGCGACAAACTACCCAAACGAAGTTGACGCGCAAGAATCTTGTTTTTGCGAGTCAGGGCTTTAAACTTAGTGTCATCCTTCTTATGGGGCTGGAGCTTATTGTCGTAACCTGCATCACGAACAAAGCTCAAAGCCTGAGTAACATAATTTTGCGGTTTGATACCGGCTGGATCACGCAAGGCCAGGCCCTCGACGTGTAGTTTATGCTGCGGTGCTATCGACGCCAAATTGGCGACAAAGGCACCACCAAACGAAGCACCTGTGAGTATTAATTTGTGCTGCTCAAATCGCTCAGCAACAGCTCGAGCTAACGCACCAGTGAGGTAACTTAGACCAACCCTTTTCATATCTTCAAGCTGACTACTATTTAGTTTGGTAAGCTCAATAGATACGCAAAGTATTGGATAGTCACAAGCTACAGCAGCAAACTCAGTATAGGTATCTTCTACCAATGGTGAACTAAAGGTCTGAGTAAAAGGTAGAATATCTACAACTATCGATTTTGATCGACGTAACTTGTCGGCATTGAAAAATCTAGCAGCAAAGTCTATGCCAGTCACTTTATCTCTTAGGCTATAGTTTTCATTGAATTCTTGTACAAAGCCTTCCGGTACATCAAAACGAGGCAAAGTAAGGTCGGCTGGGTCAACTGACAAAAATACCTTGGAACTCATGATGTTATTGTTTTAGTTTCCTAGTTACTTCAACAAGTCTAAGAGCAACGCCTTCAATCCGCTCCTTGATATCTTCTGCAACCAATTCATACCCATCACTGGTTTCCAAATAATCTTCTTCAGTAGTGCAGACCTGAGATGGTAGGCCGATGGCGTTTAGTCCGCGGGCTACAATTCTGAGTTGGTCAATTGGCTGGGTCGTACGATTCCCACCATGGCTACCAAAGGCCATAGGCTTGCCAACAAAGTTCTTGATAGCCAAATGATCCAAAGCTGTCTTAAGTGTACCCGAATAAGAATTGTGATAAACCGGGCTAAGCAGTACTACAGCATCAGCCTGATCAACTTTACTGGCCAAGCTACGCACTTTCTCGTCGGGATGGTCTTCAGGGTTCTTATGATAATCTGTATCCGGTGGTGGTAATTCTAGCTCAACAATATCTATTACCTCAGCCTCAGCACTATTCTTAACTACTTCAGCAGCCATCGCACCGGCTAGCGCCAAAGTATGAGAATGTTTTTGTGAACTGCCACTCAACAATACTACTTTCATTTTTTCATCCTGCTTTCTTGTTTATATTTCTCAAACATTTTCTGCCGCTGTGTGAAGTTTTTGTTGAGCGCCCACTCCCAAGCCTCTTCGTAATCTTGATTTTGGCTTTTTTCAAGAGCTACTTGATCGCGAGCAAAAGTTCGCCCGTACACTTCTACGTAGATATCAAACAACACCATATCAAGTAACTTATGGACGGCTCTACCGTGGTTGTTGTCATCAACCACACTTGAATGGATATTGTTGTCGACCAACAGTATGTGCATGAGCTCGTGTACTAAGTCGCCGCGACTACGTTGTCGATTAGTGGTAGCTTGTAACATTAGCGGGTGAGATTGGCTGTGGCCATTGTGAATGGTAGCTACGATTTTTTGAGATGCAAAATCAAGACCGGTAATTTTCTTGGCTGACTCAACAATACTCTTACCGTATTCTTGCCAAAGTTTTTGGTAGTTTTGTGCAGTAGCCTGCAACTCGGGCAGATCTGCCTCCGGTACAAAGCTAATCTGAATCATTAGACCCCTGTAGCTACCTTGAACTCTACCTTGTCTGATTTGGCTGACACCGTTACGATATCACCGGACTTAATGAAGCCTTCGAGCATCTCATGTGCCAACTTGTCTTCGACAAAACTCTGGATGGCTCGACGCATTGGACGAGCACCATTCTGGGGATCATAGCCTTCTTTCAAAAGCAGTTTTTTGAGAGTTTCACTAAAACGTAGATTTATCTCTTTGGCTGCCAAACGTCGTGCCAAATCACGCAACTGAAGATTTACAATGCTACGCAAGTCGTTTTGAGTAAGTGGCTTAAACACTACCACGTGGTCGATACGGTTAAGAAACTCTGGGCGAAACATCTTCTTAAGCTCATCTTTGAGTTTGCGTTCCATCGTCTTATGTATCTTGTTAAACTTGGATTCTTCGGCTGGTGTGTCGGTGCTAAATCCTATCTGTGCTTCTTCAAACAATGCTTTGGCGCCAACATTGCTGGTCATAATGATGATAGTATTACGGAAGTCTACCTTGCGACCTTTGGCATCGGTCAGTACACCGTCTTCAAGAATTTGCAGTAACATATTGAACACATCCGGATGAGCCTTCTCGATTTCGTCAAAAAGTATTAGGCTATATGGCTTACGTCGAACTTTTTCGGTTAGCTGACCGCCGTCATCGTACCCAACATAACCTGCGGGTGCGCCAACCAAGCGAGCTACGTTATGTTTCTCCATAAACTCACTCATGTCGACTTTGATCATGGCGTCTTTGTCGTTGAACAACTCTTCAGCTAGCACACGCGCCAATTCAGTTTTACCAACCCCGGTTGGGCCGAGAAATATAAAAGAACCGATCGGACGAGATTCGTCAGCAATACCAGTTCTACTGCGCTGGATAGCCTTGGCTACAGCATCAACCGCCTCATCTTGACCAATCACATGTTGTTTGAGGGTCTTGTCGAGATTACGCAGTGCTTCAGTCTCGAAATTAACTAGCTTGGTAATTGGTATGCCGGTAGTTAGAGAAATTACAGCTGCTACGTCTTCGGCAGTGACCTTAGGACGTTTTTCGGTATCATCAGCCTCTTTGTTGATCTTAGTCTCTAGCACACTAGCCTCCGACTTAAGCCGAGCTGCGTATTCGAAGTCTTGATTGTAAACAGCCTCGTCTATCTGACTCATAAGATCACTAAGCTTGGTCTTGACCTTCTTGCTAGCACGGGTAACACCACTATTCTTAATACGAGTTTGGGCAGCTGCCTCGTCGATTAGATCAATTGCCTTGTCAGGCAAGAACCGATCTGCAATATAGCGCTTAGCGAGTTTGGCAGCTTGCTCAATAGCTTCTTCAGTAATTATGACATGGTGAAAATCTTCGTAGCGCTTATTGAGTCCATTGAGAACTTCAATAGTTTCTTCAACTGTTGCCTCTGGCACAATTACCGGTTGGAATCGACGCTCTAGCGCGCTATCTTTCTCGATATGTTTGCGATATTCATCGATAGTGGTAGCGCCAATAGTCTGCACTTCACCTCGAGCCAAAGCTGGTTTTAAGATATTGGCAGCATCTATAGCACCCTCGGCTGAGCCTGCACCTACCACAGTATGCAGCTCATCTATAAACAATATCACCTCAGGCGTAGCGACAGCTTCGTCAATCACTTTCTTGAGACGTTCTTCAAATTCACCGCGAAACTTAGTACCGGCAATCAATGTAGCCATATCTAGCATAACAATACGTTTGCCATTAAGCATCTCTGGGACTTGCTCGTCTACAATACGCTTGGCCAGACCTTCTACGATGGCGGTCTTACCAACCCCTGGCTCGCCGATCAGTACTGGGTTATTCTTGGTGCGGCGATTAAGTATAGAGATCATACGTTCTAGTTGAGCCTCCCGGCCAATCATTGGGTCCAACTTGTCATCGCGTGCTTTTTGCGTGAGATCGATACCGAAGTGGTCTAGACCTGGGGTTTTGGAGTTAGCTTTTTTATTACCCTGGCCTTGTTGCGACTGCGATAAGTACTGCTGCGACTGTAGATGTTGCTCAATATCAGCTCGAATAGTATTGGGGTCGATATCGGCAGTACGCAATAAGCTGTTGGCTCGCGAATTCTTTTGGCTCAGTATGGCGTAAAGTAAATGTTCAGTACCCGCATACGGTTGACCAAACTGCTGAGCAACTCGCAGTGCTAGTGCCAAAGTTCGTTTGGCAGCATCACTTAGATCAATAAACTGCGGTGCCATGTTGGGATCAGCAGCAGTCGATGACTGCATGTTGCTCAAGTCAATCTTATCTAGACTTACACCAGCATCAGCAAGCAGGCGGGCACCGAGCGAAGTGTTACTCTTGAGAATACCAACTATCAGGTGCTCAGTACCAACGTATGAGCTACCAGTACCCAACGCAAACTGTCCAGCATATTCCAAACTCTTCTTGGCATTCTGCGTAAAACGATCAAATTGTGCGGGAAACTGTTCTTCTTGCATGTGTAAGTCCTCTCCTACTTATTGTGCCACAAAAATGGCATTACCACATCCTTGTTAAGCTTTGGTTTGATCTTTTTTGTCGACCTTTTCTGTTGGTTCTTCATCTTCCTTACTGTCAGGTTTAACTTCGGAAGCTGGCTCATCACCAGGTGCGATACTAGCAATCAATGAGTCTTCCAAATCACCAGTGCGTTTTTTGACAGGTTTGTCGGCACTAGCCTCAGCTGTGGCTTCAACACCAGCCTCATCGGCACCATCAATATCTACATTCCAGCCAGTTAGCTTAGCCGCCAAACGTACGTTTTGACCAGCTTTACCAATTGCAAGGCTAAGTTGGTCTTCGGGTACCTTCACCAAAGCCTTCTTATCTTCTTCATTTAGTTTTACCGACACTACCTTGGTAGGCGATAGTGCAGAAGCAATATATTCGGCTGGATCGTCACTATAGTTGATGATGTCAATCTTCTCTTCACCCAGCTCGGCCATCACAGCCTGAACACGGCTACCCCTACCGCCCACAAAAGTACCAACAGGATCTACGCCTTCGGCATTACTCTTGACGGCTATCTTTGTGCGACCTCCAGCTTCGCGAGCGATTCCTGATATCTCTACTGTACCGGCAGCTATTTCGGGTACTTCCATTTCGAATAGTTTTCTAATCATCTCAGGATGAGTGCGACTAACTACTATTTGTGGCCCACGCTGTGTCTGCTCTACTCTTACTACGTAAACCTTAATACGTTGGCCAGGGTAGTAGCGCTCGCCATTGATCTGATCGTTCGGAAAAATTACGCCTGTGGCTTTGCCAAGATCTACATAAACATTGCCATTCTCCATACGCTGAACTGTGGTGTTTACCAGAGTACCTTCTTTGTCTGTAAACTCAGAAAAGATCACTTCGCGCTCAGCTTCGCGAATGCGTTGTACTATTACTTGCTTGGCAGTTTGTGCTGCTACTCGGCCAAACTCATTTTCATGGACCTCAAATTCCACCATATCACCGAGCTTGGCATCGTCTTTGAGTTTCTTGGCTTCATCTAGACTAATCTGAATATCTGGGTGCTCCACTGTCTCAACAGCTTCTTTGCTCACAAATATGCGTGATTCGGCTGTGTTTGGATCAAACACCACGCGGACTTCTTGGTCTTTGTCACCAAAGTCTTTTTTGTAGGCGGCAGCAAGCGCTGCTTCAATCGCTTCTATAACTACTTCTTTACTTAGACCTTTTTCTTCGCAAATCTGATCGATTGCTGATCCAAACTGGTTGTTCTGGTTCATGTTTGTTCTTTCCTTTCGATTATTCAATTGTGCTGAAATTGAGAATAAAAAAGTCGGCACACTTTTATGTTAGTAAACCGACTGATATCCTTCCCGTATCAGAATAATTCCATTTTAGGCAATTGGCACTCGACTGTCAAGAGTGCTAAATAAGTTTTTACGATAATTCTGCAATTACTGCGTTTTCGATGTATTCTAATCTGGGATTTGCTAACTCTCCCTCTACTGCAATTACATCGATTCGCTTGCCATAGACATCGTAGCGGGGGTTTTCGCTGAGCCAGAGCTGGGCCGCAAATTGCAGCTGTTGGGCTTTGTGGAAGCCAACTGCACTGATCGCTCCGCCATGTGAGCTACTGTGACGATACTTCACCTCCACAAATACCAGCTCGGATCGATTGTGCGCAATAATATCAATTTCGCAAAAGCGATTCCGAAAATTTCGTTTGATAATTTTATAACTATGAGCCTTAAGATATTCACAGGCTAGCTCTTCAGCTCGCTGACCATCTAATATGTGTTGTGCCATTGCTCAATTGTAAAACAGCCTCTAGTATCAGCGCGAGCATAAGTCTAAACGCAGCAGCCCCCGATTCACAATGTGGAATCGGGGGCGTAGCCGCAGGACAGCAGGTGATCAACCGACGTGGACAGTCTGGCCGACGATGGGCTTCTCTGGTGGCTGGGCCATGTCGGCGCGCAGCGAGTTGCGGATGCTTGTGACCTTGGCATCGTCAGGTTGGTCGCCCTTGCCCAGTTGTCGATCGCGAGCATCGCGCTCGCGCGTGTTGGCGGCCCACTCGGCCTCGGACTTGAAGCCATCGAGATAAAGCAGCCATCGCTTCCAGACCTCGTAGGCACGCTTGACGCGATCGATGTCTGCTGGACGAGCGATGATGAGCTTGAAGCTGATCGTATGTTCCTTGGTATCGACAGTGATTGCCTCGTCGCCGATGGCTCGCAGCATGGCCTTGAGCACCTTACGGAACTCCGGCCTGATGTAGTAGCACATCCCCAGGTCGTCGAGCATGCCACGGTCCACTTCGAACTGGTACCCGTGCTGACCGATCTCGCCGTACATGACGTCGTGGTAGCCCAGAGAATCGTCCTCATGCCAGACGGCTCTGAACAGCGTGTCGGTTGTGTATTCGTATTTCTTGGACATGGTTGCCTCCCTGCGGCAAGATCAAATGCAAGAGACCATCTCCAACATTCGGCGGTAGTATACAATAAAAGCTAAGTATTTACAATATTTTTGCAGAAGCTCTGGCGGTGCAGATCGGTGAGACCATGTTCGGCAATGGCATTACGATGAGATTTGGTAGCGTAGCCTACATTGGTATCCCAACAGTACTCGGGATATCGTTTGCAAAACTCATACATGTAGTTGTCACGAGCGACTTTGGCGATGATACTAGCCGCCGCCACACAAGCCACTTTCTGATCAGCCTTCACAAGTGTCTCAGCAATTTCAAAATCAGCCAAATAGTTATAGTTGCCATCGATTATGATTGAGCTAACATCAGCGTCGAGCTCTTCGAGCGCGCGCTCGTAAGCAAGCGTTACCGCCCAAGTCATGCCCATCTCGTCTATCTCAGTATTACTCACCCAGCCTATCCCACAGCCAACTGCCTTAGCTCGAATTTTGGGTGCCAACAATTCGCGAGCTTCCCGATTGAGCATCTTGGAATCATGCAGACGAAGCCGGCAGTTCTTGGGTAATACTACAGCCGCAGCCACTAGCGGTCCGGCCAAACAACCACGACCAACTTCGTCGATGCCACATATCAAAACTTTGCCATCACGGCGCAATTTGTTCTCCATAGTATAACTCGCACTCACCCTCATACAACTTAGTATTAATTAAAACGTAATAAGTGGCAAGTACTAAAACAAAAGTAGCCTTGTAAGATACAAGGCGTGATTGAGGATCGGAGTAAGGCGTAGATTACTACGTTGAACGAGAACCGGAGATCACAACGCAGTAGTTTGCAGGCTACTTTTGTTTTTTTGCGGCTTTGTCGAGACCTTCTTGCACTTCGTCAGCAGGCGCCTGAGCCTCGTCGTCTTCTAACGCTTGTTTTTCTTCTTTGGGAGCACTGGCAGGCACATCGTCTTGAGATGCCGAAGCATCTTCCTTGGCAGCAGCTTTGTCTTCCTTCTTCACTTCAGTATCAATCTCTTCGGTATCAGCTTGGTTGAGCGCGTCGTCTTTAGCAGCCTTGTCGGATTCTTTCGCTTCGGCTTCAACAATCTTAGCTTGTTCTTCGGCTGCAATATCTTGTGCTGTTCGGCCATCGGCTTGGTTGGCAGCGGTCTTGTCAAAATCAGCCTCTGCCATACGGGCAGATTTACCTTGGCGGGCACGCATGTAGGTTAAGAAAGCACGACGTACCTTGCTGCGCTTCATTACTTCGATCTTTTCGACATTGGGGCTATGTACAAACCAACTCTTTTCTACGCCTACTCCACTAGTAATCTTACGTACAGTTATATAAGCGGCCAGGCTATTGACCTTGCGATAACGAATCACCAAACCTTCAAATACCTGGATACGGCTCTTGTTACCTTCACGGATTTTTTGGTGCACACGTACAGTATCACCAACTCGCACATCAGCGATTTTGGCCTTCTTCATCGAGTTTTCGAGCACATCGATCTTGTTCATAATCGCTCCATTGTAACAGATGTGGCGCTTCAGGTCAAGACCACAAATAAGCTACTACTAACCTGATATACTTGACAAATATGCATTTTATTGGTATAATGTGTTACGTCCAGATCGGTTTATCTGGAGAAATTCGGACCTCAACAGAAGGAATGACCATGTTCGATAGCATTCCACAGTATTTCCGGTACGCACTCGGTGCTGCCGGAATCATCACTGCACTCTTCCTACTCGGATGGGTGCTTTCTGCGGCTGCGAACCACCACTGGCATGCAGTCGTCCACTCAGACCAACGCACCGCACGCCGACTTCTGGTGGCCAAATGGGTACTAGTCCCATGCTACTTCGGTGGCGTGATGGTGGCCATCGGTCTTGTGCCGTCGGCCGCACCATTGATCATGGCGGTCGCGCTGGTGATCGGGTTGACCTGGGTGATCGTGACGATTCGAATCGAGAATCGACTCGCATAACCATTCCAATCGTGAGGTTTAAACCCTCCGGGAACACCATCCCCGGAGGGTGTTCTTGTTTTTATACAAATTTAGTAGCCGGCTGACGTTGCAACTTGTAGTTGTCCTTACCAACTAGATCGGCCAAAGTTTGCTGTAGCTCTTGAGTCAGTTCTACACCACTCGGCAGCTTCATAGCCTGCCCAGAGCTAGTAAAGAACAACACTACAGGAGTACTGCCCTTGGCACCATCAAGAACGTTCTTGACCTTCATGAGTTGCTCAGCATCTGTACTATTGGCTAGTCTTAGAAATACAGCAGAGACTGCATGGTCGGAAGGTACTGGAGTATCTGGATTACTTTCAGGCTTTTCTTTTGGTGGTGGTGAGTGTTTAGCTACGTCAAAGTCGATTTTCTTTACAGCATCTGCCATGATCTTAAGCTCATCAGTAGCATTACCCTCGCGATCTCGAGCATTGATCTTGCCCTTGATTTCCAAAACAGCATCTTCGACTACCAAGTCTCCGTATTTCTCAAAAGTACGCGGAAACACAATAAGCTCAATCTCACCATCAAGTGTTTCTAATTGCACAAAAGCCATAGGGTCACCATTCTTGGTATGGATCTTGCGCATGCCGATCACTATCCCACCCACTGTGACAGCCTTATTGTCATCATTGCGACCATATTTCTTAATAGTCTCGGTTTTACCAAGTAAGTAATTACGGAAGTCGTCGAGCGGATGTTTGCTTATGTATAACCCCAGCAGTTCCTTCTCCCACAACAGCTTTGTACGAGAGTCGCTAACTTCGCTAGGTGGATCGAGTTGCAAAGGCGGAATCTCTGCCTCCATACCCATCGATCCAAAGATATCAATTTGCCCAGACAGGGCGCTCTTTTGTGCTCGGCCGGCATAGATAGTAATGCGATCCATATTTGCCAGCAACATATCGCGCTCACCAAAGCCATCAAAGGCGCCGCACTTAAACAGTGATTCCATAACTTTCTTATTTATCACCGTCGCATCGACACGTCGACAGAAGTCTTCAATTGACTTAAATGCGCCACCATCATCACGGGCCTCCAGAATTTTCTCAACTGGCCCCATGCCCACATTCTTTATAGCACCAAGCCCAAATCTGATCTTGTTGCTTTTGGGGACTACTGCAAACTCAGCAAAGCTTTCGTTGATGTCTGGTGGTAATACTTCCAAATCCATCTTCTTGCACTCAGCTACCTCTATAGCAATTCTATCTAAGTTCTCATGGTCGGAAGTGAGCAAAGCAGCCATAAAAGCTGCCGGATAGTGCGCCTTGAGCCAGGCCGTCTGTACAGCAATCAAGGCATAGCAAGCAGCATGGCTTTTGTTGAAACTATAGGCCGCAAAGTCCTCGAGGCTCTTCCATAGATCTTCTATGAAATTCTTATCTACTTGGCTAGTCTTAATACCGCCTTCTATAAACTCTTTCTTCATCTTGGCCAATACTTCAGGTATCTTCTTACCAATACCCTTACGCAACGTATCGGCTTGGCCACCTGTAAATCCACAGAGATCCTTGGCAATTTGCATTACTTGCTCCTGGTATACTATTACACCATAAGTGTTTTGCAATGCATCTTGCATCTTGGGGTGCCCATACTGGACAAGTTCGGGGTTGTGCTTGCGATTGATAAAATCGTCGATCCACTGCATTGGACCTGGTCTATAAAGCGCACCCATAGCTATGATGTCGTCAAATCGATCAGGCTTGAGCTCGCGCAGATAGCGTTTCATGCCAGCCGACTCGAACTGAAATACTCCAGTAGTATCACCACGCGCAAACAGCTCATAGGTAGCTGCGTCATCGATAGGAATTTGAGTAGGGTCTATCTCTTCACCATATACCTTGCGCACAATGCGTAATGCATTTTTGATAATAGTAAGGTTGCTCAAGCCCAAGAAATCAAATTTGAGCAGCCCTAGATCTTCAACAGTAGTCCCAATAAATTGAGTAGACACACCGCCCTTGGAAGCTCTGGTAAGAGGCAAGAACTTCACCAAACTATCGGGTGCAATTACCACTCCTGCGGCATGCGTGCCTGCATTGCGAATTGTGCCTTCAAGTTGCATAGCCACATCTATGATTTGCTTGGCTTGCGGGTTGCGCTGGTACTCAGCTTGTAACTCAGGGTCATCCACTATGAGCTTGGCGAGTTGAATATGCCGACCTTGCACGGGGGCAGGGATCTTTTTGGCTATGGCATCAACCTCGCCATAGGGTATGCCAAGTACGCGCCCGGTGTCACGCACTGCATTGCGTGCTGCCATAATGCCAAATGTTATAATCTGAGCTACTTGTTCGTGACCATACTTTTCAGTAGCGTAGGCAATTACTTCTTCTCGACGATCGTCGGCGTAGTCCATATCGATATCCGGCATGCTTATACGATCCGGGTTGAGAAACCGTTCAAATAGTAGATCATACTTCAGTGGGTCGAGCTCAGTGATGCCAGTAGCATAAGAGATGATGCTGCCAGCAGCACTACCGCGGCCTGGGCCACAAATAATACCTTGATTCTTAGACCAATTGATAAGATCCGCTACAATCAGCATATAGCCTTCGTAGCCCATATCACCTATTACACGCAGCTCAAACTCAATCCTGTCTAACACCTCCGGACTTAGCTTTGGTTTTACTTTGGCTTCAGTTAAATCACTAACCTCCTGTTTACTAAAGCCACCGTAGCGATAGCCCGCACCTTCGAATACCAATTTGCGTAAATAGCTTTTTTCGGTCTCGCCCTTTGGTACTTCAAAGCGAGGAATTAGAATCTTGCCCAGCTCAATCTCAAGCTGACACATACTGGCAATCCTTACTGTGTTGGATATAGCTTCGGGATGGTCAGGAAATTTCTCCAACATTGCAGCACCACTATTGACCGACAAGTCCATCTCCAACTTCATGCGATTGGGCTGTTCGACAGTTGAACCCGTTTGGACACAAAGCAAGATATCGTGGGCGTAGTGATGATCACTGTCAGTGTAGTGTGCATCACCGGTTACTACCAACGGTATGCCAGTTACCTTAGATATTTTTTGGACACCCTCATTGACCTTGCGCTGAAACTCTTGTTCAATATGCGGTTGCATCTCCAAGTAGTAGTGGTCTTTACCAAAAATATTCTGATACCACTTAGCCGTCTCAAGTGCACGCTCAAACTCATCGTTGAGTATGTATGTCCCTACCTCACCCCCAGCACAACCCGACAGCACTACTAACCCTTCACGGTATTTTTCTAGAAGCTCATGATCTACCCGAGGCTTGTAGTAAAAACCTTCGAGATTTGCGATAGTACTAAGTCTCATAAGGTTTTGATAGCCTAGCTGATTTTGTGCTAGCAACGTCAAATGATATGGATTGCGGTCTTCGGCGCTACTCTTGTCAGTATGTTTTCGTGGCGCCACATAGGTCTCGAGTCCTATGATCGGCTTGATACCCCGCTCGACGCAGGCTTTATAAAATTCAATAGCACCACTTAGGCTTCCATGATCAGTTATGGCTACGGCAGTTTGACCCAACAACTCAACCTTACTGACTAGCTGGGGTACTTTTTGTAATCCATCGAGTAAACTGTAGTGAGTATGATTATGGAGATGCACAAAGTCTACAAAGCCTTTTGCCTTGCGGGCTTTCTCAATTACTTCATTCTTTTCTACCTCACTCACGTCAGCCATATACCCATTGTACTAGAACCATCCACACTAATTAAGCTTGAATATGTTGTAATTATGATCTATAATACCGCTCACCGTTGGTAGACCACCAGGATCACTAAGGAGGTGACTATGTCTACCGAGTTGACAATCCAGCTGGTGAAGCGGCTGTTCGAAGCATTCTTGGGTGGCCAAGGTCGTCTCCGTGTGGAGAACGTGCCAGGTCACTACACCCGAGTGATGGTTCGAGTCGAAGGTGAGGACCTGGAAGTGCACATCGCGCTCTCCGATACCATGCCTCGGGTGCTGCGAGTGATCTACTGCCCGCAGCATCCAGGCAATTCCGCCGTCATGTTCACCACCGAGGCCGATGCCAAGTACCAGGTACGGATGCTTGGCATCAACGACGAAACGCCCGGACACATCATCAAGAAGAGGGTTCACGAACACTTCTTGACTGTGACTGAGCGCCAGTCGCACTCGCTGGCCAGCTGAACAAGGAGGGTGATTCCGTCCCGGTCGAAAGACTGGGACGGAGCCCGCCCAGAGAGCTTTTACTCAAAAAGAATTCTGGACTGGCTCCGAACTACAAATGCTGAAACAATATTCTACTTTTTGGCAGTTGGCTTTTTTGTGGCAGCTTTCTTGGTAGGCTTTGGTTTTGCTTTAGTTTCAACTTTGCGTACTTGCTTACGATATTCTTTTTGACCTTCGTTGATCACCTTTTTGGTAGAATCAGATAGCTGTGCGGCTAGCTCGCGAGCGTGATGTACCAGTACCTTCAGCTCATCGTTGGCTACTTTGCTAGCTTTGCCTGTACTTTTACTTAACTGTTCGCGATGAAGATTCAGTGCTGCCAAAGCCTTTTCTGACTTTTCTATAAGTTCTTTTGATTCTTTATTGCCCGACTTTTTGGCTTTCTTGATCTGCTCGGAAAGGTCCTTGTGCACGTCTTCGCACTTATCCCTAATATCTTCACGAAGTTCACTACCTTTCTTGGGCGCGAATAGTAAAGCTGAAACTCCAGCCACTACTCCACCAATAATTACGCCCTTGAAAAAACCTCGCTTGGACATTATTCATTATCCTTTCTGCGATTACGAGCTGATTTACGTGCCCGACCAAAGTATTTCTCTACCATCATGGCTATGATACCTGGATTGACCACCGTACGACGTACTTCATCTACCAAGTCCACGGCGTTGTCGGCACCTTCTTGAACCTTTTCGGCAGCAATTTTTACTTGCTTGGTGGTTTTAATTAGTAAGACTAAAAAGATTACGGTATAAACAATTAATATTACTAGTGCCACCGACACTACACACAATAGGGCAATTTCTAATCCAGTCATTTGTTACTCACTTTCTGTTTAATAGTTTGAGCTGACTGCTTGGCTTTTTTCATTATACCAGAGCTGTGCGGCATTTTGCTGTGAACATGACGACTTAGCACTGTCCATTCATTCTTCTCAACCAGAGAGTTTGGGATAATGTGGATCTGACCATCGTCGTCTTCGATTCTAACTTTCTTAATATCTAGTTCACGTATTACGCCCTCAGTCTTGCGATCACCAGCAACAACCTTGTAACCAACCTTGAAGTCTTTGTCATTGGCAAGTTGCAGTCCAGCCACCAAGTCAGCTACCAAACCAGACAGCCCAGAACTAAAGCCGATAGCAAGCACGGCAACCGAGCCGGTTAGTGCCAATGCCACACTACTAAGACCAATAATTTGCAAGAACGCTATTGCTAGAAAAGTCCAGGCCACCAATCGTATGATGGTTTGCATAATTTCCTGCAAGCCTATAGGCCAATGGGTAAGCCGCAACATCGGCTTTGACAATCGATTGATTAACTTAACTATAATTATCCCAATCAGAAGGAACAACAAAGCACGCGGAATGTTTGGCACTATATTGTTAAAACTAACTGATATGTTCTGAACACCTTTTGTAAGATCAATCCCAAGTGTCTGCATTTGTTACTCCTCCTCTTCTTGTAATATTGTAGCTAAAAGTGCCTGTGCTTTACTAGGGTTGGCCTGTCCACGACTTGCTTTCATAACCTGCCCCATCAAGAACCCCACCGCTTGTGGCTTGCCGGCTGCAAAGTCGGCCTTGGCTTGGGGGTTGGCAACCACCACTTCGCGAATAATCTTCTCAATCTCACTATCGTCAGATACTTGAGCCAGCCCTTTTTGGTCAACTAAACCTTGAGGCGTCCCGCCCAGCACAACTTCTGAAAATATGTCTTTGGCGATGGCGTTGCTAATAGTGCCAGCATCTATTAGCTTAACTAATTCTGCTAAGTTACTACCAGTGAGTTTGGATTGTTCAATACTGTGTTCTGTTAGCCATGCTTGATAATCTCCTACCAGCCAATTCACCAATTTCTTATTGAGCTTGGGGTTATTCAACTTATCACGAGCCGACTGGAATATCTCCATGGTCTGGACTTGCCCAATCAACACATCTTGTTCATCAACATTTAAACCTAGCTCTATCAATTCTCGACGCACTTCTATAGGCAACACAGTTATTTCACTTTTGGCTGCTTCTATCATAGATTTGGTTACCACAACTGGTGGTATGTCGGGCTCTGGGAAATAACGATAGTCATGAGCCTCTTCTTTACCACGCTGGCTGACCGTAACGCCTTTGGCATCATTGTAGCCGCGAGTTTCCTGTACTATCTCTTCCCCTTTTTCGAGCAGTTCTATTTGCCGATCGATCTCGTATGCCAGTGCTTTCTCAGCATGACGAAACGAATTGAGATTCTTGAGCTCTGTGCGGGTACCAAGCTTTTTGGGGTCGGTAGATACCGACACATTGAGGTCAAACTTGAAGTTACCATGTTGCAAGTCACCACGTGTCACTCCAAGGCTGGTGGCAACGTTGTATATTTCTTGCAAATACCGTTTGGCCTCTAGTGGTGTGTGCATATCAGGCTCTGACACTATTTCCAGAAGTGGCGTGCCAGCGCGATTAAGATCTACCAAACTGTGCTTCTTGCCAGCTGGGTGAATCGACTTGCCGGCATCTTCCTCAAGATGAGCGCGATTCACTCGAATCTTGCGAAACTCACCATCAATCAATACTTCGACCGAGCCATTGGTAACTATTGGCAAATCCATTTGTGTAATCTGGTAGCCCTTGGGAGAGTCTGGGTAAAAGTAGTTTTTGCGATCAAATTTACTAACTTCGTTGACAGTTGCATTGAGCCCAAGGCCAAGCTTGATAGCCAACTCTACTGCGCGACGGTTTGGCACTGGCAAGGCGCCAGGCAGTGCCAGACAGACCGGACAAACATTGGTATTGGGTTTGGCTCCACGATCATCGGATGCACATGAGCAAAACATCTTAGTGGCCGTAGCCAGCTGAGTATGAATTTCTATGCCAATTGTGGGGGTGTATTTAGATTGACTCATAGTAATTTACCCTTACTAGACAAACTTAAGATTGCAATGGATGAGATGGATGCAAGGCTTGATCGAGTACTGCAACGAGTCGTAGTGATTACTACGTCGAGTGAAGCACGGAGATTATAACGTAGTAGCCGCTCGTCCATTACAATCTCACTCCTAGATCTGTGATAGCTTGTTGGTAAGTCAACAAAGCATTGTGTACCTGCTGTGGTACCAAATCGTGTTCTACCTCATGCGCTAGCTGATTGCGAAGTTTGTGAGCAGCCCATACGGCATTGAGATTACTTAGATTCTGACCACCATTCTTAAGCCGATCACCCATGTTTTCGCCAGACACACCGCGAGCTTTCATAACATAATCAAGCAGTTTATCAGCTTCCATCAAAGCATTTTTGAGCCCACTGGGGCCAGCTTGTTTCATAGCCATTATGTCATTCCATTTACTAACTACAAGAGCCGTATCGAGTGTAGGCTTGGCAGCTGCTTCAGGCTGCGGCTTGGCACTAGCATGACGAGGACGCATATGGCGCGGCTGAGTGCGCAGAAGTATATAAACAAGGGCAGATAGTACTACAATTGCTGCAATTACAGAAAGGTTCATAGACTTGGCCTCCTAGTATGCCAATCGGTAGCGGCTTGAAACTCTGTAGCTATCTGCAGTATCAAGCCGTCATTGTTTTGAGCTGCTACAATCTGCAGGCCAAGCGGCAGGCCTGTATCGACATCGAGACTGGCAGGGATGCTCACCGCAGGCACGCCTGCTAAGTTTGCCGAAACTGTTAGAACATCGGTTTTGTACATTTCCAGTGGATCATTCTTGGCGCCTTGCTTAAAGGCAGGAGCTACAGTAGTAGGCATAATCACAACATCACAGTCTTTAAATATCTCAGCATAGCTGTTTCGTATAATTGTACGCACTTGCATAGCACGATTGTAGTAAGCATCGTAATAACCTGCCGACAAGGCATAAGTACCAATCAAATTACGCCTTTTTACCTCGGGACCAAAGTATTCACCACGTGACTTAGCATAGCGATCTAGTAAGTCTTGCACGCCCTCAGCAACCGAACCGTAGCGCAAACTATCATAACGCTCTAGATTTGAGCTTATCTCTGATGGTACTAGGATATAGTAGGCAGCCAATGCTTGCTCGCCATCGGGCAAGTCAATTTCGACAAAGTCATACATACTTAACTGGTTCTTTGCCTCTACGATGGTCGGGTGATCGATGTACTCTTTAGCCACACCAATTTTCAGTTTCTTTTCTGTATTGTCATGCGACAAGTCCAGATCCACCGTAGTAGCATCCCTACTATCAACGCCGGTAATCACCTCTAGCACAATTGCAGCATCTTCAGCACTGCGAGTAATCGGACCTATGCAGTCAAAACTACTAGCCATAGCCACTACTCCATAGCGGCTCACTACTCCATAAGTTGGTTTGAGTCCAGTCACTCCGCAGTAAGCGGCTGGTTGGCGGATTGAACCACCTGTGTCTGTGCCCATACTAAATACACCAAAATCCGCAGCCACTGCTGCGGCACTGCCACCCGAGCTACCTCCCGGCACTCTGTCGAGATCCCAAGGATTGTGAGTAGGGTGATAAGCGCTATTCTCTGTACTGCCGCCATGGGCGTACTCGTCTTGATTGGTTTTGGCGATCAAGATAGCTCCGGCGTCTTCAAGCCTTTGAATCGCAGTTGAGTTGTAAGGTGCCGTGAAGCCATCGAGCATCTTACTAGCTGCTGTGGTACGAATGCCCCTTGTCAAAAACATATCCTTGGCGGTATATGGTACACCCTCGAGCATGCCAATTTCCTCGCCCTTGGCAAGCTTGGCGTCTACCAACTTAGCTTGCTCCAATGCCGTCTTATCACAAACCGTCAAACAAGCTTTGATCTTCGGATCGTGCTGTTTGATGCGATCAAGATAGTATTGAGTAAGCTCTACTACACTTACTTGTTTGGAAGTCAGTAAGTCGTGAGCTTGAGTAATACTAAGATAGCTAAGGTCAGCCATTGGCTATAATACCTTGGGTACTTTTATGTAATTCTGTTCATCCAGATCGGGAACGTTTTGGAGAAGTTCACTACTAGGAATATCACATTTGGCTACCACATCTTCACGCAGCACATCCGTCAGGCCAGTTACCTGGGCAGTTGGCTCAATATCAGCAGTATCGGCAGACTGCAGAGTGTCTACAAAATCAAGAATAGAACTCACCTCTACAGTAAGCTGATCTTTTTCTTTGTCTGACAGATCGATCCGCGCAAGTCGTGCGACTTTTTCGATATCAGAAATAGAAAGCTTGGCCATGCACCCATTTTACCAGGTGTAGCCGGTATTAACAAAAGTATTTTACTGTGGTGGTCCCAGGTGGGTAGAACCCATCCGAGACCACCACATTTCGTTCAATCGATCAGCGCTACATAGCGATTGCTCTGGTAGAAATCCTCGACTGTGTCAGGTAGCCACCATGGTCGGCTGTCGGCGTCGGCATAGGCCGTGGGCCGCACGATCAACTCCTGCATGTGGAATGTCACCTGCCCGGGCGAAAGTGTCATGCTCAGCGGATGACTGCCCAAGCTATCACGGATCTGCAGCAGTTCGTGGCCCGCGAACCAGACACCTAAGCGCTTGAGGCAGCAACGGATAGCGATGTCCTGCACATGAGTGCGCTCGGTCTCTTGGGCGAGATAGTCGTAGACCGAGTCGACATTGCTTGGCGAGTCGTCGTAGACATCATGCGCCTCGACTACCAGCTGAGCCAACACCCATGGCCGGCGCAGCAAGAACTGGTAGTACGCATCTTCGTAGACTCCGCAGGCTTGTTCGAAATCCAACATGTGGCTGCCCCATTGCCACACAAACCTCCATTTTCCTACACCATGACGGTCATTGAGACTCGCCACATAGGTGTCGCGTCGTTTGCCCAGATACCCCGGGCGCTCCAGTAACTGCATGTCGTACTCCTTTGTCGATGAACTGTATTCATCGTAACTAAGTACTACCATCAACATAAGTCTTGATGTTGTTGACTGAAAACGTGTTTGAGTCAAGCTACCCTTGACTAGATCTCATGCCTTTTTGTGTTAAGGGCAGAATTCGCAGTGCTAGTATCAATGCTGCAATAATTGCAAAGCCACACATAATGGAGGGTATACCATTGAAAGTGGATGGGCGTAGTAAGTATATGAGTGCGGTCGGTATCATAAATGATAGATAGGCCGCTATGTACCAGACAAATACCGGCTTGAGCTGTTTGGCAGCAGAGCGCATATACCAAATTGCGAGAGCAACTGAGCCGACCAGTACGGTGTTGTAGTAAAGGTAGAACAATTCCGCATACGGGCTTTGCAGCCGAAGCAGTACATAGTGGCCGCTGCATACCGACACAGTGATGATGTTTGGAACTAGCAGGACCATAGCAGCCAAGGCTACTGAGACGGCGTATACTATCGATATCAACACATAGTTGCGCCGCCCAGCCACCACGTTTATGCCATGCAGGCCCAAGGCTGGTAAGAACATAATGGTAGCGTAGCCGACACGTGACCACAACACTGAGTTTTGCAGAAATCCTGAGCACACATTGAACTCCGCAAACTGAAATGTAGCTAGTACTAGCAATGTGAGTATTGAAATAGTTCGGATCTTACTAGGCTTGTAGCGGATGAAGCTATAGATAGCCAGTGCCAACTCGATCACGATTGTTGCCACCATCACTGGTGGGCTAAAACAGTACAGAGTATTTCTGTTTTTGAAAAGTTTCACTTGTTTTGCTAATTCACTTTGTTTGGGAATTTACCACTTACTGTCTGAATCATGTTATCAATCCACTTATCCATTGCATTAGCCATAGTTTGGTCTGTTGCCCAAGCATAAGCAGGAGCGGCCCAAACGTTGCCATCGTACTTATCGAAACTAGCAGGCTCTGTCTCAAACCCAAATCCAAATAATTTGCTGTCTTTAACCATTTCAAGTACCACCTTCGTATCAAACAAATGATGTTCAATTGCAATAAAAATGCACGATGGCTTAAGTGTCATTAATAATTCTGGCGTAATAATATTTTTTGTCTCATCATTTAGTGCCATTGTAGGGAAAATAACATCCGCTTCTGTGAAGAGTTGTGGTAATTCCATGTACTTATAGTCTACTTCCTTCGGCGACATCGACCAGTAGACTACTTCCAAGCCCAAGCCTTGTAGCCGTTCGGCAATAGCGCTACCAATATTTCCTAAACCAATTATTCCCGCAGTTTTGCCGTGAAGTTCAACACCCCGATAGTTCATATAGTCTTTATCCATATCCAAGGGAAAACCATCCTTGATGAGCCTTGGCACTTGTCTTGCGACATTTAAGAGCATTGTCACACCCCATTCAGCAACAGCTTCAGTAGAGAAATTTCGAATATTACATATAGGAATGTTGTTTTGGTCAGCATAGCTAGTATCAATCCACGAAAAAGAAGTTGAAGCAGTCAAAATTGCTTTTAAATTTGGGATATTTTTGTAGTCATCAGAAGCTAATTTCCAGCCTACGTAATCCGGATTTAAACAAAGAATTCTATCGTCATCGCCTTCAAAAAGCTCTTTCTTATCCGTGAGACGGGTGATTTCACTTGTTACAACTAGCTCCAACCCACTACTCTTCAATTTACTTATTAGATCATCAGTTATCAGTTCGTCCCACAAAGGGTCAAAGATAAAAGCTTTCATATGTTTCTCCTATATGAATTTTAAGAATTCCTCTTCACTCAATATTGTAACACTAAGCAACAAACAATATTTGATTAAGTATTCATGTCAGCAAAGACACTATAGCCTTACTATTGATGTTTAAATGCCAAATTGGCTAGCGATAGTTAGTATGGCCATAACAGTTACTAGAATTCTTATCTTGGATAACTTGTATTGATGCTTTGTCACCTACTCGGAATACATCGTTAGCACCTTTATAACTGTACGAGCTTTTCATTACTGCACAGTAGCCATAGTAGTCACTTTGCCATGCCTTCTCTACACCATATGTATTACCTGTAAGCGTATTGTTAAAGTTAACAAAATCAATCGGTGTACCATTATATAAGCCAGGTATATCCGTATTTGTTACCCGAACCCTAACAGTACTACCATTAACACCAATAACATCACCAATAATATATGGCGAACTTATGGATGCGCGGCTTGTGAAAACAATTACTATACCAACTACAGCTACAAGTGCTACTAGTGCTAACCCCATCCACCACCGGAACCTAAAAACTG
The DNA here is from genome assembly GCA_964610335.1 of uncultured Candidatus Saccharibacteria bacterium. GTDB lineage: Bacteria > Patescibacteriota > Saccharimonadia > CAILAD01 > BJGX01 > CAZSVP01. The sequence continues at coordinate 146,381 of CAZSVP010000002.1, forward strand.
GTTTCTTAGTTAACGTCTTTGATTTAGTCAGTGTCTTTGCCATGTTGTTCCTAAACTATTTAATAATGTTATGGTTAGCTACATTATCGCTTCACCTCTATCAAAAGTAAATAAGAGAATTAAACCTTTGAGAGAAATTCTTTTTCTGTAAGCACTGTTACGCCAAGTTTCTCGGCTTTGTCGCGTTTGCTGCCTGGGTCGGCACCGACCACCACATAGCTGGTGTTCTTACTGACAGAATTGGTCACATCTGCACCCATGGCAGTTACCCTGGCGCCAGCCTCTTCACGACTCATGCTCTCGAGCGTGCCAGTAAACACCCATGTGGTACCACTAAACTTACCTTGTTTGGGCGCGGCCTCACTACCAACTACCACCCCAGCACTTAGCAAGTCTTGCACAAATTGCTGATTGGATTTGTCCTGTAACCAATCAGCCACACTTTTGGCTACCACTTCGCCAACACCATCGATGCTGTCTAGTTGCTCATAGCTACTGTTTACAAACCTATCGAGTTTACGAAAACGCTGAGCTATGTCTTGAGCAGTCTTGGCACCGACATGTCGGATGCCTAGTGCGTAGATAAATCGGCCAAGCGTAACCTTGCGTTGTTTGTCGATCGACTTGATAAGATTGTCAGCCTTGAGCTCAGCGAAGCGTTCTAGCCCCACCAAATCGTCGCGTCGTAGAGTAAATATGTCTACCGCTGATTCTATCAACCCCTCTTCCATCAGCTGAGCCAAGATCTTCTCGCCCAGACCGTCGATGTCAAAGGCACTTTTGCTAACAAAGTGTATTAGCTGCTGCCAACGCACTTCACCAGCACCTAGGTCCTCAAGGCGAGCCACTGCCTCACCCTCTGGACGAATTACCCTAATGCCATCAATCTTATTTGGCATATGCCAAACCTTTTCTTTGCCAGTGCGCAGCTTCTTAATAGGCTCAATTACTTCGGGTATGATGTCGCCAGCCTTGTGGATCACCACAGTGTCTCCGATACGAAGATCTTTGCGCTTAATCTCGTCCTCGTTGTGTAAGGTAGCTCGGCGCACTGTACTGCCAGCTACTAACACTGGCGTGAGTACAGCATAGGGTGTAACAGCACCGGTACGACCGATGCTGACTCGTATGTCTTCGAGTACCGTGGTAGCTGTCTCAGCCGGATATTTGTAGGCCACTGCGCCGCGCGGTGCTTTGCCAGCCACACCTAAGCCCTCAAAATCAGCGTTGCTGTTGATAGCTATCACCAAACCATCGGTTTGATAGGGCAACTTCTCACGAGCCTTTCCCCAGTGGCTTATATAATCCTCAATTTCTTTGAGACTATGTACTACCTTGTCGTGCGGCTCAACCTTGAATCCAAGCTCGCGCGCTAGTTTGTGCTCGTCGCCGTGAGTATCCAAGCCCGGCAAATCCATCTCGATACCGTAGGCTATGAACTCGAGCTTACGACTTGCCGCTACCGCCGGGTCGAGCTGACGGATGGTGCCGGCACCGGCGTTGCGCGGGTTAGCAAATAGTGGAAGATCTTGCTTCTGGCGCTCAGCATTGATGCGAGCAAACTCAACTCGCGGAATTATTACCTCGCCCCTCACTTCAAAAAAGTCATACACTTCGGGGCTTACTTTCTTACTCATACGTAGACGCAACGGCACAGTTTGAATAGTTTTGACTGTGTGGGTTACATCCTCACCAACCTTCCCATCACCACGAGTGATGGCACGAGCAAATATACCATGCTCATACTGCAACGCTATAGCCAGGCCGTCCATTTTGAGCTCGGCATAGTACTCCAGCTTGGTGCTACCAAGAAGTTTGTGCATGCGCTTCTCCCAAGCCTCAAGTTCTTCAATACTAAAGATATCGCTCAAACTAAGCATTGGTCGGTGATGTGGTATGCTTTCAAATCGGCCAACCGCCTTGCCACCAACTCGCTGGGTTGGTGAGTCGGGCGTAATCAATTCTGGGAAGTTAGCCTCGTAGCCTCGTAGCTCTTTGGTAAGACTATCAAATATCTCATCTGTGACAGCCGGGTCATCAAGCACGTGGTATTTGTAACGATAGTCATTGATGATATCGCGCAGCTTGGCAACTCTATCAACAACCTGTTTATTTGGCTTAGTCATGGGATTTGATAGTCTGATAGATAGTTACAATGTATTTGGTAAATATTGGTAGTAACGCAGATAGCAGTAAGCCATTGATCAGATTTATCAACAACTCATTTGTTTGAACGATTGGAACAAGTAGAAGTAATTGGATTATCAAGCCACTAGCAAACAGTACAGTAAATATTACTAACATAAGGCTCCCAAACAGTCGCCAAAATCTTTTTTTGGAAAGACCTAGGCTAATCCGAGCAGCTTGAAATACACTTACGTTTTGATCCACTACTGCTATACCTGTTAAGCTTAGCCGTACCAAGAAGTAAACAAAAAACGCAGCAACCAGCAAAGCTAGTAATGCCAGTAGTGGCCAAGGACCAACCTGTTGTCCAACCACAAGTATGGCAATGCTTATACTCATCATAGTGGGTACAAATAACACAGTAAGAAGTATTAATACACCGATTATCCTAAGAAAATGTGTGCTTGCTTGATTGTATATGGCTGACAACTTGAGTTGTAAGTTTTTATCGTCAAGGCTCACAACTATCAATGCAATCATAAGAAATAGACCAGCCACCGAACCCACAATCGACAAATCAACTGTGACTTGAGTACGGAGTAAACTAATTGGAATAGCCACAATCGCTGTTAACAAGAATATCTTTCCGAAGTGAGTTTTCAGCCACTTACTACTACGTCCTAGTGTTCGGAACGAATGCAGTTTGATTTTCTTAAAAGGCTTTTTGGAAGTATTTTTTTTCGTTATTTTCTTAGCCATGAATCCCCCTTTTATGGTTTTATGTTCATTTCACGCAATTTCTTAATCCGCTCACTAGTAGGTGGATGGGTACTAAACAGACTAGAGAACCAGCCTCGCGTGTCACTCTTCACATTCTCACGCAAGGGGTTGATAATATACAAGTTCTCGGTGGCACGATTGGCTGCCTCAAGTGGCTCAGTATCGGCATCGATCTTCTCAAGTGCGCTAGCGAGACCCTCCGGGTAGCGTGTAAGCATGGCTCCGCTAGCATCGGCCAGGTATTCTCGCTTACGACTCACAGCGAGCTGAAACATCATGCCTATGATGGGCGCAAGAATCGCAAAAACTATACCTATCCCTAGCATTATGAGCTGTAAATTGCTATCACCACCGCTATCGTCATCGCCAAATATACTTATGCGCAAGAACCAATCACTTAACAGAATAACGATACTAACCAACATAACAACCAGAGTCATCATGCGCACGTCGTAATTTCCAATGTGGCTTAGCTCATGAGCAATCACTCCCTGTAACTCTGTCTTATCCAGTTTGTCTAGTAGGCCCGTAGTCACACATACCATTGCATGCTGCGGATCGCGACCAGTGGCAAAAGCATTGGGCGCTGTGTCTTCGATGATATATATCTTAGGAGTGGGTATACCAGCAGTAATTGCTAAGTTCTCGACCGTCCGATATAGAGTAGGGTTGTCTTTTTTTGCGATCGATTTAGCCTGGCTAGCTGCTAGTACCATGTTGCTGCTATAGAAGTAGCTTATGAAGGCATAAAACAATGAAAAGCCAACACCTATATAGAGTATTACTTGGTTGTTGAAAGCCAAGCTAAACACCCAGCAGAGCAAAGCAATCATAATAACAAAGCCAGTAATTAAGAACCAGCTATTGCGCTTGTTTTTGGCAATCTCGGTATACATAGTTAGAAAAGTAGGAAGTTATAAGTATAAAGTAGTAAGTATTCAGCAGTTTCCAGATTCTCCAAATTCCTGCCATTTTACCTAATACTTAATCTTAATTATACCTGATAATAACTCTCAATAGAAGCCGCATGATATTGACTATTGATGATAATTATTGTAGAATGTGACTGATTCGTACCTGGTCACTAGAACCTGGGAGGTTGATATGACCAACAAGAATAGCATGCGTTACGCGGTGTACATGATCCGTGCACGCTCGAGCTTCCGCAACCCTGGGGGAGAAGCACCACCGGTCTTGAGCCCTTCGGTCACACCCGTTCCGGGCCTCGAAGCGTCCTCGTTGTCAGAGCTGCTGGAGGAGTTCGGTGACTGGTTGCACCAGTACCGGCCGGAGGCCAGCGACGGATTCGACATCCGAGTCCGTGCCTACATCGGCGACACCGACGAGTGGCTGCGCGACGACTGGGTGCCAGCAACTCTCACCACCAAGTTCCACGAGTTCCAGGGCAACTTGAGCTGTTTCAAACAGCTCGATCCTGTGGCTCTGGCTTGGGCGGCCGGTGACAATGGCGCAGAGGTGGCCAAGTGAGTATCACAGCCCCCACTCTCCACCCTACTCGTCTGATCGTGACGGTGCGCGAGCAAGGCTTCGAACCGGCTCAGCTAGCACCAATGAGCTTGGGCGACATGACAACCCCTGACATCAAGGGGCTGACCATCGAACAAGCCTCGAAGTTGTTGGGTATCGATCTGCCTGAGCGCGGCAGTGCCGGCAAGCAGCTCAGCTACCGAGTCGAGATCTTCGAGGCCGGCAGCTGGAGCACATCACTCTGGCTCGGCAACAGCGAGGAAGGAGCCGCCTACATGCGTGATCCCATCGGTTGGCTCGCCGACCATGGCCACGCCGATCCCTACGCTGCCATGGAGGACGAGTGATGTCGGACACCGAGATGAGCAGCGAAGAGTGCATCGAGCCACATCCATTCGAGGAGGGCGACGGCTACGGCTGCGCCATCTGCCAAGGCGACCCCGGCGACGAAGTACACTCCCAATACTGGGAGTGATTCGAGGAGTAGATCCTCACACACCCCAAGCCCATCTACGAAAGAAGCCCACGCTTTTGCAGGTGGGCTTCTTTCGTAGTTTATGCTAATAATGATTCTAAAGATGAAATGCCTGGTTTCAGTAACAAGGCGAAGGTTAATTCTGATTAGTAAAGTCCAAGGAAGCCTTGAGAACTGGAGTGAGACGTAGTATACCTACGTTGAACGAAGCCCGAAAAGGCTGACGCAGAAATTTGCAATCAGAATTTGACGTCCGGAGCTTTCTTGACGGCTTCTTTTTCAGAAGCATCCACATCAAAGAAAGTATAACTCTTAAACCCTAGCGAATTACCAATCATGTTGGTAGGAAAGACTTGGAGCTTGGTGTTGAAATCGCGTACATTGCCATTGTAAAAGCGTCGAGCAGCTTGGATCTTGTCTTCGGCGTCTACTAACTCGTCTTGCAACTGCAAGAAGTTTTGGTTGGCCTTGAGGTCAGGATAGTTCTCGGCCACTGCAAACAAGCTCTTAAGAGTAGAACTCAGCATATTGTCGGCTTCGGCACGTTTGCCCAAGTCACCCTCTGGCGCATCCATCACGGCAGCACGAGCCTTAGTAACATTCTCTAAAACATCTTTCTCATGCTTGGCATAGCCTTTGACTGTATTTACCAGGTTTGGGATAAGGTCTAAACGGCGTTTTTCTTGTACCGTGATGTCGCTTAAGGCTTCGTCGGCACGCAGCTTAGATTTGATAAGCCCGTTGTAGACAAACCAGACCCACAAGCCGATCAGAACGACCAGTCCTAAAATAATCCAAATAATCATCATAATAATTTCTCCGTTAACTTGTTAGACATTATAGCATTTTTTGGAGGCGCGTACCGGAGTCGAACCGGTGTAGAAGGTTTTGCAGACCTTTGCCTAACCACTCGGCCAACGCGCCTCGTCCAAGCAAACTCCAGATGAATTAAACTAATTAGCTCAATTCTATTTTCCGTTTGCTTCTCCTCTTGGTTAATCAAACAGCAACAGCGCTTCACTGTTTAATTAACCATTGAAGCCACAAGGCTATGGAAAAGCCTACCTATTATACCGCTTAGCCACCACATCTGAAAAGGTATGGAAAAGTGTGCTGATTTTTGGTATGATATATCGCGTCGTTTCGTGTCTTTCAGGAATAAACAATTCAACAAACCAAGTTCTATGTTTGTTGAATTGAGAGGAGAAGAAGTGCGATAATTGGAGTAAATTATCTAAATGATAATTTACGAAAATAAAAACACTTCTTAGACGAGGCACCTTAGCTCAGTTGGTAGAGCGATGGCCTGAAGAGCCATGCGTCGCTGGTTCGATTCCAGCAGGTGCCACCATATGACTTTGACAGTATATACGCGGGTGTAGCTCAGTTGATAGAGCGCTTCCTTGCCAAGGAAGAGGCCAGGAGTTTGAGTCTCCTCACCCGCACCAAATGTTATTATTAGAGCCCGAAAGGGCTTTTTCCTTTGTTTCAACTATGGTTCTAAAGGGGTCGTTTAGTAAATAAGACAGCTTTTTGTCGTTTAATTCAATGTTTGAAAGTACATATTCTAATAGCTTCTGCTGTAAGGCTTCATCGCTCTCATTGAAAAGTTCTTCGGCACGCTGTGCCAAGTCTAACAGATAGGAAGCAGTGACTTGGAAGTTCTTATTGTCACTTGTTAGCATTTTGAGGCTATCATTCAAAGATTGCTGCTTTGCTTCTAGCTCATTTGCAATTTCGTCATGAAACTGTTTAGTAATACGCCCTTCTATGCGGTCATAGTAGAGTAGCTTGAGTTTTTCTTTGATTTTGTCGTACTCTGCACGAGTTTGTTCAATATTCTTTGTGTAGTACAGTTGTTGGTTATCATGTCTATTACGCAGCTCGTTAATAACTTTAGCCAGCCATTCCGTAGGCACGTCAAAGTTGCTCACATCAGCGGATACACCGTCTATAACAAGGCTTTCGGCAGTATTAGGGTTACCACACTTACCACCGCTTGCACAGCGTAAGTAAACCGTATTACGGCTTTTGAATGGCGATACTGCACGCCCGCATTTGCCACACTTCACAATCTTTTTGAAAGTATAGTCTTTGCTGTCATATTTTGTCTTATCGTGCTTTCGCTTTTTTTTGACTGCTTGGCATTGGTTAAACAAGGCACGGCTTATAAGCGGCTCATATTCATGAGGATACTCTATGCCCTTGTGAACCATCACGCCATAGTAAAACTTGTTGTTGAGAATTCGCTCAATAAACGACTTGTTTGGCGGTTTAGCCCCAGCACGCCTACTGGCAAAACCATTGTTAACTAACTCTCTGGCAATAACCTCGTAAGGTATGCCTTGAGCTCGCATTTCAAAGGCTTTGACAATGTAGTGTGCACGTTCCGTGTCGATTTCAATATCCTTTATCGGCTTTTGAGGCGTGCCATTGTTAACGTTCTTATAGCCTATAGGTGCTCTATGTACCCATATGCCGTCATTTAGCATCTGGTCAAAACGTCGTTTCACATTATCCCTGCTTGAATCTGAATAGTATTTGGCTAGTAACATGCCTATACCAAGTCTAAATAGGTCAGTCGCAGGTGAATCTTTCGTGATGAACAAATTGTCTGACGGAAAGTGAAGCTCAATCTTGCCTTTTTCAACTAAGCTACCTACTGTACGTACCTCTTGCTGAGAAGCGTCACGGGTAAAGCGGTCAATTTTGTCGAAGGCGATTATGGCAAAGTCGTCTAATGTTTTTATTTTCTCTTCTATCAATAGCGAGAACTTTTGACGGTCATCTTTATATGCACTCTCGTCAAATTCGTAGTATTCATATTCTTTAGGCAGGTAGCCCAATTCTTTTGCATAATTTTCTAGTCGAAGTTTCTGTGCTGGCAACGCCTTACGCTGCTCAACATCAGATACTCTCGAAATTAGTATTAGTTTAGCCTTTTTCATAATAGTTTACTCCTTTATAACTTAACATTACTTAATAGTGTTTTCAATGGTTTTAATAAAACTTTTCATTTCTGTTGGTTCAAATTTTTCTAGTGCTTCGTCAATACGCACAAATGCTTCGTATCTATTAGCATTTGGTGCTTTGAGCGTCTTTTTGATGCGGTACCACGCTTGGATTCCAAAGTGTGCCACAATTATGCCCCTTAGGCTTACAACGCCCTCTTGGCCGTTTATAAGTAGGCCAGTAACAGCAGCCATTGCTGCCTGCGGCGTTACATTGGGGTTATCGGTCAGGTAGTTTTGCAACAACTCATACGGCTTGTTGACGTCTAGTGCGAGCATATCAATAGTGTCCGATATTTTTTGCCAATGCTTTACCAACGCTGCTTGGCAGAGCTTCCTTTTGAACATTGTTTCAAAAGTCCACTTATCAAGCTCGGGGTATGCACGCTTTACTGACGCTCTGCCAACAAACCGAACCTCGTAGCGGAATACTTCTATCGGTCGGTATTCTTCAAGCTGGTCGAGCAAGTTGAGCTGCAAGTAGCTATCTTTTTCAATAGCACGCTTTTCGCTCTTTTTTGCTTGACGTAGGTCAGCTAGCTTGTCGTAGAAAGCAATATCAAGCGAATTGCAATGTACGTGTACTACATGCCCATCTCGAAAGTCGGTCTTTTGAAGGTCATATACACGGCTAAAGTCTAACTTGCTAATCGTATTCAGAACTGTCTGGCAAGATGTATAGTCTAAGAAAATTATATTCTTTGACGGGTGCCACGTACCAATATCTGCTTCTGCCAACTGGCGTTTAGAAAACCTACTGCCAACAAGTTCAAAAAGCTTTTCTTGTAAAGCCGTAACTAGTGATTCAAAGTCTGCCTCTACAAGCTCATCAAAGTTGCTGTCAAACAGTAGCTTTGGGGCAGAAAACTCTACTGCCAGGTGAAAGGTTGGCTCGCCCTTAGAAAACCTCTTGTGCATCGTCAGGCGTGGCATATACTTATTCAACCTCTTATACATTGGTGAAGGGTTTAGGTATGTGCGTGTGCCAGGCTTGGAGTTTACAAGCTGCTCAAGGGTAATTGGTGCGAACTTACTGCCGTCTAGCAGTAAGGGGTCATATATTCGTATCAGCAGTTTTATCGTATCTACCATTTTGCTCATCACTTCTTTCAAATAGCTCAACACACTTAGCAACAATCGCTTGCTCAATCAACTTGCCAGCTTCTTTGGTCACTGGGTGATAGTAATTAAGCTGGCGTGAGCCAATTTTCTTGGTCGGGTAGGTTATGCGATAACCCGAACTATTTAGTAGTTGGTGCACGCCAAGCGAGCCTAAGTACAGTTGGCCATCAATTAAACAGCTTGCGAATGCCACAAGCCCGTTAGCAGGCTTGACTGGCACTATGTTAACCTCACTTACCTTCATACCCTTTTACGCTTCTTAACCGCTTTTTCACGTTTGCTAGCCCAGCTAAAACAGGATAGAGCCAGGTTAATTTGTATCCGAAGTATTTTTTGAATTATTTTGTAAAGTACCATCTTTCTTCCTTTCATTACGTTGTTTTTGTGCGAAGTCCATTTGAATGAGCACATCGAAATAACCCGTAAGGTTCGCTATCGCTTCCTTACTCAGCTCAACAGCCACGCCATTATTTGCGGCATGTAATTGTGGTTTTGTTGGTGGTTTTTTCTTTGTGGACATAAAAATAAGCCTCTGTGTGGAAGCTTATCTCTATCTGTTATGTGCGTACTTTAGCAGGTACGTTTAGGTATCAGTGGGCATATATAGGCGGCTACTTAAAATGTAAATACTTAATCCCTAAATCATTCAGCTCACTTTTGGTAATTGGGTTACGAAAAAATATGCCTTCCGATGATGTATCAAAGAAGACTTGCTTAATATCGCCAGTAAAGCCGAGGTTTTCTATAATCTTATGTAGAGTTTTGGTCATTGGCTTGCCTAACTCTGTTTTTACATGGTCTTTGATGGTTTTTGTTGAGATTCGCTGCTTAGGGTGCTTATAGATAAAACCAAATACAATTTCATTCTCTTTGTAAAAGTCAGGTTTCGATATTAAGACGTTGTTGATTGTTATTTCTCTAGTGGTTTCAGAGTATTTCACTTCATAAACAGGGTCTTGTATCTCTTTTTCGGGTTGCTTTGTTGCCACATAATCCCGAGCAGCATTTTCGTACTGACCCTTGTACATCTTAAAAACCTTATTATAGTTTGAGCCCGTTTCAAAGTATAAATAGCCATCAATACCCGTTGTATTGCCCAGGTTTTTTAGAGCGTTTAAGTAGACCAGTCTTTTGATAATATCTGACCGCTGCCTTGCAGCAGAGTCAAATGCAAGCCTTGAGCCACTAAAGTTTGGCGGCATAAATGGTAGCTTAATTTTATCTTCGGGGCTTGAAATTTGTCGATTCTCTTCAATTTCTTGAAGAACATTCCAAATCTTTTCCAAAGCCTTGCGAGTATACCTGGGTATTTGCTCTGTCATCACATCACTCTTTTCTTAAAAATAGTAACTAGTGTATAGTTATAGTATGACACAACCTGGTACAACCGAAAAGAAGCAGCCGAGATTACTTACGCTCAAACAGGCCAGTGAGATGCTTAATTGTCATCCAAATACACTTCGTGCCTGGGATAATAAAGGCTATCTTGTTGCTGTACGTTTTGGTACTCGAGGAGATAGACGCTACCGTAAAGAAGATGTAATGAAATTATTGGAAAAGCACGATGGACATAAAAAAGAAACTAGATGAGCCTCGCTCAAGCATAAAGTATTCCCAAAACTTCGTAAAAAGCCCAGGTTTGGTTGCTAAGCTTTTAGACAAATCATCAATTACCTCGGCTGATACAGTGTATGAGATTGGCTCAGGAACTGGCGTGATAACTGCCGAGCTAACCAAGTATTGCAAACAGGTTGTTGCTGTAGAAGCGGACAGTAGATTGATTGACAACCTGAACGAGAACTTTAACAACTCTGATAATGTGAAGATAATTAGGGGCAACTTCTTAGACCAGAGCTTGCCTAGTCAGCCCTATAAGATATTTTCTAACATACCATTTAATATCACGGCCGACATTGTGAGGAAGCTGGTTGAAGCCGATAACCCGCCAGATGATAGCTACCTTTTTGTCCAAAAAGAGGCAGCTATGAAATTGGCAGGTAAGCCTTATGGTGGTCAAGAAACTCAGTTTTCTGTTCTTACAAAGCCCTGGTTTGAGTTTTCGGAGGCTCACAAGTTTAGTAAGACTGATTTTCAGCCCGCCCCTGCAGTAGAAGTTGTTTTGTTGAGAGTGAGAAAACTACCAGCCCCATTGGTCAAAGCCGTGGAGCGACCTGTCTACAGTGATTTTATTGTATACTCCTTTAATACCAAGAAAGCGAGCCTAAGAAAAGGGCTTGAAGACATATTTACCCATAACCAGTTCAAGCGGCTGGCAAGAGAACTGCACTTTGACCTTAAAGCCACTCCAACTGAACTTGGGTTTGAGCAGTGGCTTGGCTTGTTTAAGTATTTCATGGTCGGCGTTATTGAGGAAAAGCAGCAACTTGTTCGGGGTGCCAAGGCTCAGCAGAAACAGCAGCAACAGAAAATGGAAAAGGTACATAGAACAAGAACCGCCAAAGATTGGCGGGATTTATGACGGCACGAAAGACTAAAATTCGAAGCTTCAAGTACCAGGATTTGGACAGCGTTGTAAGCCTGTCATTACTTGCCTGGGAGCCATTTTTCACTTCTTTTAAGGATATTGTTGGCTCTGACATAGACAAATTGCTGCATCCAAACTGGAAGAAAATGCAGCAAAAAACTGTTGAAGAAGCATGTAAGAGCCGTAAATTCAAGGTTTGGGTGGCTGAGCTGGAAGGTGTGGTAGTGGGCTTCTTTGCATTGAAGCTTGACCATAAGGAAAAGTTGGGCGAGGTTTACTTGCTTGCAGTGCACCCCTCTTATTCAGGAAAAGGAATTGGCACCGAACTGAACCTATTTGCCCTTGATAAAATGAAGAAGGCTGGAATGAAAATCGCTAAGATTGGCACGGGCGGCGACCCTACGCACGCACCTGCGAGACGGTCTTATGAAAAAGCTGGGTATGTAGGTATTCCTATAGTCCATTACTTCAAAGACCTAACCAAAAGCTAAGTACTTATGGACGTTAGTTTGCAACGCAAAAAAGTTACAGACAATACTAAGCCAAAATTAGTATTATTTTGTGGCCTACCAGGTTCTGGCAAAACTACTCTGGCAAGAAAGCTAGCGAAGAAATATCATGCGGTACGACTTAACACTGACGAATGGCAGGCTGATTTGGGCGTTGATTTGAACGACGAAGAGTTACATCGGATGTTGCAAGGCCGTCTTTGGGAGCTGGCCAAGGAATTATTAAAGAATGGCCAGCTTGTAATCCTAGAAAACGGATTATGGACTCGTAGTGAGCGAGATGACAAACGACATGATGCAAAAAGCCTTGGCGTAAGTACAGAACTGCATTACTTAAGGGTGCCACTTAGCGAACTTATACAAAGGCTTGAAGTTCGTAACGCTAGTAAAGGCCATGGGCATGCACCAGTCAGTCGTGAACAAATAGAAGCATTTGCAAAAGTTTTTGAAGCACCAGACGGCGAAGAATTAGCCTTATTTGATAGTGTTGTAATGCATTAGATAAAAAACAAGCTGGCTTGCGATACCCTAATGTCAAGCAACTTAGACTAGCTCTAATCAGTAAGTAGCATATATTATGTAACTAAATCTATAAAAGAAGCTAGTACAACAAATCTACACTTCTTATTGTACAAGTAACATTCAATACAATTGGTGCTATTAAAGAACGGGTTAGTGGATTGTTTACAGTTGTTTGATACTTCTTAAAGGGGTACTATAGGGTGCTCTTTTGAGAGACTAGGAACAGCTAAGCTCTCAAAAGCACGCCGAACAGCTTAAATACCTTATCTTTCGGTCAGAAGATTACCTGCCAAATTGAATTGTTCTACCAGGTGTTTCAGGTTATAATCGTTCTGTGCGTCTACTGCGGCCGTTTGTAATGCGTCGCATATCTTGCACCATGAAAGATTCAGATTTAACCGTCGGGCGGTTAGCTCAGTTGGCTAGAGCACCTCGTTTACACCGAGGGGGTCATAGGTTCGAGTCCTATACCGCCCACCAGAATCATTCCAAAAAAGAGCCTTGCGGCTCTTTTTTGTTACTTATTTCCAAGCACAGACACTAAGCAACATCTTTGAGTTTTTCTTCTGACTCAGCTGGCGCCGATGATGTTGGTTTGGAAAAATTATCAACTGGTTTGGCAGCACCCTCCACGCTACGCAGGCGAGTATTGGTCTCGTTTCTTTGGCTTCCCCAAACAACCGCCGGTTGGTTGTTAGCCTTCTTCTCTTCTCCTATCATGCTAAGTTCGGCTACTCTAGCTTCATGTTCTGGACTAGGCATACCGGCCGACGGACTTGGCCCAGTATTTACAACAGATTTTGGAATAGTTGATTCTTTGGGCTTACCGCGAAAAAAGTCACCAATTTTCTCGAATAAACCTTTGTGTGCGGGCTTTGGCTGATCTTCAACTGTTGGGCTGGTAGCTTCCATATGATTTCCTGACATCATTGTTGCCTCAGGCTTACCGGCATTTGTGTCAACGGGTGTAGCCGCCTCAGTCGATACTGTTGGACTAACTGCTGATACTTCGGTCGGCATAGTCGGTGCTACAGGCTTTTCTTGATCGGGTGCTGGCGTAGGTACACCAGATTCGCTTGAATTCATAAATATTCCCTCCTTAGATTGTCTTAGCCAAATTGTAGCAGATTGGCCACCAATACGATACAATATCAGGTAGCTATCCCCACGGGCGAGTGGTGGAATTGGTATACACGACGGACTTAAAATCCGTTGCCTATAAGGCTTGTGGGTTCGAGTCCCACCTCGCCCACCATGAGTTTATTTACTACTTATTATGAGTAAAACACCCGAACACACACCTAGCGAAGAAAAAAGTTTCGGTGAACAATTTGTTGAAGAACTCAACAAAGTAAAACCAGATAAACAAGTAGACCATCCAAACCAACCTCATGGCGAGGTTAATGAAACTGATCTTAATCGCTACAATCTGCAATTTTTGGGCAAAGGTGGCGAACACGTGGTTTTTTCCATCCCTGATCACCCCAACCTAGTTGCCAAAGCCAATATCTTCTCAATTACCAATGCACTAAACAATGCCAACCGTATCGACATCCCAGGGTTAACTGATCAAACTGCAAGAGAAGACTTTGAGCTGACGCCACAGCTACAGCGCCAGCTGGCAGCACGCGAAGGGTTGCGCTTAGCACAACTAGGCCACTACTTCGGCAAAGAACATATACCTAGCACCAAGCGCTTTGTGTTAGATGTACCTATGTCTGACCAGCTAGTGCAAGAGCTTAAATTAGGTCAAACTTACGATAAGCTACCCGATCACGTAGCTGCATTGGTTAGTATACAGAAGCGTCTAGATATACCAGAAGAAAGCAGTACCAAGATGGGGCTGATTGGTGGCTACCCCGAAAAACGCGGGGTTGATACTGGGCTTATTGAAAAAGCCAATAATGCACTACTATACGGTGAAGATATTAAGCTAGAGAGCCATGAATTTACTTGGCTTTATCCCATGTTAGCTACACGCATTGATAAAGTAGAGAAAGATCCCAAACTAAAAGAAAAACTTGCCGACTTTGTGCAGAGAGCAATTCGCTATACCAATGAAACTGGCGATGGCCTAGATCTTATTGGTGGCGATAATGTGTTCTTCACCAAGTCCGAAGATGGTAGCTGGGACTTTCAAATGCCCGATGCTATCTCGATGCGCGCCAGATTGGTTGAAGATGCCGGACAACGAATTGAGGAAATCTCCATGGGTAGAGAGCGTAGAATCAGTGACTCAAATGTGATTCTAAATGCGGTGAACTACGTGAGGGTTATCAATTGGCTAGCTCAACAGCTTGGTATTGAAGATAGAATAGATATGTTTGGGCCACAGACCAAAAAAACCAGACCAGACATATTGGCTATGATGTAATAATTACGAGACGGGGCCAGGCAATCAATGATCACCCGGCCCCAATTGCTTCTTGTTTGACAACCTACTCTTCGAGCAAGGCCGGTAGCTGGTCTTGCAGACGACAGCGCAACTCGGCGCAGAACTGATTCAATTGGTCGGTCGCCTGCCACTTGGGATCCTGGTTGGGCTTGAAGCCGTGCAACAACTTGACCGCACCTCGCACATCGTGTGCCTTGGCTAGATCGCGCAGGGAGCGCAGAAACACCTTGCACTGCTCGAGCCGATTGAGGGCACTGCCGAGCTGCTTGCGCAACTCGGCAGCCTCAGCCTCAGCAGCCTCTACACGCAGATGGAACTCATGCAGTCGGTCGTGAGCCGCCACTCCAATGATTCGATCCAGGGGATCGGGGTTGAGGTCGGCGAATCGCTTGCGGAGCACCAGAAGCATGCTGTGCACCAGTTCGATAGCCTCATCCTCGGGCAAGACCTCGAACAGCCTAGAGCCAATGGCGTCACAACGCATTAGCTGCTCGTAGTCATGTTCTGTTGGTAGCCGGAAGCTCAAGGGCTCGCCTTCAACCATCACCAAGACTGTATCTGTCATGTCCCCTCCTGTGTCAGCGAATTGTCAAGAAGTGTAACTGTTATAGCAGACGAAGGAGCTTTTGACAATATCTGTTAGAATATTGGTATGAACGAAATAATGGGAAAAGACATTGCCAACCAGCTAGCCGAAGAGCTGGCTGATGAGGTAATAGAGCTCAAAACCAAAGGCACAACACCAAAGCTCGCAATTGTCACTTACCAGCCAGATGAGCGATCCTTGGTATACGTGCGGCTCAAACAGAAACGCGCGCTGGAAGTTGGTATCGAGCTAGAATTACAGGATTGGAGTGACAACCAGCAAGATGATTGTCTGCGTCTGATGCGCGAGCTGGCCAAGAGAAGTGATGTGCATGGCATAATTGTACAGCTACCTATCAATGGCTGGTACGATCCTCAGATGTTACTCGATCTCATACCGCCAAACAAAGATGTTGATGGCTTGAGCCAAGCAAGCCTGCAAACTCTGCGCGATAATAATGCTGTATTGGTACCTGCCACACCACTAGCCATAATGACAGTGTTGCAAGAATCTGACATAGATCTCAACGACAAGAAAATAGTATTGGTTGGCAACGGCAAGATGGTAGGATTGCCGCTAAGTATTTTGCTGGAAAATCTCAAACTAGATGTCACCGTGTGTGACATCACCACTCAAGATCTAAACACAATAACTAGCCAGGCAGATGTATTGATAAGCGCCGCAGGCCAGCCAAAGCTGATCACAGGAGATATGGTAAAAGACGGCGCTGTGGTGCTCGATGTAGGTATTGTTGAGATCGGTGGTAAGCTCACCGGCGATGTCGACTATGAATCTGTGGAGTCAAAAGCAAGTAAGATTGCCAAGGTACCTGGTGGTGTTGGGCCAGTAACGGTAGTGTGCCTACTACAAAATGTAGTAACTGCAGCTAAAAACAACGGCTGATGTATATAGGGTCGAAAAAAGTCACGGTTTTTGGTAAAATAGCCGGGTTCTATATCTCAAATCTTTAACAAATATGCGGATGTGGTGGAATTGGTAGACACGCTAGCTTGAGGGGCTAGTGCCTAATATATCAGGCGTGGAGGTTCGAGTCCTCTCATCCGCACCAGTAATTATTTCTAATGATTATAACTAGCTGGTAACTGATCATGAAGATGCTTCATAGAATACTCGCGACGAAGCTTCATCATAGCTTCTTCGCGTGTAACATGAAGTTTCACACCCGGGTTGAGAAACCCAAGCGGGTCAAACAACTGTTTAACATCTTCAAATAGTTTGTAAACCTTGGCACCATATAAGTCTTTTAGGTAAGGGGCACGCATAATCCCATCATTGTGTTCGCCGCAAGTAGTACCGCCAAGCTTGATAATAAGTTTGTAAAAGTCGTCTGTTAACGAAAATAGCTTGGAACGATCCCGCAAGTTGGCAAGATCAAGAAATGGCTGGATGTGCAAGTGCCCATCACCAGCATGACCCCATATAGCAACTTCGACCTTGTACTTAGCAAACAGTTTGTCAGCATCAGCCAACAACTCCCCTAGCTTGGCAACCGGCACAGCACCATCCTCAATAATTGGTAACGCTTTCTTGGGGCTATCAATTGTCCATATAACTGCGGCAGCACCGCGCCGCACTCGCCAGAGCTGGTCTTCTTGAGCTTGGTCTACCGCTATGCGCTGATCATGTGCAAAGTTTTTAAAGATAGACTGTACTAGTTTGACTTTTTTGGCCTGAATCTTTGGTTTAAGATCATCGAACTCACATAACAATATTATCTTTGGAAATGGCTCGTCAACCAAGCCAACCAGCTGTTCTGGCTTATTCTTCTGCAAAAACTCGAGCAAGTGATGGTCTACTACCTCAAGTGCGCTTGGTCCAAGTGGCATGATTTGTTGAACTGCTTCCTGAGCTTTATGTATACTTTCAAAATATCCAGCAAGCAATGTTGTCTTGGGATTGTATGGGGCTGTGCCAAATGTAATCTCCGTGACCACCCCCAATGTGCCTTGTGACCCTATGATCAACTGACACAAGTCAAAACTTCCATCTGACCGCTTGACATCCCACAGATCGTAACCAGCCGAGTTTTTACTGACCTTAAGCTTATGATCGTTGAGTAATTTCCAGTTATCAGTGATTAGCTTATCAACCTCACGATACAAATGACCTTCCATATCTTGCTGTTGTTGTTTGCGTTTTAACTCTTTTTTGTTCAGGCGTCTGGTCTGAATAACATCGCCATTGCACAACACAACCTTAAGAGATGATACCCATTTGCGTGTTGCACCGTACTTGATGGTCTTCTCGCCAGCGGCATTGTTAGCAACCGCGCCACCTACGCTACAAAAGTCAATGCTTGCCGGATAAGGAGGCAAAAATCGACCATGGCTATGAAGAACTTGCTGCAAGTTGGAGTAAATCATTCCCGGCTCGACAGTAATAGAATCTCGAGCAATTGATTTGAGCTTCTTCATGTGGGCAGGAAATACCAACATTACGCCACTGCCAAGCGCACCGCCACCTTGGTCGGTCCCCTTGCCTCTCGCTGTGAGCGCAACTGGGTCACCCTCTTGTGCGCGCCAATACAGAAACTTCACTGTATTGACTACATCTACTTCGTTGCGTGGGTAGATTATGACTTCTGGTGTAGTGGTAAACACACTACCATCGGTGGAAAAGTACTTACGAGTAGACTCAGCAGTAGAAACCTCACCACTTAGTTGGCTCGAAAGATCTTTGAGAAATTTTTTCATTGCTACTAGCATAACAATTTTAGATCAATCGAGCAAAACTTGATCTTACGAGTCAAACCAGTTAGGCTTAGAAGTAACACTTATGGCTACAAAGTCCAAAACACTAGCTAAAATACAGCCTAAAAAGGCACCAAAATATCTTCTCTGGGTACTTGTGGTTGTACTGGTATTTGCAGGAATAGTACTAATAAGGCAAATATTTGCGAGTAGTATACCTGTATTTGGTGACAACCCAGATTACTGGCGACCCCGTATTGCCCAATGTGAATCAGGTGGTAACTATCAAGCCAGTAATGGTACACACTTCGGTGCCTATCAATACGATCTAAGAACCTGGAAGGGCGCTGTAGGTCCAGAGCTTGCAGCCCAGTATCCTGATCCGCGCCAAGCACCCCCAGCAGTACAGGACCAGGCGTTTTATAACACCTTTGCTCGTCGAGGCACACAACCATGGAATGCCAGCTATCGATGCTGGATCAAGGGTGCAAACGTGCCATCTGGGTTTGATGACAGCTCCAGTGCAACCAAGCTACCCAATGCAGCTTCGCAGGTGATTACACAAGTTTCTACGCCACCACCCAACCCATTCGGCATTACATCAGGTAGTTACAATGTACTAGTAACTGGACGGCTCACGCTCAATAATTCTCCTATTGGTGGTGTTCAGGTACAAACTTGTAGTGGTGATCGTGTAGCCACTACTGATGCTGATGGAAGGTTTGGATTTGGCATACCCGTCAATAACTCGTTTTGTGTGCGAGTAAACGGTGATTTACCAGCAGGCGCGCGGCTAGAGCGTACCAACAATACTGTTGAACATGCCAAGGCCGTATCTTACGAAAACCAACGTGCTGGGGTTGACTGCTACCATAGTGTTTGGTGTTTATTGTCTGATGCCTACACCTGGGATAGACGCGTCGACAACGGCTATAACTTCTTTTACGTCTCGCCATAGAAACTATAATGCGCTAGTACTATCTGGTATAATTGTCTGATTCGTAAGCCGAAGTGGTGGAATTGGTAGACACGCTAGATTCAGGTTCTAGTGGGCTTCATCGCCCGTGGAGGTTCGAGTCCTCTCTTCGGTACCAACGATGTTATCTAAAAAGCATGTTTTAGGTAACATTGTTGGTTTGGACGAGAAACCCAAGGTTCGGCGAACGAGGCGCACAGAGTAAATACTTGAGTTTCACTCAAGTATTTGTCGAGCACCGAGTGGAGAAGCCGTAGGCGCTGTACTCTCTTCGGTACCAACGCAATTATTGTTCAACTCGAGCGCGCAGCTGTTTGGTGGCAAATATATACCATTTTTGAACATCATAAAACCTATCTGATGGCTCTGTAATCTGTTGCAAGTGGAATCCATGTACTATATTGGATTGTGCATAGTAATAAAGAGGACTATATAGCACTACGGCTGGTACATCCTTGGACCATTGGGCAACAAAAGCAGTGTATTTTTGCCTCTTATAGTCTGCCTCTTGACCAAGACGTGCCGCTTCCAAATTACGATCCACCTCGCTATTCTTGTATTCGGAAAGATTCAAACCAGGGTCTAGCGACTGGCTAGAATGCCAGAAACTATAGACATCTCCATCATTACCGACATTCTGACCGTACAATACCATGTCATAGTTACGTGATCGCAGTACATCTTGAGCAAATGTTTCAGAATTATGTAAATCCAACTCCACATCTATACCAGCCTCTTGCCATTGTTTTTCAATCGCCTTGGCTACTTGTTCATAACTCCCACCACGCACGGTAGCTAGCTTGAACTTCTGGTTTGTTATGCCAAGCTTAGCAATTGTAGCTTTGGCAGCTGACTGATCGAATTTGAGGGGATTGGTATCAGGTTGTGAGGCGAATCGATTACTAAGTGGTGTAAGTTGCTCAGAAGCTGTTCCTTGCAACGTATCGCCTATTATTTCGGAACGATTCGTAGCTTGGGTAAGTGCGCGTCTGAGCTCGAGATTATTGAATGGGCTACGGCTAGTGTTGAAGAATAGTGCTACATAGGCAGGCTGATTAAGCTGATGAATCTTTAATCCACCTATGCTCCTTACCTTGTCGAGGTACTGTGGGTCAACCTTGCCCATACCTTGAATCTCAGTCCGAGCGTAGCCATCCATCATGTCGCTAGAACTCACGTAAGTATGATATTTGAAAGTCTCGATGTTGGGCTTACCAAAATGATAATTATCAAAAGCCCGCAATCGAATCGTCTTGTCATCGCTTGACTTACCATCAAACTTATAGGGACCACTACCAACTGGGTTTTGACTAAAAGCGTGCAACCGCATATTGGATCGCTTTACTGAATCAAGAAGGTGCTTGGGTATGATACCAACTCTAGTGTTTGCCAAAAAGTTACTAAATGTATTGGGAAGGTAAAACTTAATAGTCTTATCATTGGCTACTTCATATCGCACACCTTTCCAGTCACTTGCCAATGGACTTTTGGCGTTTGGGTCTTGTATGACGTCAATAGTGAATGCTACATCTTCAGCCGTAAGCGGTTTGTCATCGTGCCATTTCAGGCTATCCCGTAACGTAAAAGTGTAAACCTTACGATCAGCTGATATTTCCCAGTTTTTGGCGAGGTCAGGCTCTATCTGGCCATTGGGGTTCTGCCTGCTCAACCCGCTAAAGATCAAAGTCGATACATCCTGCTCCGGTGTAGTGAGAGCGTAAACTGGATTCATAACTGATAGCTCACCAGTCATACCCTCACTGTAGCTGCCTCCACTAGCAGCTGCGTCAGCCAAGTAGTAGTCATCGTAGCTACGAATTGTTGAAACAATACCAACAATGCTTATCGTGAATATCACCAACCAAGCCAAGAACATCCAACGCATATGACCGAGCTTTTGCCAACTACCGTAAATATGCCGTTGGGTATAATGTAGCAACCACAGGCGCCACACCTGCGCCGATCTACGAAGCCGTCTACTCCGCCGGTTGAGACGAAATTTTAGATATTTCCACATCGCGCTAGAATCAACTTATCCTACTTAACAACTAGGGCAGCAAGTATGGAGCAAACGAACACGATTGCCAAAACTACTGTAGCGATAAACAAGGATTTCTCAGCTCCTCGTTTGGACCGGTAAAAGTTTGAGTCCCCACCATAGGCCGCACCCAAGCCAGTTCCCTGGTTCTGAAGTAAGATTACACAGATCAACAGTATCGCCGATACAACTGTTATGATTGGAAGAATGTTTTTCATGAATGTTCCTTATCAGGTATTAGTATATCATTGAACACATAGTTTACAGCCCAAATAATTATGACTGCTGCAATTGCAGCCGGCACTGAATTTATCTCGAATTTTGGAAATAGCAAACTAGTGAGATACAACATCAGAGTATTTACTACTAGTGTAAATATACCTAGTGTTACCAATATTGCCGGCAAACTCAAAATTACTACCACTGGGCGAACGATAGCGTTGATAATGCCAAATATCAAAGAAGCCACTACCAATACCCATAGTTGTGACTGGTAATCGATGCTATGAAACAGACTTGCGGCTGCCCACAAACCAAGAAAATTAACTACCCAGCTGAGCAAAAATCGCTTAACCATAGTGTGTTAGTATAGCATTTATACCTGCCGTTGTACAGATCGTGAGGTACTAAGAGCCTGGTGTATTTGATGCGCTTTGGCTACTCCTACCACAGCAGCAATCTCAGGCTCACTTGCTGCACGAACCGCAGCGATACTACCAAAAGTGCGAATGAGCTTCTTACGTGTAACTGGGCCAACACCAACAATCTCATCTAGCGCCGAGGATTTGGTTCGACGGTTGCGAACAACCTTATGATAACTGACTGCAAAACGATGCGCTTCGTCGCGAATTCGTTGCAAAAGCTGCAATGTTGCGCTTTCGTGATCAAGACCGATTAGAACAAACTCACCCTCTAACTTTCTATTGCTTAATCTTGAGCTAATAGCGGCATCGGCTGGCTGCACAATTGTTTCATAGCGTTTAGCTAAGCCAATGGTTGGTATGTTTATATCAAGCTCTTTCATGGCAGCCTGAGCGCTACTAAGTTGTCCCTTACCTCCATCAATAATAACCAAATCTGGCTTCGGCCAATCATCGTGACGCCCTGAAAATCGTCGCTGCATGGTTTCGCGCATCATTGCAAAGTCATTTGGTCCACGTGTGCGCATCTTGAAGTGTCGATATGATTTCTGGTCTGGCACACCATCGGTAAATACCACCATCGAGCTTACAGCATCTCCACCGGCAAAGTTACTAATGTCATAGCATTCCATACGCCTTGGTGGTTTTGGTAGACCCAGTGTTTCTGCCAAACCATTAAGCGCTATATCTAGCGTTAAATCAAATGTCTCTTCACGTCCAAAGATTATCTTGGTGCTCAAAGCTTTAAGGGCAAGGTACTGGTTACGTAGCAAGCTAGCCTGCTCAAATTGTTGTTGTTTGCTTAGCCGCTTCATATCCGACTCCAGTTGCTTCAAAACAGTTTTGGTTTTGCCCTCGAACACCATAATTAGTCTGTTTATGTTGTCACGATACTCGGCCTTTGAAATATCTGGCCTAGGCGCGACTCCAATTTGGTACTCCAACTTGCTACTGAGCTGTCGCTCTGCTTTGACATAGTATGGAAATATCCGACGTAAGTAGCGCAAAGCCTTGCGTACCTCATATCCGTGGATAAATGGACCAAAATAACGAGCGCCATCATCGCTTGGTCTTCGTACTGTACTAAGCACCGGAAAGTCATCTTTGATAGTAACCTTGGCGTATATAAAGTTCTTATCATCCTTTTCTTGCACGTTGTAAAGAGGCTTATGACGCTTGATAAATTCTGACTCCAAAAACAATGCCTCTATCTCAGATCCTGCCTCTATCCAATCTACATCACAAATATGCTCAACCAATAATGGGGTTTTGTAATCTTGGTGGGTCTTCTGAAAATAACTACTTACTCGACGTTTGAGGATTGAAGCTTTGCCAATATAAATAATCTTACCGTTAGCATCCTTAAAAAAATACACACCAGGAGCCTTGGGCAACTGTGAAAGTTTATTTTTGAGTTTATTAGACATTACAGTAAGTATAGTGTTAATTGACAAGACCTGAAAGTATGTTGGGTGATTTGATTGACATATCAGGAAAATATTGTATGATGAGGGCGACCTTCTCCGTATCCTCTACGCAGGGAAAGGAGGTGAACATGGACATAGACGTTGACCTCGCCGTAATGCTATATCGCCATAAGGATGATGGCAGTCAATACGAGTTGGCCCAAATCCTTCTGGCATACGCCAGCGCAACCCAGCCCAAGCACAGTGAACAGTTTGCTCTGCTCTCGGCACGGCCGTGGTCGCTCCCAAGCCGCATACTGTTCGATATCGACGCCGACCCCAAACCGTGGAAGGCTGCAATCGAACAATGGCTACTGAGCAACAACGAACACCGGGAGGCGTCATGATGTTCACGACAAATCGGAGATCCCTAGGCCTGGCACAAGGCCAGCGCTTAGGGCTCCGCAGATACAAGAACATACCCCTTACACAGAGGGGCGCTTTATTTTAACAATCGTTTTAGATAATGACCAGTAAATGACTTATCAATCTCGGCTATTGTTTCTGGCGTGCCCTCACCAACAATTTTGCCACCGCCACTGCCACCCTCTGGGCCAAGATCAATTACCCAATCAGCACATTTAATCACATCCAGATTATGCTCAATTATTAGCATTGAGTTACCCATAGCCACCAAAGCGTTTAGTACTTCCAACAACTTGCGGACATCTTCAAAGTGAAGACCAGTGGTAGGCTCGTCAAGAATATATAGTGTTCGACCAGTGGCACGCTTGCTTAGCTCACTGGCTAGTTTAATGCGCTGGGCCTCACCACCGGAGAGCGTAGTAGCTGGCTGGCCGAGCTTGATGTAGCCAAGCCCCACCGAGTTAAGTGTTGCAAGCTTACGATTGATAGTCGGGATGTTGCCAAAAAACTCACAGGCTTCTTCGACGGTCATCTCCAATACATCAGAAATATTCTTGCCCTTGTACGTGATCTCTAGAGCTTCACGGTTGTAGCGCTTGCCATGACAAGTCTCACAAGTCACATAGACATCTGGCAGGAAATGCATTTCAATCTTGATGATACCGTCGCCCTTGCAAGTCTCACAGCGACCACCTTTGACATTGAAGCTAAATCGTCCAGCGTTGTATCCTCGTATTTTTGCCTCTGGCACCATCGCAAATAACTCACGGATGTCGTTAAACGCACCAGTGTAGGTTGCTGGATTGCTTCGTGGTGTACGACCAATTGGGCTTTGGTCGATATCGATTACTTTGTCGAGATGTTCCATACCTTGGATCTCAGTATGTTTACCAGCAGGCTCTTGGCTACGATGATACTCAGCACTGAGCTGGCGAGCTAAGATGTCATTGATAAGACTAGATTTGCCACTACCAGACACACCAGTTACTACAGTCATAATCCCTAGCGGTATTGCTACATCCACATTCTGAAGATTGTGCTCAGTGGCACCAATGATTTTCAGGTACTTACCAGTTGGTTTACGGCGTGTCGACGGCAAATCAATCTTCTTGGTACCACTTAAATACTGCCCTGTGAGTGACTTCTTGTTTTTAGCTACCTTGTCTGGCGTACCTACAGCCACTACTTCGCCGCCATGTTCACCGGCCAATGGACCAATGTCGACCACATAGTCCGATGCTCGTATAGTATCTTCATCATGCTCTACTACTATCACAGTGTTGCCTAGGTCACGTAGCCGCTTAAGCGTAGTGATTAGTCTGTCGTTGTCACGTTGATGTAGCCCAATCGATGGCTCATCGAGAATATACAATACTCCCATCAGACTTGAACCAATCTGTGTGGCAAGACGAATGCGTTGTGCTTCGCCACCGGCTAGGGTATTTGCTGCGCGATCGAGAGTGAGATACCCCAGACCCACATCGTTGAGAAACTTGAGTCGAGCACACACTTCTTTGAGGATTTGCTTGGCAATTATTGACTGCTGGTCGGCTAGCTTGAGCGATTGATAGTACTCAGTAGCTTGCTCCACAGTCATCTTTACAATGTCAGCAATCGATCGATCATCGACAGTAATTGCCAGTACTTCCGGCTTGAGGCGTTTGCCCTCGCAGGTAGGACAAACCTTCTGGGTCATATACTTTTCTATCTCTTTTTTGACAAAATCACTATCTGTTTCACGATAGCGCCGCTCGAGGTTTGGGATTATGCCTTCAAACTTAGTCTTGTAAGTACGGCCGGCTGGGCCGGGTACTTCGATTACTTCTTCGCCGGTTCCATAGTAGAGGAAATCCAATTGTCGATCATCAAGATTGCCGATTGGTCCATCAAGACTAAAATTGTGAGATTTGGCTACAGCATTGAGGAGCTTAGTGTACCAATTGAGTCGCTGGGTTGTTCGACTCCAGGGTCGGATTGCTCCCTCAGCAATGGAAAGCTTGCGATTAGGTACTAACAGTTCGGGGTCAACTACTAGAAGCGAGCCCAATCCAGTACAGGTCTGACAAGCGCCATGAGGTGAGTTGAAGCTAAATATACGTGGCTCAATCTCGGGTAGTGCATAAGTGCTACCTGCCGAAGTATAGTGCTCGGAGTATAAGTTCTCAGCTCCACTCTCAGCATCAAGTACCACCAACACTCCTTCACCCAGGTGCAAGCTGGCCTCAACTGACTCTACCAATCGCTGCCCCATATCTTTTTCTATCACTAGTCGATCGGTTGCTACCTCGATGGTATGCTTCTTCTTACCATCGATATCGGGTAGCTCGTCGATAGGGAATAGTGTGCCATCGAGGCGAACTCGACTATAGCCGGCTTTTTGTAACTCACTTATGAGATGGCTATGCTCACCTTTCTTGTCTTTTACGATTGGTGCCAACAGCACTATTTTGCTGCCCATGGGAAGATTCTGTACTTGGTCTACTATTTCAGCTGGGGTTTGTTTGGTCAGTACTTCACCGGTTGAGGGATCGTGCGGTATACCAATACGTGCAAACAGTAAGCGCAAGTAATCATAGATTTCTGTAACGGTAGCAACCGTACTGCGAGGATTGCGGCTTGATGATTTTTGATCAATCGAGATTGCCGGGCTTAAGCCATCGATTTGGTCAACGTCAGGCTTTTCCATTAGCCCCAAGAACTGTCGGGCATAAGCACTGAGTGATTCGACATAACGGCGTTGGCCTTCGGCGTAGATAGTATCAAATGCCAAGGAGCTTTTGCCAGATCCAGAGAGTCCAGTAATTACGACTAACTTGTCGCGTGGTATGTCGAGGTCAATATTGCGAAGGTTGTGCTCACGAGCACCTTTGATGCTGATCTTGTCATGCATAAGATTATCAGGATTAAAAACCCATCCATTGTAGCTCAGCTGTCAAGATTATTCAAGGCTATAAGCGATAGTGGTTTTGTAGTAAAATAAGATAAATAATCTGTAATGGAGGTAAAAAATGGCAACCGCACCAATGGTAGGTGGACCCAATAACCCAAATGAGGGTATTATGCAAGCAGCTTACGAAGCAGCAAAGAAGGACATTCCTACTGCTTATGGCAGAGCAGAAGTTATCAATAATCAGGCCGCCCCTGGGACGGAGCTAATAGACAAAGTTCCAGGTGTAACACAACCAGAGGCAGCGCCTGATGTGGACCCAGCACGTTTTGTAGAAGCCGCCAAGAACTGGGCAGATGTCAGTATGGTAGTGGCGGCTATGTCGCCCGCCGAGCTACGACACTATGCCAATAATCTTAGTGAAGCAGCTGGATTCTTAGTTATCGCAGCCCAACTCAAAGAAGAACAAGCCGGACCAAAGTAACTATTTCTTGCTGATCTTCTTACTCTTCATTACATCTTCAATCTCAGCAATCTGGTCACGCAACTCAGCGGCCTTTTCAAATTGTAGGTTCGCAGCAGCCAGTTCCATCTGCTCAGTCAGCTGACGCTCGAGATATTCCAGCTCATCCTTGGGGATGTTTTTGACATCCAACTCTTTCACATCGGCAGTTTCAGCCTCAGACTCTTCGTGCATGCGCTCAGCGATAGCTTTCTCTACTGATTTTGGAGTAATACCATGCTTTTTGTTGTAAGTTTCTTGTACCTCACGCCGATCACGAGTGACCTTGATAGCTCGCTCCATAGAGCCAGTCATGTTGTCGGCATACATGATCACCATACCTTCTTGATGGCGTGCGGCGCGGCCAATTGTTTGAACAAGCGATGTTTCAGAACGTAAAAAGCCCTCTTTGTCGGCATCTATTATTGCCACTAAGCTTACTTCGGGCAGGTCTAAACCCTCACGTAACAAGTTGATGCCTACCAGCACATCGTATTTACCAAGCCTCAGATCACGCAGTATGTCAGTTCGCTCAAAGGTATCGACATCGCTATGTAAATACTGTACCTTTATGCCCATATCCGCTAAGTATTCCGTGAGGTCTTCGGCCATACGCTTGGTAAGTGTGGTTACCAAGGTACGCTGACGCTTCTCAACCCGCTTACGAATCTCAGCTATCACATCGTCTACTTGGTGCTCGCTGCCACGCACTTCTATAATTGGGTCAAGCAGTCCGGTCGGTCGGATTATCTGATTGGCAACGGCCTCGCTACGCGCTAGCTCATATTGAGCTGGCGTGGCCGACACATACACCACTCTGCCCATATGACGCTCAAACTCTGTAAAAGTGAGTGGTCGATTGTCGAGTGCCGAAGGCAGGCGAAATCCATGATCGATCAATGTTTGCTTGCGAGCTCGATCACCATTGTACATACCACCTACCTGGGGGATTGTCATATGCGACTCGTCTATTAGCATCAAGAAATCATCGGGGAAGTAATCCATCAGTGTAGCTGGCTGCTCACCTGGCTCACGATTAGTGAGATAGCGCGCATAGTTCTCGATGCCCTTGACGTAGCCGGTCTGCTCCATTATCTCGATATCATACTTGATCTTACTCTCGAGACGCTGGGCTTCGAGGTGTAGATCTTGGCTCTTAAACCAAGCGAGGCGCTCCTCGCCCTCTACCTTGATCTTCTCAATCGCCTTCTCGAGCTGTTCGCGAGGTGTGACATAGTGCTTGGCAGGAAATATCTTGATGTTTTTGAGCTCACTTACCACTTCACCAGTCAGATAATCAATTTGCTTGATAGCATCTACATTGTCGCCAAAGAATTGGATACGATACGCTACCTCTTCGCCAATTGGAAAAATATCGAGATTCTCGCCGCGCACCCGAAATGTGCCACGCTCAAAACTCATATCGTTGCGTTCGTACTGAATGTCGTTGAGTTGACGCAGCAGTTTGTCGCGCTTGCGCTGCTCACCCACGGTCAGCTCGATAGTCATAGCTGAGTAGTCAGTGATGTTGCCGATGCCATATATACAACTTACTGAGGCCACAATTATTACGTCTTTGCGACTCAGTAAGGCCGCTGTCGCGGCGTGGCGCAGCCGATCGATCTCTTCGTTGATATCACTGTCCTTCTCTATATATGTATCGGAGCGTGGTATGTAGGCCTCTGGCTGGTAGTAGTCGAAGTAGCTGACGAAGTAGTGGACAGCGTTGTTTGGGAAGAACTCTTTGAACTCGCCATATAGTTGAGCTGCCAATGTTTTGTTGTGGCTCAGTACAAGTGTAGGCTTGCCATAGTTCTGAACCACATTGGCCATAGTAAATGTTTTACCAGACCCAGTTATACCAAGTAGGGTTTGTTGGGCAAAATTCTTCTTCAACAAACCATCCGAAAGCGTCTTGATAGCATCGGGCTGATCACCGGCTGGTGGATATTTCGAATTGAGAGTAAATAAGCTCACTCATCTATTATAAAGTAGTATTCCGCTGTGAGCGAAATTCTACTAAAGTACCTATTTAGAGGCTTCGATTACTTCTCTGGTAATCTTCCATAATTTTAGCTTTGTGTATGGAGCATTTACCGACGCCTCCGCAAATGCCTGAAAGTTTGATGTAATTTGCGTGTTTTTGGCACCAAGTGTTGATGCTTTAGCATCCTTACAGTAGATATTATATCCACTAACCGAAGAGAAAAAACCACCACTGCCACTTGGAAAGTTCTTCTGTTCACCGTATGTAGCTAGGGTTATTCCGTTGGGCGCATAACTACCAGTATTGCTTATATAGATGCAGTACCTTACAACTGCGTTTGTTGTTGTATAAGATAATTTGTCTGCATATTGAACATTCATCAAAATGTAGCCTGGCGTAGGCAGCGCATTAGAATTTGCAACACGAACTGTTTGTTGCGCTCCAGTACCTGGTAAACTCGTATCAGTTTGATTACCAATACTAGCGTATCCATCTCTTGACGCTGTAACATAAGTCTTAACATCGCTCTCAGCCATACCTATTTCCTTGACCGCACCTGCATTACTAAATCGCAGTAATAAAATTCCCACAATCGCAACAATACCAATAAGTATAATTGCATAGTACCATTTGAAATGTTGCTTTTGTTGCTTAGCTAAGGTTGATGATTTTTTGGTTGGCATTATTATTTTCTCCTATTGGCTTAGTAAGATTATTGTGGTTGTTATACTACGGTCCAACACATGCTTTTTTGTATCCGGTGTATGACATTGCAATTGCATATGGGTAACTCGGGCAACTGTCATCTGCAAATACTTCAACCCGCTCCGACAATCGTCCAGTTGCGTTGGTATTGTAGCATGCACCACTTGCGCAATAGAGCGTAATTTTGCCAAGTGGTCTAGTACCAGCATGGCTATATCGCAATACAAGTATACCGACTATAGCAACGATCCCGATCAAAATGATGGCATAGTACCACTTGAAGTGCTGTTGCTGTTGTTTGGCTAGTGTTGATGATTTTTTGGTTGGCATTATTATTTTCCTTTATTTCGGTTAATTGTGTAAATGGCTACTAGCATCCATTGCGATCGATAGGCTGGCTTATCATACTCGAAGGATCAATGGTATTGGTGAATGGTATTCCAGCAGAGCCACTGTATCTATTCTGCACCTGAAAATGCACTTGGTTGCCGGTGTGTACGAAGCCTGGCTGGATTGGTCCAGCATTGCCGCCTTCACCAGTGCGACCAATCACTTGGCCTTGATTTACGCGTTGCCCCACATTTACCGAAATACTACTAAGGTGTCCATACAGCGTATAAAGCTCCCCTGGAGTGTGTTCAATGATAATAAAGTTGCCATAGCCGCTAGGGTCTGCAGGATTATTAATGTTTACAACTGTACCGGACTTGGCGGCCAATACGTCGATTTGATCATTGTAAAGGTTACCATTGATTACCCGTAGATTACCGGTACCAATAAGATCCACGCCCTGATGCCGCCTACCACCGGCGCGAGGTGCGCCATAGCAACCACTGCCACCAGGGCTACTCGGACCACGCATCTTGGCAATATTGGCATTAACTGGCCATATCATACCCTCCTCTTTGGCAGCTGGTGGTACGTATGAGCTAGTGACAGTGCCAGTAATTGTACGGGTCATATTGAATATATCAGCTGAACCACGTGTTGTTCGTATTCGATATTCGACATTGTTGTAGTCCGCTGGAAACCCTTTGGCTTCAAGATTGGCCGTCAAACACTGCACAGTTAGACTGTTGGGGGAAGTCTTGAAAGCACCCTCCTGCCCCTCGATAGTACGAGTGGCCAACACGCGTGATCCAAAGTCTGCAGTTATATCGAAAACATATTGAACCTTGATTCCATAAGGAAGATTGTCACGTAATGTAACACAGGCTTGCACGGACTTAGTTGTGTTGTCCGGCCAGGCTGTGAGCTTTTCGTATGGCCCAAACCAATTGAAGTTACCGAGTGTATCATTTACACTAGTTCGCCAGGCTTTACCATCAGCAGTATCAGCAAACCCACCAGCACAAAGGTGAAGAGCCTGACTAGCAGGGTTGATGCCACAGACCTGAACATTGGGATCAGAAGGCCTCAGTATAATGCTTTTGTTATCACTGGCTTGACTGAGCCTAATCACCACTACACCCACTATGGCGACTGCAGCGATCAACAAAGTAGCCATCAGCCACCCGACATGAATCTTGGTTTTTACTGTACCCGTATTGGCTACTCTGGTTTTAGTTTTCTTTGTTTTGGGCATTGATGATACCGATAAATCTATTATTCTTATGTTAACCTGATTGTCTCGTTCGGTCAACCTCAGCTCTGGGGATACACAATCTCACGACTAATTTTCCACACATTGATGGTGCCTTTGTTTGGCGAAACAGAGTATCTGAGGTTGTAAAGGCCGTCGCTGATAGTCGGAATATTGTCAGGGCATATTTTGCGATAGCCATCCACATCGGCCTGTGCTATTTGTGAAGTTGGGTCATTGGGGCCTGGTACGAAATAAACTCTACTATAAAACTTTTCACCCTTAGGTAAGCCCTGGTTTATTATCGGATCCTTGTATATCTCAAGCTGAGCCATTACATTGCTATCTACTGCTGGATTACTTACTTTTAGCCACCAGCAAACCTTAAGCTGATTTTTGTCAAAACCCGAAGTTAACCCACTGACCACATTGATGGTATCGAGTGGAGTATAATATGCTGGCAAATAACTGTTATCTGGTTGTTGGCGCGCAAAACCCACCTTCTCGACTTGATTCGGTACAGGGAGCTTAGCGTTGAATTGATTCAACCCCCAACCATATCCGAGCGGATCATTTGCATACCAGCTCATCGGCGCTATAGGGTTGCGGACGCCAGTAACCGGCAGGTCATTGCCCGGAGCGCGAACATAGCCAACAATTATGGGATCATTGAGCGCTCGAGCCCGCATACCAACAATATTTGTGTGATCAGGCACGTACTCAACATGGTTGTTGGGGTCTACCCGCACATTGCCTTCGTTTGATAATATATATCGCTGCTTGGTTGAGGGATCTTCAACTGTAGATGACACAATACCTACATGATCATAAAAACCATCACCATTGGTCTCATAGATAACCATATCGCCAGCATGCGGTGTATAGCTACCGTTTAATACTAATTGGTTTGGTACTAGTCTATCTAAGTGACTATAGACAAGCTGATTGACTGTGTACACCAACATACCGTGTTGTGACTGCATGGGATAACCATTGGCGGCATAAACATAGCTTACAAACATGGCACACCAAGCCATATCACCGCCGATTGAATCGCCGACTTTTAAATCATTCATGAAGTTATAAAAACAGTTGCCAGTGGCGCCCAGCCAATTGGTAGTAGTAAAGGTAAACTGACGACCGGGCTTGTTGGGCTGCTTAAATTCACCCGTTCCTGGCACCACTGGATAGCTAGATTGAGATGGTGTGGTGTGTGGTAAGTTACTGCACTCTGGTGGAGGTGATTTGGGGATAGCTGGATTTGAAGCTGCGTTTGTAGATACATCCTTGGTGGCTGCGGCCTGACCATTGAAACCACTCTGTATGTCTCCTAGATTGCCTTTTTGCTTATGGTAGTCAGTATAGCGATTCAAGAAAGCTATTGTCATGCACTGCTGATCAGGTTGGCCACTAAGTTTTGAGGTGACCTTGGCGCCATTGAGTAGTGCTGCAGTATCTGCAGTAGGTGTACAGCTGAGTTTAGTGGGTTCACCACTCGCCCTACTAAAACGCAGTATAAATATTCCAGCTATGGCAACTACACATACTATAATCAGCCCTACCCACCATTGAAAATGTGATTTGTGTTGTTTGGCTAACAATGTTGATTTTGTTTTGGACACAAATAGCTACCAATTAAGATTGTTCTTATGGTAACTTCTTATGTCGCAGCGAGTCAAATTGAGTTACTTGGCAAATAGGGTTTCGAACTTGGGTTTGTCCCAGCCAACAATAATTTCGCCTTTGATCTCAGTCACCGGCACACCCATTTGCCCAGACTTATCAATCATCTCCTGAGCCTTAGCTTGGTCAGCCGACACATCTATCTTCTCATACGGAAACTTTTGCTCATCGAGATATGCTTCGACGTGCTTACAGAACTGACACCACGGGGTAGTATAAATAATAGCCTTATCGGCAGATGTATCGCTCATAATGTTTTCTCCTTTTGTAACAATTATACCAAACTTACTATAACGTTGAGTTAAATAGCATCAGCAATATACCAATTACTACTACCACCACAATTACAGAGGCTACTACCACTATAATCCACTTGCTCTTCGATGGCTTAGCCGCAACAGGCACTGTATCCATACTTGGTTTCGCAGGATTCGTGAGGCTTGGCTTGGGCGCAACTGGCTTGGTTGTTTTATCATCAACCATTCTGCTTGCCACCGACTTTTTGGATTGATTTGCTCTTACCACTGCGGCCTGTCGCTCAGCCTTAGTTGTAATCTGGACAGGCTTGGTTGGTTTAGTAGCCTTACGCTGTAATACGAGCCCGTCGATTGGTTGTGGTTTCTTTGCTGCCATGACGTTTTATTATATTAACTATTATCTCGCTTGGCTAGATACTGACTGGCTTGGATAGCCGCCTTGGCACCCTCGCCGGCAGCAGTAATTATTTGCTTCTCAAGTACCGTAGTAATATCGCCAGCCGCAAATACTCCTGGTATGTTGGTCATATTCTGTTCATCAATTACTATTTCACCGGCACGATTCAGTTTAACAACTCCTCTGAGATAGTTGGTGGCTGGTACGCTACCAATCTCGACGAATACACCCTCAACAGGAAGTTTCTTAGTGGCGCTGCTGTGGCCGTGTTTGATAACTATATCTTTTACCAGCTTGTCACCTTGAATCCCTACCACCTCGGTTTCATTCATAATCCTTATGTTGAGTGCTTCTTGAACCTTATCTACCATTACTGGATCAGCTGTTAGCTTGGGAAGATTATTGACTATGTATATTTGTTTAACCATCTTAACAACATTGAGCGCGGCATCCAACGCAGCATTACCCCCACCTATGATTGCAATGTCTTTACCTCGGAATAGTGGGCCATCACACCAGGCACAGTAAGTTACCCCTCGATTCAAATATTCATGCTCACCCTTCACGCCAAGCTCACGCGGTAGTTTGCCCCCGGCAATTATCACTGCCGATGTTACTACTTTCTTGTTGTCGCCATAAACCAATATAAAGTTTGAGCCCGATTTCTTGAGCGACTGAACCCCTTGAGTAACAAGGTGCAGCTCAACAGTGTCTTTGAACTGTTCAAGATGTTCGTGAAACTTTTCCACAAGCTGAGTGCCAGTAACCATACTAAACCCAAGATAGTTCTCAATGTCACTACTCCATGCTGCCTGGCCACCGATATCGCGACTCAGTATGAGAGTTTTGAGTTG
Organism: uncultured Candidatus Saccharibacteria bacterium; assembly: GCA_964610335.1. Classification (GTDB taxonomy): domain Bacteria; phylum Patescibacteriota; class Saccharimonadia; order CAILAD01; family BJGX01; genus CAZSVP01. Next base: position 180,933 of record CAZSVP010000002.1, read on the forward strand.
TTTACGTGCAGCATATACCCCAGCTGTCATGCCAGCAGGTCCAGCTCCAATAATTACAAGATCGTAGTCCACGTGTTGAGACATAAGCGTATTATACCAAGTCGTAGGCCCCGTCTGTAAGTATAAGCATTACTTTATTTGTTTGGCCTTGTAGCTTGTAGGCGCCGACTTAAGTAGTTTTGCTATAGCAGTACGATTGAGTAAGCCAGCCTGAGCACCTATTTCTTGCACAACACTCATGGAGTTTACCCCCGCCCATGCTAAAGCTTCAGACAAATCTTTGCCAAGTGCCGTAGCTGCCGCAAACGTACTGGCGTAACAGTCGCCGGCTCCTGTCCTATCAAGTGGTGGTTTAGGGTCAGGGTATGGTGCCATAAACATCAGCTGGTTGCCATCCGATGCAAATGCTCCTTTGGGTCCATCAGTTAAAAGAACGGTTTTGGGCCCAAGTTCGTGCATCTTAGCAATTAGTCGCTTCTCGTCACTAGTATTATTATCAAGTATTTGCTGGAATTCTTCTTTGTTGGCAGCAAATATCTCTGTTTGTTGATACAGCTTTTTAAGTTTTGCTTGTCCGGCTCGTATTTGGAAAGTGCCGGGCTGAAATACTAGTTTCACAGACGGGTTCTTGTCGATGTAATGCTCGAGCTTTTGGTGCATATCAAAACCAGCTTCGCCAACCGAACTTAGGTAAATCCACTCGGGCCGCTGATATTCGCTTATGTGCGGCCAAGCATAGTTGTATGCTTCGTGTTTTATCAAAATTGTACGATCACTCTTGTACCACAACACGTAGTGATAATTACTGACCTTATTGGCATGTATACGTATAAACTCCGTCGATACTTTGTGATCAATCAAAGCGTGCAATATGTCTTGTCCGACTTGATCGTTGCCAATATTACTCATAAGTGCTGAGCTAAAGTCGAGTTTTGCCCAAGCAACGGCGGCATTTGGGGCATTCCCCACTCCATTGACCGTAATTTCTTCTTGAAACGGGATCTTTGTACCGTAACTCATACAAAGCAGTGGATGCCTATGACTATCTTGCGACAGCTTGGCCTCGGTCGGTAATAACTCTATAAAAGCATCAGTTACCACATCGCCAATTGCCAACATTTCCAAATGATGTTTCATAGTTTATCTCCTTGATCTTGTAGCTGGTACTGTTTAAGCTTACGTGCTTTTACTACTGGTTTTCTTAAGAGCGCCGAACGAGTTCCAACAACTGTCATGGCAGCATCAGCTTGAGTGGCAGCAATCAATAACGATTGTTCGGGCGATTGTCCAAGTACTAGCGCACTTACAAACATAGCTGCAAAACTTTCTTCAACACCAGTGTTTTCGAGCGGTTTGATCTTCTTGTTCCCAGCCATCTCGATCGCTACGGTCTCGCTTAAGACAAAATAGCCCTCAACCCCATCAAATATTGCTATATTGCGTAAGCCCACATTGTAGGCACGAGCTATCAACTCTTTGGACTCAAAGTAGCCACCTAGCAGCAAACTTAGCTCGTCACGATTCATAATAATCATATGAGCCTGGCCAAGCAGATCCATTAACTTATGTGACTTTACCAAATGTACATCGTGAGCCCTAATAATTGTTGTCATGTGTTGCTGGCTGGCCCATTGCAAAAGCGCCTTAAGCTGGCTAAGCTCAGGTGGCAAAGTGGCTATATATAAGTAACCTCGGCTTACTTTTGGCATTACAGTATTTTTGCTATATAACGATAAGAATGACCCGTTGAATCGTAATAAAGTCTGCTCACGTCCACTCATAGTAAGATGAACATTCATATCACTATGATGCTTAGAATCTTGCACAATGTGGTTTGTAGAAATATGATCATCTTCCAAACTAGCTAGTATCATTTTCCCAACAGTGTCGTTGCCAATTTTACTTACCAATATTGGTTTTATGCCTTGACGTATGGCCACCATGGCGCCAATTAGCCCACCGCCACCAACTTCGACTATGGCGTTATCGAGCCACACATCATGCTCATGTTCAAATACAATCAGTTTGCGGCGCTCGTGTTTTTCTGGCTTCATACGACGGGAGACAGCAAATACTTCAGCACGAGAGGCGCCGTATATTACCAATGGTTTGATCATTTGATCAATCCTCTTGCGGTATTTGCTATTGCTTCAGCATCTAGCTTATAGTGCTGCCACAGCTCGGCAACAGTACCAGACTGGCCGAACTGGTCCTGCACACCTATGCGCTTTAGGGGTGCTGGCAACTTGTCGCTTAATAGTTCTGCGATTGCTCCACCCAGGCCACCGGCTGATTGAGCTTCTTCGACGCTCAACACACACCCTGTCTTTTTGACACTCTTAAGAATAGTCTTATCATCAAGTGGTTTGACAGTATGACAGTTGATTACTTCGATGCTGTACTTTGGCAAAAGCTTCTTGGCTGCCAACAAGGCTTCGTACACAAGCGGCCCACATGCCACAATCGTAAGATCGCTTCCTTCGCAAAGCACATTGGCCCTGCCAATCTCAAATGGTGATTGCTCGGTCGTAACAACAGCAGTTTTGTCACGTGCCAATCGCAGGTAGGCTGGAGTTTTGGTCTTGGCAAAAGCCAATGTTGCCTTACGAGCTTCATTGGCATCACAGGGCACAACCACTACCATGTTAGGCAGCACACGCATTAGAGCTATGTCTTCTAGCATTTGGTGGGTGGCTCCATCGGGGCCAACAGATACTCCCGCATGTGATCCCACGATTTTAACGTTTTGCTGATTCAAACAAATCGTGGTTCGTATCTGCTCCCAGTTGCGACCAGGGCTGAATCCGGCATAGCTAGTAACAAACGGCTTTTTACCAACGGCCGCCAATCCAGAAGCAACTGTGACTAGATTCTGCTCAGCTACGCCAATCTCAACATAACGCTCCGGATAGGCTTGTGCAAAAGCCTCCATTTGCGTAGATTCGGTTAAATCAGCACAGAGTGCCACGATTGTTTTGTCGGCTTCGCCGGCAGCAAGCAGCCCCTCGCCAAAACCTTTTCTGATCGGTACCATTTCAATGTCCTCATGAAAAAGCTTATTTGTAAGCTGTTGTGACTTTACTAGATTCATTCGTGCTCCGATCGGATCCGGCCGTTGAGAGTCCGTAAGCGCTCCAATGCCACCCTATCTTGTTGATCTTTGGGTGGTGCCCCTACCTCATCCTGCACCCCAGGCGGGTGGCCATGCCAATGAAAATCATATTCCATATAGTCTACACCCTTGCCAGGAATTGTATGTGCGATTATACATGTAGGCTTTTCAAAAATAGCTTTGGCCTGATCGCAAGCTGCCACAATCTCTTCAAAGTTGTGGCCGTCTACTTCTATGACATGCCAGTTAAATGCTTGATACTTCATAGCAAAAGGCTCTAGCGGCATAATATTCTCAGTATAACCATCTATCTGGATATTATTGCGATCCACGATCATCGTCAGATTATTGAGCTTGTTTTTGCCAGCAAACATAGCGGCCTCCCACGTATTACCCTCATCGTGTTCGCCATCGGACGTCAAACAATATACTCGCTGCAACTTACTACCATCCATCCGCAGGCCCAGCGCCATACCAGCAGCCTGGCTGAGGCCAGACCCGAGTGGGCCACTAGTAGTTTCAAGACCTGGCAATCGTACACGCTCCGGATGCCCTTGCAATCGGCTCCCAAACTTGCGCAAACTCATAAGTTCTTTAACGGGGAAATACCCGGATCGAGCCATTGCAGCATAAAGAACAGGGTTGATGTGACCATTGCTTAATACTAATCTATCACGATCGGGCCAGCTTGGCCTTTTGGGATCGTGATTGAGTACCACAAAGTATAGTGCCGTCAATACATCTGCCATCCCTAGTGGACCAGCACTATGCCCACTACCAGCAGCAATCAACATCTTGATGATGTCTTGTCGTATTTGATTGGCTTGAAGCTCAAGCTGTTTTACTTTCATATGCCGCACTTCTCCATTAGTTCTGAATAGCTTGTTAGTGGATCTTGTGCAGCAAACAAAGCCGAGTTGGCATATGCAATATCTAAATTGGTAGCACATATTTTAGCGATTGTCGTAAGGCTAGTCCCGCCATCAAGGCTTATCTCTACGTCGTTGTTGATTGTGCGCAACTGCTCAACTTTTTGTAAAACATCTGGCTGGAACTTTTGCCCAGCAAACCCTGCCGGATAACCCATGATTACAACAGCATCAAGCTCATCCAAAAATGGCTTGATTTGTTTTACAGTTGTATCGGGGTCAATAGCTAGACCCAACTGGATGCCGGCTTTTTTTACACGAGCTATTATGGGTGCAAGGTCATCAACCAGTTCAAAATGTACTATTATCAGCTGTGGTCCGTATGAAACAGCCTGTTCCACTACTTTCGGAGTCTCCCGGCTCATAATATCTAAATCTACCTTTGTATCGATCGGCTTAGGTAGCTCGGCAATCGGTACAGTCGCGTTATCTACAAAACTAGTATCAATGCAATCAATTTGGACACGTGAAGTCAGCTGGCGAACTAAGTTGAGTTGAGACACCAGCGTTGAACGATCGGCAGTCAATATAGCTGGTACGATTCGAGTCATTTGTTCCCTTCGATCTCCTCAATCTCACCCAACCGGCGCTCGTGCCTGGCAGCGTGCGAAAACGGTGTAGTCAAGAACACTTCGGCAATCTCTGACATCTCATCAATATTGTGTTCACCACTAGCAAATACCAATATATTACTATCATTGTCACTGCGGGTTTCTGCAGCTAGATGAGGCTTCCAGACCAAGGCTGCTCGAGCTCCATCAACCTTGTTGGCAGCGATCTCCATACCCTCACCACTACGACAAAGCAGGATCCCAAAGCTGCCCGGCTCGGCAGCTACTGCCTTGGCTACTTTTTCAGCATAGACAGGATAATCGTCGGTTGGATCGAGGGTGTCTGGGCCTAGATCAACCATATTGTAGCGTGAGCTCAACTCTTCAGTCAGCTCGTTCTTCTTTACAAAGCCAGCATGGTCAGATGCAATGTAGACTTTCATTACTACTGTTTCTTGCCAGTTAAGGTTTTTCCAACCAACTCGACCATCTCCACCAAACGGTTGGAGTAACCCCATTCGTTGTCATACCAAGCCACTACCTTTACCATATTGCCACCAACCACATTTGTTAAGTTAAGATCTGCTATAGCACTATGGGGGTCACCAATAAAGTCAGTACTAACAAGCTCCTCTTCGGTCCAGTTCAGAATGCCTTTGAGCCGTGGCGTGTCAGTTGCCTGTTTGATTAGCAGATTGACCTCTTCAATAGTAGTGTCCTTCTTGGTTAGGAAGGTAAAGTCGGACAAGGACACCACCGGAGTAGGAACACGTATACTCAAACCAGTAAACACTCCCTCAAGTGCTGGCAAAGCTTGTGCTGCCGCAATAGTTGCCCCTGTGGTTGTAGGCACGATATTCTCAGCAGCTGCACGACTTTCACGAATATCTTTGGCTGGACCGTCTTGCAAAGCTTGACTCGCTGTATAGCTGTGGACAGTGGTCATCATAGCTTTTTCAATACCCAAAGCCTTTTCTATTACCGCTGCCACCGGAGTGATGCAATTCGTTGTACAAGATGCGTTGGATATAACGCTGGTTGCATGATCAATATCACTATCATTTACTCCAATTACATGTGTCCGTACCTTGCTATCGTTGCCCTTTGCTGGCGCTGATATTATCACTTTCTTGGCGCCTGCCTTAATATGTAGCGATGCGCCAGCCGCGTCCGTAAAATGACCAGTTGACTCAATTACAATATCGACATTTAGTTTGGCCCAAGGAAGTTTAGCTGGGTCCATTTCCTCAAATACAGGGATCGTAGTTTGACGAACCTTATCATCATTAGCGTCGTAATCTCCAATAATCAAGTTATTGTCGTCGTAGCTAACATCTTTGTGATACTCGCCATAGTTACTGTCATGTTTGAGTAAGTAGGCCAGGGTTTTATTGTCGGTGAGATCGTTGATGGCGACTATCTCAAGATCATCCTTCTCAAATGCTATCTTAAATGCATTACGCCCGATACGACCAAAACCATTGATTGCCACACGTGTCATATTAGTTCGTCACCTTCCTGTTTAATACGCTTATGTATGTATTGTAGCAATCTTATCGCCTCGAGGCTAGAGATAGCCTTTTGCCAAGCTATTTAAATAGTATGTGCTGCCAAACCCAGAAGTATTGCTATGAAGAATATCAAAAACTCAATACCTGCTGCTGCCATAGCGCCTATGCTTAATTTATGATTGCCATGGAAGAACCCTATGGTTGCAAGTATTACTGAAATTATATTTACTACTAACAGTACTGGAATCCAAATAACCATGTTCTTGAAAAATTCACCGCTTGAGACAGATACAAAAAACAATACTAGCCAAAGCACCTCGCCGCCAATAGCAAACTCGGGCAGTCGCTTTCGCACTACTTTTTGTTCCTATCTGGCTCTTTAGGGTGTTCATGGCCACGCAGCTCGCGTTGGTTGGTCGGCCTACCTACACTTCTTGCCAGCCCCTTCATGCGATTACGAAGGTGGTTAAGGCTGGTCCATGCTGGTAGCTTTCGAGCCTTGGCCTTACGCATTATTTTTTCTTCATCTTAGAGTGGGGTTTGCAGACATTTTCTTTGCAATCAGCGCCATCTATCAATGCAAGAATATCTTCTTTGTCATGCGCCCCGCAAAGAGCTTGATTGGTATCAGTATTTACAAAGCTTGGCACGCCTGGCAGCCCACCACAGGCTTCACTAATAATATCTACATACTTTTGCATTCGCTCTTCGTTCTCCGGATGCTCCCAGACCTCAAGCTTTGTTATTTCAATGCCACGGTCTTTCTCGAGCTCAGCAACAATTGGTTTCATGCTCAAACAATGCGGGCAAGTTTCTCCGTAGAATTCAATTATGTTGTCTAGTTTTTTTGTCATCACCACTCCTGTTTGTTATTATTCGATTTTCTCGGCCAATTTATTCTTACCCTTATTCACCATCCATAATACCATGCCTAAACCAAATATTACGGTTGAAGTTGCCGCCGAAAGCAAACAATACTGACACCAGGCATGGAGTACAAATGCTTGGATATATAGCAGGTAGAGGGTGCTTAGAAATCCAATTGCCGCCCACAATGGTAGTAGTGGTGTATAACGATTAGAAAAGTAACTCTGTACCGACACGACCAGTACTACTAGATAAAATAATATACCAAATGCAGCGATGGGGACTCCTAATACCTCGGCATAGCTACTACGTAACACAGTTTCACAACCATGTGTTACAGAACAAGGCACAAGTGCCTTAGTATAGTGTGTAATGGTTAAATAAGTAGCATCTACCAACCCCACAATCGAAGTTAAGCCGAGGGCAATATATAACCACTTACTGGCTGGGTTGTGGGCTTTGACCCAGAGCTTTGTCGAGCGCATTGGTAAGATCCTCAAATCCATTCTTAGTGTCAACAATTTGGCCATTGATCAGAAAACTTGGTGTGCCTGGTAGCTGTAGCTTGTCTGCCAGGGCACTATCGGCCTTGATAATATCCCGCACTTGAGCACTATCAAAGTCATTCTTCCACCTTCCAACATCTAGGCCTAGCTCGCGTGCGTAGCCTTCAAACTTACCCTTGGCTTGATCATTGCTATCATTCTCCCACTGAGCTTGAGTCTCATAAAGCTTGTTGTGCATCTCCCAAAACTTTCCCTGCAAGGCAGCAGCCTCGGCAGCTTGAGCAGCGATCAATGCGTTCTTATGAATATTCACCAACGGAAGGTTCTTGAACACAAACTTTATGCGGTCTTGGTACTTTGGCAATACTGTGTCCTTGATAAATGGATGCCACTGTCCACAAGCCGGGCATTGATAGTCACCAAACTCAGTCAATACTACCTTGCTATCAGAATTACCCAAGCTATGACCCTGCTGAAGCTCTGCAGTTTCCTGAGCACTTAAAGTTTTGGCCTGGTCAGCAGATTGTTCAGGTCGCATCAATGCCCATACAATAAATGCCACTACACCTAAAACTGCGAGGACTACAAGAATAGTAGGAAGATATTTTTTCATGACACCAATTGTATCAGATAGGTGTATATTTTCAATCGTGAGCTGTTAGAACTTGTACAATTGCTTAAATCACAAACTGCTCGTATGAAGTTCAAGGATCAGCTGAGAAACTCCAACGAGGCGTAGTGATACTACGTCGAGTGAGTATCGCAAACTGAGACGAAGTAATTCGGCGAGCAGTTGCGATTTAGGTTATTTGACGACGTTGCGACCAAGATCAGCCTTAATCTCTTTGAATAACGCTACTTTGCGGATCTTGGGATCGTATTTCTTGAGTTCAAGCTTATCTGGAGTATTGATAGAGTTCTTACGGGTATAGTAAACACTACCTGTTTCTTTGTTTACCATACGAAAGAGTGCTCGGTTGGTTTTCTTTGCCATAATGGTAGTAGATTATATCTGAAATACCGAAGTTTTTCAAGTCCTGCTACAATGTAGAAATGCCAGCAGTTTCAGCAAAACTCCAAATCACCCCAAAAGTGCTGTTCTTACCCTACCTAGTAGTACCTGTTTTTTTACTAATATTGGCAGCAAACTACTTGCTCCACCTAAATCTCCAACAACAACTACCACAGTCACCACAACAGGTATTCATACTCAGTATAATATTTGAAAAGCCTCACATTGTTGCTAGTAGTATGATCTTACTCGACCCAGAGTACTTACGGTTTTATCACAAGAAGCTTATCATACATGGCACTATCGTAGCCGGATTAATCGCTGTTATTCTTCTGAGCACCGGCATAGGAGGATTTTATGCATTCTTCTACGCCTGGACCATCTACCATGTAGGTAAACAACAGATTGGTGTAGGTAAGATGCTCAACCGACAACCATCAAAACTGTACGATGCCTGGGGCTGGGTATTCTTGACTACCTCACTTCTAGTAGCGGCAAGTATTGGATTTATCGCCGGCATGCCTAGTTGGCTCAATCCCCGAGTACTCTACAGCCTAATAATGCTTGGTGGTGTGGTTAGTATTGTTCTAGCCGTGATACTTACTACCAAACTCGAATCCAAGCTTGGAAAATACTATCTGGGAGCCAACACTGCACTGGTGCTAGGCACTACATTGGCATTTGCGACTGGTTTTCCATTCTTCGCAATTCTATTACCTCGCCTTGTACATGATTTTACTGCTTATACTTTCTATATCGACCATGATACAAATCGTAACAAGGCACAGGCACATCAGCTCGTGTACAAACTCACCAATCGGCTTAGCCTACCTATTTGGCTAGTTTGTCTGGTAGTGTCGGTTGGTCTAGCATTCCTTATAGTCACACTGCCGCCAGAATACGCTGTGCCAGCTGCCGTGGTTCTCACACTTATCCACTACACCACAGAAGCATTTACCTGGAAAGGCGGCGGTATTCACCGCAAATACCTAGCGTTCAAGCTACAGCCAAGTTAGAGATCTATAGTCACACTCACTGGACAGTGATCACTGCCCATCTGATCAACAATAATCTCTGCCTTCTTGATCTTGGGCAGCAATGATTTACTAGCTAGCCAATAGTAGCTACGATAGGTATAGTAGGAACATATTTTTTCCTCGTTTTTTTATACTTTGATTACATCAGACTTAATATCTAGTCTACCCTATGGGCACCAAGTAAGATCGCCACCTGTCGGGGCATACTCTCTTACTTCGACCTGCGTACCTACAGCGAATGGTCTTTTAGAATCTTTAGCAACTATGTCTGCGCAAGTTTGTTTTACATGTGTATTTGGAAACCATCTCGTATATGGTACGTCGCTTGACTGTACCCAATTGCCACTAGAACGAAGGTTAAGTATTGTTATCCCACCCGCCATCGAGGTAAATCCATTGACAGTATCAGGGTAAGCATTTGTGTACGCTCTAGAGGCTTGACCAAAGCGTACGATGACGATACCAATAACTGCAACCACCACGACCAAAATAAGTGCCATCCACCAACGATATCTAAATTGTCTAGGTTGACTCGATTTGGCAGTATTTGTTCTGTTCTTGGATTTTGTAGCTATCGGTTTGCTTACCTTTATTACTAATGCTGTTATGTTTGTACTTATTATAGATTGTTAATCAGTAATATCAAGGTCGTTAGCTCATCCATAAGTGATTTTTACCGTACGTATTTGCATTTTGTCTATATAAACCAGCAACAAGTTAATAAGCTAGATCTCAAAAATATTGAGCCTGCTACACGTAATGTTGTGACCCATGTCGAAGTAGAAGCTAAACTTAAATAGATTTTGTCAGGCATGATTACGAACGCTCCTGTTTGAAGTATGTTTATTAAGAAGTCTCGTTACGCCACAAAAAAATAAACAGTAAAAAAACTCTCGCCTGGGATCTAGATGATTGTTTTACATTTCGAGTGTTACTGACACTGGACAGTGATCACTGCCCATCTGTTCAGCATGGATCTCAGCCTTTTTGATCTTGGGCACCAGTGATTTACTGGCTAGCCAGTAATCTATGCGCCAACCCACGTTGTTAGCCCGCGCATTGGCCCAGTGCGTCCACCAGCTGTAGTGACCATTGCCCTGGGTGAAGATGCGAAATGTATCGACAAATCCAGCATCAATAAAGTTATCAAAACCTTCGCGCTCCTCCGCAGTAAATCCCTTTTTACCGACATTTGGCTTAGGTCGAGCTAGATCGTCTTCGGTGTGGGCCACATTTAAGTCCCCACAGAACAGTACTGGCTTGGTCTTTTCCAGGCTTTTGCAATATTCCAAAAAGGCCGGATCCCAGTGCTCATGCCGCAGTGGTATGCGGCTAAGATCGTCTTTGGCGTTGGGCGTATAAACTGTTACTACCCAAAACTTGTCAAATTCGGCCGCAATTACCCGACCCTCGGTACTGCTATCACGATCGGCATGATCAGTTAGGTTGTATTTCTTAGCAATCGCATCGGGAAAACCATTTACCACCTGGATTGGCTCAACCTTGGAGAAAATTGCAGTACCACTGTATCCCTTCTTTACAGCCGAATTCCAAGCTTCGTGATAGCCAGGTAGCTCGATCTCGACTTGATCTCGCTGTGCCTTAGTCTCTTGCAGGCAAAGTATGTCTGGGCTGTATTTCTTTATGAACTTTTGGAATTCACCTTTTTTGATAACGGCGCGAATGCCGTTTACGTTCCAGGAAAATAGGTTAATCATGGAGCAATTGTACCAAAATCTGTAAGTAAAAACGACGGAACCCCCGGCAGGGAGCCCCGCCAGGGGTGTTTGTTATGACTCGAAGGACTCCAGCTCAGCGATAGCACGTCCGAAGTCCATCATCAGCTGGTATCGCGGCGAGGAGACCATCCGACCGTAGGCAACTTTGCTGGTATGCGTGCCAACCTGTCTCACCGACCGACGATCTCGCGACATTGCCACGGTCCACTGCGTGATGTCAGGATCGCCATCGCCGAGCTCCTGAAGCAGCATACGCAGCTGATCCACCGAAACAGTGTCCACTCCTGAGCGAACCCGAAAAATCAGCGTATGAGTATATGCGCTGGCTGGCACAGAGCCACCTACCGCACCGGCTCAAAGCGCTGCTTGTTCGACTCCATGCGCTGTTGCCACGCTGCCACCGGATCTACTTGCAATGCCTCAGCCATGATCTCAGCCAGCACCAGCAAGTTGCCAATCACGCTCTCACGTACCTCTGTGGCGTCAAGCGGATCACCATGCTCGAAGTCGTGAGCTGCATCAATCACTACGCCACCGTATCGATGCACATCACGAGCTAGCTGCTGCCACCAATCCCGCTGGCTAGCCTCGCTTTCATCACTGATTCGACTCGCATGCCCCTCAAGATCGAAGTGCTCGTTGACCCGAGACTGACTAGCACGCTGGTATGCGACTCCAGGATCCACACCAGTTGCACAACTGAGCTGAAGTGCGTGCATCAGTACATCGGGCATCACAGCGCTACGTAGCTGGTCCATGGCAACTTGGCTCAGATCTTCAGCAGCCCGCTCGATGCGGCGCACACAGCGGTCTAAATGGATCGCAATGTGCCGCATCCGCTCTGCGTACACCATGAGAAGCCAATAGCTCTCGTCGTACATCGCTTGCTGCTGACGCAGAGCGAACAGATCTTGGGTTTCGAAAAAGTATGGCATGGTTGCTCCCATATCGAGGTTCGGATAGTTGCATTGTTGCGAACTAAATACATTGTGCAAGAAATTGATATACAACACAAACATAAGTTTTACATACCAAAATTGCCGCACCAAAAGCACGGCTACTAATCATTTAGAGATTAAAACCACAAGCGGACGGTTTTGATATACACAATCAAACTAACCGGCCGCTTGCAAGATTTTTATCTCGAACAACACAGCAATTCCTTGGTGTTAATGATTAAACTAACTATTGATTTTTAGGGTGCAGGCCTTTGAAAGCCTTGGTTTGCATGCGCTCAGCTCGCATTGCCCACTTGGTAGCCATTTCATCGAGTAAATCCTCGACAACTTGACGATCATGTAGCAGATTGCGGCTTACACGGCGAAATCGACGCAGTGTCTTACGTTTCATTTGCACTCACCTCCCTTCTGTAAAGATTCCATATATAATTATACTCTTGCGTACAAGCATAAGTGACATGAAAATAGCTGTAATTTTGACAATTAACGCCGCTTCCCCTGTTGCCGTGATATCCACTATAATTACTACTATGAATCAACTACGTGTACTACTGATCGAAGACAATCCTATAGTAATATCTGGGCTTCGTCGTGCCATCTCTAAGAACTTCGCCAACTCCAAGCTACTATCTGTCACCAGCCCTGACGAGGTATTAGCCAAGGTCAACAACCAACCAGCAGGCAGTTGGGATATTATCCTCCTCGATTTTGTTTACTCGGCCGGTACTGGCAACTTCCACGTGTTTGACATAGAAAAATTTGGGCCACAGCGAGTAATATCAATTTCCTCAACTGGGTTTGGCAATGAAGCCGCCCAGGCTCGAGGCGTTACTCATGTAAAACCCAAATCCTACATGCACTTCAATAAATTCTTGCGTGATACTATCGATGAAATGAAATCAATGATAGATAATAATCCCCACCACAATAATTGACTCCACTATCAGGTACAAGCTATAGCATATGATAAGTGGTTTGAGTTTGTACTTGATCGCATACGCCAGCCACACAATACTTGCAAACATAAAGAACCCCCATGTGGCAACTGACACATTGGCCGCACTTTGGTCATGATATATCTTATAAGCTTGTGGGATCTCAAATACTGGTGTCAAGAATGCCATCACATATATCAGCCTATCAAGCATCCCATTGTGTGGTGTGTTGTTGTAGCGCTTAGGGTGATGTGGAAAGCGACGTGACACTAGATAGCACCTTCTGCCTTGAGAATAATAGTTTTCCGATCTACACCACCACGATTGTAATTGCCAGGTTTGCCATCGCTGCGAATTATTCTATGGCAGGGTATATCAGGATCATAATTCTTGCTCAGGATAGTGCCAACAGCACGCGCAGCACCTGGATGCCCAGCCGCAACTGCGACCTCGCCGTAGGTCATCACTTTGCCCTTGGGTATTGTTCTTACCACTTGGTATACATCTTCACTAAAGCTAGTCATATGTATCCATAGTAGAATAGAATGCATATGAAATTCAAACTGCAACAACACGTAGATCTGTCGCAACTCACAACAATGAAAATTGGTGGTAGCACTCGTTACTTCACGGAGTTAACTGATCCAAATCAATTGAAAGATGTTTTTGTGTGGCTTGATCAACAAAAACTCCCCCACCTCATTCTATCTGGAGGCAGCAATACAGTGTTTGATGATAGTGAGTATGTCGGGCTCGTGATTAAACTCTCGTTTTTAGGTAAGAATGTAGTGGAACAAAAGGATAACAGTGTAACACTCCGTGTTGATGCCGGCGAGGTTTGGGACAATCTGGTATCCTACACGGTCAATCATGGCTGGGCAGGCCTAGAAGCTCTCAGCGGCATACCAGGTCTGTGTGGTGCAGCACCGGTGCAAAACATTGGTGCCTACGGCCAGGAGATAAGCAATGTGATATCTTCAGTCGAGGCGTATGACACCAACACAGACACCCTAGTTGAGCTAAATAACTCCAGTTGTAAGTTTGGGTATCGAGATAGCATATTCAAATCATCACAAAAAGGACGTTACATTATTACCAGCATTACCCTTCAGCTGTCTACTCAACCACCAAGTATCCCAGAATATGAAGATGTAAGACGCTATTTGTTGGAACACAATATCAGCCAACCAACATTGTCAGAACTTCGTGATGCGATATTGGAAATAAGAAAAACCAAGTTTGCCGATCCTAAAACAATACCCAACTCTGGATCGTTCTTTGGCAATCCTATTGTTAGTAGTTCTAAAGCAGCTCAGTTAAAGCAAGACTTTCCTAATATACGCATGTTTGAACAAGAAGATTATACATACAAGGTTTATGCAGGGTGGCTTATAGAGTCACTTGGCCTCAAGGGTAAGAATTTTGGTAGTATTCGCGTTGATCCTAGTCATGCTCTAGTACTTGAGAACCCCTCAAACGCTACACGTAAGCAGCTAGATCAAGCTATTCTTGAGATTCAACAAGCAGTCATGTCAAAGTACGGAATTGAGTTAGAACCTGAGCCAGAACTTATTCAGTTTAGCCAATAAAATAAGGCCTCAACTGAGACCTTATTGATATCAAGTTCCAGATTAGGCGATGTTCATGTAGTAGAGAATGGCACTCATTGCAAGAATAGTTATCAATTGGTTGCTTAGATTGATAACAACTAAGCCCCATGGACGTTTTTCGAAGGCTGCCCCACCGATTACGTAGGCTGCTATAAAACCAAGCCATATCCAGCCACCTACCTTCAGCGCTTCACCAATATTCTGGGGATTGGTTATTACCAAGAATCGTAACAGCACGATTGCAGTAACGGCGGCCATCAGCAACATGATACCGTAAGCCTTGCCAGCACCTGCACCCTTCATATCCTTATCTTTTAGCTTTGTATACTCCATCCACTGCTTGCCAAACAACATCTTGCTGTACCACACCGATCCTATTGCCATAGCAGCAATCACTGCTACCACCAGCCCCATCCAGTTCGACGTTACAAATTTAAACATTATTCCTCCTATTGTTAATTATTTGAGTAGAAATCCAAACACAAGCCCCATGCCCATGAGCGTCACAAATTGGTACCCAGCGTTTATTGAACTTAGTTTCAAGCTACGCCCCTCATAACCATCATGGATAAATATGAGAGTAGCCTGAAATCCTAACCACATCCAAAAAGCCGTTGTTAGGGCAGTTTGCATATACGAAAGTTGGAAGTACGCATAAGACAGCTGAATCACATGATTGAGCACATAAGCAGTTACAAAACCCAACACTAAAGCTCTCAGCATTATCCACGGAAGCGACTTGTCATTGCTGCCATCCTTGATACGAGCTAGTTTCTGCCAGGCCTTGCCGAATCCAAACGGTGCATACCAAACATATCCAACTACCATACTGACTAGTGTTGCTAGTACGACAGCGAGCCAATTGATCTGTACTTCCATTGATTCTCCCAAAAGTTGTTACGATTAGGTTTATTATGCGATCACTTCGTCTACAATGCAAGGCTAACCAATATACTTGAAGCGTGGCTGTATCGTGCCATCTACCTCAACAGTGCTCAAGAACATATTCAACGGTCTTACCCAAACCTGACTCTCGTTGTTCTCATAGAGGCTTACATATACCACCATAAGTTCGAGGGTTTCGCTATGCTTAGCTTCAGCCAATACCAAGTATCGATTGCCTTTGTAGTGCTGGTAAACTCCTAGCTGGAGTTTAGGCTTTGACATGGTTACTAAGCCATTTGTCGAGATCTGTGATTTTGACTGTAGTGGTATCAAACATTCCTGATCGGCTGGATACTTCCACTCCCTTTTGCTCAAGCGTACGATCAGACACAACAAGCCGAACAGGACAACCTACCAAATCAGCATCACCTAGCTTTTGGCCAGCACCAGCATCGTCGCGATCATCATATAAGCAACTATCTAACTCTTCGTAGAGCTTGTCAGCTTGAGACTTAGCATTTTCCCCAAGCACAACCAAATGATATTGAAATGGCGCTACCGAAGCGGGCCACATTAAACCCTTATCATCAGAAAACTTCTCGGCTATTACACCCATTAGTCTGCTGATTCCAATACCATAACTCCCCATCCATACCAAGGCTCGTTTATTGTCGGAATCTGTATAATAGTAATCCAATAGCTCAGAATACTTGGTTCCTAATGGAAAAATATTACCCACCTCACTGGCTGACACTTGCTCAAAGCTATCAAAATCAACTCCCAGTTTTTTGGCATCTTCAGGAGTCACAATTTCTTTGTTATAAGCAATTTTGTTCTTGCGATCCAGATAGATCGTATCTTCACCACTGTCTAGAATAGTTTGAAACTCATGCGAATATTCATGTGTAAAATCACCGCCCGATGCCAGGGTGATGTATGTATCACTTCCAAGACCTACTCGGTCGAAAACGGCTACATATCGATCTTTGGCAAGCTCATAAAACTTCTTTAAATCATCTTCCGAGGTATGAAAACTATATAAGTCTTTCATAATGAATTCCCGGCCGCGGAGCAAACCAGACTTGGCACGAGCTTCGTTACGGAATTTAGTTTGGATCTGATAGGTTGCAAATGGCAGATCCTTATAACTAGAAGCATAATGTTTAGCAATAGGAGTAATGATGTCTTCATGTGTCGGATTAAGAATATATTCGGCCGTACTCTTTTCCAATGCAGCTTGATTGGCTGCCTTAGTACTCATAAGTACATCAACTGTGTCGTGACGTTTGGTAGCATGCCAACGCTCACGTGACGATAGAGCTGTAAGTCGCAGCTCTGTTCCAACCTTATCCATTTCCTCTCTTACAATAGCTTCAATATTACGTATTACTCGCCATCCAAGAGGCAGAAATGCATAGGCACCAGCTAGCTCTTGATAAATAAATCCAGCCCGGGTGAGCAATTGGGCATTCTTGGATTCTGTTTGTTCGGAAACAGTCTTGGAGGTTTTGGTAAAGAGTTGGGAAAATTTCATAGTTCTATACTAATGCAATCTGTAGCCAATGGCCAGTTATTTCAGTCTAGCTCTTAGAGCGTTTAGAATCACAACAACGTCAATAACTTCTTGCAGCAATGCGCCATACAACGGCGGGATCTTGCCCATCAACGCCAGCACCATTAGTACAAAGCTCAGACCCATTCCAACAAAGATACTTTGCTTGGCAATCTTGAGCGCGTGCTTGGATATCACTACAGCATCGGCAACGCGACTAAGATCGTCAAGCATTATCACTACATCGGCTGATTCCGAAGCAGCAGTCGAGCCCTTGGCTCCAAGTGCAATGCCTACGTCGGCAGCTGCCAGCGTAGGTGCATCGTTGACACCATCACCTACCATCGCTATTAGTTCATTATGGTCTTTGTGCTCGTGCAATACTTTTAACTTATCGGCAGGCAAAGATTCGGCATGCACATCGGTTATCCCTACCTGACTTGCGATCGCCTTGGCAACCTGTTTACGATCACCTGTCAGCATCAACAGTTTACTAATACCTAGCGTCTTCAGCCTACTAAGCGTTTGTTTGGTTTCAGTGCGAAGTGGGTCGACAAAGCTTATATATCCAGCATACTTGTCGTCTACTGCTACGTATATCGCTGTATTACCGCTCTGTTCGGTATCTGGTAGCTTAATATGCGCATTGTTTAGTAGCGCCGCCTTGCCAACCAGCACCGTTTGTTCAGCTACCAATCCTTTCATACCAAATCCTACCTCCTCGTGAACATCGGAAGTTTTGAGGAGTTTGAGCTTGTCATTGGACGCGGCTTGTACTATTACTTTGGCCAGCACATGACTACTAGCAGTTTCAATAGATGCTGCGAGTTGGAGTAATTCGTCTCTACTTACTCCAGAGTGAGGCATGATTCTGTCGATGGTTGGTTTGTTGGCAGTAAGCGTACCGGTCTTGTCAAAGGCCATTACACTAAGCACCGCCAGCTTTTCTAGTGATGCGCCATTCTTGATTATTATCCCACGACTAGCAGCTCGGCTCATACCAGATACTATCGCCACGGGCGTAGCAATAAGTAGTGGACAAGGCGTAGCTACTACTAACACCGACAAAGCTCGCACCGGATCGCCAGATATCACCCAGGCTAGTGTGGCCATACCAAAGGTAAGAATAGTAAACGGTATGCTATAAGCATCGGCCAGTCGCACCAGCGGTGACTTGGTCGACGCCGCTTCGCGTACCAAGGCAATGATTTGCTCATACTGACTCTTGCTACTGGTTTGTAGAGCCTTAACTATCAGTGGCGCATCTTGGTTGACACTACCACTAAGCAATTTGTCACCATGATGTTTTTCAACTGGTAAACTTTCACCAGTAATCGCCGATTCATCAAGCGTACTATCGCCTTTTGCTACTTCAGCATCAACCGGCACCACCTCACCTGGTTTGATTTGAAGTTCATCACCAGGTATAACTTTGCCAACAGCTAAATCCACATAAGAGCCATCACGTTTGACATGAGCGATCTTGGGAGCTCGCTTGAGTAAACTACTTAGCTCCTTTTGGGCACGTTCTTTGGCGTATTCCTCTAGGGCCTCGCCGCCAGTGAGCATCAACAGTATCACACCAGCCGCCGCATATTCCTGAAGAGCTAAGGAGGCCAGCACCGCAACAAGAGCTATAATATCAACACCAAATTTGCCATGCCACAGATCGTGGCCGATCTTCCATGCCTCTGGAATAACACCCAATATACACAATGCTATTAGTATTTGTTCGCTCAGCTTAATGCTGCCTGCGAGATAAAGCACCAAACTAATAATCAAAAAAATAACGACGACCAGCAGTTTGCCGTATCTTCTAATAAACAGATTTGCTGATAATTTCATTACTACTATGATACATGGTTATGGTGATTCTTGTAGTCACTTTGGTCAGGTATTGACATATTGACTCAAATTTGCTAAGATACTTGTTCGTCTCAAAGTGAGATAAATCGCCAACAGCGGCGATTTTTGTTTCCGGGCTTTTCCGGAAACGCCACAAAAACCATGGGAGGTTACAGTGGCAACAACAACCGGGCTCCTGAACAGGGGCTTTCGTGCAGTATCGGGTGCAGGTGCAGTCGACAACGCCCGTCGGGCAGTCGAGCGACCCCACATCGTGATGGCATCCGTCGAGCTCACGCTCGGCCAACATCGAGGGATTGATGCCATCGTGCTGGGACTTGGTGAGCAGGCCATGAAGGCAGGCTCAACACCAGCCTTCGTTGGCCAGATCTTCGATCTCGTCGATGAGGAGGCCATCTCGCCACAGCTGGCACGCGACTACCTCCATCAGCTGATCGAGGGCAAGTGCTCCGAAGATGAGATGATGAGCCTGCTGGCACCTGAGATCGCCGAGGTCAAGATCGCCCAGGCGAGACGACAGAAGTCTCGCCGAGAGCACCCCGCCGGTTCCAACTGGGAGCCAACGGTCTCCTCGGTCTAGCCGAGGAACCAAGAAGGCCACGGCCGCATCCCCACCCGAGGAGCGGTACCGTGGTCTTCGTCATGTCTACGCGTAGTAATTATTCAAAAAGTCTATCTTGTACTGTTCAAAATTGCCATCAAGTATCGAATGACGAATGTTGTCAACAAGTGATATCAAAAAATGTATATTGTGGATAGATAACAATGTAGCTGCTAGCATCTCACCGGCGCGCACTAAGTGAGCTACATACGCAGTGCTGAAGTTTTGACAGGTGTAGCACGAGCACCCGGTCTCGATTGGATCAAGTTTGCCAATGTATTTTTGATTACCCAGATTCACACGCCCTTGTTTGGTATAAACTGCACCGTTGCGAGCGACACGTGTGGGGCTTACACAATCAAAGGTATCAATACCGGCCTCGATACCATTGAAGAGATCGATTGGTTCCCCCATGCCTAGCAGGTGTCGGGGTTTGTCGTCTGGTAGCTCATCGCAAACCCAACCAACCGCCGTAGCAATATCATCTTTGTTAAAGCTCCCGCCAATACCAAAGCCATCAAAGTCCATCAAAGCTAGTGTTTGAGCCGATTCACGTCGCAAGTCTTCATAGCGACCACCTTGCACCACACCATAAAGTGCTTGATAGTTGAATTGCTTGGCCTGTAACTTTTGGTGTTCTGCTAAACTTCGCTCAGCCCAACGATGGGTACGATCCAGAGCTTCACGTTGGTATACTTTTTTGGCTTGCGGACTGGTACACTCATCAAACGCAAAGGTAATATCGGCACCCAACGCATGTTGGATTTGCATAGATTTTTCCGGACTCAAGAAATGCTTGCTTCCGTCGATGTGACTATAGAATTCCACACCATCCTCGGTGATTTTGGCTTTGCGAGCATGGGTACTATTCAGCACTCTAGCCTCCTCACTATCGTCACCACTGGCCACCTTACTCACGCCTTTGCCAAAAGCTTCACCAAGGCTAAATACTTGGAAGCCACCGGAGTCGGTGAAGCTTGGCCCTGGCCAGTTCATAAACTTGCCAATTCCTCCAGCCTTACCAACAATCTCCTCCCCTGGTCGCAAATGCAAATGATAGGTATTGGCCAGCACCGCCTGTGCCCCTGTGGATGATACCTGCTCAGGCGTAAGTGCTTTGACGGTAGCTGCTGTGCCTACCACTACAAACGCCGGCGTGTTGATATCACCATGCGGAGTATGGATAGCGCCAGCTCGCATACTACCTATCGTCTTGCCTACTTCAAAAGAAAATTGTTTCATTGCTATGTATTGTAGCCGCTTTCGTCCTAATTGTCCTTGGACTCATCAGATAACGAATTACGTTATGAGCGGCCAGCTTATCGTACTGGTATGCCCGCTTGC
This sequence comes from uncultured Candidatus Saccharibacteria bacterium, assembly GCA_964610335.1. Lineage (GTDB taxonomy): Bacteria > Patescibacteriota > Saccharimonadia > CAILAD01 > BJGX01 > CAZSVP01. The sequence continues at coordinate 201,949 of CAZSVP010000002.1, forward strand.
TGCGGAACGGATTTTTTGAGACTTTTCTGTCAACTCGGTACAGGCCCACCGAAGTCGAGCTTGTGCTGCTCGTCAAGGGTTGGCGTTGGCAAGCGCATACCTGTCATGATCAGCGCTGGGCCCAACAGTGCACACGCCCCCATACCACCTAGAAAGCCTTCCTTGGCAGCATTGGCTACCTTTGACCAATCGGTCGGTCGCCCAGAGCGTCGATGAAGCCGGTAGGTATCAATGGCTTCGGCTGTAGCGCACAGCGTCCCATAGCCGACAACTGGGTAGACCACTCCCACCATCTGTGGTTGTGCTGCCACAAGCTTGGCGTAACTACGCAATGGATGCTTCACTTTTTTCTCCCGAGTTCTCACTGACCGTCATTCTGACGATTCAGGCTGCGCTATAATACCATAATTAATCAATAATTACAATATAAACATACTATCACCATAGCTCAAGAAACTATAACCATTGTTGAGAGCATGATCGTATGCGGATTTGAGATTATCCCAGCCTGTGAATGCTGCGGCTAACATTAAGACTGTACTCTTGGGCGCATGAAAGTTTGTAAGTAGCATATCTACCATCTTAAAATCGTAACCTGGGTAGATAAATATATCGGCTTCGCCACTTAGCTCACTTGCGCTCTTGGTGATTTGCTCAGCGGAGTACTCAAGTGTTCGTGCTACTGTTGTGCCCACAGCTAGAACTTTATTGCCATTATTTTTGGCTCGCTGGATTGCTACGACTGTGTCCATAGGGATATGAAACCACTCGCTGTGCATTTTATGCTCCTGGATGTCATCCACTCGAATTGGCAAGAAAGTACCGAGACCAACATGTAGTGTTAGATCTACCACTATCACTCCTTTGGCCTTCAGGCCTTGGATAATCTCTTTGGTCATATTGAGACCAGCCGTAGGTGCTGCTACCGAACCCTTTGTTTTGGCAAACTCAGTTTGATAACGAACAACATCTTCGGTGGTAGCTTCACGCTTCATATATGGTGGTAACGGTACGTTGCCATAATCTTCAGCTAGCTGCATTAAGTCTGACTTTGATTCCACAATAGCTAGCCCATCACCTACTACCTTACTGACTGAAATCGTGTGTGTGCCAATTATCAGCCTGTCACCGCTGTCTAGCTTGCCACGAAAAAGCACCTTGTGCCGATGCCAGTCGTCGCGTTTGCCATGTTGTTCGACAAGGACTAACTCGGTTAGCTCGCCGCTGGCAGATTGTGCATACAACCGGGCTTTAATGACCTTGGTATTATTTAGTACTACTACATCACCTTTTCTTAGATAGTCAGTAACTTCTCTATAAGCCTTATCGGCTATATTACCCGTCTCTCGATCTAATACTAACAGTTTGGCATCTCCACGAATTGCTGGTGGCCTAGAAGCAATACGGTCTTTGGGAAGTTGATAAGTAAAATCCTGTATCTGCATGGTTGGTTAGTATACAATGATTAGCAAAGAATATATAGCATGACAAAAGCTACTTATACGCCACAAGGACGCAACCAACTTGCTGAACGCACCGCCCAGCAATGGGTGGTGCCAGTTGGTTTAGTGGCAAGCATTGTTTGGTTGCTAGTATTTAGGCTTCACCCACCCATCCCTATCAGTGGCTGGCCATCAATCGGCGCCGGGGCATTGATCTCTTCGGTAGTTGTGACATTAATCGTGTTCCCAATAGGCTATCTTAAGGGCATACATTATGCAGCTCACTACAATCCTGCACTCAACTTCAGCTTGATTCGTAAACTGTTTTCGGTAGTCACCCTAACCATCGCATTTTCGCTGGTCACTGCAATATTGATTGGTGTCGGAACATTTATATTCAATCTATCGTTCAAAGACCTGTTACTAGACCAATACTCAAGCGCTGTGATTGTGGGCGTGGTCACGGCTGTTACGACCTATGCAATCTTCGCCACATCTATCAGACTCACTACTCAAGATATCGTAAACGCTTTCTCCACTTTCATGGTGGTAGGAGTATTCTCGAGTATGATTACATCTCAAAATCCATATTGGTGGCAAGAGAACTTTTCTAGCCTTGGTACGACCGACAGCGTTTCGTCACTTGCCTTCAACTACACATTGATATTGTCTGGTCTGCTTATGGTTTGTATGAGTCAACATTTATTTGCTGATCTCAACTTACTAACAGGCACTAGTAAACAACAAAAGATCAATGCCAACTGGATTAGAGCACTGTTTGTATTTATTGCCCTCTGTCTAGCAGGTGTTGGATTCTTCCCATACAACCAACAACCACAACTTCACAACTTCTCAGCCTATAGTATGGCTTTTGGATTTGCGGCGTTAGTGGTTGGCTTGCGTTGGTTTTTGCCATCGATAGACAAAGCATTTTTGCGACTGTCGTATTTTATTCTTGGTGCAATGGTAGTAGCTGAAATCTTATTCAACTTTGTTCATTACCTCAACCTAACAGCCTTTGAGCTGCTGGCCTTTAGCCTTACTTTCGTCTGGCTTGTACTATTCTTGAGGACTATCAATCTTATGCTGTCTAGCAAAGATATGAATAGAGCTTAGACAAACGTCAAAGCATGACCGGCATTGCCGGCACGACCGGTTCGGCCAATGCGATGGATGTAGTCATCGTAGGTCTGAGGTTTGTCGAAGTTGATAACATGGCTTACCTCTGGGATGTCGAGCCCACGAGCAGCTACATCAGTCGCTATTAGTACTGCAACACGACCTTCTTTGAAATTATTGAGAGCGCGTTGGCGTTGGGCTTGACTCTTGTTACCATGAATAGCCTCTGCAGCTATGCCTTTTCGAGTGAGATCGTCGGCTAAGCGTTGGACGCTAAATTTTGTTTGGCCAAATACTAGGGTCTTGGCAAACTCAGGTTTTTTGAGCAAATCCTCAAGTATCTGAACTTTTTCTGGTTTTGAGCTTGCTTTGATGATGTCTTGTTGGACATGCTCACTAGTTTCGCTTGTACGAACTGAAATTGTTACAGGATCTTTGAGCATGCCATCCAGCAGACGGCTAATTTCTGGAGTAATAGTTGCGCTAAAGCACAGTGTCTGGCGCTTCACTGGTAGTTTCTCTAGTAAAAATCGGATGTCTACTATGAAGCCCATATCGAGCATACGATCAGCTTCGTCGAGTACTACTATACCCGTGTGGTTGAGGTTCAGTACGCCTTGGCCATAGAGATCTTTCAACCGTCCTGGAGTGCCAATTACTACTTGTGGCCGACGATCGAGCTGGCGAATTTGAGGCTTGATGTTGGTGCCACCTACACAAATTGCAGAATACAGTTTTAGGCCTTGGGCAAAAGTTTTGAACTCATCGTTGATTTGCACAGCAAGCTCACGAGTCGGAGCAATAATTAGTGCAGTACTGCCATGGATGTCTTTCTTAAGTCGTTGGATAATAGGCAACACAAATGCTGCAGTTTTACCAGTACCAGTATTGGCTAGTCCAATCACATCACGACCTTCAAGCGCTGGAGTGATAGCTCCATCTTGGATTGCAGTAGGAGTAACATACCCTCGCTCGGTAAGAGTTCGTTTGATCTGATCCATAAGCGCAAAATCCGCAAATTGGTGTTCAGGTACAAATACCACTTGCTCTTTAGGTGGTTTTGCCTCGTTTACAAATCGTTGAGGATCGATATACTTACCACCAAATTTATTGCCTCGCTGGTGGGGTTTGATACGTTTACTGCTAAAAACAGTGCGTCGCCGACTATTGTGGGCACGCGAAGAAGAGTTATTTTTCATGAATACCTTTTATTAATTGTAAATCCAGTGATGAAGTTCGAGATCCGTGGATTTACTCGGTATTCATCCTTAATTTATCCGTCTATAATAACACTATTAATCACGGTTGTCAATGATGCTGGCTAGCTCACTTTGGCATTGAGGGCCCTTGTGTGTATATTTGAATGTATGAATGATCAAAGTCATAGAAAATACATGCAATTAGCAATCTTAGCTGCCAAAGAAGCCAAGATGGACGGTGGTGTAGCAATTGGCGCAGTTCTAGTAAACAACATGACAGGTAAAGTAATAGCTACCAAGGGTAGCCTGGTTGGAGTTACCAATGATCCAACTGCCCATGCTGAAGTAAATGTTATTCGTGCAGCCAGCAAGCAACTTGGCGAAAGCGATTTATTTGACTATACCTTGTACAGCACACTAGAGCCTTGTCAGATGTGCTTGAGTGCTGCGGCTTGGGCTAAGATTCCATACGTTTACTTTGGTGCATACCGCAAAGATGTCGATCCAAGTTTGTTCGACACCAAAAAGTCTATTGGCGACGAAGCTGAATCTACGAATATGAACTTGCGCGAAAATATAACTATGCAAGTACACGGTGGAATACTAGAAAATGAGTGTGCTATGTTACTAGGTTCATATCGCGAAAAGCCCAGACATTAGTGAGCTCTGTATTGAATAGCTGTATATTTGCAAACCTGCACCACATTTGCTTCTTCATGCTAGAATAAATACACATGATTAAGCACCGAATCTACACAACTAGCGTAGCAAGCGTATATCCACATTACATAGCCAAAGCAGAGAAGAAAGGACGCACCAAATCAGAGGTAGATGAAATCATCTGTTGGCTGACTGGATATAGCAAATCAGAACTAGAAAATCAGCTACAAAATCAGACAGACTTTGAGACATTCTTTGCAAATGCACCCAAACCGAATGAATCACGAAGTATGATCAAAGGCACAATTTGTGGTGTTCGGGTAGAGAATATTGAAGAGCCCACAATGCGTGAGATTCGCTATCTAGACAAATTAATCGACGAACTAGCCAAAGGTAAACCCTTGGAGAAGATATTGCGAAAGTAATATGATACTAGCATGCCAGAAAAATCAGCATCAGAGCAAATAGACGAAATAATCAAAATGCATAGCGGTTGGAGGGGAGAGACTTTATCACAACTTCGCGATTTAATAAAACGGTCAGATCCTGATCTCACTGAGGAAGTTAAATGGAAAATGGCCACCAGGCCAGAGGGTTTGCCTGTTTGGTCTCATGATGGGATACTTTGCTTCGCTGAAATATGGAAAGACAACGTCAAACTACTATTTCCAAAAGGTGCGCAAATAAAAGACTCAACAAAATTATTCAACTCTCGTCTGGCTAGCAAAACCATTCGTGCGATTGAGTTTCGAGAAAACGGTGTGATAGTAGGCGCTGAATTAGAAAAGCTTATTCACCAGGCTGTGAAGCTAAATACTTCCAAACTTGCAAAATCGCATAGCTAAGCTCGCCTAATATTGTCAAACTAAAGTAAATAATTGAGAATTAATAAGAAACTTGGCTGGGCATCGTGGCCCAGGTAAGAACTGTTTTATTAACTCATAATTAACAAAGCCGGATCAGTGCTTTGGTAACATTATTTTTTGATAAGTCATTTAGCATTAGTTTGCTTATGACCGTTTCTATTGCTTCTTTAGTAACACCTTTGCCTTTAGAGTATTTTTTAAAACCTTCCTGTCCTTTGCGTAATATCCCATGTTCTACAAAGTATGGTGCATGCTCTAACAAGATAGTAAGCTTTGGACCAGCGTTAAAATTACGTTTTGAAAGATAGCTTAGAGATCGAATAATTTCATAACACATAAATGCAAAATAATCATGGCTATCGTTCGGTCTAGGGAAATAAGCCCAAGGCAACATACCTTCATAACGGATTTCACAAATGTTATTTTGGAATTGAGACCAAGTTTCTTTGTTTGTCCAAACATGGCCTTTTTGGTCAACACAAAACATGTTTACTGAACTAGTATGAAATGAAATCAAGTCACAGGTACGTTCAATAGGCTCTGCTTTTGGTTCTTTTTCATATGAGTTTTCCAATTCCACTTTTTGTTTATCAAAATAACTAAACTTAGTTTTGTCTACAGCTTTTTGAACATCACTGCACCTACACTCTTCTATCGTTTTCCCATTCTCTTCATACGAATAGAAAAGATCATAATCATTCGGTTCTAAGCCAAGCAGCAAATCAACAACGGCTCCGCCGCGCAGCACAATCTGACGAATACGTGACTCCAAATTTACAATAGATTCTAGGTCTTGGGCTATCAGATTGAGTGACTTAGAGAATTTATTATCAACTTGATTTGTTACATCTATAACATAGTTATTCTGCATGGATCTACTTTAGAAGAAACATCAAGAGAATACAAACAATAAGACCCATTTGGGTCTCTTAAGCATAAGTACTATGGCTGGGACGGAAGGATTCGAACCTTCGATCTCCTGCTCCAGAGGCAGGCGCCTTACCGCTTGGCTACGTCCCACTAACCCACATCGATCTGTAATTGTAGCTCAAAATGATCATATTTTCCAGTTGACTGCATTAAATTGCCGGCGTATAGTGAGCTTACCTGATTCCAGCGGGGAATCACTTATTGAGGGGGAGGCTTGCCCATGTCGGCAACCGATCTCAGCACCGTCCACAACGATGCCATCGAAGGAGCGATGACGCAGCCGTTCGTGCCACCGATCCGTCCCAGCAACGAGGCCATGATCGAGGCGATCCAGCGCGAGGCCTACTGCAGCCGTCGGCGCGCCAAGCGCCTGCTCGCCATGCTGCGGCGGGCGCGCGACTTCATCCGCCAGAACCCTGATGCCGGGTACTTCCCGGTCAAGGGTCGGGACTACCGCCGTTGCCACGACGTGCTCGAGATGGTCATGCCCGACGACACCATCCCCGAGCCGGGCAGCGCGTTCGACCTGATCAACCAGGGCCTGCTCGCACCCAAGCGCGACGAGGTCGGTTTCGTCCACAGCTTCGGCAGCATCGGCAGCGACCGCTACTGCATCATCGGCGTCGAGATCCAGACGCTCTGAGATCCCAGCCCCTGGCGGCTCGCGGAGTATTCGTACTCTGCGAGCCGCCTCGGCCCAAGTATTCAAACTTGTTGAATGTTTGGATCGAGAATAGCTAATAAATACGAGAACGGCCCCTTCCGCAATTGGAAGGGGCCGACTCGTTCGTATTGGTTGTCAACTTCAGCTGTCGTCGAGGATCTCGACGTCTGTGCCAGGATCACACCACAGACAGCGCACCGACTCGATCTCATCCTCCAGCACTTCGACATCGTCTTCATCTATCTGCTCACCACCGAGGGTGAGGTGATAGTAGCGACGCGTCTTGAGCCTGCGGACTACCTCGAATCGATCCGTGCTGTTGCAACTCCGACACCGAAACTCGGGCGGCATGCTCAGTGGAAGAAGTGGCGCTCGTGAGTGAACACCATGCTCAGCCCAAGCTCGTCGGCTCGAGCGATGTTCACCTTGTCATTGGTGGATCCACCAGGCTGGATGATCACCGTCGCTCCCGAAGCCGCTGCTGCGTCGATCCCGTCAGGGAACGGGTAGAACGCATCACTGGCACAGGCACCACCAGCAGCCCGACCATCGGCCTTCTTGTTGGCGATCTCGCCGCTCTCGATCCGGTTCTGCTGACCGGCACCGATGCCCCAAGCCACACCGTCTTTGACCAGCACGATGGCGTTGGACTTGACGAAGCCAACGAGCCGGAAGGCCAGCTCGGCATCGGCCCACTCGGACTCGATCGGCTGACGCTTGGTCACCACCTCCCAGTCGGCGCGGACTTTTGCGAAATGGTGCGGTGTCTGCACCAGCCAGCCACCGCCACCCGGCAGCTGGCGCAGGTCGGTGGTGTTCAAGCCAGGCGGGGGTGCGCTGAGCACCCGCGTGTTCTTGCGCTTGTCCTGCAACATCCCCACCACGCCCTCGGCGTAGCTCGGCGCGATCACCACATCGGCTTGGGCTGCATCCATCATCAGCCTGGCTGTCTCGACATCGAGTTCGCGGTTGAACGCGACGATGCCACCGAAGGCCGATCGCGGGTCGCAATCGAAGGCATCAGCGTAAGCCAAAGCCAAGACATCTTGACGTGCCACGGCGAAGCCACAGGGGTTGGCGTGCTTGATGATGGCCACCGCCGGGACATCGAACTGGTAGTCGAGCACCCAAGCAGCGGCCGCGTCGAGCACGTTGAGGTAGCCCAACTCCATGCCACCATGCTGCTCCATCTCGTCGAGCCAGCTGGTGGTGTTGACCTCGCGGTAGCGCGCGCCAGACTGGTGTGGGTTCTCGCCGTAGCGAAGATCATCGCCCACCTTCTCGAGTGCCAGATGGATGGTCGGCGGCATGGGGTCGCCATCGTCGAGCCACTGCACGATCTGAGCGTCGTAGGCCGCCGTGACCGCGAAGGCCTTGCGGGCCAATCGCTTGCGCATATCGTTCGACACGCCGCCGGTCTCGACGATCTCTTTGAGAACCGGGCCGTAGTCGGCCGGGTCAACCACCACGGCCACGCGGGCGAAGTTCTTGGCAGCGGCGCGCACCATGGCCGGGCCGCCGATGTCGATCAGCTCGATCGAAGGGTCGGAGCTGAACGGGTAGAGATTCACCACCACCAGGTCGATGGCCTCGATGCCGTATCCCTCCATGTCGACCAAGTGATCATGGTTGTCCGTGTCGGCCAGGATGCCACCGTGCACCTTTGGGTGCAGGGTGACTACTCGGTGACCAAGGATGGCCGGAACTCCGGTCAACTCGGCCACATCAGTGACCGGGATGCTCTCAGCAGCGATGGCCTTGGCGGTGCCACCGGAGCTGACCAGCTCCACGCCAGCCATCACCAGGCCAGCGGCAAGCTCGACGATGCCTGCCTTGTCGTAGACAGAAAGCAATGCTTTCATGATTATCCCCTTTCGGGAGTATACGAACGAGCCCATTCCGGGCTAGTTCCCGGAATGTCACAGAGCATTTTACCAGATTAAGGCTAGATAGACACAAGCTCTTTACCAAAAAATCTTGTAACAATATTGTTAATAAGTATTGACATCCTATATACATTTGGTTATGCTTGAGAACATGAATAAACCAACCACAGCAACATATTTTGCTTGGCACACCACGTTTACCACGAGGTCGGTTTAAAGTACACACATAATATAAGATAATAAATCTGCAAAACGACCTCACGCGAGGTCGTTTTTGTTTTTTACTAAGAAAGAATGCCATGTTACCAACTATAATATTTGATCTAAATAGAACGTTACTCAATCCAGACACTATCAAGCCGTATTCGGGTAGTTTAGTGGTGCTAAGTCATTTCAAGAAGCTTGGCTACCAATTAATACTAGTAGCTCAAGCAGGCGAAGGTAGAAGTGAGATTGTAGACCAGCTGTTCGGCGGTTACTTTGCAAACACATACTTTGTACCCAACAAATCCACCAAGTTGTTTAGAGATATTACTAAGCGCCATAACATCGATATAAGCCGTAGCTACGTTATTGGTGACAGAGCTCGCAAAGAGTTGTTGTTTGGCTATCGGGCTGGATTTCGAACCATTTGGCTTAAACACGATAAGTTTGCCCACGAAGAGCCACAACAGTTTGTACCTACCTATACCATCCAACGTTTGATCGAGCTACCCCAGCTAATCTAGCTTGTGGGTGGCCGGCCCCGACAGTGCACCGGGGCTGGCTGCTTCCACAAGCAGCACCATCGCCCTTTCACATCCTCACATTCCTACCACGAAAGAGAGACCATCATGCCCACCTCCGAGCAGATCCAGTCTGTCCGTCAAGCCGTGGAAAGTACCGGCATATGGCAAGGAGACCAGCAGTATAGCCACACCTTCTTGCTCAGTCCGAATGCATTCGAGCTGAGTACTGAACAGCGTCGCTCGCTGGATCGTCTGGCCCACGACCTCCAGGAATGTTTGTTTGGCGTCAGTGCCCTCATGGGCATTGCCGAGCACGCGGATCTGTATCCCAGCACCAGCGGTTACACCAACTTGCGTCGCAGCTTGAGTCTGGGCACCGCCTACCAGCTGCCCAACAACCAGCCTGCCAAGTTACCGATGCTACGCAAATGTGACTTGGTGGTTGGTACTGACGGCCAGCTGTGGCTGGCGGAGATCGACGCTACCAACCCCCGCAGTTGGGGATACTCGATCGTTGGGCGCTCGATCGTGCAAACGCTCGATCCGCAAGCTCAACTGTTACCAGGTGTAGCACCAACTATCACCAAATGGCTGAGCCGTCAGGGAGTGGGTGCCGTAACTTTCCTGTACGGTGACACTCAGCGCTTCTACCGACCCGAGTTCGAGATCATTGCCTCTGAGCTTGAGCAGCTCTGCATCAAGATGGTTGTGATCAACGAGTCTGAAGTTGTGGTCAAGGATGACTGCCTACTCGACAGTCGCAGTGGTGAAGTTTTGCCAGAGTGGTTGGTCGACATGCCGGCCATGAATCGCAACAAGCCACTGATCGACTGGCTTCGCAGCCAGATTGATCGACAGCAAGCCAAGTTCTTGGTACCGCCAAAGTATTTCTTGGGGTCCAAGGCTCTGCTGGCAGTGCTGAGTAACCCGCTTCGTGATCAGCAGCTAGAGCACTTGTTGCTCAGCCAGATTCGCTGCGACACGCTGGAGCGAGTTCGCCGGTTCATCCCACCAGCGATTGTGGTAGGAAACAAGTTGACCGACAGCCAATTGGCTGACTTCACCAGCTACCACCCGACAGTGTTCAAGGCAGCAGTCTCATCGGGCATGAAGGGTGTGGTGTTCAGCGATGAGCCAGGCTTCGCGCAAGCGCTCAAGGCAGCCCGCAACAGCAAGGGGTCGGCAATCCTACAGCATGTAGTGAGCGGTAGAGTGTTCGACTGGGATGCTCACGACCCAGTGGCAGAGCGCAAGCTTGAGCCAGCTGAGTGGCAGTTGCGTCTCACCGCTTACCTCAGCTACACGGCTGTAGAGGACATTGCGGTGACAGCCTGTATGGACAAGGCTGTGCATGGGGGTAGCAAGGCTATTTTGACTGGCACCAAGTTGGTCGGCTAGCCGCCAGCCCCAACGTGGAGCAATGAAGCTCCACGTTGGGGCAACCCGAAGTTATTTGAAGTTGGTGACCTTATGTTTAGGCATCCGCTCGCTGTAAGTGCCAAATATCCTGTCCATGAAGTAAAACAGGATGCCATAGTTGTATGGTGCCCAGTGATGAATATCATGTAGCCTCTGAATGTGTTTGAAAAAACGCGTATTCGCAAGCCAATGATTACGCAAATGAAACCTAGAGTGCAAGTAATTTATAACAATCCGCGCATATATTACGCCACTAATTATCATAACGAAGCTATAAGGGCGCGGTATAATTATTAGCGTTACGATTGCCATAAATATTCCTAAGTAATACCAACCTTGGTCGATCTTACTTAGATATTGCTTAATATTTGGACGTAGTTTACTTGTTGGGTAATCATGCTCATGATGTTTGATATGATTGCGTTGAATTTTATGCCCAAAAACAGCGTTATGCTCCACTGATCGATGCCAAAAATAGCCAGCAACTTCGATAATAATCGGTGCAGCTATTATGCAAACAACAAACCACAACCAGTTCATACTAAAATTCTATCAAATCCGGACGGTTTTGTTGGGTTTTTTCAACTGATTTTTGCTTACGCCACTCAGTTATTTTGGAATGATTACCCCCCAAGATCTCCTCAGGTACCTCCATGCCTTGAAACTCCTGAGGCCGAGTGAATTGGGGATACTCGAGCAAGCCTTGACTGAACGATTCATCTTGAGCGCTATTATTGTCACCTAGCACGCCAGGGATCAAGCGTACAACACTGTCCACTACCACCATAGCTGGTAGCTCACCACCAGTAAGTACATAGTCACCAATTGATATCTCTAGGTCTACTATCTTCATTATTCTCTCATCAAAGCCCTCATAGTGGCCACAGATAATGATAATGTCCCGACCCTTAGCAAGAGACTTGGCATCATGTTGAGTATATGTCTTGCCACGAGGGGTAGTAAGTAGTACAAGCGCATCTGGTGATTTTTTTTTGGCGCTCTCTACGGCAGCATAGATTGGCTCAGGCTTAAGAACCATGCCAGCACCACCTCCATAAGGTGTGTCATCGACTTGGCGACGCGGCCCTATCCCAAAATCACGAAGGTTAACCAGCCCAAACTCTACTAGTTTCTTATCTTGAGCTTTCCAAAGCATAGAAGTATTGAGCACCGGCTCAAACATCTCTGGGAATAATGTGATAATGTATATTTTCATATCTATAAGTATTATGTATCTATGATGGCTATAAGATGAATTAGCTTAAGTAAAGTACAAGGCACTTTCGAGCAACAAAGCGGAGTGTAGTTATACTACATGTAGCGAGTAGCGGAGAACGTAACAACGTAATTTGCTAAGATCATTCATCGACTAGACATCTAAGTCTAAGTCCTCAAGTCCCTCACGAGCCTTAGCCTTAATATCGTCAGCCCTATCAGCTGGTTCTTCAGTTTGCTCTTCTGGAGCTTCAATACTATTGTCCTCTGATGCTTCACTATCACTTGGCTCAGAATTGGTATTGTCATGAATGCTGCCTTCTGGCTCAATAATCTTGAGATTGAATCGAGCATCGCTCTTGGCACCTAGTACCCTGAGTAGGGTACGGATGGCTTTGGCGGTACTACCGGCTTTGCCTATAACCTTACCCATATCTTCTGGTGCTACAGTTAGTTCCAACAGTACTCCACGCTCATCGACGCTTCGGTCGATAACTACCTGGTCAGGGTTGTCTACTAGTGCCTTTACAACAAATTCTACAAAGTCCTTATCGATGTCAGCCATGCTACCTCCATATGATCAGTTATTACTGTATTGTAGCTAACTGGCTCGAGTTTGGCTAGCTACTCTTTTTTGGTATCCGGTTCTGGCTTGGCCTTGGCTTCAGCTTGAGCGGTGTCAACTGCTGCATCGGCAGCCTTCTCTTCTGTCTTGATATCATCGGCTTGTTTATCTACTGCCTCGGCAGTACCTACAGCATCTTTGGTCTCAACTGTTTTTTGATCTGCAGCGTCACTAGCTTCAGTCGCTACTTCATCTGTCGCAGGAGCCTTGTCGGTTGTTTCTTCGGCGCCTTCTTTGGCCTTTGGAGCCTTGTTGCGGTCATGGATATTTGCCCACTTTGGTAAATCCACACCATTAGCCTTAAAAAGTCGTAGTACTCGATCTGACGCCTGAGCACCATTGTCGAGATACTGCTTAATTAGTTCTTTGTCTAGCTCAATCTGTTTAGTGTGCGGATTGTAAGTACCGAGTACAGCCAAATACTTGCTCGTCACAGAACGAGCTTTGTCAGCAGCCACGATGCGATATACTGGATATTTTTTGCGGCCAACACGGGCCAATCGAATTACGACCATATGCGAAATCGGTTCCTTATTAAATACAAGCAAAATTTTTGGAATAGCTCTAAACTATCCCAAAACAATGGGCTTAATTGTACCTGATAACCAGGTAGATGTCAATGCGTTACAGCAGCCTCAGCGTATTGGTTAGCTTGATTTATAGTGAGTGGGATTACCACCGAACTGCCATCGGCAGCTACGGTCACGCCTAGTAGCATATTGGCAGTCTGCATAGTGGCATGGTTGTGAGTGATTATTATGATCTGGGAGTGTTTGGCCAGATCATGTAACAAACCTGCAAAGGCCTGACTGTTGGCATCATCAAGCGCAGCATCAACCTCATCTAACACTAGAACTGGTGCCGGATTGGTACTGACAATAGCACTTAGTAGCGCCAAGGATGTAAGAGTTTTCTCTCCACCAGAAAGCGCAGTTACTTGGCGAGTCTTCTTCCTTGGTGGTGTTACTTCTATATTAATTAGTTTTGTGTCTGCCTCGTTGGTCTCTAAAATTATTTGAGCCGAGCCACCATTGAATAATTTGGAAAAGCTCTGTCCAAACTGTTTATTAATACTTGCCATCGCAGTTTTGAATCGCTTACTGATTGAGTTCTCAAGCTTGAGCAAAACTTTCTCTATTCCTTGTATGGATCTGTCTAGGTCATCTGATTGATCTTGCAAAAACTCCAGCTCCCGTGCTTGGTCTTCCAACTCCTTAAGGTTTTCTGGCTGCTGTTGCTCAAGCACTTCTAGTTGGGCAAGAGTTTTTTCTATTTCAATTATCTCAACCTTTTGGCTCTGTGACTCCAGCTTAGGAATATTTTTACCAAACCATTGCGTAACAAGCTCTTTTAGATCCATCTGTTCTTGCTCGATTACTGAAAGTTCATTGTGTAGCTGTGACTGCTCAGCTTGGTTCTGGGCCAGCTTGATTGACACTTCTTGTATAGACTTAACAAATGCGTGTAGCTGGGGTGTGGTTTTACCAATACCAACTTGAGACTCTGCTATACTGTTCTGTAACTTCGTTTGTTCGAGTAATAACTTGGACTTATTGACACTCAATTTCTTTATACTTTGTTCAACTTGTTCTAGTCGCTTGGCTTCGGCCGCAAATACCGATTCCTTAGCTTTGAGCTGTTTTTCTTGTTGTTGTAGGCTAACAATATCTAACTCGGCCGAGCGTAGGGCAATTGTCTCGTGTGTATGTCGCTCTAGCACCTCTTCGCGTTTGCCCATAAGTTTCGAGATGTCTCGTTGTAACTCGCTTATACGTAAAGCTAACTCGGCGGCGTTGTCCTCGATGGCATACTGCACCATACGCTTAAGTTTAAACAGTGCCAATTCCACAGTATGTTTTTGATCTGGATTGTTCAGATTTGTCTCAAGCAACCGTAACAGACCCAGCGCGTGATGCAAATACTCCTTCTTCTGGCTGTGAGATAAGTCTTTTCTAATCTTGGCTAGTTCTTGACTCAGCTGAGCAACCAAGCTATTCTGTTGCTCGATTACTGCTTGTAGTTCGGCTACTTTTGTTTGCTGAACTGATGTTTTTTGAGTTAACTTATCAAGAGCAGTCAGAGTTTGATTGAGCTGTGACTTGATAGTGCGCTGCCCGCTTAACTGCGACTCTAACTGTTGCTTGTTCTGTTCTTCTTGCATCAGCGTCATAGATACCTTTTGTAACTCTGATCTAACTTTCTCCAACTGCTCAGAATACTGTTGCAACGAGTCACCTCCACTACTTCCGTTTTGATTGTCAAAACTAGCCTCCTGTTTCTTCAACTGTATGAGTTGGCTATCTAACTTCTTATTGTTAGTTTTTAGAGCAGTTAGTTTACTATTAATCTCTTGATGTGATTTACCTAAACTATTGCGCTGCTGATTTATATAGCTAACCCTCTGTAAATCAAGTTTGGATTGCAATTCAGCCCGATGTGCATTGGACTTCTGATACGACTCTAATTGACGAGCTGATGGAAGGAGCTCGACTATCCTATGTTTTATTGAATCGAGCTGTTTACGAGATGATCGGAGTTGTGACTCCACTAATTGTTTTTCCATTTGAGCAGATCTTACACCAGTGGCTTCTTCAAAAAGTTCAGTACGTTGTTGATCACTACCGGTCACCATCTGCTCAATGGTGCCTTGGTTGATCACACTGTAGCTTTGAGTAGCAATTCCGTTTTTGGCCAATGTTTGACGCAAGGTAGAAAGTTTCACACTTCGCCCATTGAGCTGATATTCGCTTTCACCACCTCGGTAAAGTTTGCGAGTCACTGAGAAGGCATTTTTTGATGAACTATTTGAAAACTGTAGTTGGACCTGTGCGAGCCCCGATCGAGATCGTTTAGCATTACCCGAGAATAGTACATCGCTAGAGTGGTCAGCGCGCAAACGAGCCACTTTCTGCTCACCAAAAGCCCAGCGCACAGCTTCGGCTATGTTGCTCTTGCCCGCACCATTAGGACCTACAACTGCAACTATTCCCTGGGGTAGCTCAATATCTAAGCTATCGGCAAATGACTTAAAGCCACTCACGCTTAGTTTAGATACAAACAACTCACCCTTAATCATCACTCTATTCTATCTTAGGCTGGCTTAAGCAACAAACTATTTGAATACTGTTGAGGCAGGGCAATTGAAAGTTTTGGTGCCAAGATCAGGGTTTACACCTCCAAATGCCGGTATCCCGTTCGCACCAATATTAATGCCATATAGTGTCAGTGAATGCTGTTTGCCGTCAAACAAACTATTAGGTAGTAAGTAGTTAAAACCATGGCGGCCAACAATGTTGTATGCGTTATTCACATCTGGTCGATCCTGGCTATTCCTACTAACTGGATTGGTTGATACAATTTTGAGATTACCTGTTTCTCCGGCTCTGCCATCTACATATATATGTGCAGTTGATGAAATGTTTCCATTGCTAGGATCAAATACCCAGCCAACAACTCGATGAGTCTTGCAATCTACATAATCTATAGTGCCTTTTGGCTGTTCCTGATTGATGTTGTATTGATCTACAAAAGCCTTTGCTCCTCGTAGTCTGCCGGTTGGATCACATTCGGGTGGTATATTGTTGAAATCTATTTTGCCACATTGTGCTTGTCTTACTAGTGCGTTGCAAAAAGAAGGATTATCAACCGCAAAATGATCACTACGATAGTCATACTGCACACAAATTCCCGACAGACTTGGGTTTGACCACCATGTAACACCACCTATAACTTGTGTTGTCCATCTGCCATCATTCTCGCCTTTAACAGGGTTCTTGCTAGGTGCTGGTTGTGGCTTAGGTTGTGATGGAGGTTGTGGTACCACGGACGTACTTTTTATTTGCGATATATCTATGCCTTGATCTTTGGCCTTCTGGACAAAATCTGGCCACAGATGGCAATCAAACATAGGGTATCTAGCTAGTGATATTCTTGGCACCGAAGCAATTGACGGAAAATTCTCTGACGAAGATACCCCAATCAAACAGTAGCCCGCATTGCCACCACCCGTCACGTAAGTCACACTAGTACCGTTCTCAACATAGCTTTGTCCAAGCTGAGCGTTATATGGCTCAAGACCTTCTACCTGGACCCCACCTGCTTGTAATAGATCACAACCTTCTTTACCTGCAAAAAACCTGCCCACAAACGATACATAGCTAGGCTCTGCATCAACAAGTTTAGAATACAAGTCTTCACACCCACTTGTAATTCCACTCGCACTTGTTACTGCAACACTAAAACCATACTTATTGGGCACTGCATTGTTGACTGTAAGAGTAGTGGAAGCTCTACTAAACCTAACTACCAATACCCCTATAACTGCTACTGTAGCAACTACTATAGCTGCATGCCACCACTGGAACTTATACTTACGTGGTTTAGACTTAGCCTTATACGTTCGAGCTTTTGATTTGGGCTTGCTGGTCATAGTAACCTATTAAGCATAAGTATAGTGCTTACTAATATCTAAGTCAAAAACTGTAGTTGATTACTTTTTCTGAAGCTGCTTGAGTGCACTCTCGGCAGCTGATTGTTGAGCAGCCTGTTTACTACTACCAGTACCCTTACCATAGAGTTTCTTGCCAAGATAAGCTCCCACCTCAAAATGCTTGTCGTGGTCGGGACCCGACTCTTCGAGAACGTCATAGCTAGGGGTGACTCCCTTTTGTTCTTGAGCAAGTTCCTGGAAGTGGCTTTTGGCATCGATGTAGCTACCTTGTTTGATAATATCAACAAGTTTCACAGTGATGTGAGCTGCTATAAAGTCACGAGCCGCATCGTAGCCATTGTCTAAATATATGGCTCCAATTACTGCTTCCATCAGATTTGCAAGCAGGGCCACTCGTTCGCGACCACCACTCTTTACCTCACCTCGGCTCATAAGCAAGTACTGCCCTACATCTAGAGTCTCGGCAAGCTCAGCTAAGCTCTCGGTCTTTACAAGAGCCGAACGCCAGCTGGTCAGTACACCCTCTGGCTCATCTGGATACTTGTTGTACAGGAAGTCAGTTACTACTAGCTCTAGTACTGCATCACCCAAGAACTCTAATCGTTCGTTGTGTTCGAGCTTGCTACGACGGTGTTCATTGAGATAACTACGATGCGTAAAGGCAGTCTTTATGAGATCGGGATTCTTAAACTTAATCTTAATAACTGATTCTACTTTAGCTTGGTTAAACATTGCGACTCCGTTTAATTCTGCGTATAGCCTCTTGCAGTATCACTCGCGTGGCTTTGTACTCTAGTATCTCACATGCCGTGGTTTCATCAAACCACTTCACGTCGACAATTCCTTCGGAACTTTCGGGCAACACAACTTCATCGAGTTTTGTAGACTCAATCAAGAATATAAATGTTGTCATAAATATCAGTTTGCCACGCATACGATAAAAAAAATGGATTTTATCGAGCTTGTCGACAATCTTAAGTTCACGCAAGCCAGTCTCTTCGGTTACTTCACGCAAGGCAGTTTGTTCGAGCGTCTCTCCGGCTTCAACATGGCCTTTTGGTATACTCCAGCGCTCCTTGAGATCCTGCAGCAATAGTATTTGTAATCCGCCATCTATAATGCGAAATATTATCCCACCTGCCGTATATTCTCGTACAGCCTTAGCACGCAACGATTGTCGAGATGGCTTATGCTTCTTCGTTGATTGGTTCGTTACCTGATTTGTCGGATTGGGCTTTCTTGTCTTCTTTTGGGTCATAAAATTCACTTTGTCTATAAATGGTGCCAAGCACCCCGTTTACAAATTTACTTGAGTTGTCACCACCAAATGCCTTGGCTAGCTCAACAGCTTCATTGATGGCTACTTTGGGTGGCACTTCGCGCTTGATCATGAGCTCGTATAGTGCCATACGCAATATAGAGCGATCTATCTTGGCAATCTGTTCGATTGGCCACTCCGGTGCCGCAGGCGTAATCATGCCGTCAATCTTCTCTTGATTGTCCAATGTGCCTTTCACCAAGTCGGTGATAAAATCTTTTTCTTCAAGCGCATCAGCGTAAACAGCGATGTTGCGGCTTACTACTTCGTCAATATCAGTTTTGAGCTCTGGCATTTCCAAACTATTACGGAAATCATACTCATATAGACTCTGGAGAGCTATGATTCGGCAAAGGTGTCGGTTGGATGCCATATCAGTAGTATTAGTTGGCCTTGCGAACGCGGGCTATACCAAGACTGGCAGCTCGCACTAGGCGACGGGGTACGGTTAGTTTCGAGTTTTTCTCGTACATCAGTTGTACACTTTGGAGAGAATCGTGTGAACGACGCTGCCCACGAGTACTACTGGTACGACGTTTTTTGGGTACAGGCATGAGACTGTCTCCTAGTTAATCAGTATTACTAGAGAATGCAAGAGTGAGCTTTCAACCAGTGGTTGGCCACAAAAATTGGAGAGTACAAAATTGGTTACGGTACAAAACAAGATCTGTGACGCGACATGAGCGTTTTATGACTTTTGGCCCAAGTCGAATGCTCGTAAACAAAGCATTTCGCGATCTATACTAGCATTTTTAGGCGTTTTTGGCAATGACCACTACTTTGTTATCGGCAACACTCAGCAATATTACTTGGTTACGAAGTTTACCAGTTTGCCAGGGACCACAATGGTTTTGATAACCTCAGCATCGGCTGTCCAATTGAACTCGTCATTTTTGATACCGGCTTCGCGCTCGATATCTTCGCGGCTTGCACCTGTCTCAACTACAAACTCTCCACGCAACTTGCCATTGACCTGTACTATGATGGTCACGACATCGTCTTTGACTAGCTCGGGATCGTACTTCGGCCAAGCCTGCAGATGCACACTCTCAGTGTTGCCAAGATGAGTCCATAACTCTTCGGCCATATGCGGCGCACATGGAGCCAACATCAGAGCCACCATTTGCAAGGTGCGCTGTGCAAGAGCATCAAATTTCAGGCTAACAAGCTGTGTACGTACATCAGCTGAATTGAGGTAGTTAATTAGCTCCATCAGGGCAGAAACCATAGTGTTGAAATCACGCCGATCTAGACGTTCATCCACCTTCTTGAGAGTTTTATGTACCATTTGATCCACACCCACTTCAAACACACCATCTTCAGCAGTATCAGCGAGCTCAGCTTTATTTGTCGATGCCAGATCCATGCCCAAATCCCAAACTTTGTTGAGAAAACGATTAATGCCAGCTAGCTTCTCATCGCTCCAATCAATCGCTTGATCATATGGCCCCATAAACATCTCATACAGGCGCAAGCTATCAGCCCCAAACTTGGCAATTACTTGGTCGGGGTTGATAACATTACCTTTACTCTTACTCATCTTGTTGCCATCAGGTGCCAGTATCATGCCATGGCTGCGACGCTTGGCATATGGCTCTGGCGTGGGTACAAATCCTTGATCGTACAAAAACTTATGCCAAAACCGTGAGTACAGAAGATGCAATGTGGTATGTTCCATACCACCGTTATACATATCTACCATCAGCCAATACTTCAGCTTGTCAGAGTCTGCAAAAGCATTTTCGTTTTGCGGATCGATGTAGCGCAAATAGTACCAGCTACTACCAGCCCAGTTGGGCATAGTATCCGTTTCACGCCTCGCTGGGCTACCACACTTCGGACAATCTACATTAACCCAATCAGTTATGGCAGCTAGCGGGCTCTCACCGGTCTCTGTTGGCTCATAGGCTTCTACATCCGGCAACTCAACTGGCAATTGGTCCTCTGGTACTGGTACTACTCCACACTTGGCACAGTGGATTACTGGAATTGGCTCACCCCAATAGTGTTGACGGCTAAATATCCAGTCGCGGAGCTTGTACTGCACTTCTGTTTTGCCTACCCCCTCTTGTTCTAGCCAATTGGTAATTGCCTTCTTACCCTCTTCGACCGTCATACCGTCAAACTGGCCAGAGTTAGCTAATATACCGTCGCCAGTAAATACCGGATTCTCTAACAAATCTAGCGCTTGTAGGTGTGATGTGGCTGTTAGAAAATCTCTAAGCTCCTCTTTAGTCAGCCACCTAGTCTCGTGTTTCGTTTTTTCATCATCACTAACTTCATCTCGTTCATCATCCTTTAGTTCTACATAAAAAGTTGGTGCATGACCAAAACGATTCTGAGCCTTGGGCTCGTGATAATACTTACTATGAATCACGCCTAGTTTGTTTACAATCTTAGCGTTTTTGTAGCCAGTTTCTTCAAGAATTTCTTTGAGCACAGTTTGCTCTGGTGTAAACCCTTCATCAATACCGCCGGTTAAAAACGTACCCCACTTAGGCTCTGGCCAATATAGCCCGAGGTATTTGTCTTCCGACCAGTGTTTTATGATGGCAATTATCCCATCACTATCTTTTACTGGCTCGTCCTTACGAAACGCAGCCGTACCATCGCTTTGCTCTAGGACGGGCTCAATCACTTGTTTGATTGGTAGCCCAAACTTTTGAGCAAAGGTAAAGTCACGCTCATCATGTGCCGGCACTGCCATAATCGCACCAGTGCCATAGTCCATTAGTACATAGTCGGCCACCCAAATCGGAATGTTCTCGCGAGTAGCTGGATTGACCGCATAGGCACCGGTGAAAACCCCTGTCTTTTCACCTTCTTCCATACGCTGTACACTGCTGCGCGACTGGGTTTTTTTTACGTAGCTAACAACCGCCTTGGTTTGATCTTCGCTGGCAATTGCCGACACCAATGGATGCTCTGGCGCTATCACCATAAAAGTGGCTCCAAACAGAGTGTCAGGCCGGGTTGTAAATACCTCTAACTTTTCATCATGGCCATCAATTGCAAAGTTGATCTTGGCGCCATAGCTCTTGCCAATCCAATTAACTTGCTGAGTGGCAATTTGCGGTAGGTAGTCGACAGTCTTGAGATCCTCGATCAGTCGGTCAGCATAGGCGGTGATTTTGAGTAGCCATTGATTGAGTAGTTTCTTTTCCACTGGCGTGTCACAGCGTTCATGGCAGCCATTTACTACTTCTTCGTTGGCCAAACCAGTTTTACAATGCGGACACCAATTGATGGCAATTTCTTTTTGGTAGGCTAAGCCAGCCTTAAGCAGCTGCAAAAATATCCACTGCGTCCAGCGATAGTATTGCGGATCGGTAGTATTGATCTCACGACTCCAATCAAAACTCAGGCCCAACTCCTGCATCTGACGCTTGAAGGTTGCTACATTGTTGGCAGTAGCAACTTGAGGCTTGATCTTGTGCTTGATAGCAAAGTTCTCAGTAGGCAGACCAAATGCATCCCAGCCCATAGGATAAAGCACATTTTTGCCCTTCATGCGCAGTCGTCGAGCTACTATGTCTTGAGCTGTATAGCTACGAACATGGCCAGTGTGTAGGCCATCTCCAGAAGGGTAAGGAAATTCTACCAATACATAGTATTTTTCTCGCGATGGATCATCATCAACAGCTTCGTACAGTTTGGCATCGGCCCAAATCTTTTGCCATTTGGGTTCGATTTCTTGGGGATTGTATTTATTCATTGCTATCTATTTTACCAGATTAATTGTTAGAAAGTAGTCAGGTGCGGTCTTGGGTAGTGTGTGCTACCCAAGACCGGCACCCGGCAAGGGCGAGTTACTTCGAGTCGGGCTTTGGCGGTGGTGCTGGCGTCGAGGGCGCTTTGAGCGCGAATGCCTGGGCGATGGGCCGTGGCGGGTTGTCCTGCCACTCATCGTTTGGTCCGACAAAAAGTCGCATGAGATACTCCTTTGTTTGTTGCTTCCCCTGCGATCCAGCCTACGACGCTTCGTAAACTGGAGTTTTCGGACAAACAAAAAACCGCCTTCGTTTTGGCGGTCTAGGTTTGGACTCTTGATCTACTAAACGTTATCGATCTACACGAACCCGAACCGCCTGTGGCAGCAACAATCCGAGTAGGTTGAGGATATAGACAATCATAGTGATTTAAGATTACGCTTGTTGGCTATGCTTGTCAACCATGTTAGAAGTGTTTGTGGTGTAGTCTTGCGGGTCAATCTAGACACGACGCAGCTTCTTGCGAGTTTTCTCAATTGCAAGGTTAACCAAGTACCTTGATTTGTTTAAAACTAAATCTTGAGCATGCAGGTACTCAACATCTTTTCCTCCAAAGCCCCGTTTAAACAGTGACACTCCAGCAAAACGATGATGTGTGTCACCCTCTGGTGCCACACCCCAGAAGTTATATCGTTGCAGACCTCGTTTTTTGGCCTCTCGTATCGCTTGCCACTGTATGGCATAAGCACCAGGATACTTACGACCAAGCTCTGTACTCGCACCGTAGTGATAGGCCGCCTCACTGCCCTGAAATATTACAAATGCTTGAGCGAGTAGCTTATCTTCATAATATGCGCTATATAACTTCACCATATCATCGGCCACAAATACTTCAAACTGACTGAGTAAGAAATTATAGCTAAAGGGCACAAATCCTTGGCGCTTAGCAGTCTCTATTTGCAAGTCGTAAAAGGCTTTCAGGTCCTTTGATTTTGTCGATTCTGTTACTACTACGCCAAGCTTGTCGGCCTTACGTATCTCATAGCGAGTTTGCTTACGCATATCAGCCAATAGCTCAGATTCGTCTTTGCCGAGCTCAAGCTGGTGTGTGAGCTCGGCTGATAGATGCATCGGGGCCGGCCGAAAACCGGCTTTTCCAAACAGTGATCTGGAGAATTCATCACTAATCAACTGAGGTCGTACTCTTACAAATACACAGTTGTGCTTTTTACCAATTTCACAAATCGATTGTAGCCAAGAATCTACTAGATCTTCATTGTGCCAATCAAGAATCGGCCCTCCGGCAACCGTAAGGTATCTACCTCGCCGAGCTGGCTCCACAATAGACAAGCATATTCCAATTAGTTTATCCCCCTCATAATAACCTATTCTTTCGACATCCTTTTTCAAGGATTTGAAAAAGTCACCCCATTGCCATGATTGCAAAAAGTTTGATTCAGAGTGTTCATTTAAGAAATCATCCCATTCTTTTTGGCTTTTGACGACTTTGGTAGTTACTGCTGACATTGGTTGAACGCCTTTGCTATTTCAACAGCCATAGACTCAGTAATATGCCGGTGTGTTGGCAAGTTAATAATTTGTGAAGCAGCTTCATCAGCTACCGGGCATTGATGATCATAGGTGGTTTTACTAAGATATCTGGCCGGCGCAATTGGTGTGTCGTACCAAGTATCTGATATGTATATATGCTTCTTTTGCAACGCGCTAAAAACCTCACGACGGTTCTCTACATAGGCCGCAAAACGAAGATTGGTAGAGCGTGATACTGATTCAGATGAGGTGTTTACCAACCTTGCCCTGCACAAATTCTCCTGGTAGATTTTACCAAGCTTGCGTCGACGTAATAATTCAGTAGGCAACAACTCCAATTGTGCTAAAGCGAGTTTGGCCTGCCAGTCGCTCAAGCCGTGACCTTCATAATATTCTGCGTCCACAGAGCGTGACATAAAACCCAACTTGCGAAAAGCTGCATGCACCAATTTGCCAAGACCAATTTTGTATGCCCAACGAACCTTCATGCTAAGTAACGGATACCATTTGTCATGACGCTGTGCAGACTTGGGTGGATCAGAAAGTCTACTAGGCAAAGAGTCTAAGTACTTGTGGTTATTTATTACCAAGGCACCACCAGACACGCTATCAATCAGTTTGTCACGTCCAAAACTTAGCATAGCAAAATCCCCAACCGTCCCAACCTCACGCCCATCTATGTAACGGGCACCGATACTGTGTGCTAAATCTTCAACTAAAACAAGTTTGTGTCTCTGGCATATCTTCTCTATTCCCACAATATCACAAGGGTTCCCCAAAGTGTTTTGAACAATCACTGCCTTGATTTTAGGATGCTTTTCTATTGCTTTTGCCAATGTGTCTGCTGAGAATTGCAAACTATCTCGCTCGATATCCAAATAGTATGGTTTAAGCCCAGCAAACGTGATCGCACGGTAAACGGCGTAGCAGGTAAACCCGTTGATAGCTACTTGAGCATCGGAGCCCAATCCAGCAGCCTTCAAGGCTAGTTGTAGTGCCTCGCGCCCCTTATAGGTCAGTACTACTTCTGATTTGTAACGATTTTGAAGATATTCAGCTAGTTTATCGCCGGCACCCTTGCTTCTAGAAAAAAGAGATTGCCAAACCATCCTACCGCTGTAGTTTGACCCGAGAGAATTAAAAACAATCATTTCAACACCTCATCAATAATGTCGCCCACTTGATTTGGATGGGTATAGAAGGGTGCATGACGCGCATCCTCAATCACGTGTAGTTGTGCGCCAGCTATTTTGGCAGCCAGGAGCTTACCATCACCTAATGGGGTAAGTTTGTCTTGCGCTCCCCATATAAGCTGCGTTGGGACCGTAATATTCTTTGGCACAAGACCTTTATCGTCATGGCTTAGATTTACCATGGTCTGCTGCATATTGGGTGGTGCTTGCTCATAGTCATGTGCCCTAGCCGACCGATACAGTAGCTTCCGAAGTTTGGCAGATTTAGTTAGTTTTTTGCCTAACTTGGCGGCATTACCAAACACTGCTTTTTTTAATCGCAGTTTCGGCTCGTTATGATACACGCCAGCGCTATCTATAAGTATTAGTTGTCTCACGAGCTTAGGATATTTGATGGCAAAGGCCATGCTTATTCTGCCGCCGTTTGAGTGACCGACGAGCACCACTGGGCTACTTGCTTTTACAATCTCACCGTGCAACCACTCTACGTATTTATCAAGGTTCCAAACATTCTGTGACGGAGCTGTCAGCCCAGGTACGTGAAGCATGACTGACTCTATGTTTTTCTCATCTCGCAGATACTTCATAATTTGCTGCCATTTATCTGTGTTGTAGGCCCAGCCATGAACTATATATATTTTCTTCATAGTCCCCAAGCCCTTCGCCGCTTCTCCCAAATCGTCTCACGACGACACAGTTTGTCGGCATCAGCAGAGTTTGCCAACAAATGCTCTATTACACCTTCCATAAATCGTGTGCCCTTAAACAATATAGTTTCATTACCACGAATGTCTTGCAGGAGTAAGTCGAGTACTTGACGAGGCGATTCCAAGCTAACGTGCTTTATTCCTAGACCATCTAGCGCTGGTGATGTAAACTTCTTAGTTCGAGGACCCATGATTACTATCTTATCAGCTTTTACTGCGACAATGGCAGCCGCAAGCTGTTCATGTACCTGCTGTTCATTGGCGCCTTGCTCCAATATGTCACTCACTACCAGCCACTTAGTTTTGACCGACAGTTTAGCGTACATAGATAACATAGCCTCAGCAGCATCGAGTGAAGCGTTGTAAGTACTATCAATCAGTGTTGTGTGTTTTATTCCCTCGAAGACAGAACTTCGACCAGGCGGCAATACAAAGTCTCTAAAACTTTTATCAAACTGGATTGTCAACTTGGTGGTCAAAATTGCTGTTGCAAGAATTGAAAGACCTATCTCTTGAGGGACCAACTCAGGGACACTAACATGTCTGGGTAAACCTGGTTGTTGATCAAACTGAAAACTAGTTTCATGTAGGGTAGGTTCGTAACCAACTATAGCCTGCTCAGACAGTTTGAAAACATCTGTTTGCGTGCGATCTAGCTGTTCCGTTATACCTGGGTTACCAATATTTACAACCACAAAATCGCTTGCTGCTTCGACTAGGTAGCCGTACTCATGAGCTATAGCCGATTCAACAGTGTCAAATTGCCCACTAGTTACCAACTTATCAAAGTTCATAGCATGTGTTTGGGTACTAGACAACCAAACCACGCCATTTGGTCTAAGTAAACTTGCCAAAAACTCACCTTCCTGCGGTCGATCACAATCAACTTCTACAATATAGATGTTCTGTGGAAAAGGTTTCTTGAATGCCTTAAATGGTGCCGAGCATATCAATCCAATCCATTCTGATTTTGCAAAACGTTTGCGAGCTAGTCCAAGTATGTCAAAACAAACCCCATACGCGCTATTGGCATGATGTGAGTATCGAGCCTTGGCACCAAGCTGTGCCTCCACCAAGTGTAGTGTCGTAGTCTTGCCACTGGAGCCAGTAATTACAAATATCCTGGGTTTCCAGCGACGCAGCTGTACTCTTGCCCATAGCCTGAAGTAGCCTGCCAAAACAAAGTAAAATCGCTTTTTCATGAAGCCCTATTATAGCATTTTCACACCTGTAATTACGAGGCCGTGAGGTGCCAACGAACTTTGAAAAGCTCTCGCAAGCACAGGTATATGACACTTGCCACTAATACCGGCAACCACTGCATTAGTGTAACTGGTCCATTACCAATAAACTTGGCCAAGCTAGGTATATATATAATCGCCAAGACACAGCCAAAGCTCAAACCTATTGCACCCCAAAGGTGCCAGTTACTAAACAAATATTTGCTAAACATCGACTCACCATGCGCAGTACGCCGTGACAACACAGTCACATACTGACATATTACGATTGTAAGGTAGGCTACTGTAGTTGCCTGTGCGTATAACAATGGGTCGCTTGTACTTACAGGTTTGTGGGCAATAGCAAACACCATCAAGAAATTTAGATAAGCCAATCCGCCAATTACTATTCCGCCACCTATTAGATCCAATATTGCCCTCGGATTTAGGATATGATCTTTGATATTTCGAGGTTTCTCAGACATGATATTACTAGTTGGAGGATCCCACCCCAGAGCCGCAATCGGGAATAACTCGGCCATGAGATCAATAGCCAGTATTTGAATAACTGTAATGGCAATCGGCACATGCAGCAACGAAGCTGCGGCTAAACTTATGAGCACTACAACCAGTTCTCCGGCGTTTGACGTTAGGCACGAAAGCGTAGCTTTTCTTATGTTTTGGAATATTACCCGGCCTTGCTGAATTGCACCAATCAGGGTATGAAAACTATCATCTAGTAGCACAATCTCAGCAGATTCTTTGGCAACGTCGCTGCCTACTCTACCCATAGCTACACCAATATCGGCTCTTTTCAAAGCCGGAGCGTCATTAACTCCATCACCAGTAACTGCAATAATATTGCCAGCTTTTTTGAGCAAGTTCACGATTCGTAATTTGTCAGTCGGAGAAACACGAGAAAAAATAGCCCTACCAGTATTGATACTATTAAGCACAGAGCGATCTGACATTTTGCTTAGCTGCTGATTTGTTATTAGGATTGGTTGCCCGCCATCTCCAAACCCGATTCTTTGCGCAATTGCCGCAGCAGTTCGTGCTTCATCACCAGTAACAATTGTGACTTTCATGTGAGCAAGTTCCGCAGCAGCCATAGCTTCAGCTACTTGCTCTCTTGGTGGGTCTATCATAGAAACCACACCTAGAAACACTAGTTTTTGTTCAGCCGATGCAGCATCAGTGGTCGCAGAGTCTACTGGTTTATACGCTAGTGCCAAATTACGCATAGCTTGAGATGACATAGTAGTTACATAATCGTTAATTCTCTTCTTATCAGTTTCACTCAACCTTACTTTTTTACTACCAGTCCAAACATAATCGCAGTTTTCCAATATGCTCTCAGGTGCCCCCTTGCAATACACAAACTGCTGTTTGTTTGACTGCACAACAACACTCATCCTCTTGCGATCTGAGTCAAACGGAAATTCATGCAGTCTTTTTGCAGAATCTTTGTCCTTCTCACTAAACAAGCGGCTTTTGTAAGCCAGTGTCACAAGCGCTGCTTCAGTGGGATCACCAATGCTATACCAAGTAAGGTGCTCGTCGTCTGGATCGTGGATTGACGCGTTGTTGGCCATCAAGCCACACTCAAGAAACTGACGAAGCGGAGCTAAGTCATCGATGCTCATAGTATGTCCCTTGGGATCAATAATAATACCTTGTGGTGCAAATCCAATCTGTTCTACACCATACACCCCGCCCATGGTGAAGAAATTTGTTATAGTCATTTCATTCTTGGTAAGCGTACCTGTTTTGTCTGTACATATAATCTGTGTAGCACCCAGGGTCTCGACGGCAGGCAAGCGTTTGACCAGTGCCCGAGCCTTTGCCATTTTACTAGCAGCTTGGCTTAGTGCCACATTGACTTCTGCCGCCAAGCCCTGAGGTATCATGGCTGCGGCTATACCAATAGCAAAAGCAAAGCTTGCCTTTACTCCCAGACTGGCATTGAGACTAATTGGTACCAATATTGCTATCAAGATAAGTGTGCCTTGAGTGATGCGCTTGGCTACAAATCCAATTTCCTTTTGAAGTGGAGACATTCCACTACTGGCTTCTTGGCTAAGCTTCGCTATAGTCCCCAGCTCTGTACGCATGCCGGTTGCAACAACAACACCAGTACCAACCCCAGCTGCCACCACCGTACCCATATATGCCATATTTGATCGATCTGCTATGGGTACTTTTTCGGCAACTTCTTCAGTTATACAAGTGCTTGGGCTAGACTCACCGGTCAGCGTGTAGTCGTTTGTGGACATTTGATCTACCTGGATTAGCCTTATGTCCGCCGGCACATTGTCCCCTGCTTCGAGATGTACCAAGTCACCAGGCACCAATAACTCTGCATCAACTTCTACCAACTTGCCTGCTCTTATTACCCTAGCAACTGGTGTCAGTAGTTGTTGCAAGGCATGCATAATCCTGTCAGCCTTGTACTCTTGTGTAAATCCAATCACCAAGTTAATAACAATGATTGTCGCAAGTACAATCGTGGTTTGGGTATCCTCAAGGTAAAAGCTAATAACAACACTAGCCAAAAGCAGGATAATTAGTAGATCCTGGAACTGCCTGACAAATATCTTAAGTGCAGCAAAGTGCTTGGTGCGCTTCACTTTATTGGGGCCATACTGAGTGAGCCGTTTGTCGGTCTCACTTTGGCTTAATCCAGTCGTGGCAGTACCAAGTAGCGCGAGTACTTCTTTTGATTTTCTTGCATGCCAAGCCACTGACCGAACGCTAAAATCTGGTGTCTTGGTCATAAGGCCAAATTACCTAAACAAAATCATTGGGTGGTATTGGGGTGGGTGCTGAAGGATTTTCTGTAGTGGGTACTGTTTGTGGGGTTGGGCCTGGTGGCGGAAACGGTGGTGGAGCAGCTGGAGCTGGATTGGTATCTATCTGTGGCACTTTGAGCGGCATATCCTGAGGTGCTGACGCAGGTTCGGCAGCTGGCTGTGCAGGAACTGACCCAGGCTGTGCACTATCTGTTTGATTGGCAACAGCCAATTGCTCATCGGCTTGTGCAAGTGCAGATGCCGCCTGCTTGTATTCATCCATACTTGATATTAGTTCGGCTGCTTCAGCACCAAACTCTACCTTAATTTTATCCATCTCGGCTCGCAGCAATTGATCGTAATCGGGCACAATCATACGAATGTAGTTTAGTACCGCGTTGGCATCGCCTGCTGTTGCGAGCTTCTCGAATTCAGCGAACTGAGCATCATCCATGCGGTTGGCCAGCACCTCACTTAGTCTAGTCTCAAGCAAATCACCTAGGCTTGCGATCAACTGTTCACGTTGCTCAGTATCGAGCTCACTCAAGCCCATTTCTACTACTAGTTGTTCTACGACTGCTGGATCCATAAGTTCTCCTAATTAATCACATTATACCGTTTATGCTGCTGCTGAGCCAGTTCTTTGTTGCTCTGGAACTTGCTGACGTCGGCGATAGTCTTCGATCGATGTTACATTGCTCTGCTCGGTACTATTATTTGTTCCTCCAGCTCGAATGTTCTCAGCTCTGGCATTCATTCGATTGCCGACAGCGTTGGCAGCTCGACCGGCCAGCTCCCAAGCTCCAGCTCTTATGCCTTTACTTGCTGCCTCACGAGTATTGTGTAAGAACTCACGAACACTACCGGCTTTGCGATTCAAGTTAGCAGCAAATTCAGCTCTTCCTATACTTCGATTGGTTTCTTTAAGTAACTTATTTAAAGATTTCGTCCGTTTCTCAAGTGACTTTTCAACTTCTTTTAACAACCCATCGCGACGTTTTTCTAGATCCTTAATAGATTCTTTGGTCTGTCTGCCGAGTTTTTCTGATGCTTTGTCCAATTTGCCAAGCTCATGTTTGAGTCCTACTCGAGCCAGAGCGTTTACGCCTCCTTCAAGCATCTGTTTGACACTTTGGCTCTTCTCATCAAGTTTGGCTTGTTCAGATTTAGCTTTATCTTGAACTTCTTTTATTAGCTTCTCAAATTTTTGCTGGATCTCACGCTTTTCTTTCTCAGCTTGCTTCTTGGCCTCTGCCTTTTCCTTCTCCAATTGGTTTCTCTCACCTTGTAATCGTGCAGAGCGTCGTTCGGCAGCATATTTGGGCGGGGCGGGCAGCTCAGAAAGATTGGTTTGGCCTGTCCCAACAGCCTCGGTTTGTTGTGTTTCTTTGGCTTGTTCTGATTGTGCGGTCTGTTGATTGAGCTGGGATTCGCGCTTTGGAAGTGGCTGGTTGGATCTCTCTTGCGCCAAAGCTTTTTCCATAGCTGGTCTTGCGGCATTAATGCGCGCTGCTACTTCTGGGTTAATATTTGACTTGTTGCCTTGAGCCTTCTCGGCTTGAAATCTCTCTCGGCCAGCCCTGAAATCTTTCATGGTATCTCTAAGCTGAGTTGCCCGTTCCCAATTTTGCCGGCTCTTGTCGACTGACTCATTGAAAGCCTTAAACTTGGCCTCACCAGCCATCCTGCGTGACTGTTGACCAACCTCGGCCTTGGACTTACTAGCTTTCAACTCTTGAGAGATGCGCTCATCCATCCCTGGGTTATTCTTACTATGTTCAGCCAATCTACCCAATGCAGACTGAGTTTCTTGAGATACGCTTGGTTTGTGTAGTTCGCGTGAACTTTTTGCTGCTTCTGGACCTGATGCCATAATACTACTAGTGTAGCATAACTGGTTTACATAAGTCAGCTACTGAGATACGTGCTGCCAGTGCCATGGTTCGTAGATTACGCCAAGCTGATTGCTTATGGGATATGATTCTACGAATCCAAACCTCGAAGCATTGGTCTTGAGCCACTCATACTGAGGCGTACGAGTAAATGACTCTAAATCTTCAGCGTACCCTTCTGGAATACGTGTAGGCATTACATCCATAGCTTGAGCTCGAGGATAGCCATGCTGACTGTAGCCAGGCAATGCCACCCTACTGGCAGTTTCGGCCACATTGTATTCATTCTTCTTCAATATTTCTATAAACACCACGATTTGATAGGCTGGCGAGCGATAGCCAGAATTCACCAACACTTGCTCACCAATGTCGGCCTTCATAGCCCTATTGAGCTCGGTATAAGCATCAAAAACACTTTTTGGCAGAAACTGCGTGCCAATTATTTTCTCTTCATCAATATCGACATATTTTTGGCCAGTGATTCTCACCAGGTCACTTGGTGCATCACTGATACCCAAAAACCCCCCTTTAAACCCGTAGTCGCGCGGCTTCAGCTTGAGTAGCTTCTTGACCACGACCACTTCTGACTTGGTAAGTAAAGCATAAAGATCATCGAAGCTCATGATGCGTAAATCCATTTCGTTACGCCTTGCTTTAAGTTTTTCGATAATAGCTGATATATGCTCTCGATCAGTGGCTGAAACAATCATACCTACATTATAGTCACAAACCATAAAAAAACCCGCCATAGTTGGCGGGTTCAAATAATAACTGGTGGAGCATGCCGGGTTCGAACCGGCGACCTCATCCATGCCATGGATGCGCGCTACCAACTGCGCCAATGCCCCAAAATCTCTTAAATTAAGCTCAAATTATAACAATTTAACCTGGAATAATCAATTCTAAAGAACTTTGAAGATCATGCTTACTAGATAAACTATTAGTATCACTATCAGGCTAGCAGCAGCAAAACCAACAAAGAATCCAAACCCTAGTCGAAAACCATCTCGATAGGTAAGTTTGGCGCCACGCTCAACATCTTTGCGATCGATATCACCGCTTGTTTTGATCTCCTCGGCAAAGAACTCATCGGCCGACTTGGTTTTGCGTTTGTTCATAACCACTATTATACCGTTTTTTGGGCGATAAGCACTACATGCTTGGCACTACGCTTTACTATCCGATAGTCGCCATATGTAGCTTTAAGCTGGCGTGCCACCCAGGGTTTGATGCGCGCTTCTACTACCAGCAATATACTACCGCCCGGATTCAATCGATCCTTGGCCTCAGCAATCATATTGTCTACTACCTCACGACCGCGATGAGTCGGGGGATTGGAAGTGATCATATCAAATGTTTGATTATCTGACAGCTGCGCAAAGCTATGGCTAGCTATTACTTCTAGATTATTGATCTCGTTGAGCAATGTATTCTGCTTACATGTTCCAACGGCTGCTATGTCGCTATCGAGAGCGGTAACTTGAGCTTGCGGGAACCGCTTGGCTGTATAGAGCGCAATCGCACCCCAGCCACAACCCCAATCTAGCAAAGTATCAAAATGAAACTTACTTATGCATTCCAGCAGCAACCGCGTACCAATATCAAGACCCTTGGGACTAAACAGGTCTGGCTCCGATGTAGCCTCGATAATAGTGCCAGCAATTGTATAATTGAAACTCATAATGTAATTCTCTTCCCGGCTATTTCTAGCGTATCGCCTGTCGATCCGCCTAGCTTTTCAATCTGGCGCAGTACACCCTTGCGCTGTAACACGTGACGCAGTCGCTGCACAGCTTGGTACTGATCGGTATTGGTACGCTTGGCAAAACCCTCGAGCTCACTACCGGTTACCATGTATCGCTCGCCAACTTTCTCAACCTGCCAAGCTTCAGACTCGTCAAGTCGAATCACTGGCATAGTTTCTTCAGTCTCTTTGGTTTCGGTTATCTGAAGTTTCTGAAGCTGTTTCACAACGGCTCGCAAAAGTGCTGCAATACCCATACTTGCTACGGCCGATATGCTGTAAATGTCTTTTGGTTTAAGCTTGGCGGCCTTAGCGAGCAAAGCAATTTTACGCTTGAGCTCGAGCTCCTGTACACTCTCAGATTTGGTAAGTACTACTAGCTGAGGTCGATCACTTAGGTCGATCTTATAATTTTGCAGCTCTGCCTGGATGGTTTGATAGTCTTTGACAACATCTGCTGATGTCGCATCGATCAAATGCAGTAGTAATCGGGTGCGCTCCACGTGGCGCAAGAATTCATCGCCCAAACCCTTACCCTTACTTGCTCCTTCGATCAAGCCAGGTATATCAGCCATAAGAAAAGTACTATTGTCTATATCCACTACACCGAGATTTGGTATCAGCGTAGTAAATGGATAATTGGCAATTTCTGGCTTGGCGTTACTAACCACGGAGAGCAAGGTACTCTTACCAGCATTTGGTAGCCCAACTAGTCCCACATCAGCTACGATTTTGAGCTCCAATACTAATTCCTTTTCTTCACCTGGTTCACCAAGTTCGGCAAATTTAGGTGATTGTCGTACCGAACTACGGAAATGTGAATTACCAAACCCACCCTTGCCACCGTGGGCCACTATAGCTTCGTCGCCATCCTGAGTGAGATCCGCCATGAGCTGACCATCATGATAAATAGAAGTGCCAGGTGGAACTGATAAGATAGTATTCTCACCACGAGCACCATGGCGCCGATTGGTGCCGCCGCCAGTACCATCCTCGGCACGCCAAAGCTTGTTGGTGCGGTACTTACTTAGAGTATTGGTGTTGTGGTCGGCTACTATGAGTACCGACCCACCATCGCCACCATCGCCACCATCTGGCCCACCCTTGGCTACACCACGAGTACTACGAAAACTAGTGCGACCATTGCCGCCCTTACCAGCTGCTACTTCGACTGTTACCTTATCTGCAAACATCTTGACATTGTAGCATAAATATCGGATAATGTCACCACTTTGTGAGGATCATCACTGATCCTGATACGACCAACCAAAAACTCCCCTTTTCGGGGAGTTTTTTAGATATCTCGACAACTCGAGATGACAAGTTAGTAAATATAGAGGAAGTGAGAGGCAGGTGTAGTACGGTAACTACGTCGTCCCCAACCACCACCGTTGGCCCAGAAGTTCATCTCGGAAACAGTTACAGTACCGTCACCATTGACTGATTCTACATAAGCTACGTGGTTGCTTCGCTCCCAGGCCACAGCACCTACACGAGGTGCACTACCAGTACCATAGCCACTTCGTTGAGCAGCACCATACCAAGTGTAAGCATTACCCCAGTTCCCAGGTACAGATCGGCGACTGGCTACATACCAAGTACAGTAACCGTAGGCGTAAGAGTTACCAAAACTACCTGCACCAGAGAAACCTGGCACGGTAAAGGCAGTATTACCACCATTGCCTACTGGTGTAGTAGTGGTGATACGAGCCGTCACAGCTGCTGGTACTGCAACTTTTACACCATCTGGCACTATCAGTTTGGTACCTGCTGCTGGCAACTTGCCACTTAAGCCATTGAAACTCTCAATAAGACTTGCTGTGGCTTGATATCGTCCAGCAATGTTATCTAGATTATCACTTTCGCTAACTGTATGAATAATGCCGTTGACTGGCAGTATAGTAAGCTCAGTACCTGGCTTGATACTGTTTTCATCTTCAATACCGTTGGCCCACTTGATAGTATCAGTGGTGATGCTAAATTTCTGGCTAAGTGAGCCCAGTGTATCACCATCTTTTACCTTGTAGACCATAACATCACGGCTTGGTGCTCCAGAAGCTAGCACTGGTGTTTTCTTACTCAAGAAGTCGTCACCAGCAGTAGCCAAACCACTACCAGTAGCGTCTTTGGCCTTACTACTTACTTCACGACCCAGCACACTGTCGTTGTTGTCAGACAGCAAAGCACTCGCTGCAATCAGCGAGGTGTCGTCAGAAGATGATTTTTTGCTAAGTCCGCTAGCTTGAGAGTTAACGGCTCCAGATACAACACAAATAGCCACACCAGCTATAAGAGCAGCATGCAGGCTATAACGCAACAGACCGTTGCGTGATTTCAAACGACCAACAATCGAACTGGCACGACCTGTTTTGGTCGATTCTTTCGAAAGATTGTTTGAGACTATGGTCTCACTCGTTTGTGTTTTTGTTTGCGAAAAGCTTTGTGTCTGCCCCACGCTCGAGAAATTCTCTCGGCGCACTTGTAGAGGCAATCCCAGGACTTTTCTGCTAATAAAGTTCTCCTTCCAGGCTTATATTGCCTAGAAACTGTCTGTGGCTTATCCTTCTCCCAACATGAATCGGGACCGGGGGATTCGACCTAAGAATAGTTTAGTCCCCTTAACACTGATAAGGTATCACAGGCACACTACACACCGATAAACGCATCTGTTGTAATCTGATAAAGCGCTTATCCTTTGTAATGGTACGCTCACGAGTGTATCACGCACCAAAATAGCCGTCAAGCACAGCTTTTTGGCTCTATATAGACTATAAACTTAGTTTTCCAGGTACTTTCGGATGTTTTGCTGGTGTTCAGATAGCGTTTTGGCGAAATGTAGGTTACCTTGCTTGTCCGCCAGGAAGAATATGTAGTCATTGGTAGTGGGATGAAGAACAGCCTCAATCGATTCCGCACCTGGATTGTTGATTGGCGATGGCGGTAAGCCGACTATCTTATAGGTGTTATAAGGAGAGTTTATTAGCACATCTTGAGGTGTGGTATTGGTACGGCCTGTCGCATAGTTGACCGTAACATCACTCTCGAGCTTCATACCACGGCTCAGACGATTCAGGAAGACCCCAGCGACCATTTTGCGGTCTGCCTCAGTAGTACCCTCTCTTTCCACAATCGAGGCTAATGTTAGCACTTGATATGGTGTTAGGCCACCTGGAGCAGGAGTACCAACCAACAGTGACCAATTCTGCTTCTGAAAGCTACTCAGCATAGTATTGACCACCTTCTCTGTAGTGTCATCCACACCCACCTTATAAGTAGCGGGCTGCAATAGGCCTTCAACAGTTGCAGTGGCACCAGTTGATTGTACAAACGGCGTTCCTAGCTGGGCTTGGGCTACTCGAACAAAGTCTTCTGCGCTACCAAGCCCAAGTTTGGCGTAGCGGGCTGCTATATCACGAACAGTATAACCCTCGGGAACAACTAGCTGTACTTGAGCGAACTGGCCCAATGCCAGCTGATCGGCTAAGTTTGGTATATTCTGATCTGCGCTCATTAGGTAAGTACCAGACTGTAATTTATTGCGCTGACCCGTAATAGTGACATAGCTGGTAAACAACCAGCCACTACGTACCAGCTTCTTTTGTTCAAGCAATGCACCGATGTCTTCAGCAGTAGAGTTCTTGGCTATCTGGACACGTTGTTTTTGGGTATCGGCCGGGCTCAAGGGTAGATACAACAAGGCCATAATTGTAACAAGAACAATTGTCAGAACAACAAATGTACCACCTATTATCAGATAAATTCTGGAAGGTTGCTTGGTTTTGAACTTGGCCTGCAGTTTATTTGGTGCGTTCTTGAAGGTAGTCTTGGAGAATGATTTTTGCGGCATATTGATCAATCATGGCACGTTGTTTACGCAACGGCAATCCTTTTGGTAAAAGTTGTTGGGCACGGTTGGAACTATCAAATTCATCAACTAACACCACTGGTAGTTTGGTGTGTTGTTGCAATCGTTTGGCAAACAACTCAACAGTTGTGGTCTGGCTAGTTTTCTCAGCATCAGTATTGCGCGGCCAACCCAACACTATCAGATCTGGCTGAAAGCGACGTAGTAAAGCTCGTAGCGACGTCCAGAACTGATCATCTTGATCGACAGTAGAAACTACTTCTACCTGATCTGTACCTGACGCTTTAATTGCCACGCCGACTCGTTTACTGCCATAGTCCAAAGCCAGAATGGTAGTACTAAGCTTACTGCTCGGTCGAGACATCGATCTCTACTTTTATTCGACTACTCAGTAGCGGCATAAATGGCATAAGTGCAGGGTTTGAATTGACTGTGGCGCCAGTGACCTGATCATTCTTGGACTTAGCAATGTCGGCTACCGCCTTCTTGGGCTTACCAGCTGATTCGCGTGCAATCGCTTCAGTATCAAGCCGATCACCATAAAATGCCGTGGTGCTGGCTTGGATCTGCATGGTCTCACCCGTAGCCTTAAAATTACTGTATTTGGCTGAGTCGGCGCCACTTTGGTAGATCTGTTGGTCAGAGCTCAGGTCCCTCTTGGCTTGAGCTTCAAACAAGGCATTGAGTTCCTTGTCGAGTACTGCAAAGGCAGTGTTTTTGACCTTTAGAGTAAGCGTAACTGTCCCACTAGCCTCGGTACCTTCAGCGACTGACGGGGTAGCGCTCACTGTCTCTGTTTTGAAACTATCTACAAATACAAAGTACTGATCACCAGCCTTATCTATCAGATCTTGTTTGAGATTACTACCCAACTGTCCTTGAGCCTGAGCAGTTGCCTTCTTGACATCGTCGGCGCTGACAACTGTTACCACCTTACTTGTACCACCGGAGGTTGACCCAGTAGCCTTGTAGAGATTGGAGAATCCGTTGATGGCAAATGTAGTAGTTGGAAGATTGTAACTATCACCGTTTTGAGCGGCTGTAATGCCCACATCCACACCAGAAGAACAATTAACTACTCCACCACCGGCGGAGCCGGCTGGTATAGTAACGGTCGAATTAGTAGTAAAAGCTTTACCACTAGATGTCACTGTGGTGCCGCTAGCTAAGTTATGAGTACTCGTGTCGTCGCAATTCTTGACGGTAATTGTGCCGGTAGCCTTGCTACCTACATCTTTTTGGCCAGTGGCTGAGAATGTAGCCACACTATCTTTGGTATTCTCTATCTTTTGAGCAGCCACTATGCCGGCCCCATAGTCACTTTTGGTAGTGCTAGCATCGGCCGTAAAACGGAAGTTGAGTGGCTGCTTCTTGGCCTTGGTTTGCACACTAACATTGGCTGTTGGCAAAAATACGTAGGCCAATATAAGTATGATTAGCACACCTACGCCGCCCGCTACCCAAAGCAGTTTCTTATTGAGCCCATTGAAGTTGGGCACCTTGGGTTGTTTCTTTACTTTACTATCAGCTGTAACTACACGATCCTTGGGCAACTTGGTATTGACCGGGATATCATCGTCTTGATCTTGGGTAGCAGACTTTTTGGACTTTTCTGGCTTACTATCGTCAATCATAGTAGGCGTGTCACTAGCTGGTGGTGGGGCGTCATCGGCCGAGGGTACAGCGGCATCGGCTTTGACATTGCGGGCGACTGCCAGCCCAAGCATGCCAGCTAGTCCGGTAGCAGCCTTGTCAGTAGTGACAAGTACCAGATCTTTGTGGCTGTCGTGGGCAGCTTTCTTGAGCAATTTCAGGTTAACTGCGCTTTGCAACAAGCCAGATCGGGCTGGTGCAACTACGCGGACTTCATCACCTTTGGCTCCCTTGAGCTTTTCGATCGCTTCGGTGATTTCAGTGTCGTTGTCGAGATAGAGGATGTCTGGAGTCATTTGGAAATTATTATAGCGTAAAAAACTTATCCTTGCAGGATTGGCTTGTTCAATTGTAACGAACTAGTCAACAGGTCCGTGACTAACTGAGACGTATTGACTTATCACGTTTTTATGATATTATTGCTGTCAGCGAATCAGAACACAAGGTTTTGATCAGAACCCTGGAGCACAATGCGTACCTATTCTTATCCCTACAAGCAGCCCAGCAACTACTTGGTCTCTGGTGGACGCTGCGACGGAATGGCTGTCGATCGCGAGGCACTGGAGCGCTTCTGGCGCGGTGGCCTCACCGAGGCTGGCAACGCCTTCATCGACGCAGTCTTCAGCTTCCATGAGGTATATGCCCTGGAATGTGCTTTCATGCACTGTGTCATCCGCGTCCATACCACAACGCCGCTCAATGAAGAGCGCAAGGTGTTGCTCGATCGCCTCTTCGAGCTGATGGACAACCTGCAGAGCTGGGCCTTCGCGCAAGACGCTCGCTCCGAGATCATCGAGGTCAATCAGGCCTCGATCTAGCCCCGCTCACCTACCGCAAAACCTGCCGGGTGGGCGGGTTTTTGCATTATAATGACAATGTGCGGCTAAGTCGCTGCATAACCGACTCACCCAAGCTCTCACTCCCTACTACATCGAGCCCCAGATTGGCCAAGCCCATCGGCGTTATATCTTGCGGGCTATGCAAACTGTCGGTGGTATCTATAACATGATTGACATCGCGAGGCATCACAAAGCTGATGTTGGGCTTGCGCACAAACGGCAAGCCCTTGTGCCAATCGGTCTCATTGAGGGCATGTTTGATCTCAGGCAAACCGCTACCACCACCGCAAAGCATGATGCGAGTAGGCAGATGATCGAGCCGCTCAAACTCACTAAGTGCCAGTTCTACCCCACTCAGCCAGGTCTCAACATCGGTCTCAAGGGCTTTACTTACTTGTCGATCTTGGCTTTCGCTAAGTTTGCCAGCGGCGTGTTTGAGCTTGAGCTCTTCGGCTTCGTCGAAGCTTATACCAAACTCATTGGCCAGCCGCTTAGTAAAGCTGCGCCCACCGATTGCAAACATCTGGGTACCCTCTACACCACCGTTGTTTACCACTGCGATGTCGGAGGTTCCGCCGCCAATGTCTATAAATATGGCGCT
Organism: uncultured Candidatus Saccharibacteria bacterium; assembly: GCA_964610335.1. GTDB lineage: Bacteria > Patescibacteriota > Saccharimonadia > CAILAD01 > BJGX01 > CAZSVP01. Next base: position 242,237 of record CAZSVP010000002.1, read on the forward strand.
GAACTCTGTGCTATCGTCGGTACCGACTGACTTAGCCACCGCAAATGGCTCTGCAGCAATATTGATAAGATTGAGATCTAGATCAGCCGCGACAGTTTGGAGCGCTCCTAAATGAACCATAGGAGCAAAAGCATTGAATACTTGAATAGTGACATCGCGACCTTGGAACCCGACTGGATTGGTAACACGATAGCCATCGATGGTGACATCCACAATTGCAGCATTGACTAGCTTAACTTCGAGCTCGTCGTTGCCAGTTTCCCAGCTGAGCTGTTTACGAACCTCCTCGAAAGCTTGTTTTTGGATCCGCTCGATTATATCCATCAGCTCAGTTTGGTCTATTTTGACATCGGGCTTGTTGCGCCGATAGCTCACCGCGGTAGTGCCTCCGCGCACCAACTCACCAGCTATTCCTATTACGGTGTCTTTGGCAACTAACCCAGCCACTTCCTCGGCTTGACGCAACGCGGCATCACAGTTCTCTACCACTCCTGATATGTCAGTGACTGCTCCGCCAGCCATGTCAGTGAGACGCTGTCGCTGCTTGCCACTACCTATAATCTCTACAACTTCACGCTGCTTGCCAGTCTTATGATCCTTCTGATTGGAAACTTTGCCAATCAGTGCTTTGACGTACTCAGTACCAATATCGAGCGACACTATATACTGTGGCCCATCTGGTTTCTTGGGAGATGATTTTTTACTCGAAAACTTTGGCAGGTGAAATTTCATATGCTTATGTAATAGTGTAGCTGTTATTGACCTATAGTGCCAGGTCTATGCCCGATATAGAAATAGATCTTTTTTGTCTTTCGCTCCAAGCTTCGCTTACTGGAGCAAGCTTCTTTTGATGGACCAAAAGAAGCCAAAAGTCCTTTGGCACGGACGCATTACAGGAGCGTTCAACAACTTCAACTTTCTGGTTTGGCCGCTGTGCCAAAGATTGGACTCGCGCTCTGCAACCAGAAGTGTCAAAGTTCTTTCACTTCCTGATTGCTTTAGTGCCATTAAGGATCTTAAATTCGGCATTAAAGCCAACTGTAAAACAAACTAGTTTGAATGCTTACAAGTGAGGACTGTCCGAAGAACGCTAGTGATGAGTTCCGCAGCTTGGAAAGTGAAAGCTAGCTTGTTGCTACAGTTTGGTGTCCATGCCGTTGGGTTTTGCGCCGCTTTTGACCAAGTAAAAGCGGATCGACCCTTAAGGACGAAATTCCTTGCTAAAAAAGTTATGGTTCAAACCAACAATTCCATCTGCTATACTTACCTCACCCTGAAAACCAAAGAGACGAGGAGGTTGTTATGTCTCCGTCGGAGGACTTTCACAGACTTGAAACTGACCTGGCCGATGCCGAAGGGATCATTGCCCAAGAGGCCGCCGAGCTGACCGACCAGGCTGCCGCTAGGTGGCAACGTGAGCTCGATCGCATGCTTGAGCCGATCCTCGGCAAGTACGTGCGCGAAGATCCATCGGAGTACAGCTGGACAGTGCGCAACAGTGCCAATCTCATCACTTTGGGACGTGGACTGCTCACCCTGGCACTGTTCTTCCCGATGCGCCGGGCCCGCAGCTACCGCATGCGAGTGCTGGTGGCAGTGCTGGCACTGATCGTGATTGCCTTCGACCTGGTCGATGGTGGGGTGGCTCGCAAGCTGCGCATCACCAGTGTTTTCGGCAAGGCAATCGATCCGCTGATGGACAAGCTGTTCTTCGTGTTGATCGGCTGGGCCACGCTCGAGATCTTCCGTGGCGGGGACAACAAGTTCTACTACCGTCTGCTGCAGCTGCTGTTTGCCATCGCTGCTGCACTGGAGCTCGATGTGGCCATCAACGGCACGCAGCAAGGAATCTTGGCCTGGCGCTGCGACCGACTGGAGCCCGACAACAAGGCCAAGCTCACTGGTGCAACCGGCAACGGCAAGATCAAGTTCCTGATGCAGGTTGCGGCCGTTGGAGTCGCTCTGTTCACACCCGATCTACGCAAGGCGCTGATCAGGTTTGCAGCGCTGCTGGGCATCGCTACCGTGTTCAGTCGCCGCAGCAATCATGACCACCGCGAGGAGGTCGTGGCGCTCAAGGCCGAGCTGCAAGCTCGCAAGTCACGTGTCAACAAGACGGTCGCCTATGGCCAATCAGCCGGCTAGCGATTTCAGGCATTATTGATCCACCTCGGCTCCTACACCAGGGAGCTGAGGTGGATCGACCTGTTTTTATACTGTTACTAGTAATTACACCATATTTGTAGTACTATTTGTTTCACCAACTTCTCTGTCGACAACAAGGGGGTAATCCGTGAGAAGAGCACGTTCATGGGGCAAGGAGTTCTGGGCCATCATGCGCAACGTCTACAGTTGCGATGACACGCTCACCGAGCTGATCATCAGCGACAACGATCAGTACTGCGGCGAGTGCGAGCGGCACACCAAGCCCAAGGTGGATATCGAGCGAGTTCTGCGCTGCGACCACTGCGAATCTCGATTCGCCTGGCTGGTGGATCTCCATGGTTCGAGCGATCTGGGGCGGATCCTGATCCTACGACATGGCCATCAGCTCGAGCAAGTCCCGGCTCTCGCCAAGCACCACCAAATCGCCCAGCGTCGCAGTCATCTGCGCCACACCGTCAAGGCGCGCTAGCGCGCCACCATAGGCCTCTGCCAGATAGCAAAACGACCTTCGCTACCCGGCGGAGGCTCGTTTTGTATCTGTAGACTATCTATTTGACAAATGTTTGTTTTTATAGTATAATCTGTTAACTTTCTCCAATGGGAGAAGGGCGGAGTAAACCCCAATCCCATCAAGCACCCAGGAGGAATCATGGGGGGAAGTTCATTGAAGACAGCAAAACCACACGTCCCCGGACAGGAGGCGATGTGGCTCGCACAAGGAGCTCGGAGCTGCTGCAGCGAATGCGGCATCATCTCGCTCTACGTCAGGCACGGCGATCTCTGTCCAGGTTGCGGACTGGAGTTCGTCACGGCAGGTCCGATCACGGACACCACCGACAACTGGCGTGCGATCGATCGCTTCGGCGCCGACTACTTCGAGCTGCCACTCCAGGCAGAGCTCGAAGCCGCCAAGCACGCCCACCAACTAGCTCGGCAACGCGGGTACTGGCTGATCAGCATCGTAGGATTGATGCTGGTTCTGGCACTGGTGTTCGGGGTGATGTGTTTCATCAACGCCACCACCAACCCCGTCACCTGCGAAGGTGAGCAGACCATCCAGCTCACCCAGTCGCAGCTGGATCAGGCCGGTGGCAGCACCATGGACCTCACCAAGGCCATCGCAGCCGATGAGTTGCCCAGCCCCGGCTACGACCAGTTCGAGGTGGCACGGTACATCGACCAGATGAACCCCCAACTCGAGGCCAAGGCCAACATCGGCGACAGCGTCACCATCCCGGCCCGCTGCTACCGCGCCAGCGACTAGCAGCAAGCCCTCGCGGACAAGGACTCGAAAAGAGCCCCTGCCCCGCGGGGGCTCTTTTCGTATCTGAACAAATTGCAAACTACTAACAATATCCATATAATCAATGATTATGTACAAAAGTGAATTTGAAACACTACCGTTTAGTACTCCAGTGGTATTTGCAGACGGTACCAAGTATTGGAATGACTTAAGTAAGAAATTTATTCAACACAAGCGTGGTTTTTTTATTCTTGGTCCTTCTGGCTCGGGCAAAACACATTTTGTAAAAAGTCAAAAAGAAAAACATTGGATAGATGGCGACAAACTTTGGGAATCGTCAAAAGCGCACCCGCAGGGTGAATGGTGGCTCGAAAGTGGTGAGGTAATTCAAAAGATTGATCAGCGAGCTGATGTTATGACCGTACAAGCGATGATGCTTGGATTCTGGATAATTGGCGCATCGAACCAATTCTTAAAACCAGATGCAATAATTATTCCCCATTGGGCTACACACAAGAAATATATTCGTCACCGCGAGCAACATGGCTACGACGGTGGTGCCAAATCAGATGCATTTGATCAGGTATTGTGGCATCGTAACTGGATACTACAATGGGCCAAAAAGGGAGTACCAAAATTCAAATCTGCGTTTGATGCTGAAAAGTATCTACTCGAAAAGTACAAAAAAGAGCTTGGCTTAGCTTAGTCCGGTTACTTCAAACTCCCGACCTTTAATCTTTGAAGTGGCCTTACCGTCCTTGTGAACATTGATAGACACACCAGCAGTCTTATCGACACCTAAATATGTATCCATGGGTTTGTCTAGAACAAATTTCTTCAAGTAGGGGCTAATGTTGTCATAGTGTCCAATAGCCCAAACAATTACTCTTCGACCAGGATTCATGTTGTGATGTTGCTGAGCAAATTGCTCAACCTTAGAAACAAATGCGTTTACTCTCTGGGCAATTTCCTCTGGGCCCTCAGCACCTAGTTCAATACGCTTATCTCGATCTTCGCCTTGATCATTCTCATATGCTACCCACAGTTGTTCCTCACTTACTGGCGAAAGACCTGTGCCGGAGTTTAAAGAAAGATCCGTCACTTCTTCTTGAGGCATATACTTTTCCTTTAGATACTGTAAATAACCTTCATCACTAGTAAGAATCTGCAAATCAACCAACTCTGAAACTTCAAAGGGTCCGCCGCCAACTGAAGAGATGTTGTTAATGAGTTGATTATATGGTACACCATGACTCTCCATTTCGGATCTTATAGCTGTAAGTGTTTCGTCGCCAGACAAAACCGCTCTTTGTAGACTACTTTCTAGTCCGCTTGGAGTAGTTAGACGAACATTTGAAGCAAACACCAAGATATCTACCTGGCCTAGTTCCTCTGGGCTCATACCATCAAAAGCTTCTCGAAAGAAAGACGATGCCGTTTCTCGAGCTAGTTGAGCAGCCTCAGGTTTGAGCGTACCAAATTCTGCAGATTCTGGGTCTCGAATATCTCGAGAATTAACTTGCAAAACTATGAGCGTACCATCCGCTTCAGGTAATTTCTCAGCCGCCAGTAAGTCCTCTACTTTGATCTTGCCAATCTCTCCACCATTTGGCTTGTTTGGTTCTGGTAAGTTTAATCCTTCGGTTGTCATACCCCTCCTAGTCCGTTAATTGCTGTAATTATTGTCATTTTAGCATAGTGCTTTATACTACTACTATGAAAGACAATATTCCCACTGAGCCAGTAATTAAGTACTTCGGCTTTGGTACCAACAAAGACCGTGACATGATGGAACATATGGTCGGCCGCAAAGGTCTGCTAGGCGAGCCTGCCAAGTTACCTGGTTACCAAGTCTGTACTAGCCTGGCCAAAGACTTTCGTAAAGAAATACCTCCCGATAGTCCGTCCCCTGATAGGTCGGCTTACGATATTTTGGCTAATGGCTGGGGTCCAGACTTTGAGATGTACTGCTCAGTTCCAGATAAAGATGCAGTTGCATACGGCACCCTTTGGTATTTGACACCACTAGAGCTAGCTCTTTGCCGTGAATGGGAGTTGGTTGATTATGGTTGCCAAGAAGATGCCTATGGAGTTGCAATTACAGAATCTGGTGACAAAATACCTATAATTACACAAAGTTTTATGAGGCCACCCTTCAAAATACACAAGAAAGTTGATGGGTCAGACTACCCCGCCTACGTGGCCGACAAAGCTGCCATGCTAAAGACTGCCGATGAGTCCAGGGAGAGCTACATCAAATTACACAAGCAAGCTTAGCAGCTAATTTGATTCTTTCCGGCCTTTAACTGGCACCGGATATTCTTTGCCGTCAATTATTGTATTGGCCGAACCGTCTTTGGCAACTTTGATGTTAATGCCACCCCCATACTCAACTCGCAATGGGTCGTCCGGACTCATATTGAATAAGTTGAATTTTACGTAGGGGCTGAGTGTATCGTAATGAGTACCGGCCCAGATTATCAGTCTGTCATCTTCGTTTCCAACCTTAGAATGGTAAAGCTTGGCATAGCGAGCTAAAACATCGATTGAATGCTGAAAACGATCTGCTATTTGGATTGGACCTTCTGCACCCATAGCTTCACGTGTCTCCTTGCTATGTTCACCTTCAAAATCAATCCAAAAATCCAGATTTATACCGCCATGTTTTT
>CAZSVP010000003.1:0-214314 GCA_964610335.1 uncultured Candidatus Saccharibacteria bacterium
AGAACGTCGCGAGACAGTTCGGTCCCTATCTGATGTAGGCGTTTGGAAATTTGCGAGGAGTTGTTCCTAGTACGAGAGGACCGGAATGAACGAACCGCTGGTGTATCGGTTGTGCCGCCAGGCGCATTGCCGAGTAGCTACGTTCGGACAGGATAAACGCTGAAAGCATATAAGCGTGAAGCCCCCCTCAAGATAAGATTTCCCCATAGGTTCGTGGTAGATAATCACGTTGATAGGCACCAGGTGGAAGTGTGGCAACACATGTAGCCGAGGTGTACTAATAACCAATTGGCTTTTTGTATGCTCTTTTTGTGACGGCTTTTGATAAGAGTCAACGCATTTGAGCTCGTTTTGTGTAATTCATAGTAACTTTTTTATAAAAGTAGCCTTCGTGCTGGTGCCTTTGGCGAGGTGGGTACACCGGTTCCCATCCCGAACACCGTAGTTAAGCACCTCAGCGCCGATGATACTCTTCCAAGGGGAAAGTAGGTCGGTGCCAGCACCAAGGCTATTTTTTATTGACCAAATAAATATATTGCTTTACCATAAGAACAAAGCAGCCATGGCATCCAAACAACAAAAATCATTCAAGAACGACGGGCTTTTAAGTAAGTCTTGGTTTATAGCACTAGTTATCGGAATAATTGTGTTTGCTGGGATAGTAATAGTTCGTTTTGGCAATGCTGCCTCTGAGAATGCATCACTTGCGAACACAATCATCAATGAATATCAGCGCATCAGGGCTGGGCAAAGCTCTAGTACGCCTCAAGTCACACCTAGGGACGTACTAGTTAAAGCATTTGGAGATTGTAGCAACACTGGTGATTTTGTAAACAGTACAAAGCTTAACAATAGTAGCCAGGGACCTTGTGTGATATACGCACGTAGATTCCTAGATATTGTCATGGAAAACAACCCTAGCTCAGCTTCTTTGGATGTATCTGACCTGTATAGCAATAATTCTGGGAATCCTCTCTCGATGCAAGATAGGATGAAGCTGTTTCAGCAAGCCATCAATACCAATCTCAACAGTGCTGATTGGTCGGGTGTCAATGCTGCAAATAAGCAGAAATTACTCGACGATCGTCGTATGAGCCAGGATCCTTCAGGTAGATTGTCAATACCCGCCGATGGTCAAGTCGATCCCCAAACGTGGTTTTGGCTCAACGTAATATCTTATGTTTATCTATCAGGGAATTGACCTAAATAGTGAGTTGTAGTTTAATTAATACAAAGGAAAGTTGTTATGCCAACGAAAGCAAAAAAAACAGTTCGCAAAAGTAAACAAGGGTTTGAGTTCAAACCATGGCACGCATTTATTATCATTGCATTAGTCGTGATCACAGGCTATATAGTAGTAAGGTTCTCTCATGCCGCTTCAAACACTGATCCCACTGCTAAGGCCAATGTTCAGAGGGACTTCAGCAACTGTGGCAACACCAATACAATCCCGATGGGTGCAGATAACCCTTGTGTAATATATGTTAGACGGTTTTTTAAAGACGTCATCAATGATCCAAGCACATCAGAAACTGGGCCCATGGATGCAGGTACAACAAACCAAGTAAGAGCGTTTCAAGAGGCTGTTAACTCGGCTTTTGTTCTTGCAACTGCTGGATATCCTGTGCCAGCAACAATTGATGAGGCCAAGCTAAATGAATTGGCGAGTAAGGGACTCATAACTTCTGCAAGTAATGCAAGAACCGGTAAAGCAATAGACACAGATGGAGTCGTTGGTCCCATGACATGGGCTTGGATCAATACAATCACATATGTTTATTTGGTAGGCAATTAATTAAACTGGAGAAATTATGACCAAGGCATCTCGAAACACTATGTTAATACTAGTAGCAGCGATAGTCGTAATAGTAGCAATATTTGCTTACATATATGTACAGAACCAAAAAGAGAAAGAACAGGCAACGGATATTTTTACAAAAGCTATCCAGGTGGCACCAACCCTTGATAACCCGTCTCAAGCTATCAAAGATACTACCAGTAAGTAACTATTGTGAACAAGCCAAAGCGTAAGTACCGAACTATCGCTTGGTGGCAGGTGACAGTGATTGTTGTTGCGATTGCTGTGGTAGGTATTGTGGTTGTGAGATTTAGCTCCGCTGCATCAAGCAACTCGAATCTTGCTAGTAGTATACAGAAAGAATATTTGAGGCTTCGAGCTGAACAGCTGGCTAAACAAAGGCCACCTGCACCGGTGCCCAAGCCTACTCCACCCCCTACACTTCCTAAACCAACGCCAACTCCTACTAAGCCAACGGCCCCTACCACAACATCAACCAAGCAACAAAGCAGTCAATTGTTGAGTTCACTTTCTACCAACATATCTCAACAACAAAAGAGTACTACTTCGCAAGCGGGCTCAAAAACCACAGCCACACTTAGCCGAAATACCTTACAAAGCGACCCGGCTTCCACTGAAGTACAAGAAAATATTCTTAGTGAGTTGCCAGTTGCAGATATACCGACCCTTAGTAGTGTTGTGGTCTTTGAGCCTACAATTCCTAGTGGTACTTCGAAGCCACTTGTGGCGTACTATATCAACCGCAAGCTGGCTTACTACAGCGAGAAACCTCCTTACATATTCAACCTAGATACTGTTGATTTGGATAACGGCACTTACGTGCTTAACACTGTTGTGTTTGATGCTGAAGAAAAGCAAGTGGCTCGCTATGACTACAAATTCAACGTACAAAACAGTTTGAGTCTTTGGCAAAGGCTACAGCGTACTATAACAACACCTTTTAGAGTAATATTCCAATGACACTGATATTTGACGAATGATCTAGATAGCGCTACCATAAGTATAATTAACAAGTAGTAGGCCAATGGCCCAAAAATCTAGTAAACACAAAAAACCAGTCACCAAACATACTTCTCATCCAGGATCGTTTAAGTTCCGTTGGAAGTCTGGTTTGCTGGTGGTACTTGCCGTGGCAGTTATAGGTATTGTTGTAGTGCGGCTCAGCAATGCATCGCTACCGCCAGAAGTATTGGCCGAAAGAACCGAAGAGTTACTAAGTGACGGTCGCTACAAGGTAACAGTGCCATCGCTAGGCTATGAGAAGATATTCAACCAGCTTGAAGTGGCACGCGCGCAGGCCGATCCGAACTACAAGGCTCAGCTCCAGCAACAGGTGCTTGATGACCTAGAGCGGATCTACGCCGAAAAACACCCAACTACCCCTACTACCACAACGCCACCGACTACAAATACTGGTACCACTAGCCAGCCAAGTGCTTCTGGTAGTACTACTGATGCAGCATCGAGTACTCCTACTAGTACTACCAATTTACCCGCTAGCGAGGGTGGCACTATCAGCACCACAGATCCTTCACTGGCCTCAGTCCAAAGCGCCTCGGTGGATGCCCAGAGCCCCGACAAGCTCACTGAGCAATCTGGCGTGATTGCTTTTACCTTCGATAAGTCTAAGGCTGTCGGGGCAAAGACAGTCAAGGTATTTATTGATCGCAAGATGGTGCAAGAGTTTAGTGCCCGTCAAAATACCTTCAATATAGACACTACCCGATATCCCAATGGCGTTCATCGGATCGATGTCGTGCTCTCAGCAGAAAACGGCAAGGAGACAGTGCGCTTTGTGTATCCGTTTAAGATCAACAACACCAACAGTATATTCCGGCGACTAAGCAACACTATAACTTATCCATGGACACTGTTCTTCGGTCAATAACACTATGATATCTACCATTCCACCACACCACCTCCGCCCATCGCAACAGTTTAAGCCCAAGTCCCAATCGAGAGGAAGTAAAAGCCGAACCAATGTTGCTAATACTGCAAGTATCAAAAAGCGGCCTAAGCGTGGTAGCGGCTCGCTAGCAGCAGTAGGGGTAATAGTATCTGTAGCAGTAGTTGGTTTGGTAGTGCTGCGCGTGAGCCGAGCCGGCACGTTGCCAGGTAGCTATACACCCCAACAACTCGAAGCCGCCCAAAAACAAACTGGCGTACAAGTAGCAGCTACTCAGACCCTCAATGTCAGCGGTGTTACGCCACTACGCTACACACCCACCAGCGATGCCGAGAGTTTTGTAGCCTACTATATCGATGGCAAGCTGCTTGCGGTAGTCAATAAACAACCGTTTGTGTTTGACTTTGATTCTACAACTGTCAGCAATGGCAGCCATGAGTTGCAGTTGTTAGTGTTTGATCAGGCCGGAAATGTAGTAACTACCAAGGGCTACACTCTCAATGTCCAGAACAGCTCTGATCCAGTTCACGAAGTACAAAAAGTAATTATAGGTCAGTGAGGGAAGACAAATGCCAAAGCCAAAATCATCCAAATCACGAGTAGCAAAGAGCGTCAACAAAAAGAGCTCGTTTAGGTTCCGTTGGTGGATGGGGCTTGCCCTAGTTGTACTAATAGCAATTATTGGTGTTGTAGTAGTTAGATTTAGCCAAGCTGGAGGCAGTAGGACTTTTTCGGTCGATGCAGGCACTATTCAAGGAGGCAATGGAGCGTCTGCTGCGCCTGTTCAAAACGGAATTGGTTTTGTAGCATATGGCAATGCTATGAAGGGGCCAGCCGGTAGTTATGCACAATCTCAAGAGAGCTTTGGGCAAATTTCTGGGTTGAATTCAGGTAATGCCACTATTCAAGTTTGTTTTACTTTCTATCTTACCAATGTAGGTAACGATCCTTTTCCAACCGACTACTATGTAAGTATCTTAGACTGGGGTGGAAATGAGGTAGCAGCAGATCACCAAACAATTTACGCCCAGGGAACTGTCAGAAAGTGTATCCAACAAAACATTGGCAGTCCATCAGGCAATAATAGTTTCTTTTACAAAATGTCTGCTGGTAACAATCTGCCTCATCTGGTAGAGATAAGCCGCACTACTCTTCAGACAAACTCAAACAACCCAGCACCCAACCCTACTCCAGCACCAACTCCAGGGCCAGCTCCGCCCCCTCAGCAACAACAGTGCGTCAATGGGTCTACTGGTACTGTTACCTGTGGCTTTCCAGCCGGCACATTGGTATCCACCTGTGGCTATCGTAATGTAAATGGTTATGCCTTGGTATGCCCACAAGGCAATTGGAACTATATCGGTACTGGCGATGTCGACTACAACCTAGCCCGCCAGCGCGGCGCCACACATGAGCACGATGTGGGTTATTGGCAACTAGGCAACTTCTGTGCAGTCAAAAGCCGAATTACCAGCGATCCGCGCCTAGATTTTCAGTCGCCCAACCATTTCTACCTAGTCGGTTGTCCACCAGCTTCCGCTTTCAAGTCAACGCCAGGTGGCTGGACTCAAGGCAGGGTAACATCACCACCAACCCCCAAAGGCAGACTGTATATAACTAAGTATGGCCCCAATGGTCCCATGCCTCCAGATGCGCGTTTCAAATCGTCACCAGCAAATACACCAGGCAATACCGGCGTTTGTGTCAAGAACAACGAGAATAGCACATTTGCCTGTGAGGGTAAGAACCCTTGGGCACTTGATGGCTTGTTTGTGAGTGGTTCGCCATATCGTGCTTACTTTACGGTGCCCAACAACTGGAAACTTACTCGCGTGTTGGTAAACAAGGAGCAGCTTTCAGATCCTGGTACGAGTGTACAGGTAAATATACGCCAAAACGCTACAACCTACGTAGATCTTTACTTCGACCCAAGATAGCAGTACTGCAATAAACCATCTCTTACAGTACAATAGATCCAAATGGCCAAGAAAACACAGAAGTCACGACACATAGCACAGCTTAAGCTGTTTGGTTTGAGCTTGCTAGCGGGCGCGTGCTTGGCTGTGCCATTCTTGCATTACCACCTAGGCTGGTTAGTGTTTGTGGCGTTCTTGCCTTATATATGGCTTTTGCAGCAGCTTGGTACCAACAATCTCTCTAAGCGCTCGCAAGTGGGCTATATATGGCTGAGTGGCTGGACCATGTTGCTAGGAGTGACATACTGGATGGTACAAACCCAGCCAGAACGCTGGGCTTCGCTCAATGGCTGGTGGGCAATTTGTGGTCTGGTGATGAGCTATATGTTTTTCTCAAGCATTCTTTCGCTCGGTTTTGTGGTGATGGGGGTGATTTATGTATGGGCGAAGCCCCAACTAACACAAAAGCGGATATTTGCACTACTGCCAGCTATTTGGATACTAGGTGAGTTGGCTCGTAGCTGGATATTCTCAATTATTTCTTGGGGCCCCAATTCTACCATGGGTCCACACTGGAACTTTGGCAATTTCGGCTTTGCGGCCAGTGTGTCACCGCTGGTATATTCTGGGCGCTTCGTGGGTTTGTTTGGGGTAAGTTTCTTAGTAATCGTAATAAACTTGTGTATTTGGTGGTTACTTCACAAGCGCTGGAAGCTACCTTTGCTGCTACTATGTGGCATAGCGTTACTTAGTACTACAGGTTGGTTTGCATATAGACATGCCACCGGGCCAGAAGTACGAGCTGCGGCTCTACAGCTGGGAAGCAACGATAGCTTGCAAATAGGGGCAATCGACTATCATGGCCAACTTGCCAAACTCGCCCAGCCCAAAAGTATCGATGTATTGGTACTCTCAGAGTATTCAGATATATTCAACGATCAAAGCAAGGCTGCAGATGTTGCTGCCATGCAACAAAGCCTGCGCGACAACGATGTGCCGATCATCACTTCTCGTCAGCGTAGTGACAATAGCAAGATGTACAATACGGTGACTGTCTATCGTAGTGATGGGAATATTGGTTATGAGCATGATAAGCAATTTTTGATACCAGTTGGTGAAGCTATGCCATTTGGTTACACAGTTATATTCAACCTACTCGGTCAGAAACAAGCGGTAGACACCGCAGCCTCTGGTCGTGAGATTAGTAAGGGTCGTGAGCCCGCGCATGCCTACAAGCTTGATGGTTTGTGGATAGGCAGCATGGCTTGCTCTGGCGCAATTAGCCCAGAGCTATATCGTGGCTTGGTAGTAGATGGTGCTCAGATCCTTACCAACTCAGCCAGCCTCTCGATATTTATTAAGGCACCTACCTATCACCAACAAGCTCAGCAAATGGCGCGGTTTATGGCAGTGGCCAATGCTCGCCCGTTTGTACAGGCTACAGATGGTAGCTATAGTTTCATGCTCGACCACAACGGCAGCTGGCTCCAGAAGAGTGGCCAGAAGGATCTTCAGCTATTACAACACAATGTAGTTACCAACACTCGCCGCACCGTTTATAGCTTACTTGGTGAGTGGGTAGTTGTTGCTAGCATTGTGATTGTAGTGTGTCAGCTTGCTTATATTTATAAGAAGTCGTGATGTATTTGACCAAATAAACACAAGTGGTATAATATTTAACAACTATTTTACATATCTAATAATAACGAAAACATGGCTGCCAAAAAACAAACCAAATCAAAAACACGCACTACAACCAAGAGGCAAGGCTTTCAGTTTAAGTGGTGGATGGGACTTATTCTTGTGGGTGTTGTGGCAGTTGTAGGTTTGGTAGTATTGCGATTTAGTAATGCATCATCAGGTACTACGACGTTCAAGTATGGGCATGAGTGTAGATGGGATGCTGGCGTACCATGGTGTACTATTGGGAATACACAGTTTTGGAGTTTTGATATTGGAAGCATTGGGTACTTCTGTCATAAGATTAACCCGTCATACACGTCTGATAATAAAGTTTTCTATAAATGCAATGGTAGTGCCACTCCACCATATTGAGCTAACCTAATATTATATTGATCACTATTTTACATATCTAACTAAATGAAAAAAATGGCTGCCAAAAAACAAACCAAGTTAAAAACTCGCACTTCAGGTAAGAAACAGGGCTTCAAATTCCGCTGGTGGATGGGTGTTCTGCTAGTTGTCATAGTGGCCGCTATAGGTATTATTGTTTTGCGATTCAGCAACGCTGCAACACAAACCGGAGTAAGGCAATCAACATTGTTTTTAGGTGGCTACGAGGCTCAGCCTCATAGTTATAAAGACTTTGATATAAGTTGGGATAGAGTTTCTGCAGCTTTTCCTAATGCAACAAAAGCTGTTATGGATTTCTGTGCGTCAACCAGTCAGGGGACAATCAACTTAGCCGCATATCGTAACCTTCATATCCCTAGTGGGAGCGTTGATGGTTATCCTGCTGGTCGTACATGTGTGAATGGGATAGAAATGTTCCCTGGGGAATCATATCGTCTGCGCACAATCAATAACAGCGACACCCCATATGCCTACTCAAACTTAATGGTAACTGTTTATCTGGATGTACCGGTAGGCTCAAACTCTAATAGTTCTGGTGGCAGTAGTGGATCTTCGGGTAGCTCTGGATCCAATGGTGGCTCCACCAGGCGGCAAACTGGCTGTGATGTTTTACTGAGTAACGGCGTGACAATATTTGTACCATATACCGGGAACTGTGGTGATGGTTATGCTGCGCAGGAAGCCGTTCGCATATACTATGCAAGTAAAGGTAGTGGCTCGGCTTCTGCTGCAAAAGCACCTGCCCCAGTGCAATGCGACCCATATAAAAGCAATTGTGACGATGCCAACTGGGTCACATGGGATGGTGTGCCTAGTCATATTTACACTTACAAAAAGAGATATTATTTACAAAAATGTTATAGCAAAGAGGGGAGTGGGGCTAGCACCCGTTATATCAATGAAAAACCCTGCCCAAGCCTAGATAGTGGTAATTTTAGGCTAAAACTTCCTAGTACAGGCAGTTTTACCCAACTAAACCAGTTTATTACAGGAAACTTTGGGTTTATCCGTAGGAGTTTCCCTATGAGCCCAGACCCACAAGTTGAGAATTGTAGTATTCAATTCAAGGCTCAAGGTGGCGGCTGCCAGCTAAGAAATAACATTATAAAGATTAAATCTGATTGGCTAGGCATACCAGCTCCAAATAACAACAAAAAGATCTGTGTCTACACAAGTGGCCTAACAAAAGCCGATGCTTTAAACAATAAATTGGCTGTTAGGATAATAGCATCAAACGGTTCTACTGTAGGTATCCTTAAACCGCAATATCAGCCTGTACTTTCTGGAGACGGTAGAACTTACCAAGCATATTGCCAGGACTTGCGAGGGAAAGCTGACTACAAGCAGGCAGACATATACGTGGAGGGTAGTGAATTTGGTATGCCAGCAGGTGCTGAAAATGCCAAAGCTATTGAATACTGGAGTTGGCCACAGTAAAGTAAGACATTTTACTTAACAACCATAAGTGGTATAATATTTACAACTATTTTACATATCTAACTAAAAGGAAAAACATGGCTGCCAAAAAACAAACCAAATCAAAAACTCGAACAACAACTAAGAAACAGGGATTTCAGCTGCGCTGGTGGATGGCTGCCGCCCTAGTAGTTGTGGTCGCATTAGTGGGGATATTGGTGCTGCGATATAGCCGTGCTAGTAATATCGACCCAGGTGGGTACACAGGGGCTGTATATGGCGGTAAATATTTGAGATACGATGGACAATACAATCATTATCAGTTTGGTTACTATCCTGATACTCGTTTCACACCCCTGGGTAACAATATCTATGTCACCAAGGATATAAGCCCAACAACTTGTTGGGAGATTACACCAAACTCAAAAGGTAGTCTAGAAGTTACCTTCAGGGAAATATATTTAGCGCTTTGTAGCGGTTAAGTAGAACAAAAACATGGCTGCCAAAAAACAAACCAAATCAAAAACTCGTACTACAACTAAAAAACAAGGTTTTCAGTTTAAATGGTGGATGGCTGCTGGTTTGGTGATAGTGGTAGCACTCGTTGGTGTTTTGGTACTACGCTTTAGCAATGCAAGTGGTTATCAGAGCTACTTAGCCAAGACTACTGGAAACGCGTTTGGAGCAATAAGGCTAGAGAAGATTGGTAATGGAGAAGTTATTATCGTTAAGCCGCTATACGACGGTAGGTATCAGCAATACACCGGTAATCCTGCTCAGGCAACATTGACCTGTTTGCGCCCGCTTGGTAGCTATAAGAACTCAGGTCCGCCAGAGCAAGTGGGAGCTACCAATAATTTTCAAGAAGAACCCTGCGTATAAATAGATAGGAGATCAAGGTATTATGGCAAAAGCTAAATCAAAAACTCGAACCACAGCTAAGAAACAGGGCTTTCAATTTAAGTGGTGGATGGGTCTTGGACTTGTAGCAATTATTGCTGTTATAGGAGTTGTTGTGGTGCGCTTTAGCAATGCTGGTACTAGTTATACAAACGGTTGCTGGATATTGAACCAATCACAAAACAAGTATCAGTACGAGAGTAGCCCTAGCTCATGCCAAACCGCCCAAAATCGTGGACGAACTATCAAAGCAGCCAATTCTAAACCCACGGTAATCCCTCCATCGAATAACTATCCTAATGGATGTGATATATACTTGACGAATAGAGGTTGGAGTTACGAAAGAGATCCAGGCTCATGCCAGAATGCAGCCAATCAAGGGAAACAGGTAAGACAGCCCAATCATCCTATATAATTGAGATATCAAAATGCCAAAGAAGTCAAAAACAAGAATTGCGAGTAAGAGTAAAACAAAGTTCCAATTTCATTGGTGGATGGGGCTTGGCCTTGTTTTGTTGGTAGCTTTGGTTGGAATAGCCGTAATTAGGTTTAGCAATGCCAGTGTTAAGTCTGAATGGATTCAAGGACACTTTTGTGAGTGGAATAGTGGTACGCCGTCGTGTACTCTGGACAGAGGTAACACTTTTGAGTTTCAAAATGAACTTTCAACAGGAGGATCAGTGTGGGTTTGTAGATATGGCAACCCGACCTATACCTCTGGTAAGTATCAGTTGACATCGTGCTATTTGGCTAAATAAATAGAAGCACCAAATATCACTTACTGATGATAGGTTAAACCATAAGCAAAAAGTATTGACAGATTAAGCATAAGCTGCTACAATAGCAGCCAGTCAATATTAAATAACCCAAGAGTTTGACAGCTCTTGGAGGGTGTCCACAGTAATTGGTGGAATAGTTGTTCAAACTCCTTATAAATAAGGAGTTTTTAGATGCCAGGAACACGCAAAGGTGGCGAAAAAGCCGCTCAGACCAACAAGAATCGTTACGGCAAAGAATTTTACGTGCGTATAGGCGCTCTAGGCGGCAAGATCAGTCGCGGTGGTGGCTTTGCAGCCAACCCAGAGCTTGCCCGCGAAGCTGGACGCAAAGGTGGCCTCAAAAGCCGCAAGACCAAGAATCAATAGTTGATTATTTGTCTATTCAAAAATCCCCCATCTGGGGGATTTTTGAATTACTTGACAATACATCGTGAAAGTATGACAATTTAGTAAAACAGTTAAATAAAAGAAACAAAACAATGCCAAAAACAAAGAAACGAACTCGCCGTGCGACCAAAAAGGTTGCCAAACGGCGTTTTTTGTCTAAGAAAGTAATTGCGCTAGCAGTGGTGCTAATAGTAGCGGTAGCAGGTGGTTCTCAACTACTCATGAGTCATGCTGGCGCCAAACCAAGCTTTACTGCTGCTGACTACAAGTGCCCAGTGGCAGCTGCGAGCAACATACCAACACAAGTATTGCAGCTAGATAGCGTAGGTGGCTGTGTCGACTACTATAAGACCCTACTCAGCCAGTATCAGAAGGGTAGTGGCATGGGTGGTGTACAACTCTACGAATCACAGTCTGAGATAGGAGATTTTGACCAGAAAGCCGTTGAGCTAACCAAGAGTTTTCAACAACATCAGAAATTGGCCGTATCTGGCGAGGTTGATCAGCTGACCTGGAAAGCGTTGATCGATGCCTGCTATACTCAACTGCGCTGTGAGCAGTAACTATTTCTTGATTACCCGACGGATCACGCGCTCGTTGAGCTCACCTGCTACCTTCCAGCGCGTGGTACAAGCAAAGCAGCGGTATTCATCGTCGGCGATCTGGCTACTAAATTGCTCGCACTCCGGGCATGTGGCACGCTGCTGTACCCAAGCATCGTAGCTTTCTATACAGCTATCGGCGTATTGGTTGTCGTAGCTGATACTGTGTTTTTTAGCAAGTTCTTGGGTACGTTGCCAGGCAGCTAGCTCCATACTCAGTAGCTCTAGGTCGTAATCATAGTGGAAGTGTCCCAACAGTGCATGACTGATTTCGTGTAACAAACTCAGTCGTCCAATCTTGGAGTCTATCCGTTTCGGATCGTAGTGTATTACTTCTGTTGCAGCATCAAATGCAAAGTATCCAGTGGGCGCAAAACGCATGCGCGGATACTTGTCTATAATTTCCAAAACTCACCCTCCTCAAGTTCCAGTATAGTCAGCCGAGTGGTCAAAAAGAAAGGGGTCTGGGCCAAGTTTTGTTAAGAATTGTGGTCTGTGCCGCTTAGGGCAAGCTGAAGCGCCCCCAGAACCGGAGCAGTTTCGATATGTTGGGCTACCTCAAGTTTGGGTGGTGCATACATAAACGGCATATCCTTCCACGAATTCTTGATCAGTGGGACAAACCGACGGTGATTGGCGGTTACCCCACCAGCCAACACTATTGCTTCGGGCTGAACAAGAGTAGCTATGTTGTATAGGCCAGCTGCCATACGGGTAGCTATCTCTTGCCAGATTGATGGTGAGTGTATGTTGTGCGCGATGGTACCGAAGTCACGAATGATTGCGCGGCCGCTAACCAAGTTGGCAAAGCTACTGCTCTGGCTGAGGTCGGTGAAATTGGCATTGAGTAGCATGTGTCCACCTTCACTATTGTGAGGGGTAGGTAGCAACTGGCCATTTACACAAATGGCTGTGCCAATGTTTGTAGAGATAGTGACATAGACAAATACATTGTAGGGTTTGCCAGCACCATGACGTGCCTCATGAAGCGCACCACAGGCGGCATCGTTTTCGAGTGCTACAGGGCAGCCAAAAAACTTTTGCAGTGGGCTAGTGAGTTTGAGATTGCGCCATGGTAGCTGTGGCGTATGTAGCATCATGCCGCGCGACTTATCGATAGCGCCAGGAGCGGCTATACCTATACCATCCACGCCGGAGCGTCCCGCCAAGCTTTGGATCTTGGTCTGGAGCTCTTTGACAACTGCTCGTTGGTTTTGAGGTGTTGTAAACGTAATATCTTCGTCGGCCACCAAACCCAGCTGCGAGCCTACTATGCGGATCTTGCTACCACCTATGTCGATTGCAAATAACATAAGAGTATTATAGCAAAAATAGGATTTCGCCTATTGTCCGAGGCAGTTTGAATTACTAACCAATTTGATGCCATTCTAAGATCTTAAGATCCCGGCTCTCGAGGATCAGAAAGACCAAGTTGTTTTGAACACTTCTGCTTCGAGGACTGTTCGAAGCTTTGGTTCTTGCCAGAGCAAGTTCCACAGAACAGAAAGTGAGAACAGCTTGGTTGCTTCATGATCTGAAGTCCGAGCCGGTGGGTTTTGCTCCGCTTTTGACCAAGCAAAAGCGGATTGGCCGTTAGGACGAAATCCTTAATGATTAAACATATATAATGTAAAAGTTTTCATAGTTAAACTCTTATACTTGCGAACACTGCACATAGCCTCGTACAATACGGCTATGCGTCAAGAAAAAATATTCAAACTACTAGTGCTAGGATTCATAGTAATTATGCTGATTCTCGGTAGCTTCATATATGGCAACATTGTTCGCAACAAGCAGAACAAGCAAGCCTCTCAGCCCAACCAGAATACTACCGGCTCTACAGATAGCAAAGCAAACACTACTAACCCCAACTTGCCAGCCAACGCCAACAAAGAGCCCAATCAGCCTGGCCAGAATGCCAAAACCCCTACTCCTGCACCTGTGCAGCAGGGTACCAATCAAGCAGCGCCATCGACTTCAACTCCGCCACAATCTAGTACTTCTGCGCCAGCCCCACAACCTAGCGGCACTATTCCAAATACAGGTTTAGAACTTCACTATGAGGCCATTCCTGCCACTATCATGGCAACACTAGGCTACATCTATATCAAACAACGTAAAAGCATGGCCAAGCAGCGCAAGCAACCTCTTTACATATAGCCAAATATCAGGTATGATAAGGTCAATACAAGTTCCATAAACCTTTGCTTTAGGTTCTTGGACTGTAAATCCAATTGTTCGAAAGGAAAATTTAAGATAATGAATGATAACACCAACGCTTCGGTGATGGAAGAGTTGTTAGCTGGCGCTCAAACCAAAAGCTTGCAAGCCGAAGACAATATAGAAGCCACAGTAATAGAAGAGGATAAACGCCAGATCTGGGTAGACCTAGGAGTATTTGGAACTGGACTTGTTACTAGTAAAGAAGTAGAACACCTAGGGCGTGAATATACTCCTGGTGAAAAAGTTTCTGTCTCGGTAGTAGTGCCCGACACAGCCGAAGGCTATGCTGTAGTCAGCATCAAGAAAGTAGCCAAAGAAAAGGGCTGGGATGTACTGGAGAGCCGGTTCAACCAAAAAGAAACTTTTGGTATCGTGCCATTCGATGCCAACAAGGGCGGACTGCTTGTTGAGGTGGAAGGCGTGCGTGGTTTCTTACCTGTCAGCCAACTCTCAGCCGAAAACTATCCACGGGTTAGTGGAGCTGACAAAGATGAGATCCTACATCGACTCAACCACTTAGTAGGCCAAACTCTGATGGTTCGTATACTTGATCTAGATCGCAAAGAAAGCAAGTTAATCGTGTCTGAGAAAGAAGCTCAGCGTGAGTTTACCGAGGGTAAGCTAGCTGGTCTTAAGGTAGGCGATAAGGTTAGTGGTATTGCTACAGGTGTAGTGGACTTCGGTGTGTTTGTAAATGTTGATGGCATAGAAGGTCTGGTGCACATCTCTGAGATTGCATGGGATCGCGTAGACAATCCTAGCCGCTACGTCAAGGTAGGACAAGACATCGACGCCGTCATAATTGCCATCGACGCTGACAAGCTATCACTCTCTATGAAACAACTGCAAGATGATCCTTGGGCCAAGGAAGTAGGCAAGCTCAAGGTTGGAGACAAAGTAGACGGTAAGGTTACTCGCATCACGCCATTTGGTGCTTTTGTACAGGTCAATTCTGCTGTAGAAGCACTGGTTCATATCTCTGAGCTATCTGACAAGCACGTAGCTGATCCATCGGAGCTAGTGAAGGTTGGTGAAACCAAGACATTCCGTGTCGTGGACATCGATGAAAAGCAGCACAAGCTGTCGCTAAGCCTCAAATCACCCAAAACTACTACCAAAGCATCTACCGATGACGACAAGTAACTAACAAAATAGCCACACTCGGTGGCAGCTACAAGGAAAACACTCATGAGTGAAACAGACCCCAAACGAATTGAAATTACCGCCCCCATCCAAGTGAGTGAATTTGCCAAGCTGCTTGATTTAAGCGCTGCCGATGTAGTGGGCGCGCTTATGCGCAATGGTGTTATGGCCACTATCAATGAAAGTATCGACTACGACACAGCTGCAATTATTGGTGGTGAGCTGGGCTTTGAAATAGCCGAAGCCCAAGCCGGGCGTGGCGAAACTGTCGAGGCTGTTGACGAGTCGTTGCTCAAACCTCGTCCACCGGTGGTGGCCGTGATGGGCCATGTCGACCATGGCAAGACTAGCCTGCTCGATGCTATCCGCAGTAGTAAGGTGGCAGCCGGTGAGGCTGGTGGCATCACTCAACACATTGGTGCTTACCAAGTTGAGCGCAAAGATCGAATTATTACTTTTCTCGACACTCCTGGTCACGAAGCCTTCTCGGCAATTCGTGCTCATGGCGCCAAGACTGCCGATATTGCAATTATTGTGGTAGCTGCCGACGACGGTGTGAAGCCCCAGACCAAGGAGGCTATTGAGCACGCCAAAGCCGCCAATGTAAGTATAGTAGTAGCTATTAACAAGATCGATGCCAGTGGTGCTGATGTCAACCGTGCCAAGCAAGAGCTTAGTGAGATTGGTGTGGTAGCCGATGATTGGGGCGGTGACATTCCAACTGTTGGAGTTTCTGCCAAGACCGGTGAAGGCATTGAGAACCTACTTGATGTAGTGTTACTGGTTAGTGACATAGCTGAGCCCAAGGCTCGCGTTGAGGGCATGGCACGTGGCGTAGTGATAGAGTCACATCTTAGTACTGGACAGGGCCCAGTTGCTTCGGCACTTATTCAGGAGGGTACACTCGATGTTGGTGATTGGATCGTACTCGAAGATGGTTACGGCAAGGTACGCAGTTTGCAAGATTTTCGTGGTAAGCGCATCAAGTCGGCTACACCAGCCACTCCGGTAGTGATATCTGGCCTCAAAGAATTGCCCAACTACGGTGATTGGATCGAAGAGGTTGAGAGTGAGCGAGCTGCTAAGGATTGGGCTACCAGCCAAGCTCGCAAACAAAGTGCCAAGTCGCTGGTGAATGTAAAGTCACTTAGTAGCGCCGACCTAGCTCGAGCCGTTGCTGAGGGTGATCGTAAAGAGCTCAACATCATAGTCAAAGCCGATGCCCAGGGCTCACTCGAGTCGCTACAGAGCGCACTAGAACAAATCGGCAACGACAAGGTTGGCGTTAAGATAGTCTCTATTGGGATTGGCGACATTACAGAGAGTGATATCAATGCTGCTACAGCTAGTGGTGCTATTATAGTTGGCTTCCATGTCAGTATTGCCGCCGCAGTCAATCAGCTGGCCAAACGCGCTGATGTAGAGTTCCGTTTGTACAAGATCATCTACGAACTACTAGATGACATTCGCAGCTGGCTACTAAGCCTGTTGCCACCAGAAATAGTTGAGACCGAGATGGCTCGGCTTAAAGTACTTGGTGTATTTGGAGCGCGCAAGAAAGTCCAAACTGTTGGCGGCCAAGTTGTAAGTGGCAAAATTACTCCTGAGCTAAAGGTAGCCGTAATGCGCGGCAAAGAGCGGGCCGGTGAAGGCAAGCTACAGAGTCTACAACGCAACAAAGAGGTAGTTAAACAAGTCGCTGAAGGCGATGAGTGTGGAATGCAAATAGAATCCAGTACTACCATCGCTATGGATGACGAGCTGATGTTTTACAAGACCGAAGAAAAACCACCGACACTATAGGATAGCTAATGTCACGACTTACCAAACTCAATCTTCAGCTTACGCGAGTATTGGCTGAGGCCTTCCAAAACTACCCCGAGCGCGATCCGAAGCTACTAGTCACTGTAGTAGCAGTGGAGGTATCGGCCGATATATCTAGTGCGCTAGTATGGCTTAGTATGCTTGGTGATCAATCCAAGGTAGATGGCTACCTCAAAAGTCTCGATGCCAACAAGCGCTACTTTGCTGAGTTCTTGCACGATCGCTTTGAGGCCAAGCGTCAGCCCAAACTGATATTTCGACAGTCTCAATCACTCGAGAAGCTCCAAGATATAGCTGGTAGCTAGCAACCACTTGAGTTGGATGCTGCGGCGTTGTATCATATGAGTATGAGTAAAACAGTCCTGCTTGTCGAAGACAATGATTTTATCCGCAATATGTATCAGCTCAAGCTGAGCAAATCGGGGCTTGAAGTAGTAGAAGCTGGCGATGGTGTACAGGCTCTCGAGAAGATCAAGGCCCAAAAGCCTGATGTAATACTGCTAGATCTTATGATGCCCAACATGGGTGGCCTCGATGTGCTCAAGCAGCTCAAGGCAGATGGTATGTTACCCGATCTCCCGGTAGTAGTACTCACCAATGTGATGGATCAGCAGTCTGTCGACGATGCCAAGAAGCTAGGAGCCCGCGACTACATAGTCAAGACTGATCTCACACCTACACAGGTAGTAGAGAAGATCCAGCCACTGTTACAATAATTGATTATTTAATTCAGTAAGCTTGACCAGTTTACAATTATTCTAGTATGATTGTGATAATCAACAAATTCATAGGAGTAAACAATGCCAGCCAAATCCAACGTCCGTAAGAGTACTAGTAAATCTGGAGGGTTTAAGTTTCGATGGTGGATGGGTTTGGGGTTAGTGCTAGTAATAGCACTTGTTGGATTATTGGTACTTAGGTTTAGTAAGGCAGGTACTGCTGCTCTAGTCACTTGTGGCAACTACCCTCCAAATATTTCAAATGTTAGCATGCAGTATGTCTACAACAAGGGCACGCCCAATACTCAAAATGTTTGTATGATGAAGTCGCCTTATGCATTTTCGCCACTAGGCACTAAGATTACACCAGGCGCAGCTGCTACGTACTGTGTAAAAGGGAGATACGTAGGGGATATTAGCTTTACAGCTATAGCTTATACGCCAAACAATACTACGTTCTCATCGCAACCCTCAAACCTAAGTGCGGCTAACTCATATGTAAGGGGGTTTGGTAACAATTGGATAGCAGACCCTGTGCCAGGTACAGGTGGAGGGGATGTTACGCTGGCCTGTACCAGAGTGCAAACTCCTGATGGAGCAACATCAAGAATTGATTTTGTTTCGCATGGCAATGGGCTAGTTTTTATGCACGCAATAGATGTAGTTGACATCCATAACTAGTACTTACCTAAGGATAGAAGCTTTAGTAATCTTGACAGGTTTAGTAATGTTCTCGTACTATTAGCATAATAAGTAAAACAAGGAAAACTAAATATGCCAGCTAAATCAAATGTTCGTAATGGTGCCAGTAAATCTGGAGGCTTTAAGTTTAAGTGGTGGATGGGTGTTGGGCTCGTAGCTATTATCGCTGTTATTGGAGTGGTGATTGTACGATTTAGCAACGCTTCTACTCTAAATCAATATGACCAGAAAATTACTAAGAATAGCAGATACGGTTCACCATTTCCAGAGCCAGTGTATGCTTCAAGCCTTTGTTCTAATACAACCTTTCCAAAATATCTAGATACGTACTCAGCGGGTAGATTTGTATACTGTGGAAGATTTATAGATAATGGTCACATAAGGTGGGCTAGGAATAATGGTAATAACTCTACTACTTGTGCCGAAATCCAAAGAATTGGGGTTGGACCAAATAAAACAAGGGCATACTTTGTTATTGACGATGAAGACTCAAGTGATCTAGATACTGGGAAAACAGTTTTAATTGTAGAAAGGCCTTGTTCTGAGTAGCGTTTACTGAAAATAACCATTAATGAACGCGCTTGCGTTCATTTTTGATTTACTCAAGTTTCGGTAAGCTTGACAGGTTTGCTTTTTTTTTTGCTACTATTTGATTAACTAAGTAACAAACAAGGAAAACTTAATATGCCAGCTAAATCAAATGTTCGTAAGGGTGCCAGTAAGCCTGGAGGCTTTAAGTTTAAGTGGTGGATGGGTGTCGGGCTTGTAGCTATTATTGCTATCATTGGAGTGGTGATCGTACGATTTAGCAACGCTTCTACAATAAGCCAATATGACCAACAAATTACTAACAATAGCAGAGGAATACCAAGTCCTCAGGATCCAACAGGTATTGGTGCTTTCCAATGTGGTGGTAGTGGCTTTAACAAATTTGTACAAGGAACGACAGCTGGAAAGTTTTGGTTCTGTGGATATTTTCATGACAACGGCCATATTCGATGGGTAAGAGATAATGGAAGTAACTCATTTACATGTGCGGAGATTCAGCGAATCGGACAAGGTCCCAATAAAACTCGTGCCTATTTTGTTATTGATAATGAGAACTCTAGCGATCTAGATACCGGCAAAACAGTACTATTTATTGAGAGACCTTGCAGCGAAGGGCGATAGTTAATTACTTCAGGTATCCATTAATGAACGCTTCGGCGTTCATTTTGGTTTTGCCGGCAGGTTGAAGTTCGAGTATCTCGAGGCTACTATCTTCGCAACCAAAATACAGTTTTTTGTCGGCAACAGTTAGTTTGCCAGCTGGGGTTTTTTGATCTGAAACTGAAGCTCTGTGAATTACAATTCGCAAGTCGTTCATGTCTAGGTAGCTCTTCGGCCAGCCAGCATAAGCGCATACCTCATACTCTAGCTGGGTTGCAGACTTACTTGGATCAAGATGTCCGTCAGTTTTGGCTATGCGTTTGGTGAAAGTTGGCTCACCAGATTGTGGCGAGGGCTGCAACTTGTCATTGATTATTGCTGGTAGGGTTTCTACCAATAGATCCGCGCCCATACTACCTAGTTTGTCCACCAATTCTTGTTTGGTTTCGGTACCAGAAAGCTTAAGTTCGCGCTGAGCATAGACTGGGCCAGCATCCATCTCGGCTACTAGCTTCATGAGCGACACACCGGTCTTGGTATCGCCTTGCAGTATGGTACTCTCGATTGGTGTGGAGCCACGTAGCTGTGGCAACAGTGATGGGTGGATATTGATTATACCCATTGGGAACATATCTAGCACTTGTTGAGGCACAATTTGTCCAAAAGCCACCAGTATACCAAGTTCGCTGCGGTGTTTGGCTACCTTGTCTGCCAAGGAGATTTTGTGGCCAGGTAGGATAACTGGTATACCGTGCTGGTGTGCCAACGTACCTATCTCGAGCTCACGACTCTGGCGTGACACACTGTCGACGTGATTGGCTATCACGGCCTCTATCTCGTAGCCGGCTTTGATGAGAGCATTCAATACAGGTACCTTTGTGGTAGTACCAGTAGCAAGCCGTTCATTACCAAAAAAAACTATTTTAGGCTTAGTCATCTGGTTGGAGTCTCTTGGCTTCATCTGGTGCTAGTGGGCGTAGCTTACCATCGTCGTCTAAGTGGAAAAGATTACTAGCATCGTCGACGTGGTCAAGAAATATTACACCGGCCATATGATCTATTTCGTGTTGAAGCACACGAGCTGGGAAGCCCTCGACACTGAGTCGTACTGGATCGCCGTTTTCGTCGAGCGCTTTTACTTTTATCTTGAGCGGGCGGGTAACACGGCCATAAATGCCAGGGACACTTAGGCAGCCCTCTATGTCGTCGACAGTAGCATCGCTGACCTTCACTATCTCTGGGTTGACCAGTGTAGTGAACTCGCTTTCTTCTGGGTTGTCGAAATTGTTGCGCACCACGGTGAGCTTAAGTGGTTCATTGATCTGGATAGCTGCTAGGGCAGCACCAAACTCGCTATCGTGATCCCAGTCAAGCGTGGTTTCGATCATGTCATTGGCGAGCTGGCGAATAGAATCGTCAACATAGCCAATTCGCTTGGACTTCATGCGCAGAATCTTATTGGGGATGGTTACGATTTTACGAATCATAATTATAGGAGATTAATAGGGTCGAGATTGTGGGTAATGGTGGTTGGCAGAGTTTCACAAAGCTTAGTAAGCTGACCGCGTCGGGCGGATTTGGCAACAAGCTGCCAATAGTATTTGCGGCCACGAGCAAATGGGTGAGTTGGCACTGGGCCAACCAGGCTCAAGCCAGATTGATTGCGCCACTTGGCCTTGAGCGCTTCGAGCTCACGTCGGCCACGCTCACGCTCGGCAAAACCACAAGTTAATTGTACCAGATATGTGAATGGTGGGTACAGGTACTGTTGGCGTAAGCCAAGCTCATGGCGCGCAAATAGTTCATAATCATGCTCAGCAACAGCTTGTAGTACGGGTTGGTTCGGATTGTAGGTCTGAATTATTACCTGGCCTTGGGCCTTGCGCCGGCCAGCACGGCCGGCTGCTTGAACCATCATATCAAAGGCTCGTTCGCTGGCTGAAAAGTCGGGGATTGATAGTGCGCTTTCGGCCGAGATTACACCTACCAGGCTGACTCTATCAAAGTCCAAGCCGCGGCTAATCATCTGCGTACCTACCAATATGTCAGTATGCCCAGCATTCATATCACTGAGAATATTGCTAATGTCGCTCAGCTTGTGTATGTCGGCATCGAGCCGAGCTACACTGGCCTTGGGAAACTGTTGGTTTAGCTCTGCCTCGACGGCCTTGGTGCCAAAGCCCACAAAGCGGATGTCATGACTACCGCAATTACTACAAATAGCTGGGGGCGGCAGTTGCTTACCACAGTAGTGGCATACTAGCTTACCATGGTCGGCATGATACACCATAGCTACCTCACAGTCAGGACAGGACGATGCTTGGCCACAGCTAGTGCAGACGGCGCTACGAGCGCTGCCACGACGATTGTGTAGCAGTAGTACTTGATTGTTTGCAGCTATCGTATCGGTAATAGCAGTTTGCAACTCGGGCGACAGTATCTCAACCTTGGGTGCTTCCACATAGGTGATATTGGGTAGAGCCGTGTCTTGATGGCGGCTTCTAAGTGTCAGCAGCTCTAGCTTGCCTGTCTTGGCCAGTTGGTACTGCACTAGGCTGGGCGTAGCACTTCCTAGCACTAGGTTGGCTTGATGGAGGTTGCCTAGCTGGGCGGCAACATCGACAGTTTGGTAGCGTATACCAGAATCTTGCTTGTAGCTAGGCTCGTGTGCTTCGTCTATCACTATAAGACCAAGCTTGGCAATTGGGGCAAAAAGTGCTGAGCGAGTGCCCACCACAATTGTAGGTGTAGTGATGGAGCCTTCCAGGATGGCTTGCCAGCGAGCCAAGCGAGTGGCGACTGACAGCCCAGAGTGCAGTATCACGGCTTGGGGGAAGTAGCGCTGGATGGACTTGACCATACTCTCGGCAAGCACAATTTCTGGCACTAATAGTAGTGCCGACTTACCAGACTTAACGGTTCGCTGTAAAAGATGAAGATATATGACAGTCTTGCCTGAGCCGGTTATACCGTGCAACAGGTATTTATGGGAATTTTTGTCGTTGTGGCTAATGCCGTCAAAAACTGCTTGCTGTTGACTGGTAAGTTTGGGTAGCTTAGTGGGTTTGACAGCCTCGAGTTTTTGAGCTATACGACGCTTGGTGACTATACCGGTTGGCAACATTGGTTTTAATACTTGCTCGAGCGGCGCTACATAGAATCGTTGTACCCATTGAGCAAGCTCAACTAGCTTGTGAGGATAAGGGGTATCTAGCACCAATCTAGTGACTGGTTTGATCTTATACTTGCTAGGTCCTTTCTTGAGCTGGCAAACGGATTGGACTAGGCCGAGGCAACTGCGTTTGCCAAATGGTGCAGTTACTATCGAACCAGGTTGAATTGCTGTTGTAAGATCGGCAGGCACGGCGTAGCTGTAGGTTTGCCAATCTGAGCCGTGATAGCCACTTACCAATACTTCGGCCTGTATCTGTTCGGAGTTTGTACTCATGGCTATATCATACCATCTTGTTTTCCATATCCCAGGCTATATTTGAACTGTGAGTCAAGGCTTGTTTTTATCTGATAAATCGGCTACTATCAGATAGATGAAAAAACGAACTATCCAGTTGGTATTGATTGGTGTGGTGATAGTGGTCGCCGCAGCCATTGCTTTGCCACGCGAGGACAAGATACTAAG
Source organism: uncultured Candidatus Saccharibacteria bacterium (assembly GCA_964610335.1). Classification (GTDB taxonomy): domain Bacteria; phylum Patescibacteriota; class Saccharimonadia; order CAILAD01; family BJGX01; genus CAZSVP01. Next base: position 23,217 of record CAZSVP010000003.1, read on the forward strand.
TGCATTGGGTGTCAAAAACACTACGCTCAAAGTCCGACAAGGGCTTGATTTGCAGGGTGGAGCCGCCTTGCTCTATCAAGCAGATCTAAGCAAAACGGCCGCTCAAGATCGCGCTAAGGCTCTTGAGGGTGTCTCCAATGTTATGACCAAGCGTGTTAACCCAACTGGAACGAGTGAAGTGGTAGTACAGACCAGTGGTGGCGATCGTGTCAGTGTACAATTGCCAGGCGTCAAAGATATCTCTCAGGCCATTGGATTTATAGGTAAGACCGCCGAGCTGCATTTTTATGGTGTCGATGCGAACAATGTGCCCACAGAAACAGAAATATCTGGTAAGGACCTCGAAAGTGCCACGGCCGACATCGACACCCAAACTGGCCAGCCGATAATTAGCTTTACTATGAAGCAAGAGTCGGTACAAAAGTTTGCCGATCTTACCACGCAACTCAACAAAACTGGTGGTCGATTACTAATCTTGCTCGATGAAGAACCACTCTTCAATGGCACAGTAAGCTCGGCGATTACAGATGGACGTGGTCAGATGCAGGGCTTCAAGGATATCAAAGACGCCCAAGACACGGCAGTACTTCTCAACGCTGGCGCGTTGCCAGTGCCGGTTCAGCTAGTAGAACAACGGACGGTTGGCGCAACTCTCGGTAGTGAAGTAATCACTAAGAGTATTGTGGCTGGCTTCATTGGCATCATTGCTCTGATCTTCTTTATGATCGCCTACTACCGACTGGCAGGCGTGGTGGCCGCTATAGCACTGGGTATATATACACTTATCAACCTAGCGATCTTCAAGGTTAGCGGAGTTACACCTTTTCCAATTGTACTGACACTGGCGGGTATAGCTGGGTTCATACTCAGTATCGGTATGGCGGTGGATGCCAATATTTTGATATTTGAACGAATGAAAGAAGAAGTGCGTGAAGGTAGTGATATGCGCAGTGCACTTGATAGTGGATTTAAGCGTGCCTGGAGTAGTATTCGCGATTCCAACATAGCTACCCTTATCATCTGTTTTATCCTCTATAACTTCAGCTTTGGTGCCTCGATTGTCAAAGGCTTTGCCGTTACGCTAGCGATTGGTGTGTTGGTAAGTATGTTTACAGCCATTACGGTCTCGCGTAACCTACTTGAGATAATACTCAAAACCGAGTGGGGAACTGATGATCCTTGGTATGGATTCTTGTCCAAACCAAAAACCAAGACCAAGTCGCTCAAGAAGGGTGCTAAGTCATGAAAACATCTCTTAACATCGTTGGTCGACGCAAACTATGGTATCTGATATCGTTGGCAATCATAGTTCCTGGCACGATCGCCTTGATATTGTGGGGTCTAAAGCCAGGGATTGAGTTTACTGGTGGATCTGAGATTGAGGTTACTGGTGCTACCAACCAATCACAACTGCAGGCCACGCTCGAAACAGCCGGTGGTCGTGATATAACTATCACTACCAGCGGCGACAGTAACCTGTTGGCACGATATAGTGTTGAGTCAGGCGCAGATGCTGAGCAGGTACATCAACAGATCAAGGCGCAAATTACGGCGGCCGGCATGACAGAAACCAGTTATAACCAAGTGGGGCCGTCGGTGAGTCGCGATATTACGCGCAATGCTGGGCTGAGTGTGCTTTTGGCTTCATTGGCCATCATAGCTTACATAGCTTTTGCGTTTCGTAAGACCCCGCCACCTTTGAAATCCTGGAATTTTGGGGTTGCTGCCATAATCGCTGTTTTGCACGATGCCTTGCTGGTGATTGGTTTATTTGCGATTCTTGGACACTTCTTCGGTGTGCAGGTAGATAGCTTATTTGTAACGGCCGTGCTGACCATCATAGGCTTCTCAGTACACGACACGATAGTAGTTTTTGATCGTATCCGTGAGAATCTGCGACGCTACAATGGTAGCTTTGAGGAGATTGTGGATCGTAGTATTACAGAGACTATGGCACGCTCCATCAATACCTCACTCACTGTGTTGATAGTGTTACTAGCTTTCTTCTTGTTTGGAGGAGGCAGTATTCACAATTTCATCCTGGCGCTGCTGATAGGTATACTTTCAGGCACATACTCATCGATCTTCAATGCAGCGCCACTACTAGTTAGCTACAACAAACATAAGATTAAGAAGGCCGCCAAGGCCAAAGATAAGCCAGATAAGAAAAGTACAAAGAAAGATAAGAAGACAAAATCTAAGAAATAATTTCTTACCTCTAATCCCATAGTTTAAAGGATTTCGCCCTTACGTCCAGTCCAATTTTGCTCAGTCAAAAGCGGTGCAACCTGCCGGCAGGCAGGAACCGTTCTGCTCGGACTTCCTAGTTAGACGTTATCAAATCAGCAAGTGAAAGCTCCTAAACGCTTTTGTCTGAGCACTGGTTTATCCAGGGGCGGAAGACAGAAAGAGAAGGAGCTTGAAACGCTGCTTGATTTTATATAGTCGACAAAGACTTTTGGCTACTTTTGGTATATTCAAAAGTAGCTTGGTCCTTTAGGAGCGAAATCCTAGCTATTAGACTACCCTAAACCAAAACACTGCCAAGTAGGCAGCTACTAGTAGCAGTATGGCTGCCACTATCATAATAAGAGAGCGTGATACTACAAATGAGCTCGGTGAGTCGTCGATATTTTCTTTCCAATCTTCATGTGACTCAGAGTTATCGGCTGCAGGGTGATCTGTGCTATGTACTTTGTTCGCAACAACAGCTGCTGTAGTGGCTGTTGCGGTTGCTGCTTCATCTGGTACAAAGGTTTCATCGTATTTGCGGCTGATGTCAGTTACCTGGTGTGGGGCAGCGGTTGCAGCGGTGGTAGATGCCAGGGCGGTATCTGCTATATGGTTGTCATGAGAGTAGTCTGACACGTGGGGTGGAGGTAGCTCAGGCACCATTAAGCGTTTCATATGTCGCTTTAGCGAATATTTGGTAGGTTTTGCGGCTTTAGCCTCGGTAGTGACTGGCTTAGTGTGAGTTGGCTTTTTGGGCTTCGATACTTTGACTGGTTTAGGGCTAGTTGGCTTCACCATATCATGTACGGTCAAAGTTGGCTGTGTTGGCGTGTGTACGGCCACAGCAGATCCTGTGCTGGACATTTTCTCAAATTGGTGCAGCGCACCACAACCTGGGCAAAGCATGCCTACGGCGGAGCTCACTAATTCGGTATTACAATCTGGACAGTTTTGCTGCATATTTGTTTTCTATACTAGTCTAAGTTATGTATATATTGTAATCTACTTATGTTATAACTGCAAACCCCTTGTGCTTGGGTAAAGTGTGCGATATACTACAAAGTAATCAGGTGTGATACAATACAAACAAGCAAGACAAAGTTGAGAAAAATACAATGTTACAACATTTTATAACATCCAAAACGCGACGCAAGATAATTATATTATTCTCGAAGTATCCAGATTATAAGGTACACATTCGTGGGCTCGCCAAAATTACCAAAGAAGATCCTGGCAATGTTAGCCGGGAGCTTGCTCGTTTAGAGAAGATTGGTTATGTGCGTTCGGCTCGTGACGCCAATACCAAGGTTTATTGGGCCAACAAAAACTTCTTACTTTTTAAGGAGCTACAGAGCATGGTGCTCAAGACATCTAGCAAGCGCGGCAAGACAGTCTAGTTTCTGGTAGATCTTACTATCCCGGCTTGCCGGGGTCGTGGGATTTGCCAAAAACCAAAAGAGAGTTGGCAAAACAAATACCAAAAAGGAGAGGGTATGCAAATCAAAACAAAGCTACGCAATTATGTAGTACGTACGCGTCGTCAGATGATACGGGAGAAGTATCAGCACGAGAGTGGTATGCCGGTGTTGCCCAAGGTGGCTAGCCAGCAGTTTACCAGCAGGCTCGATGCCGACTATGGCTTAGTCCGCAAAAGCTTGTATTAATTAGGTCTATAACGAATTAAGCGACCCAGCATCTGCTGGATCACTTAAGGAGTACTGGTCATCGTTGCCAACACTCCGCCTCTTTGGCCTACACATAGAGACTCAGTGGCATGATGATCGCCACCACTGAGTCGTCGGCCACTGATGTGCTGAGCCCCTGCAACAGCCTAATGTCGCGACCATCAACACGGATGTTGATGACCTGATGCAACACGCCGCAAGTTTCCAATCGCCCTCGAAGCTTGGGATGCATCACGTAGAGCAGCTGAATGATCTCCGTGATGGTGGCTGCTTTTGTCTCAAGCTTCTTGCAGCCGCTGGTGTAGCTTTGCAGTGGCCGAGGGATTTTGACCGTTACCGCCATGTTATTTACCTCCTAAGCTCGATATTGATGTCGGCGTACTGGTCCACCACTGTGAGTAGACCGTCGTGGGCTGTTACGTCTCGCTCGTTGACGAAGATGACCAGTGAGGGGTTGATGTGATCATCTGCATCGAACAACCACTGAGTGAGCTGTGGGAACTGGCTGCAGAGACTGTGAAGATTCTCGCCCAGGGTGTAGCCCGAGGTGGCGATGATACCAATACCTATCTCTTGTTTGATCTCATCAGGAACCTTGATGGTTGGCATGATCGCTCATTCTCTCTCGAGGGATTGGACGAAGAGAATATATCACCTAATGGTATAAAACTCAATAAGAAAGCCCCAGTGGTTGTATCGGCTTGTATATCCAGCCATACTAGGAGTATGAATCGATTTGAGTGGCTACTGCCTACCAACACAGCAAGTGGTGATATTGTTGAGACAATCTTGAGTGGTCGTGGTATTTCTGCTTCTGATCAAAAAATACTATTGAATCCAAACTATCCTGGTTTGCTTGACGATCCGTTTGTATATAAGAGTATGGATAATGCTGTCAAGCGAGTTGCAGAAGCTATTAAGAAAAAGCAAACAGTCGCCGTCTATGGTGACTACGATATCGACGGGCTGTGCGCTACCACACTACTGCACGAGGTGTTGAGCAAAACTGAAGCCGAGGTAATTGCCTACATCCCAGATAGGTTTGAGGAAGGATATGGCATCAATACTGGTGCGCTCGATAGCCTGAAAGGTGATGGTGTAGATCTGGTAATTTCTGTTGACTGTGGCGGGCGCTCACACGCCGAGGCTACTCATGCCAAGCAGATAGGATTGGACCTAATAGTGACTGATCATCATGAGATGGATGCCGAGGCTCCACGGGATGCGATAGCGGTAGTCAACCCCAAGCGTGCTGACAACGAGGCATGCTTTACTGAGGTTGCTGGCGTAACTGTTGCTTTTCAGCTGGTGCGAGCATTGCTCGCTAAGAAGGTGATTGAGTTTAAATCAGGACAAGAAAAATGGCTGCTTGACCTGGTAGCCTTGGCAACGGTGTGTGATGTGGTGCCGCTGATTGGCACCAATCGAGAGCTGGTACACTATGGTCTGATGGTACTGCGCAAATCACCGCGTCCAGGCATACGGGCACTTTGTCAGGCTTCCAATGTGGTGCAAGCCGAGATTACCGAAGAAGATTTGGGCTTTCGGCTCGGACCGAGGCTCAATGCCGCCGGTCGCATGGAGCATGCCAAGCGAGCGCTAGATTTACTTATGTCCACTAGCGATGCCGAAGCAGCGACTCAGGCTAAGTATCTCAACGACCTAAACATTCAGCGCCAAGCTGACACTCGTGATATCTATGATGCGGCCAACTCGCTGGCCAAGGTCGATGACAATCCTATCCTGGTGCTAAGTCACCCTGATTGGTCACATGGCGTAGTAGGGATAGTGGCTAGCCGCATTGTCGAGCGGCACCACAAACCAACCATATTGTTCCAAGAACTCGAGGATGGTAGTGCCAAGGGATCGGCTCGTAGTGTGGATGGCGTCAGCATCATCGATGCTATTGCAAACTGTCAGCAATTATTGACAAAGTATGGTGGGCACCAGTTTGCGGCAGGCGTAACGGTGCCAATCGACAAGATCGCTGAGTTTCGAGCTCAGATCAATGATTATGCCAAGCAAAACATCTTAGTTAAGCCAAAACAACTCATTATAGATGCCCAGCTAGATCTAGCAATGCTCAATCTGGAATTGTTGGCAGCTATCCAGCGGCTACGACCATTTGGACGGGAGAATACCGAGCCAGTGCTGGTAAGTGGTGCAATACTCGCCGATGTACGCTGGGTGGGTGCCGAGAAGAAACACGCTCAAGTATTTCTGAGTAGCGAGGATGGTGTGAGTATGCGCGGTATTAGCTTTGGTGCCGCCAGCTGGCTAAAAGCTGATGATGCGATAGGTCAGCCAGTACAAGTAGCTTACAAGCTACGCAACAACAACTTTCAGGGCGTCGATGAGTTGCAGCTAGAGGTGCTCGATATCCATCCAGCTCAAACTGACTCAATATAGTTGATCGCTTTGCCTAGGTTGGCACCATGATCCTCAATAGTATCTATGGTCAACCGGGGTTCGGCCCAGGCCAAGTATTCGCGGCGCCTCTTCTCAACATCTTCCCAAGTAACTTCCGGAATACCTTGGATATTTCGCACTCGAGCTTCGATTCTCTGCTGATGCAGCTCAACATCTGAATTAACGCATTCGATAATGATCAAGCGAGCGTTGTGATCAGCAGAAAGTTTTTGCCACATCTGCCTCGCTTCAACAACTGGGCTAACCGCATCAATAATTACCGAAATGCCTAGTTTGAGCTGCTCGTGGGCCAAAGCGGCTGCTACCTGTATGCAGCCAGGCCAGTTTCGAAGCTTTGCTTAAAACCACTACCTATGACAGCCGATTCTATAGGGTCGACTGAGAAAACGGGAATATTTAGTTTTTTGGCAACCGCTTCGGAGAGGGTACTTTTGCCACTGCCAGGTAGGCCTGCTATTACTATCAGTTTTGGCATTTGTTACTTCTCCTGGTAGTTCTTACCACCATCGGTGATGTATAGATCATGGGGGTGAGATTCTGCCAGTGAGGCTTGAGTTACTTGGTAAAACTGGGCATGCTTGTGAAGATCAGTAATAGTTTTGCATCCCACGTAGTACATACCAGATATAAGGCCGCCAATCAGCTGAGCTGAACGCTCGGCAACTGAGCCATTGACCGGCACCAGCCCCTCTACACCCTCTGCTATCAGTACATCATCGCGGTAGCTTTTGCCATGAAACTCGTCTTCGGAGCTTATTTTAAGCCCTTTGCGCATAGCACCGGTCGAGCCCATCCCTCGGTAAGTCTTGAACTTGTACGACTTAGATCCATCGATAATGTCATAGAACCGGCCAGGTACCTTTGACTCAGGTAGTTCCACTATCTCGCCAGGAGCTTCGCTACATGCTGCCAAGATCCGGCCTAGCATCACACTATGAGCGCCTGCAGCCAAGGCTTTGGTAATCTCGCCGCTGTAAGTGATGCCACCATCGGCGATTACTGGTATTTTCTTCTTACGTGCCACGCTTACTGTTTCCATAATGGCCGTAAGCTGCGGCACACCCATCCCAGATATTATTCGAGTCGAACAGATAGCGCCAGGACCCATACCGATTCGTATACCATCCACCCCAGCTTCGATCATGGCATGGGCACCCTCGGCGGTGGCCACATTGCCGCCAATTACATCAACCTTGGTGGCACTCTTGATAGTCTTGATGGCACTGATCACAGTGCGAGCATTACCATGGGCTGAGTCAACCAATAGCACATCCACACCAGCGCTTACTAGACTCGCTACACGCTTCTCATAGCCGGGGCTAGAGCCAACAGCCGCTCCCACCAGCAATTTCTGCTTTTTTACCTTGGCTACTTCGCGAGCTTGATCGGCAACAGTTAAATTGCGGTGGATAAACCCGATGCCGCCCAATTGTGCCAGGGCAGCTGCCATGACGTGTTCGCAGACAGTATCCATCGGTGATGCCACAATTGGTATGGCAAGATCAACATTGCGGCTCAGTTTGGTAGCTACTTCTACCTCAGAACGCAAAAAACCCGAGTAACCGGGTTTTAGAAGAACGTCGTCAAATGTTAGCGCGGTGGGCAGTGATTGCTTTTCCATACACTAGTATTACCGAACCTTGAGCAATTTGTCAAAACTACTGCTGGTACATCTATTGTCAAACCTGTACAATATAGACATGAGTAAACAATTTCAGCGTGTCCGTGGCATGCAAGATGTCTTGCCACCGACATCAGAGATCTGGCAGTACATAATAAGTGAGTTTATAACAGTTTGTGAGCAAGCTGGGTTTAGACGCGCCTATATGCCAAGCTTGGAATTTGCTAGTTTGTTTGAGCGTAGCATCGGCGAAGCCACCGAGGTGGTTCACAAGGAGCTGTATCGATTTGAGGATCGTGGCGGCGACATGATTGCTCTCAAGCCTGAGAGTACAGCGGGCATAGTGCGTAGCTATATCGAGAATGGTCTCAGTAGCTGGCCTAGCCCAGTCAATTTGTTTTGTGTTGAGGCTCATTTTCGATACGATCGCCCGCAGGCAGGGCGCTATCGTCAGCATCACCAACTCGATGTTGAGAGTTTTGGGGTTCGCGACCCATATGTTGATGCTTCAACCATTGCTCTAGTCGCGCGATTCTTCGACCGACTAGGGTTGAGTTATGGGCTTAAGCTCAATACTATCGCTTCTATAACGGAGCGCAAACAGTTTGAGCAAGCTTTGAGTGACTATATGACACCATTTGCCAAGGATTTGCCAGAACTTACACAGAAACAACTCGCAACCAATCCGCTGCGAGTACTTGATAGCAAGGATAAGAAGGTAAACGAACTGTTAGCAGATGCGCCGAGTATTCTCAATCACCTAGGCAAGGAATCAAAGGAGTTTTTTGAAACTGTGCTAGAAGCCCTGGAGGCACTAGGTATCAGCTACGAGCTCGATCAACGCTTGGTGCGGGGCTTGGACTACTACAATGACACGGTTTTTGAATTCAAGGGTAGCACCGAGGGTTCACAAGACTCTATTGGTGGCGGCGGCCGTTATGATGGCCTAGTGGAAATGCTTGGTGGCCAACCCACACCGGCATTTGGTTTTGGATTGGGCTTAGAAAGAGTAGCATTAGAGCTTCAGCACCAGCAGGCTCTACCAGACCTCAGAAAGACACATACTATGTTGATTGTCCTGTCAGATAAGGTGAAGATGGAAGCTTTCAAGTTGCAGCAACACTTGCTCAAACAAGGAGTTGATCTGATGTCTGACTTTTCTACTCGGGGTTTGAGTACCCAGCTTGCCAAAGCCGACAAGCTTGGTCTAGCAAGGGTAGTAATACTAGGCGAAGATGAGCTCAAAAACCAAGCAGTTTTGATCCGTGATCTTAAATCTGGCGACCAAGCCAATGTTAAGATTAGCGAATTGGCTGATCACTTGAAGGTTTGATCTTGTCAATTTTGACTATTTCTTCTATAATAGGGCGATACTAACAACACCTAAGGAGGTGACAGTACTACATGTTGACCGTAATTCGCAAAGACGATGAGTCTAGTGAGAGCTTGGTTCGCCGATTTAACAAAAAAGTTACCCAATCTGGCATATTGACCGAAGCTCGTCGTAAGAAATATTTCGAAAAGCCAATTAGCAAAACTGAACAGCGCCAAGTAGCCTTGCGCAAGAAAGTTCGCAAAGATCAAAAAATGCGAGAGATTTTGGGTTACTAATGGATCAACTTTCGCTCGATCAGCTTGAAAGTGACCTCAAAGACGCCATGCGCGAACGGGATAAGATCCGTTTGACAGTGTTACGTTTGCTCAAGAGCGCGCTTAAGAATTATGAGATTGAAGTTGGACATGAGCTAAGTTCCCAAGAGATTTTGGGTGTGTTACAAAAAGAAGCCAAAAAGCGTCAAGAAGCCGCCGAAGCTTACGAAAAAGCCGGTAGAGAAGAACAGGCCCAGGAGGAACGCGCCGAGCTCAAAGCTATTGATCACTATCTCCCAGATCAAATGAGCGAAGCAGATGTTAAGAAAGTAGTCGCAGAAGTAGTTGCCGCCGCGCCTGCTGATCAGCGACAGATGGGGCCACTTATTGGTCAAGTTCGCGCCAAGACTCAGGGGCAGGCCGACGGCGCACTGATTGCTCGCTTGGTTCAAGAACAACTTAATTCTTAAACGTACTACACAATGGCTACCAATACTATTGAACTGAAGTTTGATGACCAAACTGGTCAATCAGTGGATATCGACCAGTTTCAGCAGCTAGCTAATCTTGCTAGTGTAGAGCTTGAATTGCCACCAAGTATTACGCTTCGGTTTGTTGGCAAATCCAGCATGCAGCGCATGAACAAATACAGCAGCGGTAATGACTATGTGACTGACGTATTAAGCATCAATTATGCCGAAGCTGCAGATTTACTCCCCAATGAAGTCCCCTCTGAGATTGTAATCTGCCCCGAGGCGGCTGCCAGTAATGCCAAAAAGGCACACCACGGCCTAGTAGAAGAGCTCAAGTTACTGTTTGTTCACGGGCTTGTCCACATTGCGGGCTATGATCATGCCGACACCGAGAGTAAAGTCGAGTTTGATAAGATTGTCAGTGGTATAATAGAAAAAGCCGAGAAGTACAATGATTAGACGCTCACTTGCAACATTTCGATATGCTATCAATGGTATAGGTGCACTGTTTCGCACTGAGAAGAATTCTCGAATTCATGCCGTATTTGCTATTTTGGCAGTAGTGCTAGGGTTCGCTCTTCACATTGCGATTTCAGCATTTTTGCTTGTATTTTTTGCAATTGTACTTGTGATATTTGCGGAGGCTGTTAATACAGCCATCGAACGCACGATTGACTTAGTCGAAACTGACTCCAGCCAAATGGTAAAACTCATCAAAGACATTTCGGCCGGCGCCGTTTTGATAACTGCCATAGCCGCAATATTTTTGGGCGTGGTAGTATTTGGCGGACGGTTGCTGCAAATTATCGGCTGGGTTTCGTAATGTTTGAATTTAAGCGACTAAGCATTGTTTTGGGCAGTCCAGGCGCTGGCAAAGACACACAATTGGAGTTACTCGAAGCTCGTGCTAGCGCACAGATTTTATACGTAGGAAGAACGATTCGTGAGGCTGCCAAAACGAACAAAGATATTATGCAACACATGAATGCAGGTGGGCTTGTACCCAATGAAATCGTCAATGAAGTGTTCCAACTCAAACTCCAGCAATATAATTCTACAGATTGGATAGTGAGTGATGGTTTCCCTCGAAGTGTTGAACAAGCAGACTGGCTAGATCAACTGCTCAACCAAGAATTTCGCCACATCGATGAGGTGATATTGCTCGAGATAACCGAGGATGAAGCCCGCACTAGACTATCAAAACGAACACGTACTGATGACTTGAACACAATAGTTGATCAACGTATGGAAGTATATAATACCCAGACTAAGACCGTTGTTGATCACTATGAAAAAGCTGGTTTGCTCAAGCGAGTTGATGGTATGGGTACGGTCGAGCAAGTCTATGGCCGACTGTGTGCGGCGTTTGGGGTGAGCGTATGATGACACAAGTTAAGACCGCCCAAGAGCAAGCCGACATGCGCCGAAGTGGGCAGATATTGGCGACAATATTGGCTGAATTACAGGCTGCTCTTAAACCGGGTATTACCACTAAATCGATTGATGATCATGCTCGAAAACTGCTTGAAAAACATCAATCCAAGGCAGCGTTTTTGGGCTATCAAAACTTTCCAGCTGCCATATGTATATCGGTAAATGACGAGATTGTGCATGGTATTCCTGGAGCACGGGTAATAGATGAAGGCGACCTAGTTTGTCTTGATTTTGGTGTAAACTACCACGGTATGATTACTGATGCTGCCGTTACTGTCGGAGTGGGTAAGATTAGTGGTGATGCCGAGCGGTTGCTAAAAGGCGTCAAGGCATCGCTAGATACGGTAATCAACTCCTTGCACGATGGTATTCGTGTCGGCGACATAGGCGCCACTATTGAGGCTACTCTGCGTAAATATAATCTGTCTGTAGTAGAGGAGTTGGGCGGTCATGGCGTGGGCCATGTGGTACACGAAGAACCAATGATCCCCAACTTTGGAGTTGCTGGTACAGGCCAAGCTCTCAAAGCTGGTATGACAATCGCGCTAGAGCCAATTGCTTCACTTGGTAGTGGTGAGTGCTATATTGCAGCCGACGATTGGACTTTTGTAACATCTGATCACAGCTTATCGGCACAGTTTGAGCATACTTTGCTTATAACCGAGCAAGGTGCCGATATATTGACTGCATTATAAGCTTGAGCGTACAGGCAAGCACACAATTGTGTATAATGTAGCTGGATTATGGCAAGAGCGCGTGAACATCATTTTATAGGCTTAGATATTGGCACCAGTAAGGTGGTGTGTACTGTTGGTGTTAAAAATGTTGAGGCGCCACTACCAAGTATTATTGGTTTAGGCGAAAGCCCTACTATCGGTTTGCGTCGTGGAGCGATAGTCGATGTCGAAGAAACAGTCAGCGCCATAACAGCAGCTGTTGAGGAAGCTGAGCGCATGAGTGGGGTGGCTATCGATCGTGCAACTGTAAGTATTGATGGCACTCATATCAAGATGATCTCATCAGAGGGATCGGTAACGGTTTCTAAGGCCGATCACGAGATCAGCGCTGAAGATGTAGCTCGGGCCGGCGAGGCAGCTACTAGTCTCACTCTTGAAGCAAATCAACAGATTCTAGACGTTATCCCAGCTGGCTACACAGTTGACGAGCAGTCCGACATATCTGATCCGATTGGTATGCATGGCAATAAGATCACCGTCCATGCCGAAGTGTTGGTAAGCTCTACACCTGCCATCAAGAATATAGAAAGTGCCGTATTCCGATCTGGTATACGCATGAACAATCGTGGTCTGGTTGGCTTGGCGGCAGCCCGCGCGGTGCTCAGTAAGCGTCAGCAAGAACTTGGTGTTGGGTTTATCCATATTGGTGCTGAGACCACGGCAGTGATTGTCTATGAACAGGCCAAACTTTGTCACTGTAAGGTATTACCAATCGGTGCTAACCATATTACCAAGGACTTGGTTTATGGTTTGCGTACTAACATGGATATAGCAGAAAAGGTTAAATTGCGCTTTGGTCGTGCTGTGACAGTGAAGAAAGGCAATCAAGTGATCGATCTGGAATCTGTTGGTGGCAATGGTACTGTAGAACAGTCTGATCTGGATATGATGATTGGTGCCAGGCTCGATGAGATGCTGAGTTTGATTGCGGCTGAGTTAGAACATGCCTCCAAGCGGTTTACCAACGATGGTGGGCTTGGTGCCGGCCTGGTATTGTCTGGTGGTGGGTCCAAGCTCAAGGATATCGCGCCATATTTCCAGAAGAAACTACGTGTGCCTACCAAAGTTGGTCGCGCCGAGCATTTTGGCAGCTTGAGCAATCAGGTAAGTGACCCGATGTATGCCACCGCGATCGGTTTGATGCTACTTGATATGGAGTCTCCTCAACAGATGAGCCATCAAAGCATCGGCTCCATTCCGCGACGCGTGATAGAAGCCGTCAAAACAGTTATCAAGAGTTTGTTGCCGTAATCCGGCGCTACTAAAAAGCGATATTTTAGTACTTGATGTCATTATTGAACACAATAAATATATTGCACACATTATTGTGAATACCAAAATAAGATAAGAATTATCAAAAAAAGTTTGAGTAACTAATTGCATCAAAAGATGTGCTCGTCTATACTACGGAGTAGCTGTTACTAACCTAGTTTAGTAAGGCTGTGGCAAGGCTGCATCTGTAAAACCAGATGAGTGGGCAAGTCCGTGCACGCATGTGACTTGCCAGTAATTATGAGTAAAAAAGTGGTACCAATATGGCAGAGATTCTTCCGGAGATAGAAACATTTGCACGCATCAAAGTCGTGGGCGTGGGCGGAGGTGGCATAAATGCGCTCAACCGCATGGTTCAGTCCAAACTCCGCGGCATTGATTTTGTGGCCGTCAATACTGACGCCCAAGCTTTGCATTACAGCCAGGCCAACAAGAAAGTCCACATCGGCAAGGACACCACTCGAGGACTGGGCGCTGGTGCTAATCCTGATATTGGCCGACAAGCAGCAGAAGAATCTCAAGACGAAATATATGAGGCCCTCAAGAACTCTGAGATGGTTTTTATCACCTGTGGGCTAGGAGGCGGTACTGGAACAGGCGCGGCTCCTGTAATTGCTAAGATTGCCCGTGATATCGGGGCTTTGACAGTGGCTATCGTCACCAAGCCATTCAACTTTGAGGGTGAGCGCAGGCGACAGGCAGCTGAGAGTGGTATTGCTGAGCTCAAAGACAAGGTTGACACCTTAATAGTTATCCCCAATGATCGAATTTTACAGATTATTGATCGCAAGACTTCGCTACTTGATGCGTTTGGGGTAGTTGATGACGTGTTGCGTCAAGGTGTCCAAGGTATTGCTGACCTTATAACTGTCAATGGATTGGTCAACTTAGACTTTGCCGATGTTAAATCAATTATGAGCAATGCTGGCTCGGCTCTGATGGGTATTGGTCAAGGCAATGGCGACATGCGTGCTATTGACGCTGTTAAGCAAGCCATCGACTCGCCACTTCTGGAAATCTCAGTCGAAGGCGCCAAGGGTGTATTGATCAACTTTACCGGTGGGCGCGATATGGGTATGCATGAGATCGAAGAGGCTGCCAAGCTTATTCATGATTCGGTCGACCCCGAGGCCAACATTATATGGGGTATGGTACTCGATGAGAATCTGACCGGTGAGATACGGGTAACCTTGGTTGCTACTGGATTTGATGACGGCACACCTAACTCGGAAAAACCAAGTGACGAGCTAAGTCGCAAAGATTTGCGTTCGGTGACAGTCGGCGATATGGTAGATGCTTCCGAAAAGCAACCATCTCCAGAACCGGAGCCTAGCGTAGAAGTAGCTGAAAAAGCTGAATCTGAGCATAAATCATTCATACCATTCTTATCACGTTCGCAAGATCGTCCTGTCTACGAGACAGATCAGTCAGAACCATTGATATCATCTGAACCACCTGTCGCTGAGCCGGTGGAGCCAGAGCTGGAAGTGGCTACAGAAACAATCGAGACCGAAACTGAAACTCCAGAGCGTGAAGAGGTAGAGTTTTCTTTGGATGAGTCAGTTTTTGACAATGAAAGTCAGCCAGCGCCTAGACCAGTTGAGCCCATGGTAGAACGGGCTACAGAGGCACCAGCTCCAGAACAGTCCAAAGACGATTACGACAAACCAGCCTTCTTGCGCCGTGGCCTCAAGCTTGGTCGTGGCAAGAAAACGAACGACGACGATGACATTCCTGCGTTTATTCGCAAGAAGTTATAGGAGGAGTTAGTGCGCTGTCCCGACTGTCATAAATCCGACAGTAAGGTAGTAGAGTCTCGCGACAGCAACACCGAGTTATCAGGTATTCGGCGTCGACGACAGTGTTTGGCTTGTGGACATCGATTTACTACTTATGAACGAATTGAGCCGGCTCACCTTATGGTGGTCAAAAAAGACGGTCGTCGTGAGAACTTTGATCGCAATAAGGTAGCTGGTGGGGTATTCCGAGCCTTCGAGAAAAGGCCTTTGCCAGCTGAAAAGATTCATACTCTCATAGATGGCATTGTGACACAGTTGCGTAATAGTGGTGAAGTGGAAGTACAAAGCACGATGATTGGGGAGTTGGTAATGCAGCATTTAATCAAAGCCGATGATGTTGCTTACGTTAGATTTGCCAGTGTTTACCGCAGCTTTAGCGACTTGGGCAGTTTTGAGGCCGAGCTGACTCGACTGCGCAATTTGCAAGACAAACAGTAATGCATTAGCATAAGTGGTATGAAGATACTACTATTTGCCGATCGTAAGACCGAGGTTGACTCGGCTTGGCAACGTCTCAAGGTAGAGCTTGAACAACGCCACCTAGCGATTACTCGACTCGACCTCAATACCGCTGATGCTCAAGCCAAGGCCCGGTTGTACGACGTAACCAATCCTGGGACAGTAGTAGTGACACGTGATGATGGTGCACCGGTGGCCAGTTGGCGCACTCATTTGCCGAGTGCTGCTGAGATTAGTCATAGCTTGGGTTATATCTAGCTTTACAACTTAGTTACTTTAGGATATAGTATTGATCAGTAAAGACGTGCAATCAGCGCGAGTGGCTATCACCCACAAGTTCGCCTAAAGGTGAAGCGTCGCAGAAAGAAATCCAACTTGGAGATTAGAATCTGCCGGACAAAGCCCCGTTATGGCTAGTTGATTAAGTTTCCCCACAGGGGAAGTCAGATGGTACCGTTCGCCTCCATGGCGAGCTCTGACGCCGCAAATGTTGCGGTGTTTTTTGTTAAATAAGGAAACATATATGAGCAAAGAAGCTCCCAAATCAACAAAAGCCCTCGATGAAGAAGCCATGATCAAGCTCTGGGCCCAAGAAGGCCTGTTTGAAAAGAGCATTGAAAATCGCAAGGGTGGTCCGCGTTTTCGTTTTTATGATGGTCCACCTTTTACTTCTGGCACACCACACTATGGTCATGTGGAACAAAGCACCATCAAGGACTCAGTGGCTCGCTACAAAACTATGCAAGGTTATTATGTACCGCGCCGTACGGGTTGTGATACGCATGGGCTGCCAATTGAGAATCTGGTTGAAAAAGAGCACGCGTTTAGCGACAAGCAGGACATTATCAAATTCGGTATCGATAATTTTAACAAAGCCTGTCGAGAGATTGTATTTCGTCACAAGAAAGATTTTGATAATCTCTACGAACGCCTGGGCCGATGGAATGATCCAGATAATGTCTATGCCACACTCGATGATGATTATATGGAAAGTGTCTGGTGGGTGTTTAAGACCATTTACGATAAAGGACTTGTTTATAAGGGCTTCAAAAGCATGCCCTACTGTCCACGTTGTGCCACGCCACTGAGCAACTTTGAGGTCAATGATGGCTACAAGGATGATGTAGAAGATCCTAGCGTTTATGTTAAGTTCAAACTAAAAGATCACAATGAATACATGCTAGCTTGGACAACTACACCATGGAGCTTACCTGGCAATGCTGCATTGGCTGTCAATCCTAGCGCCAACTATGTCAAAGTTAGTGTCAAAAATGATGAAGAAAAGACTGAGGTTTTGGTTTTGGCCGAGGATCGACTAGAAGTTTTAGATGCGGATACTTATGAAGTTTTGGAGCGTGTAAAACCATCCGAGCTGGTTGGCCTAGCATACGAGCCAGTATTCAAACTACAAGGGGATCACACCAATCAAAATGTCTATAAGGTGTGGGAGGCGGATATTGTAAGCATTGATGATGGAACGGGTGTATTACATATAGCGCCAGCTTTTGGTGAGGATGATCTAAATTTGGGTCAAAAACATGATATTCCGGTAATTAACACTGTTGATACAAATGGTAAGATCATGACCGGTTTTGGACTAAGTTTTGAAGGAAAGTTTTTTAAGTCCGCTGATAAATTGATTGTGGAAGAGCTAACCAAGCAGGGTAGTATCTATGCTGCCGAGACCTTTACTCATACCTATCCATTTTGTTGGCGCTGTGAAACTCCTTTACTGTACTACGCTATGCCTAGCTGGTTTGTTGAAGTTAGCAAATTTCGCGATCGGCTAGTACAAACCGGAGAACAAACCAATTGGATTCCCGCTCACGTTAAATCCGGTCGATTCATTAAATGGTTAGAGGGTGCACGTGATTGGGCGGTTAGCCGCAATCGTTTTTGGGGCACTCCGATACCGGTTTGGGTCAACACAGAAGATGAGACCGATATGATAGTGGTTGGCAGCCTTGAAGAACTTCGCAAACTTAGTGGCCACAAAGCTAGTGTCGATTTGCATCGTCCTGGCATAGACAAGATTGAAATCCATCAAAATGGCAAAACCTATAAGCGTATTGAGGAAGTATTTGATTGTTGGTTTGAATCCGGCTCGATGCCATATGGTCAAGATCACTACCCATTTGAGAACAAACAGGAATTTGACGATTCATTTCCAGCTGAGTTTGTGGTGGAAGCTATCGAACAAGTTCATTTGTGGTTTTATACCCTACATGTGCTTGCTACAGCTTTGTTTGATCGCCCAGCCTACAAAAACGTTATGGGCTCGGGACTTATGCTTGGTGAAGACGGGCGTAAATTATCCAAACGCTTGCGCAACTATGCTCCTCCAGAGGAGATATTTGACAGCTTGGGAGCCGATACGCTGCGCATGTTTATCCTTTCAAGTCCTCTCATGAATGCAGGCGATGTGCGCCTAAGCCAAGATGCACTTAAGGATGTTCATCGCAATCTGTTTGCTAGTTTGCAAAACTGCTACGGTTTTTACTCGATGTATGCCAAGGTAGATGGCTTCAAACCAGGCAAAAAGCTTGCCAGACCTACGCAGGTATCAGAGCTAGATAAGTGGATGCTGGCACGGCTGGATCAGACAATTGCTGAGATGACCAATGCAGCAGATAGGTATCAGCTGCAAAAAGCTACAACACCACTTTTCAAACTACTCGATGATTTGTCCAACTGGTACATCCGCCGATCGCGCCGCCGTTTTTGGAAATCTGATAATGATACAGATAAGAAAGCTGCTTACCAGACGCTGCATTTTTGTTTGCTCACCATCACTCAGCTACTTGCGCCATGGGCACCTTTCTTGTCTGATGAGCTGTATCGCAAATTGACAGTCGGTATGGTGTTGCCCGAGTCTGTACATCTGTCTGACTGGCCAAAAGCTGTCAAAGTAGATGAAAAGGTCCTCGAAACTATGGCCCTAGTACGCCAAGTCGTCAACGAGGGCTTGGCACAGCGGGCCAAGGCTGGAATAAAAGTGCGTCAACCACTAGAGAGTGTGGACGTAGCACTACCAAACCAGCTCGATCCGCAGCTACAAGATATTATTGCGGAAGAGCTCAATGTCAAAGCTGTTTCGGTGACTAAGTCCGATACTATGACGGTTACACTCAATACCAAGCTGACAGATGAGCTGAAAGCTGAAGGTTTGGCTCGTGAGTTGATCCGACATATTCAGCAGGGACGTAAGGAAGCCGGTCTGGAAGTGGAGAATCACATCTTACTTACTGTAGCAGCACCAGATGCTCAAGCTAAGCAGCTACAAGCGCATGCCAAGTTGATTGCGATGGAGACGCTGGCTGACCAGCTAGACTGGAACAAACCTATCGAGACAGCCCACCACAAGACTGCTACAATAGATGGCGATGAGTACATCATTGGCATCCAAATCTCAAAGGCTAGCTAAGTCAGCTAGTACTGCAGCCACCAAATCAAGCCACTTGCCGCGTGGTCTTATTGTGGCTGTGGCTTTTGTGACTATTGTTGGCCTGCTTATTCACTACTCACTGGGGTTACGGGGTGGCACATTTATACTGAGCGATTTCTACCGGCAGTCTATTGCGGCGGCGATCGGGGCGGTGGTGCTAATACTACTTACCAAACTTGATTACAGGATATTCAAGGACTATGCCAACTTGCTGTACATCATAGCAGTGGCGAGTCTACTGCTGGTCGATGTGATCGGTGCGACGCGACTTGGTGCGACACGTTGGATTAGTATTGGATTGCTGCAGATACAACCATCGGAGTTTGCCAAGCTGTTTAGTATAATTTTCTTTGCGCAGTACATTAGCCAGCATCAGTTTGAGAGTCGATCTTGGAAAGTTCTACTCAAGAGTATTGGGCTGCTGGCAGTACCGGCGTTGTTGGTTCTGGCACAGCCTGATCTAGGAACTGCCTCGGTGTTTGTGGCTTGCTGGTTGGCAATAGTGTTGGCATCGAAACTACCCAAACTACCATTGGTTATTGTCTTACTAGTGGGCTTACTGATGCTACCGCTTGGCTACCGCTTCTTGGCGCCTTACCAAAAACAGCGTGTAGATAGTTTTCTATCGGCCCACAATGACAAACAAGGCAGCGGCTACAATGTCAAACAGGCTCAGATAGCAATTGGTTCGGGCGGCATGTGGGGTCGGGGGTTGATGGCAGGCTCGCAGAGCGAAGGTAATTTCTTACCCAGTCATAGCACCGACTTTGTGTTTGCAGTGGTATCAGAAAAACTAGGTTTTCTAGGCTCTAGTTTGTTGGTGCTGGCACTCTACTACATTGTGGCGCAGATATTACTGATTGGCTTCCGCGCCGCTGATTGGTTTGGCACTTTGCTGTGTGTTGGTATTGCTACCATGCTGTTTATACACGTCACAGTCAATGTTGGCATGAATCTTGGCTTGCTGCCAGTAACTGGCATCCCGCTGGCATTTGTATCGTTAGGCGGTAGTAGCCTAATAGTTATGTTGGCAAGTGTTGGGTTGAGTTTGAGTGTGGCGGCGCGCAGTCACCGCTTGCCGCGTTATCAAGAAGATGATCGGGTGGTGTACTAATGCGACACAAGCGTAAGCTACTGTCACTATTGCCAGTGCTGCTGGTAGTAGGTACCCTGTTGATTTACCGGGGTATTGAACTAAGCAAAGCCCCACCAACTGCTAGCGCTGGTGGTGATGTACAACTACAAAAAGCAATCGATGGTGACACTATTGAGGTGGTTGATCATGGTACCAAACATACAGTACGGTTGATAGGTATCAACACGCCTGAGACTGTCGATCCTCGCAAGCCAGTGCAGTGCTTTGGCCACGAGGCTAGCCAAAAAACCAAGGAGCTCACAGCTGGCGGTATAGCCCGGCTCGAAGTGGATCCTCTGGTTGGCGATACCGACAAATATGGCCGCTGGCTGCGTTATGTCTACTTGCCCGATGGCAGTATGCTCAATGCCCGACTTGTGGCCGAAGGCTATGCCTATGAGTATACTTACCAAAGTCAGCCCTACACTCACCAAGCCGAGTTCAAAGCCGCTGCCAAAGCTGCGCGTGAACAAGGCCTAGGATTGTGGAGCGATATCACTTGTGCCGGCAAACTTTAGTTGATTGCCAAGTAGTATAACCAAACATTAGTATGTATAATTGATCTTATGAAACACACCATCAAACTCAATGATCAAGATGTTATCGAGATGCACTACGTCGGACCGATTAGTGAAGAAGAAAACATGGACCTTATAAAACAATCATATGAGCTAATAACAAAGCAGATTGATCGTGGTAAGAAGCCATTAATATTGGTTGATCTATCGCAGAGCACACACTTTGTGCCACCAGCAATCAATGTCAATGCCATGCGTGATAGTGAAGCTTTTAAGATGGCTGGTTTTGGTATTACCAACGCGAAGGATCGCGAGGTAGCCCTCGGAGTTATTGCCAAGGCTGGCGCTCAAGATCACGTCCGATTGTTTGATGATCGCAACCAAGCCGAGGCATGGCTCAATAGTTAACACTTGTGCTTCAGCCGTAGCGTAGCCGCTACATGATATAATACTAGATATGATAGAAATCCGTGATGTAACTAAGACATACGGTAAGGGTGACAATTTGTTTACGGCTCTCTACAATGTGTCGTTTACTATCCCTACCGGTAGCTCCGTGGCCATTATTGGCAAAAGTGGTTCGGGCAAATCCACGCTCATGCATGTTATGAGTGGGCTTGACCATACCACCAATGGCGAGATTGTGATCCACGGTGATAGCTTGCAATCAATGAAGCCACGCCAGATTGATAAATTTCGATCACGGGAGATGAGCTTTATCTTCCAGGCTTTTTTTGTCGAGGCCAATCAGACTTGTTATCAAAATGTGATGTTACCTCTCGAGATTGCCAAGGTTGCACGGCGCAGCCGTCGCAAGATGGTGCTGGACGCACTCAAGGCAGTTGGGCTTGAAGAGAAGGTCAACGCTCAGGCCAATAGCTTGTCGGGTGGACAGAA
This sequence comes from uncultured Candidatus Saccharibacteria bacterium, assembly GCA_964610335.1. Taxonomy (GTDB): domain Bacteria; phylum Patescibacteriota; class Saccharimonadia; order CAILAD01; family BJGX01; genus CAZSVP01. Next base: position 44,944 of record CAZSVP010000003.1, read on the forward strand.
GCAACGCCTGGCCATAGCTCGAGCCATTGTAAATAAACCCAAACTAATATTTGCTGATGAGCCGACTGGTAATCTCGATAGCAGCACTGGCGAGATGATCATTAAGTTACTTTTCAAACTCAATCGCACGCTTGGCTGTACACTCGTCATTGTGACTCACGACCCAGAGTTGGCTCAGCGCTGTAAACATCAGATTCATCTCAAAGACGGACAACTGGTACAAGCAACTTCGCCAGTCAATGCTATCAAGCGGTCAAACAAGCGAGTGATTAAACGGATGGGGCTCTGATGTACTGGACAGATCTATTTCGACGCTCGGGACGCAATCTGCGCAGTGCCAAGGCGCGTACTATATTGACCGCTGCTGCCATAGCAGTTGGGGCTTTTGCACTGACTTTGACATTGGCTGCCAGCAATGGCGCTCAAGCCTATGTCGGTAAGATTATTGCTGAGAATTTTGATCCAGCCGAGCTGATTGTTACCAATGACACGGCAGTTTTTGGGCAGGGTGACAGCACCAAACCGCGCGAATACGATCCTAGCTTTGGTGCTGGCGCGAGTAACTCGGGTGCCGTCACTCAGGTCAAGAAGATCACCCAGGCCGATGTCGACAAGCTCAAAGCACTCAATGGTGTGGAGTCGGTACGGGAGTATATAAGTGTCAATCTTCAGTATCTAACGCGTGACGACCAGAAAAAGTATGTTGCTACAGTGTCGGTATTCAACCCGTCACAAAAACCACAGCTACTGGCTGGTAGTATTCCAAACCCGCTCAATAACAAGCAAGCGTTGCTGCCGGAGGGCTATGTATCGGCACTTGGCTTTAGCAGCCCACAAGATGCGATCGGCAAAAAGGTAAAGTTGGTAGTAGCTGAGCCGGCAGCAGTTGCAACTCGCGGACCATTTGGTACCGTGGTGGCGACTTCACCCAAGACTATCGAGCAAGAGTATACTGTAGCGGCAGTACTCAAGAAACCAGTCACGGCTCAGCCAGGCACCGAGCTATACCTATACATTGGCCTCGATGACGCTCGGGCGCTCAACGATCTTACGACTGCCAATACGGCCGAGTATCGCAAGTACGACGCTGTCTATGTGAAGGTTTTGGATGGCCAGAACCAGGCTAGTCTGGAGAAGGTACAGGCTGAGATCAAGAAGCTGGGCTATGAGGCTCAGAGTGTCAAAGACACCCAAGAGTTTCTCAACCAAATTATTGCGGTGTTGCAAGGCATAGTAGCGGCCTTTGCGTTTATTGCTATCATCGCCTCGGTGTTCGGTATTATCAACACTATGTATATCAGTGTGGTGCAGCGTACCCGTGAGATAGGGCTGATGAAAGCACTGGGTATGCGCAAGCGCGACATTGGCCGGCTTTTCCGCCTCGAAGCGGCCTGGATTGGCTTACTTGGTGGTTTGATCGGCTCACTACTAGCAATCGGGTTGGGCTTTGCGCTTAACCCTTGGATTACTAAGCAGCTTGATCTGGGCGACGGCAACTACTTGCTAATATTCAAGCCGATTGAGGTAGTGATCTTGATAATTATACTGATACTAGTATCGATTGTTGCTGGTTGGCTACCATCACGCAAGGCAGCTCGGCTCGACCCCATCGAGGCACTTAGAACAGAATAAAAATATCCATGAATGGAAAACGACCCGCAGAAGCGAGATCGTTTCCGTGGGTCGTATAGTGCTGATTGATGCTCAGCGAGTAGGACTGGCGCGTTGGGCGATGATGCCATCCAGGGCGTCGCACTTGAGATGGGGGAACAGCAGTGGCTCGAGTCGCTCCAGCTCGCGCAGAAAGCCACTGAGCCGGTATTCGGTCAAGAACTTGGCCGAAGCCACGGGCATGCTCAGCAACAATGTGCTGTAGAGCGGCCGGCGCACTCGGCCACGGCTGCGAATCATCACCACACTGGCCGCGAAGTGCAACATGTAGGTGCCGGCCATGGCCAGGTCGACTTGCTTGTTGCGGCGGATCCACACGTGAGCCTGTCGCTCCAGTTGGTTCATCTGCTCTCGGTAGTTGGCGCGTCGACGCGCTTCGTCTGACAGGGGAATGGTCACCACAGCTCCTGGGTTTTTGGGGATACAGTAAAGCTGGCATATTATACAATATTGCTACCATACGATCAATACTAAGAGCCAACGATGTAGAGTTCTTGCTCGGCTCGGGTGACTGCCGTATATAGCCAGCGGCGCCAATCTTGCTCACTCATTTTGGAAAACCGCTCTTCAAACACTAGTACCTTTTGGGCTTGCGAGCCTTGAGCTTTGTGCACTGTAAGTCCATAGCCGAAGTCAAATAGTCCGACCAAGTCTGCCTTGTCGCGTTTGGGCGCGCGTGACATGGTAGTGGTTTCGCCAAACTGAGCCCGTGGCACGTAGCCGTCGAAGCGCAGGCCATCGAAGTTGGCCTGCATATGCCACCATAGCTGATCAATGTCATCGTCGGCCGTAGTGATTGACTCGATCACACCGAGCTGGCCATTGGCCAAGCCACTTTCGTGATTGTTGCGCAAACACACGATGGTATCACCAGCTTTGGGCTCAGCGCCTTCAAAACCTTTGAGCTGGCGGACATGTGCATTGAGTCGCTGGCGCGTGTGATTGTAGCCACACAGCACCATAGTGTCACTAGTGTGGGAGTGCAGTATTGCCTCTACCACATCGCCGGTTTCGCCATTACTGCGATCGAGCTTGCGCACACTTGCGGAGTAGTCACCGATTGGGATAATGCCAGATGTGCGAGCCATAGTCGCGAGCTGGATGATAGGGCTATCGGCCGCTTGACGCCAGATCTTTTCGAGCCGCAGTTCGGGCTCATCCATGAGATTAAATGTAGAGTTGATCGGTGGTAGCTGACCATGGTCACCAACTGCCAATATTGGCTTGTCAAAACTCAGAGCGTCGTCCCAGATCTCTTCGTTGACCATACTCGCCTCGTCGATAATTATTAGATCACACTTTAGCTCCTCGCGTTTTTTGAAGAAGAAGCCACCATCAGCCCGCTCTTGGCGACGGTACATCAGGCTATGTAGGGTACTGACAGTGTCGCTACTTTGCAGTATTTTGGCTTCGCGCAGCCGATTCTTGAGTACTAGGGCAGCTTTGCCGGTGTAGGCTGCAAAGCCCACTTTCATAGAGGGCTTGTTCTTGTGTAGCACCTGGCGCAGGGCTGCTAGCAAGGTGGTCTTGCCCGTGCCGGCATAACCACCGAGAGTGATGTACTGTTTGTCGGGATCTTTGAGCCACTGACCTATGGAAGTCAGCGCAGCGGCTTGATCGGCGGAATACTTTTGCATAAGACAATTATTGTAGCACGCCAGCTACCAAGCATTGATCTCATGGTTGTGTCGACTTGGCTGGTTTGCTAAAGTGTTCCGTAATACGCCAGATCGGCGTGAATCTTGAGAAAAGGGGGGAGACCCATGAGGCAGCCTGACGATCTCGATGAGCTCGAGATCACCATGCTCGAGGAGCTGGCAGAGCGTGGCGCCGTTGCGGATAGCGACAATGCTGCCGCTGAGCTGGCATACCGCATTGGCGAGCGGGTCGGCACTGTGGTCAATGGCCGCATTCGTCGGCTCACCAGACTCCAGCTCGTGGCAGTGACCAATGGTGGTGGTGAGCTGTACAGCGGCATTGCCATCACCAAGGCTGGTTGTCGAGCGGCCCAGATCGACTCCCGCTTGGCACGGCGACCACCGGCCCCAACACCGGAGGGATTCAACGCCCATACACCCGTGGTTCGTACCAGGCTTGGCCAGCCACACAGCCTGACACCTGCTAGCAAGCCTGCCGTCCGTGTAACATCGGCGCCAGTGTCGCAGCCAGCGTCAGCACAACCGCGCCAAGCTGCTCAGCCGCGGTCGCGATCCCGCATGCATGAGCTCGATCAAGCAGTGTTGCAAGCGCTCGTGAATGGGCCGATCAAGGATCACAACAGTGCCGCCGGCGTGTTGGCGCGCCGACTGGGAGTGGCGCGCACCAATGGCTTCTCCATGCGACTCAAGGTACTGGCTGATCGTGGCTACATCGATCGCGTGGTAGCCCAAAAGCGCACCTTCAGCATCGCCATCACCGAGTCCGGGCGGGCAGCCTTGACCGCTGCTCTGGCGGCGTCGTAGCCCAACTGCTCAACTATACCGACCCCTAGCCGAAGACCCTTGGCTGGGGGTCTTCGTGCTTTTAGGACCAAGTAGTATTGTTGTTTTTGTGCTGCCTCTATCCGAGCACTGCAAAACAACGTAGTATAAGTATATGAGTGATCCAGAAAATCCAATCCAGCCTAAACCCGAGGGTACTCAGTTCTCGCCAGATCTTACGCCGCCAGATGATATTGAAATACTTCGGCAGCGCAATGCTGAGTTGGAAGCCGAAAATCAGCTTTTGCGCCAAAAGCTCAAAGCGGCCAACGTCGGATTATTTCATGATCGGCGTCATATCCATGAGCTCGAAGATAAGCTAGAGCACGACGAGCAGACAGGCCTGGCCAACGAAGCAACTCTTAATACTTGGTTAGAAGCATGTATAGAACAGGGTACTGACAATCTTTGGTTGATAGGAATAGATGTAGACAGGTTTAAAGATGTTAACGATACTATGGGGCATCCGGCGGCGGATAGGGTGTTGATTGAGGTTGTAGGCAAAGAGCTGCAGTTATTAATTCGGCGCGGAGACATTGCCGCTCACTTGCATGGTGACGAGTTTGCAATTGCACTGGCAGGGCCAACGCGCGAGCGAGTAGAAGAGATTGCCAAGGGTTTGCTCGCTACTTCCAATAGCCTTGGACTAAGCAAGAATGGCTTTGTAGATATGGATGATCCAGCTCAAGCCGCTCAAGCCATTCGGGTGCAAATGAGCATTGGTGCTGCAGAATGGCGCCCCGGTATGTCGCTTCAACAGCTACGAGAACAGACCGACCGGGCACTGTATGATGCCAAAGAAGCTGGTCGCAACACTTTTGCTATCCGTTCTGATCGTCCTACTTCGACATAGGTAGACAGTGGATCACAGATCTGGCGCTGATGCGTTATAGTAGTAGTATGAATCTACTCGATCTAGTGCTGATAGTAGTAATAATCGCCGTGGTGGTGCGCTGGGTACGCATAGGCCTAGTCCAGGGCTTGTTTTCGCTCGGTGGAGTACTACTTGGTCTGCTCATCGGCGTACTAGTAGCGCCATTTGCCATGAAGCTATTTGACGATGCTACCATGCGCTTTTTGGTGGCGCTGGCTGTGATAGTACTCATAGCCGGGGTAATTGATAGTTACTGTGAGGTGATGGGTCACAAGCTCAGTACTAAGATCGAGAAACCAGCTGCAATCAAGCTCAACTCCATACTAGGTGGCGCCTTTGCGGTATTTGCTGTACTGGTATCGATATGGTTGGCAGCAGCCATGCTGGCTGGTAGCCCTTCGAAGGCACTCAACAACCAGATTCAAAACTCGGCCATTGTCCAGGCACTCAATCGCAATCTACCAGCCGCACCACCAGTAGTAGCGCGTCTAAATGGGCTTATTCAGCCGCTCGACTTTCCACAGGTATTTGTTGGTCCGCCGCCCAAACTATCTGAGCCAGTTGCTCCGGCTGGCTCGGCGACTGTCCAAGCGGCCGTACGTGCTGCCGGCCGCTCGACGGTTCGGATCGAAGCGCTGGGTTGCGGTGGCGTACAAGCAGGCTCTGGTTGGGTAGCACGCGAGGGTATGGTTCTGACCAACGCTCACGTCGTGTCCGGTACTCGTAGCACACAAATAGTCGACACCGCCGGCCGGCACGACGCCACTGTAGTGTACTTCGATCCTGACTTAGATGTAGCCGTACTACGCACCGATGGTGACTTAGCCGGGCAACCCCTGTCAGTAGCTGGTCAACTAGTAAGCCGGGGCAGTGAGGCAGTGATACTTGGATTTCCTGGTGGTGGTGAGTTTCATGCCGAGGCCGCTGCCATAGCTCGCCAGATCGATGCCAAGGGACTCAATATCTACGGCACGCGTACCATTACGCGCAGTATCTATGAGCTTCAAGGCCGCGTGGTGCAGGGCGACAGTGGTGGCCCGGTAGTGCAAGCCGATGGCATGGTAGTGGGCATGACCTTTGCCGCCGCCGAGGATAGCCCGGACATTGGCTACGCCCTCACTTCGCCACAGCTTATCCATATTATCAACGCCACTGCTGGCTACACGCGAGCGGTCAGTACGCAAGCCTGTAGTAGATAGGTATTAAAACGAATTCGAGACCCTAGAATATCTAGAGTCTCATGGGCTGACGAGTCCTATTGCAGCTCGTCACACCCGCCTCTCAGCTGTTGCTCAACGGTGTGAGCATGGATTTGACCTCCTTTTAGCCGGTCAGCGTACTGTCACTAGCTGCCAGCAAGCACATGATGGCGTCGGCCAGGCAGGAGAAGCCGAGTTCGAGCGTGGCGCTGAGCTCTGCTCCTGCATGATCGTAGGCCTCGTAGTGCACTTGGTAGCAGACGTGGCAGTAACTGGCGTGGATGTGGCCGACGTGGGTGCAGCCGTGCTCACTGAGCACTACTACGTCGCGTTGGCCGCCGACAACATTGCTGTGGTGGGCGTAGATGTCGACTTCGGATGTGATAGTGATAGTCTCGTATAGACTACCTCCTTGTGTGGTGGGTACATTGACAAACATCAGTATACTCCCGAGCGCTCCAAAAATCGAGTCCAGGGCTAATACCGCTCAGCGGCGGCCTGCAAGTAACGCACCAGAGCTTGGTTGTCTACGAAGTTTTGGCCCACCGCATGGCCGACACTCAGATCGGGTAGCAAACAAACCTGCAGCAGCTCAGTGGGGTAGGCGTAGGCTCGACCGACCTCGTCGCCTCCGTGATAGACGGCGAAGAGGTAGCTGTGGCCGAGCTTGTTGCGAATGCCCACAAACCACTCATTGGGTTTGTCGAACACCCCGAGGTTGAAGGTGTGGCAGCGCAGCCGATACAAGCCACCATGCACACAATCCGACAAGGCAATATATTCAGGTACTTGGTGCGGCACCGCACTCACCTCCCTTGGGGTCCGAGTGATGCAGGGTATTATACTCTCAGCTTAGCTGTACTACCACTAGGTTTGATACCAGCCCATCATTACCTTACAATTAGTAAGTAATAATTTAGGAGATATACCCATGCGACCAGTTCACTTTGAAATCCACGCCGCCGACCAGCAGCGTTGTGCCAAGTTCTATGAAGCAGTATTTGGCTGGAAGGTTACCAAGATGCAAATGCCCGACTTCGAATACTGGCTAGTTACTACCGGCCCAGAGGGACACCTGGCATCGATGGTGGCATAGTTAAGCGCATGGGCGACAATCCTGACCCGAAAGATCCCACTCCGGTGACCGGCTATGTCTGCACTACCGAGGTAGAAGATATCGATGCAGTTATCCAGAAGATCGATGCAGCAGGCGGCACGGAGGCGTTGCCGAAGGGCAAGGTAGATGGTGTCGGCATACTGGCCTATTACAAAGATACTGAGAGCAATATATTTGGCATCCTCCAGCCTGAGACTCCGGCAAAGAAGTAGTTCTAGCCACAACCTGACAAAGAGGGTAGAATTAAGGAATGCTAACATCCGAAACCAAGAAACATATCGATGCTGCCCGCCAGGTTTTGGTTGGGAAAGTGCCGGACCCAAAACAACAGATAGATCAGATTACGAATGCGCTGATTTATAAGTTCATGGATGACATGGATATTAAAGCTAAAGATGCCGGCGGTAAAGCGTCGTTCTTTACGGGTGATTTAGAGCAATATGCATGGACAAAGCTAATGGATCCACGCAAGGGTGCTCAGGAACGGCTCAATATGTACACTGAGGCGTTAGAAAAGTTTAGCACTGCCAATCAACTGCCGCAATTATTCCGCGATATCTTTCGCCAGGCCTTTTTGCCATATCGCGACCCAGAAACCCTCAACTTGTTTCTAAAAGAAATTGAATATTTTGACTACAACCATTCTGAAGAGCTTGGTAATGGGTTTGAATACTTGCTAAGTATTATGGGCTCGCAGGGCGATGCCGGACAGTTCCGCACTCCACGACACATTATTGATTTTATTGTAGATATTATCGACCCAGACAAAGACGATACCATTCTGGACCCAGCTTGCGGTACGGCTGGATTCCTTATTAGTGCCTACAAACACGTAGTAGGAAAGCACGATGGGGTGGACGAAGATGGCAAAAAGAACGAAGAAGTACCGTTAACACACCAAGAAAAACAAAAGCTCATGGGCAACCTAGAGGGTTACGACATCAGTAGTGATATGGTGAAGCTTGCCAGGGTAAATATGTACTTACATGGCTACAATCAACCCAAGATTTTTGAGTACGATAGCCTAACTAGTGAAGAGCGCTGGAGCGATAGTTTTGACGTAATCTTAGCCAACCCGCCATTTATGAGTCCAAGGGGTGGTATTCGCCCACATAATAAATTTGGCGTGGAATCTTCTCGTGCCGAAGTGTTGTTTGTTGACTACATTATGAGCCACCTCAAGCAGAATGGTCGCGCTGGTATTATTGTGCCAGAGGGCATCATTTTCCAAAGCGGCAAAGCGTACAAACAACTCCGCAAAGCTTTGGTTGAAGATGGGCTATTGGCAGTTATTTCTTTGCCGGCTGGAGTATTTAACCCATATTCTGGTGTGAAAACCAGTGTCTTGGTCTTTGACAACAATAGCGCCAGGAAATCGAGCAGTATTCTATTTGCCAAAGTTGAGAACGACGGATTCGATTTGGGAGCACAGCGTAGGCCAATTGCCAAGAATGATTTGCCAGCACTTGCCATGCTGCTTAGAAAGTATAGAGAAAAACCCAATGCAGATATTAACTCGTTAAAGGATGAGCTTGTTAAATCCAAAGATTTTTTTACTATTGGTAAAAGCACAATAGGTGGGCAAGATGCAATCGGCTCTCCAGAAGATTTTAGGCACTTAGAAGTCGCAACAGTTAGTAGGACCGAACTCGCAAAAACAGGTGAATATAACCTGAGCGCTTCGCGCTATGTTGTTGCGGAAGTAAGTCAAAACCAAAAATGGCCGATGATTGCTATAGACGAAGTAGCTGAAGTTAAGCGTGGAACGTCAATTACAAGTCGAGATTTGCTGGAGGGTAATGTACCGGTCGTAGCAGGCGGCCAAAAACCGGCGTATTACCATAGTCAGGCAAATAGAGAGGCGCCGGTTATTACTGTTAGCGGTTCTGGTGCTTACGCAGGCTTTATTAACTACTTTACAGAGCCAATATTTGTTTCGGATTCTTCCTCTGTCAAGTCAAGTAATGAAAATACGGTATTAACACGCTACCTCTATTGGGTACTTAAAGGTAACCAGGAAAAAATTTACGCTTTGCGAAGCGGAATGGCGCAACCACATGTCTATGCTAAAGATTTGGCTAAATTCCAAATTCCATTGCCGCCGATTGAGGTGCAGAAAGAAATTATTGCTGAATTAGATGGCTACCAAAAAATCATCGATGGAGCCCGCCAAATCATTGAAATCTACAAGCCCACGATAAAAACTGATCCTGCTTGGGATGTTGTAAAACTTGGTGATATTGGTCCAGTTAGGATGTGTAAAAGAATATTGAAACACCAGACTACCAATAATAATACCGATATACCGTTCTTTAAGATTGGTACATTTGGCAAAAAGCCTGATGCATATATTCCACAGAATGTTTACCAAGAATATAAATCAAAATACCCATTTCCCAATAAGGGCGACGTTTTGATAAGTGCATCTGGTACTATCGGAAAGACTGTTGTTTATGACGGTAAACCAGCTTATTTTCAGGATAGCAATATCGTCTGGATTGAAAACAACGAAAAACGAGTTACCAATTCCTACTTAAATGTAGTACTGCAAAGCATAAAATGGAATGCTCAAATAGGAGGGACTATAGCACGACTATATAACGATATTATTATGAATACTGAGGTAGTCTTGCCACCCATTGGAGTACAGCAACAGCTTACTAAGGAGTACGATGAAGAAGCTAGAATAATTGACGCGAATAAAAGACTGCTTAAGATTTATGAGCAAAAAATACAGGACAAAATCGCCGAGGTTTGGGGAAATTAAGCGTTTACACAATTAACGATTGGGGTTTAACGTACTATTTATCCCCTTGAGGTGCTTTTCTGGAGTTCTCAACAATCGAGCCAGTCATATTTATTAGTTCTTTTGGAGACATAAAATCAAACATTATCCTCTGCCAGGTACCACCAAATATTGCACAACTCATAACTTTACCATCAATTTTTGCTGTGATAACAGGAACCTTATTATTACCGAATAACTCACGTAAGAGCGGGTCGGCATATTTTTGCTCGTAAGAGCTCATATTTCTAGTTTCAAAATCAAAGCCGTTTATTTTCATCAAGTGCTTGAGGGCAGGTATGTGTAAATATACTAGCAAAAACTCCTCTCCTGCCATTAACTTGCTTTGTCTTTGCATGCCTAAAGTTTCAGAAAACAACAAACTTCTAGGTTTGATTGTTTGGATGCCCATCATATGTTGTAGCGCAAAGACGGGTAGCTTTTGTGCTTGTTCCGCTATCAAACCTAAATCATAACGCTCGTTAATTCTAAACCTAAAGAACCGCTCGTCTATACTTGTTAATGGCTTACTGCCGTATGCAAAGAAAATACAATAGTCTACCAACCCAGTAGCGTATTTAGCACCGTTAGTTTCCATATCTTTTATTACACTTCTGACGGCTACAGACCAGCTCTTTTCATCACGCTTCTCTTCTAGTATTGTTATATTTTCGTCCGTTTTGATATTGGTACGTACTTTACTACCCCAGCCACGATACTTGAGCGCGGTACTAGCTCTTTGATGTTGACGTAAAGTTCTGGTTACTTGTTTGGAGGTTTCAATAGGATTTTTAGACCTGGTTAGCAAGGCCTCGGCCTTTGTTTTGAACTCCTCTATATCTTTACTCGAAAAGGTTTCAAGTATTTTGAAGTTTACTTCGCCGGTCTTTACCTCTATTAGTTGATTTACCCCAGTTTTGGTATTTAAGCAATAAAAGTCGCATATTTGAAAGAAACTCGTTAAATCTGTCGCAAATGCGAATTGATTAGGGTCTTTATTAAAGTGGTCGAGTGATTTTTGTATACTCCGCCAGTTTTGCACCTCTAAAGGGCTATGCTTTTTAGGCTCTAGAAATACGTTCCTAATCGCACTAATATCGTGTTTTAGCATTATCCAAGCAATGCAGTCAGCATAATCTCTCAGAAGGGCAAAAATGTAGTGTTCATTATATGGCTTTTCAAACTCTAAGTTTTTGGATTTTAGGGCTTTCTCTAGTTTTAAGCGTTCCTTAATAATAATCTTCTGGGCTTCTTTGTATGACCAATTTACGAAAGTACTAAACTCTATCCGCTTTTCTTTGGTGGCAAAAATAGAGTGAGTGATTTTAGGGCTTAACTCCTTAATACCATTTACTTGTGCATACTTTTCGAAACCGGCACTAAAGCAGTATTTGTTAAGATCGCGAATGATTTTATGGACGTACTTTTTGGATACCAGCATTCAAGGCTCGTTAATCCACAACTTTTTCTAGCACATAGTCGCGGGCGTATTCAGGTATGCGTTTGCGGAGGGATTCGGGCAAATTAGTCCATTCGTCCATTTTGAGCCCTGTAAAGTTTAACTCGGCAAAGCGTCCACTATCGATTAGTTCACGTACGTGTGGATCGGTTGCATACGCCGTAAATACATCGCGAGCAGAGCTGTACTGTCCAGGCTCTACACCTTCGTTCTGTACAAACTCTTCAAATTCATCGAGCACAACTTCGTCTTTGCTTTGGAAATTGTCTCTATCGCCAAAAGCAAATTCTAATATTTCTTTAATATTTGGGCGCCGATCTAACTTAAAGGCTTTTTTGAACTGGTTGCGGCTAATAAATAGGTTCGGCTTATCAAAGTGTTTTTCAACTACAGCTTTTTCGGCGCCATATACGTCTCCAGATCTGTAAAGCTCGGCGACTTCTGTATCTGCAGCAATTGCTTGCTTGGCTTTTTCGCCCCAAACTTCTCGGTCTACCCGCATACCTTCAACACTAATTTGCTCTTCTTTGATCGTTTTGAGGTAATCTGCCCGGGCGGCATCGAGTTCCTCTGTAATATAGCGCTTCGTGCCCTCTGGGTCTTCGGTATTTTTGGTGCCAACTGTTGGGGGTAGCTTGAGTTGTTCGTCATAATTAAACTTTTCTTCAAAGTATTCACATACAGCAAAGAAATCAAAAAGCTTATAAGCAGTTTTGTCGATAGTAATAACTTCGTTTTGCTGGTCTTCGTAATTAAATTTGGCACGCCTAGTACCGCGGCCTTTCATCTGGATAAAATCAGCTGGGCTAAAAACTGGGCGCATGAAGGCTACATTTAGTAGGTCCGGGCAATCGTAACCAGTGGTCATCATACCAACCGTTACACAAACACGGGTACGGCTAGATTTGTAGGCATCTAAAAATCGAGTAGTGCCATTGAGGTTATTATTGGTAAAATTTGTGGTCATGTTTTGGCTGGCTTCGACATTGCTAGTAACTTGTACGGCAAAGTCAGAGCTATATTTGCCGGGCCACTTCTTATCTGCGATTTGGTTTAATAGTTGAGTGATTTTGCTAGCGTGAGTTTGGCTTACGCAAAATACCAAGCTTTTGCCTACTTCTTCGCTAATAGGGTCGCGCAGGGTGTTGTCTATAAAAGCTTCGCAGAAAGCCACGTTGGTATTTTCATTAAAGAATTTACGCTCAAAATGTCGGCTAAAGTATACCTGCATTTCTTCGTTACCTTCTTCGTCTTTGCGGTTAACTTCGTAGCCCTCTTCGCTTAAAAGCTGGGTAGTGATTTCTGTGCGGGCATCCACAACCGTTGGTTGGATAAGGTAACCTTCTTTGGCGCCACGTTTAAGATCGTAGCGGTAGGTGGGCTCGCCACTGTCGCAACCAAACGTTTTGTAAGTGTCGAGTAGCTGGCGCCGCTCTTGGTCTTTTTGAGTTTCTTTATTATCTTCGGTGTTTTTAAGATAGTCTTTGGGCGTTGCAGTTAGCCCAAGTTTGTAACCTATAAAGTATTCAAATACACTACGCGAGTTACCGCCAATAGAGCGATGGGCTTCATCCGATATTACTAAGTCGAAATCTGTTGGATCAAACTCCCTTTTGTAGCGATCACCAGCCATAAGGGTTTGAACTGTAGAAACAACAATGCTGGCTTTGCGCCAATCGTCTTTGTTTTCTTTGTAAATACAAGAAATAAAATCGTTTTTAATATCCTTAAAGCCTTTAAGTGCTTGGTTTTCTAATTCAATTCTGTCTACCAAGAACAGTACGCGGCTGGCATTGCCAGTGTGGAGAAAAAGTTTGGCAATAGCTACGGTTGTTAGAGTTTTGCCAGTACCAGTAGCCATCTCGAGCAGATATCGCTCTTTGCCGTTTTTTGCAGCCTCTTGAATTGCATGGATAGCCTCAAGTTGATAATTACGTAAAAACTTTAGTCCATGACGGTCGTTGAACGCCAGACGTTGATTGCCGTCTGCTAACCAATCTGGGTCTTCAGCGTAATTTGGCATTTGCGTTAGGGCAATATAGTCTTCACTAACTTTTTCAGCTGCCAGTACTTTGTGATCAGGTTTATAATTTTCTAAATCGAGCAGTGATTTTTGCGAAGGGTAGTCAGTAATGAGTTTCTCAGTGCCGTGCTCAGTGTCCCAAAAGTAGTGGATATTGCCGTTGCTTAAAATAATAAAACGAGCTTTGTTATTGCGTGCATATTCACGTGCCTGTTCTTTGCCGTCAAGTGGGTTCTTACCTTCTCGCTTGGCTTCAAGTACAACTAGCGGAAAGCCTTTGTCATCCAGGAGAAGATAATCAATAAATCCATTTTTGGTATGCTCAAAATCCTCGCCGAGGTCATCGAGCTTAACACCAGCTTCAACTTTGATGCTTTTCTCAAACTCCCAGCCTGCTTCTTCTAGGAGTTTGTTAATTTTTATTCGAGCCGAGGCTTCTTTACTCATGTGTTATATAATACAGTAATGTTGAAAGAAGTTGAAAGTTACTGGTGACCAGTGCTAAAAAGTAAGTACAAACCACAATTAGATAGAGGTGAGGATGGAAAACCACTGCCCACCCTTCGAAACAGAGAAATATTTGAAGAGTTAGAGAAAGAACTAGGTAGCAAAGAGGTACTCAAGCGATACGAGCGTGACTATTCGGATTATGCGCAGAAAGTTACGTTTGATCCGCGTAAGCCCAATGTATTCTTTCGCACCGAAGAGCAAGCCCAAGCAGCCAACAAATATATACATATGCTCAACGAAATGGATTTAGACTATATTGATAGTCGCAAGACTGCGAAAGATCCGTACTACAAAGCCAATAAGGAACGGCTTGCAAAAATGTCCGATAAGGAGTTTGTAGCTGAGTTCAACAAAGGTGTGAACAACAAGGAGTGGTCTAGCTCGCATGCAATTTACCTATCACTCATATACGATGAGCTAAACAAACGAAAGTATGACTACTCTGCTATCAGCGTCGATGGTGGTTTCAAATTTGATAAGAAGATCAAACTAGATGGCAAGAAAATCACAGTATTGTAAAAAAACTTATGTTTGCCAATCTGTTGAATAGATTGTAGAATCTCTTCCAAGCGCAAAACGCGCTATTTGTTTTTGCCCATCGACAGTAAGGGAGGTAGCGATGACCGAAATCGCTACAAACAAGGATGGCTTCGTTCACAATCGGGTGGTTCCTGCCATCTGGATCGTGGCTGTGAGCCTGGTGATCATTGCGTTGCCCTGGCAACTCAGCCTGGCTGGTCTGGTGCTGGTGGCTGTGGTGGCTGGCGTGGAGCTGTGGCGCCTGGTAATCCGACTACGCAACCCATCGAAGTGGGTGGTACGGGTGCCGGTAGCAGTGCAGTGGGCATTGCTTGCTCAGTTTCCGCTCACACTAGGTGCTGTGCGCTACCACGCCGGTGCTGGCATGATGGCACTGGTGGTGTTCACCATCTTCCTGTGCGACGTGTCGGCCTTCATCGGTGGCAACAAGCTGCGTCTCGGCGAGCACAAGATCGCCCCAAAGATCAGCCCCGGCAAGAGCTACGAGGGTGTGGTGCTGGCCTGCGTGTTTGGGCTCATCACTGCCTTCTTGGTGTGCTGGGTGTGTGGAGTGGACATCAGCACTTCCAAACTGGTGCCATTCGCGCTCAGCCTGGTGCTGGTCGGCGTAGTCGGCGACTTCAACGAGAGTTGGGTCAAGCGCCAGTCGGGTGAGGATGGCGAGACCAAGGATTCCAGCCACTTGCTGCGCGGCCACGGTGGCATGCTCGATCGGATCGACTCACTGCTGCCCGCCAGCCTGCTGGCCGCAATCTTGGTGTGGCAAGGCTTGGTCTAGCAAGAAGCCTCAGAAGTAAAAAGCGTTTTGTGCGCAGCCCGAAGCTATTCATAGCTTTGGGCTGTTGCATTTTAGTGCAATTGATTGGTGTATGATGGAGTGAGTATTAATACAAGGGAATTAATTATGAACTTATCGACCGCAGATATCAGCGCTACTGTAGCAACTAGTGATTTGAGCCGAGCCAAACAATTCTATGGCGATACGCTGGGGCTTAAGCAAGCCGAGGAGAATCAGGCCGGGGTGGGCTATCGCGGTGCTACAGGGCTAGTATTTGTATACCAATCCGACACCGCCGGCAGTGGCAAGGCTACAGCTGCCAACTTCAATGTTACTGACATAGCTGCTGTGGCAGCTGAGCTTAAGAGTAAGGGTGTGGAGTTTGAACACTACGACATCCCAGATCTTAAGTGGGAGGGTGATGTAGCTGTAATGGGGCCTATGAAAATGGCTTGGCTAAAAGACCCAGATGGTAACATCCTCGGCATCACGCAGATGTCTCAATAGTGCAATAGCCACTCCATGGCAGGTTTGTAAATACTATGCAAACTACTTATACTTGAGTTAACCAAGAAGCAATATGGCTGCATCAAGCAAACCAAGATCCAATACCTCAAAAAAACCCACTAAGGGTGCTGGTTTTCAGTTTCGATGGTGGATGGTGGCGGTACTAGTAGCCGCAGTAGCAGTTATTGGCATAGTGGTTATACGGTTTAGTCGAGCTGGTATAGACTCGGTGATTCTTAGAAATCCCTATGAGGCTCACAACTATGGGGCAGCTGCGTTGCAAGAAGGCAACACACATCACTTCTTCTGGTGTGGTTGGAACACTTACCTCGATGCTGAGGGCAAGCCACAACAAGAAGAAGTGGTCTATTATCAAAGCCAAAATGGATTTAAAGGGCAGACTACCCAGGCTTATCCTACTATTAGCTCACGCAAAAAAAGTGGTGGCTGGGAAAACGGCTCTCACATGTGCGACCCCACAATTGTAATAGGTAGGTTTAACTATAAACAGAACACCTATAAGTATGCCTTGTACTACGATAGCGACCCCGATAACTCATCGAGACGTACCAAGATCGGGGTGGCGTTTACCAACGCTCTTTCTCCGGACCCTAATCATCCTACGCAATGGACGTTTGTAGATCATCCAATAGTTTGCGAGTATGGCCCCAACAAGGACTTTTATGGAGTTGGCACTAGTAGCGCTATTGTTGACCCTAAAGATCCAAGTAAGGTGCAATTATTCTTTGTCGATACCTCTCATACATCTCCCAGCCTGCCCAACGATAAGCGATCTCAGGGCTTTGTGGTGACTGGCACAAATGGCTATGATTTTGGGTGGTCGGGCAATTGCCAGCTGTCTCCTAGCGCACCAAAGCCTAAAGCCATAAATACCAACAACCTAAATACCACTGCCTATGGCGACTTTAGCTATGACAAACAGAACAATTGGTACTATGGTGTAATAGCCGATGGTGGTGCCATCCGCCAACCAATTCGTGGTGAGGGCGACCCACCTCTAGACCAAGGATTCTACTCTGAGTCTTATCAACAAATAATAGCTCGCATTCGCCCCGAGGCCTTGGTGGACTCTACCAAGGGTGGCTGGCAGATATTGGGTCATTATAACTCCGATTCCACCAAGAGTGCGCTCAACTTCAACCCGGGAATTTTACGCAATCCAAGTGGGTACTTGGACAACGAGGTAGCACCACTAATCGATGGTGTGCGAGAACTGTATATATGGAATACCCAAATAGTACCAACTAACTTGGCCAGTGGCAGCGAAGATGCCAGCAATGATAGTGGTTTGCAAACCAGTGAGATCAGGCATACCAAGATCAAGCTGTATGTCTGGACTCCGGGGCGAGTACCGTTGGTAAGATACCTCGATACTACGACCGGTGAGCACGCTACTACCGAGAATGTTAAGCCAAAAGCCACCTACAAGTATGACAATCAGATCTTCTATGTATTGCCAGATCCCAATGGCATGACTGGCTGGCAGCCAATCTACTCGTGTGTTACAAGTGGTCCGTATGATTACTTTCTCTCTACTCATGCCAACTGCGATGGGCATTTGCAACTAGGGCTTGTAGGCTATAGCTTTACTGGAGCTAATCCGCCCAACCTACCGGGGCGTTGGGTAAGACTCTACCGTTGCTGGTCAATAAACGGTAGTGGTGTAGGCGAAAACTTCATGACAAGCAGCCCACAGTGTGAGGGTAATACAAACCCAGTAGATGCATCGTACGGCTGGGTATCTCTGGACCAAAAGTAATGGCTAACGTTATGAAAAGATATCATGGATTTGTTATGACTAGCTTGAAGTCGTTTGGTAAGTACCCATACAGGGCATTTGGTTGGTTTGAGCTCGACGACGATAAGTTGCGCTACTGGCAGTTTATGGGCGAAAAGGGTGAGGTGGTTTACAAAGATATCACTGGTTTTACGCTACATTGGCAAACGGTGTATCTCAAACAAGCAGGTAAGCAAGAACTATTGGGGTTCGGTAGTACTATCAACAAGAATAAGGTTATAGCAGATCTTATTGACCATGGTGTCAAACAGCTGCAGGAGTGAGTCAGATCAAGCCAGGTATCCAAATATATGTTGAATAGCTAGCTTGAGCTGCGGCTCCGGGGTGTAGTGCCCGGAGCCGCTGGCTCTTCGAAGCGGATGCCTCACTAGACGCGACGGCCATCGTCCTCGTCTTCGTCGGGGTCGAAGTCGTCGTGGTCGGCCAGACGGGGCGTGAGCGGTGGCACGGTGTCCGACAGTGGCGGCATGACGTACTCGTGAGCTCCGAGAGTGCCATCGACTGGCCCGGCCAGATCGTCGGCGTTGGTCCCCGGAAGCTCATCGATGTCGAGCAGCACCAGCTGGTCGCCTTCATCGGCCAGCTCGTCGAGCGAGATGACCTCGCTGATGTCTGGCACGGTCATGGCGCTCAGCAGGTCCTCGCGCGGCGTGTTCTGGTTGCAGCGCCACTTGTGGTCGGGGTGCTGCTCCTTCCACAACTTGAGCGCGGCGCAGACCTCGGCGTTGAAGTCGGCCGCGAAGCAGGCCGCCAGCCGGCGGTCGTCGATCTCGCTCTGGGCGCTGGCACCGACGATGGTGCCATCGAGCTCGGCGCTGTGGCCGTAGAGAAAGCAGCCGTCGGACTGGCGGTGCATCTGCACGTAGGCGCTGATGCCGCAGTCCTGGCCCAGGTTGTGGTGATCGACTGCCTTGGCGAGAGCGTTGAGGATGTAGCTGTGCCCCTCGGGGCCGATGGCCACGTAGGCCAGCACGGCCTCCACACCCGGCAGCCAGGGCACCGTCGGATCCATCAGCACCAGCCCGAGGCTGGGGCGCTTGAACGCGGGCAGATCGCTCTGCAGCCGGTGCTCCAGCTTGGCGGAGATGGTCACGAGCAGGGCCCGCAGCACGGGGGTCGGGATGGTGTGGCTGTAGGGATCGCGAACGATCTTCACGTCCACCTGTGGAGCTTGGGGCTCGGTCATGGGGCTTCCTTTTTTCGAAGAGCTGTACGGAGTCCTGCCGTACCAGGTCGCGATACTATGCGATCGCTGTATAATACAATAAATCAACGATATAGTCAATGATATTGTCGCCATCGCTTTGACCATTACTGCCGGTTGGACTATAGTAAGGTCATAAAAGTATCGTAATAGAAAGTGAGGCTATATGTTTTTTGATGGTAGTATTATGTCATTATTCTTCTGGTTAATCTGGTTGGTTATCTGGGTGGCAATTGCCTTCTGGCCAGCTCGCGTAGCGGCACGCAAGGGGCACAGCTTTGTGCTGTTCTTCATCTTTAGCTTGTTCTTCTTCCCATTGGCACTATTGGTCGCCTACTTGGTCAAGCCCAAGACAATGGCATCTTAGTTTTTTGCTAACTGGCTACAAAACTGTTACACTGTCTGCATTATGAATATGCAGGCTACATCAACTCTTTGTGGGAGCGTGATCGCGACTGAGCGGCCTGTATTTACTATCTCCAAAAAGACCCGTTAAGGGTCTTTTTAGTTACATTTATCTATAGATTTAAAAGAGCATTAGTTAACTTATAGGAGATATTATGTTACAAGAAATATTGCCAGGTATGCTGGCGAACACTGAGATGTTTATACTCGATCAGGCTGATATAACTGAGCAAGATGCTCACAAAAACTACTTTGCCTACGCCAATCATAACGACCCTGAGTTACGCGACAAATTTCATAGGGAGGCATTACGTCATAGTGGGCAGCGCTACTTGTTTGGCCGCTATCTGGAAGATCGTAGCTTCTTCTTGGCTGGATCACACATAGCGCGCCAGGGCCGCACATTGCATCTGGGAATTGATCTATTCAGTATCGATCAAGAGGTGGTGTCGGCACCATGTGATGGTGAGATAGTAGTAAGTGCCAAAGAAGCCGGTGCACATGGCTATGGTAACTATCTGATACTGCGACCAGACGACGCCGCGCTGCCATACATCTTCATGGGCCACTTGGCCGA
This sequence comes from uncultured Candidatus Saccharibacteria bacterium, assembly GCA_964610335.1. GTDB lineage: Bacteria > Patescibacteriota > Saccharimonadia > CAILAD01 > BJGX01 > CAZSVP01. Next base: position 64,892 of record CAZSVP010000003.1, read on the forward strand.
CGACAAAATTGGATTGGGCAGGGTAACGGCTGGGCAGACAATAGCTCGACTTGGTCACTGGGACAACTATGAAAATGGTGGTTGGAGCATCCATTTACATCTACAGTTACTGCGAGAGTTGCCATCGTCAGGCGAGGCGCCGATTGGCTATACGTCGCGGCGCGAGTTGGCAGCCAATCGCATCAACTTTCCAGACCCGGTTAGTCTATATCCAGGCTGGGAGGTTAAGCGCTAGATAGTGGTAGATTCTAAACCAGCAAATGGCTGTTTGGCGGCCATGTCATCAATGGTAGCTTCGAGCAACTGACGGGCTACATCGACAGCTGGGCCACTAGTAGGAGCATGAAACCATTTGAGTCCTGGTGAGTTGTTGACCTCGAGAACCCAGGCTCTGTCAGTGGCGTCGATCATAAAGTCGACAGCGGCAAGACCAAGCCCGAAGATGTGGGCGATCTGGATAGCCATAGCTTGTAGGGCTGGGTCCCAGCTTTCGGGGGCAAATGAGTGACGCTCAAGCTGACGGTCGTAGGCCACAGAGTCGCCGTAGACGCTTTCTTGTACCGCAATCACTTTGCCGCGCAACACCAAGTAACGCATCTCACGACCAGGTGTGTACTTTTCGAATATGTATTTGGGGTATTTGAGCTCACAAAGTTCGTGTCGATCTGTGATGTGGTGGATGTCGTGACTACCCATACCGCGTTTGGGTTTGGCTATGATGTCGCGGTGAATGGCAAAAAACACTTCGGCTTCAGCAAGATTGAGCGGTAGGGCAAAGTCGATGTTGGGTAAGCTGTTGCGCTCTAGAATCAGCCTAGTAAAGTATTTGTCGCGTGATTGGATGATGGCTAGGTGGGAATTGAGGTGACTCTGAGCATGGTCGAAAAACAATTCACCGTGTGGAGTCTGTGCCACAAAGATCTTCTGGTAGTCGAGCCACTCTGGCTGCAAGCCCATGTCTTGGGCGGCCATATACAATAATTCAGGAGCGTAAAGTTTGGGTTTGTTAGGTTTCGGAGCAATCATAATAAGCTACCATTTCTGTTGTCGGCAGCATTGTGAGAGCTTCGACGTCGGTTAGTTTAAGTCTATTATACACCAGATCGCAACAGATAGCGAACCAATATCGACTTGGTGGCTTATTTGCTACAATAGCAGCCATGGCTATGCAACTCAGCAAATCCGACTACATGATGTATCTCAAACAGCCGGCTTGGTTGTGGCTCAAGAAGCACGACAAGACTAAGTTGCCCGAGCCCGATGCCAACTTGCAGGGCATGTTCGACGAGGGCAACTTGTTTGAGTCTATCGTGGAACAGCGCTTTGTAGGCTTGCGCCGACTTGGGTTTGAGAGCTATCAAGAATATTTGAGTTTGCCCAAGCGGACAGCCGAGGCAATTGCTCAGGGTGAGCGGCTGATATCGCAGGGCCGGTTTGAACATGAGCAGCTCACCTGTATCTGTGATGTCGTAGCAGTGGTGGGCGAGCACCAGTTGGAACTAATTGAGATCAAGGGCAGCACCAAGGTCAAGCCTGAGCATCTCGACGACCTGGCCTTTCAGGCTGTGGTGCTAGAAGGAGCTGGCTTTGAAGTGCTAAAGTGCAGTGTGGTGTACTGCAACAACCAATATGTTCGCCACGGCGAGATCGAAGCCGACAAGATAGCGATTGAGAAGGATGTGACTGAGCATGTACTCAACAAGCGCGAGGCGACGCGGCGCGAGATCGACAAGGCCCTCAAGGTCATGGCAAGCAGTACTATGCCCGATCCATCACCAGCCCGAGCCCGCGGCGGCGGCTTTCGTGAATGGCTGGAGATATATCTGAGTCTCAATCAGCCTGAGGGTGATCATCATATCTATCAGATCTGCCGACCCAATGCCCAGTTGCTGGCCGAGCTGGAAAGTCGTGGTATCAACGCAATTGCTGATATCCCCGACGACCTCGAGCTCCATCCGGCTCAGGCGCGCCAAGTACAAGTCACCAAACTGGGTCAGCCAGTGGTACATCAGGCCAAGATTGAGAAGTTTCTCAATGGCTTTGAGTATCCGCTATACTTTCTCGACTACGAAACCCTGGCTTCGGTGATACCGCCATTTGATGGTTTGCGACCTTATCAGCAGTTACCGTTTCAATACTCTCTACACATACTCGAAGCTCCAGGCGCTGATCTACAACATCGTGAGTATCTGCACGAAGAGTCTGACAACCCAGCCCCGGCACTGCTTGCGCAGCTCAGCGGCGACATCGGCCCACGTGGGAGTGTGGTGGTATGGTCGGCTAGTTTTGAAAAGGGCTGCAATGAGCTGATGGCACAACTATGGCCCGAACATGCTGAGTTTTTGGAACAACTAAACGCCCGGGTGGTGGACCTTATGGATCCGTTTATGCGTGGCTGGTATGCAGACTGTAACTTCTATGGCAGCGCTAGTATTAAGAAGGTGTTGCCCGTGTTGGCACCAGAATTGAGCTACAAGGAGCTCGGCATTCAAGAGGGCGCTAGCGCCCAGCGCCGCTGGATGCAAACAGTACTCGGAGGCGCCAGCGACGGCAAGTCACAGCTCATGTCTGAGCTGCGTGAATACTGTGCCCTCGACACTCTAGCGATGGTAAAGATCTATCAGTACTTGCAATCACTTGGCAAGGGTACTGGTACCAAAGAGCAACTAAGCTTGTTTTAGAAAGGACTACTATTCTAAAGCCATGAGCCGATTCATCCATGTTCACGACAAATTTCAAGATTACACTTTTGAATTGACTGCCCCAGAGGGTAAGGATTTTGCCACCAACTTTAAACCTCAGCTTACTCCCAAACAAATGCTTGAGCTGGGAGTGTTTGGGGGTGGATACTTTGCTGATAGACCAAGCGACTTGCCAAACAGCTGGTACACAAAAGCAAAGTTAAGTAGTGTTTACTCAGAGCAGCTGAATTATTTCGGGGTTCGAGCCAGTCAGCCGCGGAGCGTGTGGTTGAAAAACGGCTGGATTCGTGAAGAGTATGATCCGCGCGGTTGGTTTCAGTGGTACTGCCGTTACTATCTGGGCCGTCGGATTGAAGATTACGATGCTTGGCAGATCAAACGGTGGCGCGGGATTGCGCGCCATGTTGCCCAGCTGCAGCGCGCCTGTCCGATTGGTGAGCTCAATTGCCGTCCGGTACAACGACAGGCCTTACTACATTGGGCCTATGACAGTCGCAAGCTTTAGCCGCGATTGAAATCACTGCTCATAATGGTTATGATTGACTGATGAAGGCCATACTGCGTGTTCGTTTGTCGGCAATATTTGTGTTATTGACAGTAGTGTTCTTCGGTTTACTTAGCATAATACCAAAAACGCCGCTGGCCGCCGGTGCGCTTACTCTATTTACTGTTAACTCTTTTTTGCTAGGCTTTTATATCGCCCCTATCTTGGCGGCTCAAAAACTTCGTATTGACGACATCAACCGCATCACCCATGCTGAAGCCTTGGCACTATATAAAATTGTGCTTGGCGCTCGAGAGTTGTCCAAGGCACAATACCATCATTTCAAGCAGCAGATGACTACATATATCAAGGCCCGTATCAATGATCGAAACCCTCTATCGGGCGAGGATCAATACGAGGATATGGTGAGTTACTGCCTGGACTATGAAGGCCGTGATGTTAAAGTAATAGAAACAATCCAGACTGGCTTAATAGATAACCAAGTCAATCGTAGTGCCCTCAACGCCGCCTTTCGCAACCATGTCTACCAGCATGAGTGGGTGGTAATACTTATTCTCTATAGTGTAACGATGTTCTTTGTGCTGCAGATCGACTTTGGCAAAGCCTTGAGCCTACGACTGATCGCATCGCTGCTAGCCGCTGGTGTGACGCTAATACTGTTTATATTGGCGAAGCTCAGTACGCTTACCCACAAGAAAGCCAAATACATCTACGAGAGTTATCAAAAGCTAATTGCTACCGACTACCGCCGCGTCGACTAGTCTTAACTCCGGCCCAAAGCCTTTCTGTCCCAACCACTTGAGAAGTCAAGAAAGTGAATTGAGCAGTGGCGCTACTATCCGAGGACTGTTCGAACCCGAAGCAAAGCTTCGAGTGAGTTCCGCAGGATTGTAAGCTATTGAACAATGAATGTTTCTTGATTTGGAGCGTGGTCAAGGACTTTGCTTCTTTGGTCCGTCAAAGAAGGGGAAAACTTTGCTATAATACAAGATTATGAAGCAAAAAGTTTACGACGTAATTATTATTGGTGCCGGACCGGCCGGCTACACTGCGGCTGTTTATACAGCTCGTGCCAACTTGAGTACGCTAATGTTGGCTGGCGACACCCCGGGCGGACAGTTGCTGCTAACCTCCGAAGTAGAGAACTATCCTGGATTCAAAGACGGCATCATGGGTCCGGCGCTGATGGATGAGATGAAAGCTCAGGCGGTGCGGTTTGGTACTGAGCTACGAGCTGACTTTGTCACCAAGGTGGACCTAAGCGGTGAGACCAAGCGTGTTTGGGTAGGCGACGATGAGTATACTGCTAAGGCGGTAATTATCTCGACTGGTGCCAGTGCCAACTGGCTCAATCTTGAAAACGAGCAACGTCTGATGGGCAAGGGCATTAGCGCCTGTGCTACCTGCGATGGGTTTTTCTTTAGTGGCAAACACGTGGTAGTGGTTGGTGGTGGTGATAGTGCTATGGAAGAGGCACTAACACTGGCCAAGTTTGCTTCAAAAGTGACTATTGTGCATCGTCGCGATGAGTTTCGTGCCAGCAAGATCATGCAGCAACGGGTCAAAGACCACGACAAGATCGATATTGTTTGGAATGGCACTGTTGTCGATGTACTTGGTAAGGACTTTGTTGATGGTGTGGTAATCGAAGATACCAAATCAGGTGAAAAGCGAAATTTTGCCTGCGAAGGGTTGTTTGTAGCCATTGGGCACACACCTGCTACCAAGCTGTTTGCTGATGTGCTGGATCTGGACGATAAGGGTTATATCAAGACCCAGCCTAGTACGGCTACCGAGATAGCTGGCGTGTTTGCGGCCGGCGATGTGGCAGATAGTCGCTACAGGCAAGCCATCACTGCCGCAGGTGAGGGTTGTAAAGCAGCGCTTGAGGCCGAGCACTATCTAGAATCCCTGATATAATCAATCGATCAGTAGTCTATGCGAATATTTGCTCCACACTAAGACCTGAGATTTACCCAGAAAACTTTGCCATTATTAGCTGCAAAACTTATACTACTAATCATGAGTACTTCGATCCAGCCTATACAGCTGCGTTCACTGGTTAACTTACGCAAATTATTTGTTGATGCGCTGTCAACTGACTTTGGTTACTTTCCAGCAAACTATCATCGTGAGGTGCTAGCCCAAAATCGGTTGCACCACTTCGCACTGGCATTGGCTCGGCCAGATAGAATACTGTTGGGCGCCTATCGGGCTCGCAATCTGGTTGGATACAGTATCAGTGACTGTAGTGGTCACACAGCGTTTTTATTTTGGATATATATGATACCAGAGCTGCGTGGACAGGGCCTGGGTAAGCAACTACTACGAGCTACAGAGCAAGCATGCCGCAACAAAGGCAAAGACAATATGCAGCTTGTCACACACGATCATCGCGACTATTACCAAAAGAATGGTTTTGGCTGGGTAGACACTGTGACAGAATCTGACAATAACATAACCATGCATCTTATGGAGAAACAGCTTCATGCCTAAGAAACAAGTTCGTAAGTCAAAGCTCAAAGCTACTTCTCGGCAGGTAGCGCCACCTGAGATGCCTGCTGTAGAGCTTAACGATCGTGAGAAAAAGGTGCGGACTTGGTCGATTGTAGCGCTGGTGCTCGAAGCCCTGGTGATAGTTGGCTTAATAGCTTACGGACTATGGTTGGGTCGTAGTAAGCCAGTAGAAACCAAACAGCCCGAGCCAAGCAAACAAAACAATGATTACAAACCATACGTTGCTCAAACCGGCAAAATACTCAGTGACGAGGTGGTTACAAACTACTCAGCCGAGCAAACCTTGAGCACTATCAAACAAACCAATCAACATTTTGATGGTTCGGTTACAGGTTCGGTTCAGAAACGACTAATCCGCTATACCAGCTCTGATGGCCAGCGCGATGATGTACCAATATACGCCAGAGTATACTTGCCTCAAGATCAAACCAAGCCGATGCCGCTGGTGGTGTTTGCCCCAGGCACCACAGGAGTCGGTGATGATTGTGCCGCAAGTTTGGAGAATCCAGCCAAACGAAATTGGGCGAACTATGACAGCCTGCTACTAGCTTACGCCTCGCAAGGATATGCTGTGGTTACCACTGATTATGAGGGTATGCGCGATCCTAATCGCATACATCACTATATGGTTGGGGAGCTTGAAGGGCGAGCTATGCTCGATGCTATTCGTGCTGTCAAAAGCCTGGATGCCACCAAATCAAAGGTCAATACAGAAAATAGTTTTGTGACTGGCTATAGCCAAGGTGGGCACGCGGCATTCTGGGCTGACCAAATCCAACCTAGCTATGCACCTGACCTAACACTCAAGGGCTCAGTCGGGTTTGGTCCTGTTACTGATGTTGAGCAGACGCTGGCCGACATCAATCGTGGTGCTAACATCAATTGGTTTGGGCCATATGTACTGGTAAGCTACACCGATTGGTACAAACACATTTACCCACTCGAGCGGATATTGCAAAATCGCTGGATCCCCAATCTGCGAGCTGATGTGCTTAGAGAATGTATTGACTCTGTCAACCGCTACTGGCCCAACAATATTGGTGCCAATCGGGCGAGTGCCGTTTATACCTCTGAGTTCTTGCAGGCGCTTAAGAGTGGTTTGCGCATCACCAACCCCTATAAGCAGCTCGGTGAGGATATGTATACCAACATAGTTGGCCTTGTTAAGACTTCTACTCCAAAGCGTATCAATCAAGGCAAACACGACAATGTGATATTGCCAGCTCAATCCGAAGCTGCACTAAAGCGACTTTGTCAGCATGGCAATACGGTGCAATATGTCAGTTATGACACCAATCGCTATGCTGTCACCAACTATGATAGCAAGGGCAACGTCGATCACTACAGAACTATGAATGCTAGTTTGTTTGATACAATTGCTTGGATGAATGATCGCTTGGCCGACAAGCCGGCGCCTAACTCATGTAGCAACTAAAAAACAGTCCGCCGTGGCGGACTGTTTTTAATTCAAGAGAGTTATTTGACTGAGATCTTCTTGATGGTCAATACACTTTGGTGCTGACGGTGACCAGTAAGGGTCTTCTGGCGCTTCTTAGCTTTGTACTTGAGCACCTTGACCTTGTCGGCCTTTTGGTCGGCTTCAGTTACTTCGGCGGTAACTTTGGCGCCGGTTACAGTCGGTTTACCAACTTGGACTTTATCACCATCGATCACTAGTAGTGGAGTAAACTCCATGGTCTTATCGTCACCAACTAGTTCGGTTTCGATAGTCTGTCCTTCTTCCACTAAGTACTGTTTGGCACCTGCTTCGATTACTGCTATCATGTTTTTCCTTCAGGTTAGAACTTTCTCTTTTGAACCACAACATATCTGCTGCTTACCGGGCTCCATCGGCTCTGACGGTATCCGTCCGAGCCATGTCTCTGATCCACGTGAGAAAGTCCTAGTTAGTTATAATTGAGACAATATGGAATTGTACCAAACTAACAGGACAAAAGTCAATACCCTGTTTAGCTTGTGACCCCTGGTAAGTTTATTGTCCGCAATGCTACAATAGAGTCTACTAATCTTGGAGGGTGAGTGAAGCGCATAATTGCGGTAGCTAATCAAAAGGGTGGTGTCGGCAAGACTACGACTGTTATCAATGTCGCAGCCTACTTAGCCAAATCAGGCAAGCGGGTACTGATAGTTGACCTCGATCCGCAGGGCAATAGTAGCTCAGGGCTAGCGATAGGCAAAAACGAGCTCAAAAACACACTGTACGACGTACTGGTGGGTGACGTGCCAGCCGCTGAGGTAGTCTGCCAAACTGCTTTTGAGCGCATTGATGTGCTGCCAAGCAACTCAGTCTTAGCCGCAGCCGAGGTAGAACTAACTCGAGTTCGTTCAGGGCGCGAGAATCGGCTGCGACGTGCTCTCAAAGATCTTGATTACGATGTCATACTGGTTGATTGCCCGCCATCGCTCGGACTACTGACTGTCAATGGGCTTACTGCTGCAGACTTTGTGATGATTCCAGTGCAATCTGAGTACTACGCCCTTGAGGGGTTGGGGCAATTACTAGCTACTATCAAGCGAGTGCGCCAGGTTCTCAATCCCAAGCTCGGCTTACTGGGAATAGTGATTACCATGCACAACAATCGTACTAGTTTAGCGACTCAAGTGGAGAAGGAGCTCCAAAAGCACTTTGGGCGCAATCTGTTTGACAGTATTATTCCGCGCAATGTACGATTAGCTGAAGCACCAAGCCATGGCAAACCTATCCTCTACTACGATCGGTTTTGTCGTGGCGCCAGCGCCTATAAGAAACTGTCGCGCGAGATAGCGACACGCGCCAAATTATAAGGGGGAGGAAAAAATATGAGCACAACAGACAGACTGGGGAAAGGTTTAGATTCACTTATACCGACTGACATTGATGATTTTGTGGCCAGCGATGCACCAGATGAGGTGCGGCTCGATCGGGCCGAGCTAGCTCAGTTGCCAGTGGACAAGATCGATCCCAACCCACATCAGCCTCGCAAGGAGTTTCGTGAGTCAGAGCTCGAGGAGTTGACCAGCTCGATTCGTACCCATGGCATAGTCCAACCTCTGGTAGTAAGCCGAGCTGCTGGTAATCGATTTGAGCTGATTGCAGGTGAGCGGCGCCTGCGCGCAGCCAAACGGGTTGGGCTAGATAAAGTGCCGGCTATTGTTCGTAGCTTCGACGAGCAAGAACAACTCGAAGTGGCTATGATCGAGAACATCCAGCGCGCCGACCTCAACCCTATGGAGCTGGCTGCTGCCTACTCCAAGCTTAGTACTCAGTTCAATCTATCAAACGATCAGATCGCCAAACAAGTTGGTAAGGCAGTGCCAACAGTGATCAATACCATGCGTTTGCTCAATCTCGATCATCCAGCCAAAGTAGCACTCAACGAAGGACGGATTAGTGAAGGTCATGCTCGGGCTCTACTAATGTGCAAGGATGTAGCCCACCAGCGCAAGTTACTGGCCATAATGTTGCGTCAACCAATTACGGTACGTCAGGCTGAGGACTATGCTCGTGACTTCAATGCCACAGCCGACCCTAAGTCATTACCACTTCAGAAGCGCAAGCAGATCCAAAATGATCTAACTGCTAGGTTAGAGAAGCTGCTCAGTACAAGAGTGCGGCTACAAACTACCACCCGTGGTGGGCGAGTGGTGATTGATTATCATAGTGACGAAGATCTCCAGCGGATTATTGAGCAATTGACTCAATAGTTAAACTGTATTTTTTGTTAGGATTTCGTCCCTTACGGGCCGCCTAGCTTTTGTCTTGGCAAAAGCTTAGCAAAACCGTCCGGCTCGGACTTCATATCTAGAAGCGATCAAACTGTTCTCACTTTCTGTTCTGCGGAACTTGCTCTGGTATGTACCAGAGCTTCGAACAGTCCTCGAAACAGAAGTATTCAAATAGCTTGGTCTTTCTGATCCTCGAGAGCCGGAGCTTGAAGCTGGTTCCAGGAGCGAAGCTTGGAGCGAAAAACTAATGAATTTGGTTTGGCCTGATCCGAAAGCTACTAGTTGATAGGATAGTCAGGCAATGTAATAGGCCCGAAGGTACCAATTGGTAGAAGCCTTAACTCTGCTATACCGGTAATAAATTTCTGATCAAGCTGACCCCACTCGCGGCTATCAAAGCTGCCGCCTGGGCTACGGTTGTCACCACTGACGAAGAAATGTTGCGGCTCGATAGTCATATCAACATCACCTAGGGTCTTGTAATCAGGATCGGGATAGCTCTCTTTCAAGACAAACCCATCCGGATGCTCTTTGTTGTAGATAGTATATACGCCATCCTTCAAAGTTATACGTTCTCCAGGCAAAGCTAGTACACGCTTGATAAAGAAGGTTTCTGGAGCATTGGGGTAACGAAATACTATTACGTTACCTCGCTGTAGTGGCAGACTGGCCTTGGCGCCAAGGGCATTTTGGATATTGGTGAGTGTCAGTGGCCACTTAGCAATAATTAAGTAGTCATTGTTGTGGTAGTTGGGCTCCATACTACTACCACTAACGTAATAGGCTTGAAAAATAAAATTGTTTATAACAAAAACTATACCAACGGTAATAATGGCGGTGATCAAAAGCTCCTTAAACAGCTTACCGATCTTCTTGCCGGCGCCCTCGGCCTCTTCAGCTTCGACGGCATCACTTTCCAGCTTAGCGCCGGTCGCGCGTGTTTTCTCGTTGGGAACTGCAGCAGCAGGCGCGGCCTTGGTGGGTTGGCCGGCGGCAGCTCGTAGCTTGTCTAACTCCTGCTCATGAGCGGCAGCAGCTGACGGAGTTTTTGCGCCTGGCTTGATAGCACTACCTGGTTTGGGTAAGTCTTCTTCGGCAATTCTGGCATCTGGCTGATAGTCGGGTTCATTTGGCATATCCATACATTATACCGCCTGGCTTGAGTCTGGCACAATGTTTATCTTGGCTGTATCTATCGTAACCTCAAGAAAATGCTATAATATCTCCATGAAAATCCGTGATCGTGTGAAGCGGCTGACTCAATATTTCTCTAAGACTCAGCGCTATGTGGGCTCAATCGCTTTGGCTCAATTTGCCGCAGCTAGCTTTATATTATATTTGACTCCGTACGGAGCTTTGCTGGTGCCACTCATACCAGCACTCAATCTGCTATTGTTCTCGCGCCTGATAGTCAAGCGTAATTTCAGCTATTTGTTGGTTAAGTCTTTGCGCTCAACATTTTGGTGGCTGATGTGGTGTATGTATGTGTTTAGTATGCATGTGATCCAAACCATTCCACTATGGATGTATCTGCTGCTCATGGTGATTGGCATTGCGGTCTATATATTATTGGTAGTAGAGGATTTGCGAGCTGAGCCACGCAAGTTACTCGATACTATATTGAGTCTGTTGTTTGTACTAACTAGTTTCAATGTAGCCGCACTGCTTGTGGCGCAGTGGCACTGGCCTGTGGTACTGGTGATGGTGCTGTTGTGGCTTGTAAGCTATGTGGTGAGTCTGTTTTGGATACTCGAATACAGTAAGTCACCTCAAGTATTGGCAGGCTTGTGGGCGTTTCTGGTAGTAGAACTGTTTTGGGTGGTATCGCGCTGGCTAATCCTCTACACAGTGCCGCATACGCCTATTCTAATCAGCCAGATTGGACTTATAGTGACCGCCTTGGCCTATTGTTGGGGTGGCATATACATACATCACAAAAACAAGACTCTCAAACGGTCACTGGTGTTTGAGTACATCGTTGTAGCTAGTGTCGTGTTTCTGATACTCGTCGCACTGAGTAAGTGGAGTGTATCGATATAAGTAATAAGGCTAATGGCCGAAGTATCATGCCTCAGCCTTCAGTCTAAAAACTTAAGACATAATTATTCGGAGGAGAATTATAATGCCCGATCCTAAACCTGTAGCTCAAAAACATCAACCAAAAGCATTAAGCCCTACCAAACTTGTAATTATTTGTATTGTGCTATCACTTGCGGCTGGTCTAGCCGGGGCTTGGGGATTTCTACAAATTCTCACTCACAATGGTAAACCACTTAGTACTGAGCTGAGTCGCAAAGAAATAGTTAGCCAAGACAGAGCCATCATTGATGTAGCGAGCCGAGTTGGGCCTTCGGTGGTCAGTATAGTTAGTACTCAGAACGGGCGCGATATATTTGGCCGCAGCGTACAACAGCAAGGCGCAGGTACTGGCATAATTGTCAAAGCCGATGGGCTAGTCATGACTAATAAACACGTGGTGACTGGTGGCACTAGCTTCACTATAGTTACTTCCGATGGCAAGCAGTTCCAGGGCGGCAAGGTGGTAGCGACCGATCCTACCAATGATATCGCTTTTCTCAAGTTTGACCCTGGCAACACCAAGCTTCAGCCGGCAGAGCTAGGCGACAGCAGTACCGTTGAAGTTGGCCAGACTGTAATTGCCATTGGCAATGCTCTCGGACAATTCCAAAACACTGTTACCACTGGTGTAATTTCTGGCAAATCGCGACCTATTACGGCAAGTGGTGGTAGTGAGGGCGCCGAGAGTTTGCAAAACCTATTCCAGACCGATGCTGCTATCAATCCTGGTAACTCGGGTGGGCCACTGGTGAGTATCGATGGCAAGGTGATTGGTATCAATACCGCTGTGGCTGGCGAAGGTGCGCAGAACATTGGCTTTGCTATCCCCATCAACGAAGCCAAAGCTGATCTTACGAGCGTGATTGAAAAGGGCAAGATTGTGAAAGCCTACTTAGGTGTACGCTACATAGCAGTTACTCCAGACTTTGCTCAAGCCAATGGTTTGCCAGTAGAACACGGGGCTTTTGTGCAGGGTGCTAGCTCGGTACAAAGCGACAGTCCAGCCGCCAAGGCCGGTCTTCAGCAAGGCGATATCATCACTAAGATAAATGGCAAAGATATCAATGCCGATACCACACTCAGCTCAATTGTTGGCCAGTTCAAGCCAGGTGAGACAGTTACACTGACCGTAGTACGCCAGGGCAAGACCATTGAGCTGCGAGCTACGCTAGGCGAAGCACCACAAAATATTCAGCAGTAAAATACTTGCAATTGATTAATATTGTTGTGTATAGTAAGCACAACAACTATTTAAGTAGGATTAATAACAGAATATGCCAAACAAAACAAATACTTCACGCGCCCGAGTTGGGAAACAATCCAACAAGGGTGGTTTTAAATTCCGCTGGTGGATGGCCGCTGGCCTCGTAATAGTCGTCGCGTTGGTAGGTGTGCTGGTGTTAAGGTATAGTAAAGCCGCTGGAGGCACTGTTGCTCAGTTTGGTGGCTCCAATTGTACCCGGGTCAACTTAACCCATGTTTATCCCAAGGGTGCCAATGTCACAAACAATGTTTGTATGGGAACAGTGGATTTTGAAGAGTCGTTTACTTATGATACCAGCATTTCGACTGGCCGGCCTGCTACATACTGTGTTTGGGGAAGAATTTACACTAAGAACCCAAGTGACATCATGGGCTTAAGTCTTACTGCATGGGGTACAAATCTTAGGGGACGTTCTGATAGTCAGGTAGTTGATCATACGGGTAACTCTGGTGTAACAGGTTACGGAACTAATTTTACGGCCAATCCAGGAGGCAATATTAAGTTAGCATGTGTTTATGCTACTACTCCAGGTGTAAGTAGATTACAACTAAATGCCATAGCACTAGGTTCCAACCATTCCACACATTCGAGTGGGTTGGTTTTTATGGACCAAATCACAGTAGAATATTAAAGTCATAATTGTTGAAGAGTAGAACTAATTGTAAGGAGCAACATAGATGCCAACCAAATCATCAAAATCTAGAGTCAGTAACACAACTAAGAAATCAGGTTTCAAATTCCGCTGGTGGATGGGGGCGCTACTGGTAGCAGTAGTAGCGGTAATTGGAATTTATGTGATCTACAGTAGCCGAGCCAGCGGTAAGCTTTATGTGGGAACGGTCACATATGTCAATCGCGGCCAAGGTGCTCTGACTGTGAATATCAATGGCATGGGGCCAGTGAGCTTTGTTCAATATCCAGGTAATGTACTTAATGGTAGCGTGCCCGGCTGGAGTCAAAACTATCTGGGTTGGTGCGCGGCCGTCAATCGCGGCAGTGCTAAGAATAGTGGATCAAGCATTTATGATGTCCAGACTGGTGACAAAGTATTTGTAAGTGTGTTTGATGGTAAAGATGCCAACAGCTGTTATGGTGAAGGTGCCACACTCAACTAGAAATAACAATAAAACGAAAGAAATAATATGCCAACCAAAACTACCAAGTCACGCACTAGTAAAACATCTACTAAAAAGTCTGGTTTCAAATTTCGCTGGTGGATGGGCTTAGGTTTGGTCGTATTGGTCGCACTCATCGGTGTGCTAGTAGTGCGATTTAGCCACGCTGGTGCAGTAGTACTGGCCAATCCAGCAGGTTGCCCAAGAGTCACTCTTACGCAGGCACATAGCAAGGGTGCAGCTACATCGGGTCTTGCTTGTCTGCAGGTAAATCGTATTAATTACGTTCAAGATGTCAATATCAGTCCGGGTGGTGTTGCGACCTATTGTGCCTGGGGCAGATATTATGGCGATGCCTATGTCAAACTCGGGGTAGCTGGTCCGGGTGTTCCTTATACCAATGGGCCACATAGTGGATGGGAGCATCATGCAGCATCAGATGCCAAAGTGACCGGCTACGGAGCTCAGTGGAATAGTACTCCAAATAACGCAGCGCCAGGTGGCGGTAGCCAATTACTGGCCTGTGTGCGAGCAAACTCTACTAATGTTAGGCAGATTGACTATGAAGTAAACACTGCTACTAATAGTTTAGTCCTGTGGGATTACATCACAGTTAGTGATATTCAGTAGCCCTAACCAGAAAAACCCAGTATCAAATATTCTTCTAAGATAGGTTTGAGACCAGCGGCTCTTGCCAGCTTAGTAAGCATCTCATGTTGCCATGGGTCGGATTCGTGGTAGACACGGCTACCTGGCTTGATATGCGTGGGTAAATCTCGATAAAAGCGTCGATAAAGATCGAGCCCATCACCAGGGCCACCAAATAGGGCAATGGATGGTTCTTTCTGAACTTCTGGTTTCATACGCGGTTTGTAATCTTCGCTGACGTAGGGGAGATTGGTTACTACTGTTTCGAATTTGTCATCTATGCCTTCCCAGATATCGGCTTCAATAAAGTTGATCTTAGGATCTTTACCTAGTATGTCCTCGGCATTAAGCCTAGCTACATCAATGGCTTCAGGTGATACTTCAGTGGCTGTAATCTGCAGGTCAGGCCGGTGCTTGGCAATAGCTATAGCAATCGCCCCAGATCCAGTACCAATGTCTATTAGATTAGACCTTTGTGGTGCTTCCTTGATAGCCTGTTCAGCAACTAGCTCAGTTTCTACCCGGGGTGAAAGCACGCGGTTATCGACATAAAACTCAATTCCGTAAAACTCCAGTTTGTTGGTAATGTAGCAGACTGGCTCCCGATCCAATCTGCGCTGCAAATACCCCTCAAACTGCTTACGCTGCGCTGTGGTGAGCTTTTGATCGTCATGGGCCAATAAGTACGACTTATCCACACCCAACACATCACAGAGCAATAATTTGGCATCGAGTTGCCAGCTAGGTATATCGGCAGCCTTGAGCCGCTTTTGAGCAACTTCCAAAGTCGTTTTAATAGGTGCATCAACTATTGGCTTCGAGGGCTTTTTGGATGTCGGCTTCATGAAGTTTCTCTATTAGTTCAGATATATCACCATCCATCACCTTAGGTAGGTTGTGGGTGGTGTAGCCAATGCGGTGGTCGGTAATCCGATCTTGAGGGTAGTTGTAGGTGCGGATCTTCTCACTGCGATCACCTGTACCGATCTGACTTCGGCGAGCATCGCCTAGCTTCTTGGCTTCCTCTTCTTGCTGCTGAGCAAGCAAGCGGCTACGTAGCACACTCATGGCTTTGATCTTGTTTTTGAGCTGTGATTTCTCATCTTGGCAAGTGACGACTATGCCTGTGGGTATATGAGTAAGCCGCACAGCGCTATCAGTGGTATTAACACTCTGGCCACCATTGCCGGAGCTACGATACACGTCGACCCGAAGATCATTGGGGCTTATTTCAATATCGTTTTCTTCGGCCTCAGGTAGTACTGCAACCGTGGCCGTACTGGTGTGAATTCGGCCGGCACTCTCGGTGGTAGGCACACGTTGTACACGGTGTACGCCGCTCTCATACTTGAGCGTGCCGTAGGCTTGATCGCCCGACACCTCAAATATTACCTCTTTGTAGCCACCTTCGGGGTTGGGGCTTTCGCTCAGCATTTGAGCCTTCAAATCGTGACGCTCACAGAAACGTACGTACATGCGCAACAGATCACCGGCAAAGATTGAGCTTTCATCACCGCCAGCACCGGCTCGGATCTCAATAATGGCATTTTTGCGGTCATTGGGATCGGTTGGAATTAGTGCCACTTGGATCTGTGATTCTAGCTTGGCCAATCTGGCTTCCAACTCGGGCACTTCCGCTTCGGCGAGCTCGCGCATCTCAGGGTCATTGAGCAAGGATTGGGCTTCTTTGAGCTGCTGCTGGCTTGATTGATAACGTTCAAACAGTTCCAGTTTGGATTGAAGCTCATGAGCTTGAGCACTCAAGCCCCCAGCTCGACCTGATTTAAAGATTTCAGGATCTCTTAACTCAGCATTGATAGATTCAAGCTGTTGAGAGGTTTCCTTGATTTTGTCTGATATATCCATAAGTGTAAGATTTAATAGTAGTATACAACACAAAACGAGCCAGGATATGGCTCGCTTAAGATAGGTCTAATTAGTTAAGATTCGGCTTTGTCAGCAGAGTCTTTGGCGGGTTTGTCGACAGTATTGCCAGCTAGTTCGGCTTTCACAGCCTTAAGATCGGCCTTAACATCTGTAGTTTCAGCTTTGGAGCGCTCTTTCTTGGCTTTGGTGGGCTTACCAACAGCCTTAGCGGCTTCTTGCTTGGCTCGGAAGCGATCTACACGACCAGCGGTATCCACTAGTTTTTGCTTACCGGTGTAGAAGGGATGACAATTACTACAAATTTCTACCTCGATCTTATCTACTGTAGAGCGCGTATCAAAAGCGTTGCCGCAGCCATTACAGATGACCTTGGTATCTTTGAGTTCTGGGTGAATGCCGGTTTTCATAATCGCTCTATAGTAGCATATCAGATCAGAAATGTCAAAACTGAAACAGCTAGTCTTCCCACAGCTTGTTACTACTATAGATTGCGAAAAGATTAGGCAGTTTCTTTGCCGATTTTGGCCTTGAGAATTAACTGACGGGTAGTGCCGGCATCGTCTGTTATCTCGGTCTGTTTAGTCTCTTCGTAATAGCTTACCAAATAGTGGCTGAGTATCTCTTCAAGATCTTTGAGTTTCAGGCGGTAATCATCGACCTCGGCACTGAGCTTTTGGTAATCTTTGTCGCTTAAGAGTAATTTCTTGGCTTCTGTGCGTTTGGTGGAAAGCTCCTTGATCTCTTCTTGGACGCGCTGGTATTCTTCGTTCTGGGTTAGGGCGTCACGTAGCTGGTCGCGCATGGTTTTAAGTTTGTCACGAGTTTCGCCAATTTCTGGCAGTAGCCGCTGGATAGCTACTAATGGGCTAGTGTCTTCAGGGGTTTGGTTTTCTTGGGTTTGATTCATGATAAGCATTATACAGTTATAATGTAGCTTACCAAAAGACTTGAAATTATATGTGTTTTCCGGTATAATTTGCCGTGTTCAAAGATCTTTTACAGAACTGGAGACGAAAGTGAGACGCTTCACAGCGCCATTCACCAGTGTGGATTTGCCTTGGCCGGGCCCCACTCTCTAGAAAGTCTGTTATCCCTTCTGCTCTCTGGTGGTACAACCTCCCATCACCGATTGCGGACGGCAGATAGCTTTCGTCTCCATACTCTGCTCATCACAGGTACAACCGTGGCAGCCTGAGAGCCTCTTCGGCTTTCGCTCCCGCCTACGTCCATGACCACGGACCCTGTGATGAGCACTCTTTCACACTGCCAGCCCACCCGCCAGGTCGGTCCCGAGACCACCTCCATCCCGCCGGTCTTGGGACCGCCTGGTGGCGGCTAGCTAAGTGTGATCAGGCCAAACAGCCTCTCGTCTGCAATATGCGGACGGAGGCTGTCTTTGATTGAGGTTATTAAATACGAGCTTGAGCGTTGCGAGCGATCTCTACTACAGTATCTTCATCGTCAGTAATTGTATAAAGACTATGGTCTTCCGGACTAATCATTTGATGTTCGAGCTGCAAGCTCTTGTGTACGGCTGTATCAATTGTTTCCCAGAACCAAGCGCCAACACACACAATAGGCACTTGGTGAATCTTACGTGTTTGTACTAGTGTTAGGATTTCATAAAACTCATCGAGGGTACCAAACCCGCCTGGAAAATATATGTACATGCGAGCCGCAAAAGTCATGGTAACTTTGCGTGTAAAAAAGTAGTGAAACGGTACTTCTTGGGTAAGGTAGGGATTGTCGGCTTGTTCGTTGGGCAACTCTATATTCAAGCCCACCGAGTGGCCACCTGCATCATGGGCGCCGCGGTTGGCGGCTTCCATGATACCACTGGCACCACCAGTTACTACCGTATAACCAAGCTCCTTCACCAAGCGGCTAGCTAGGTGACGGGCTTTGATGTACTCTGGGTTGTCCTCAGTAACGCGGGTCGAGCCAAAAAATGTTACTTTCTTGGGATAGCGACTGATAATGTTGAGACCCTGCTTGATCTCTTCGTTGATTATGCAGACTCGTTGTGAGTTAGGGTCATCAGTACGATCGTCGCAGCTTTCACGTACGTCTTTGACAGAGCTGGGGTTGAATTGGTCCATAAACATAAGTATAAAGTGATTATGCTCAAGTTGAAAGGCTGTAGGGCCAACTTTAGGCTGTACACCATATGTGGTGTATGGATAGTAGGGAGACTCTACAGATAGTGTATTAATTTACAAAAATTGTCATGCTAAATACCTTTACAAGCATGAGCGGCAAGCGTACGATAGTACTTAAGCATTAACAAAACAAATAGGAGGGTGAGATATGCCAGAGAAAACACAGCACAATGCTATCTCAGATGATTCTTGGGATAAGCCAATGGTGTGCCCAATAGATCCGGAAGAACTGAAAGAGTGTGAAGTCTGCCAATAAGCATTGATTATGACGACTAAAACCCCCGCGCAAGGCGGGGTTTTTTGATAGGCTTTTACCGAGTGTAAACCGACCAAAGAGTTCAATATACAATTAAGCGCTTTGGTTGGGCCGGCGCCCTCACACAGTGGTGAGAGCGCTGGCGGAAGCGGATGGTGTGGGGGAACGGCGACGAAGCCTGGGAACGGCTTTGATCATCTCGATCTCTGCTGTTGGATCGAGCTTGTTCAGCTCGAGCTCATACCAGCCTCGCTGACGTTCGCCAGCGACTGCTGAGCTTCGGGTACGAAGGCGCAACTGCACTGTGTGTTCGTCTCCCAAGTAGCAGTTCATGACCTTGATAACCTCGAAATGGCTCAACGCCCACAAGTAGGCTGAGGGCAGCATTTCGATCCCCCAAGCGGTCAACTGACGGCCTTCGATAGCTACCATGTCGCCGCTGCGCAACTCGCCCACCGCAGTGGGACGAAGAAACGACTTTTTGTACAACTTATCCTCCTAGAAGCTCTTCGGGTGAATACAAAGTTATCAAACTTCCAGTGCTTTTGCAAGCACCCTGAGATCTTCTTAATATTTGCCTTGTGAACAGACGACCCGTCCCGGAGTTAACCAGAACGGGTGAGACTGTTCGCAAGCTAGTCAGACAAGCTGACTAGGTTTGCGAGGTGATTACCACCAACGGTGTGAAATCCAGAAGGCGTAAGCACCAGCCCATGAGCCGTAACGACGGACAGCGTAACTGGTAAAGTACGCATCCTCACAGGCATAGTCAAGCGTAGGACATACGGCCAAAAGCTTCGATCCGGGACAAGCTTGACCAAGTCCGAGACAACCTGCACTATTGGCACGGGTTGGGTTGTTACCCGACTCGTGTTGGTAAATGTACAACTTATACTCAGCGTCACTACCAGTCAATGCCGGAGCGGGCGATGTACTGACACGGGCTTGCGCCTGGGCAGTAGCAGCCTGCTTGGCAGCAGTAGCGGCTTCGGCAGCCTTTTGGGCAGCTTCAGCATCAGCTTGCGCCTTGGCAGCCTGAGTGGCTCGTAGCTTGGTTAAAACTTCTTGGTCGAAGCTACCGCGCTTAGAGACAACATCAAGGGCGCTGTCGGCCTGCATGTTTATTTTGATGTCATAGTTTGATTGTGTGGCACCAGCTGCTTCAGCGGGCTGGGCAGTTAGTTTGGCGAGTTGGGGAGCCACAGGAGCGATCGCCTGGTTCACTAAGGCTATTACAGCCACAAGTGTCATATAGAGGTTACGCATGGAATGTGTTTTATAATTCCGCCCGAACCTTTGTACTAGTTAAAGTTCTTTAGAAGAAGTAGCTCGACCTGAGCCGTACTTCTTGTGTTAATCGCTCTTACTAAATAAGGACCATTACTTAGTAACGGTCCGAATTCGAAGAACGACGCATACTATACCAAACATAAGCGTATTTGTCAATAGTAATTATGCAAAAAATGCTATTCTACAGATGGTATCAGGTATACCTGTATTGCTTGACGAGGCTATGATAATGTCAAATTCTTACTAATACTTATGCTCGCATTACTGTTATCAGATATGGTATAGTTGGCGCCAGATCGTTGACAAGCCCTAGGGGGGGGACAATGAGTGATCAAAACTGCTTGCCTGGGTGGGTGACCGAGCGGCGTCTTGAATCGCTGCAGGGACTGCGACTCTGGTACACCATGCAAATGCTGGTGACAATTCCACTGTTGCTGGCAACCACGGCAATCCTGGTACGGATAGGTCAGACCAGTGACACCATGTTCTTGGTGGTGTTGTTGGCCAGTTCCATCTGGTTTGCGTACTGTCAACATCGGTTGTGGCTGTTCCGACCACTTGGGCCGGCAGCTCGTGAGTACAACAGGTGGCAGTGCTATTGCATCAAGAATCAATGCTACCTCACGCCAGATCAATGGCGCGAGAGCAGGAGGAGTTATGTCTGATTGGCGTACTGGAGAGTGGCTGTGGGCCGCCCTGGGACTCATCTGTTTGCTATCTGGAGTGGCGCTCTACATCTGGGAGTTTAGCCGCGGTTGGACTCCGATTCGAATCATTCGCGAGTATCGCTACGAGTGGCGTTGCTCCAAGACTGAAGGACGAGCTCGTCACACCAGTTACGAATGGGGAGCGAGGCTGGGCCTGGCCAACGTTCTCTGGTTCGTTGCAGCAATTGCAGTCTTCAACATTCTGCGGTGGGACATCGCGATTCCACCCTGGCAATAAGGAGCGACATGACAGATCAGATGAGTTTTACCCAGGTGAGAGATGAGTTGCTCAATGTGGTAGCACAGGCCAGTGATCTGGTGGAGAAGCAGCTGGAAGCCGGTCGACTGAGTGGCGACACAGCCGAAGCGATCCGAGGAGAGCTCCAGGTGATTCGCAATCGCCTTAGCTGGGTTCAACCGAGCGACAACGAGCAGCTTGATCGGCTCAGCATGTCAGTGCTGATCGCCACCATTCACGCTTGCTTCCCGGGCGTCTTCGACGACTGACGAAGCCCTGACCTTTGGCAGCTGTTTCTGGATTATATCTGGAGACGCGGTAAAACTGCCTCAACCAAAGTGATCAAAAAAGAGTTTGATAGTTTTGGTTGAGTAGATTAGCGCTGATTGTTGTGGCGCTTGCGCTCGTGAGGGCTCAGGTAGCGCTTACGAATGCGCAAATTCTCAGGCGTTACCTCCAGTAGCTCGTCACTTTCAATAAAGTCCAAGGCCTGCTCCAAGCTTAGCTCAGTATAAGGAGTAAGTTTGATGGCGTCATCTGACCCACTAGCGCGTACATTGGTCAATTTCTTCTCGCGAACAACATTGATCTCCATGTCATCAGATCGAGTGTTGAGACCAATTACCATACCAGCATACACCTGTGTGCCAGGGCCGATTAAGGCAGTGCCACGAGCCTCAACTGTTTGGAGACTATAAGGTGTAGCAGTACCGTTTTCGGCGGCTATCAGAGCACCATTGCGCAGTTGTTGCAAGCTAGGACCGGCTGGAGCGTAGCCAATCGAGAGAGAATTCATAATTACAGTGCCCTTGGTGGCGGTAAGCAGTACATTGCGCAAACCCAGTAGAGTACGGGTAGGTAGCTCATATACCAGCTCACTGGTACCCTTAGTGGTGGCTCGCTGACTGGTAGCACTGGCGCGGCGCTGGCCAAGCTCACTCTGGACCGCACCGACATACTGATCTGGTACTTCAATGGTAAGCTCTTCGATTGGCTCTTCGATCTCGCCATCAACTTCGCGGGTTACTACCTGTGGACGGCCCACCTCAAGCTCAAAGCCTTCGCGGCGCATAGTCTCTATCAAGACTGATAGATGGAGCTCACCACGTCCAGATACGACAAACTGTGTATCGCGCTCATCTACCAGCAAACCAATATTTGTTTCCAGCTCCTTATGCAAGCGCTCGGCTATCTGTCGGCTTGTAGTGTATTTACCTTCCTTGCCAGCAAACGGTGAGGTATTGGGGCCAATTGCTATCTGAAGTGTAGGTGGAGCAATAGCCATACTAGGAAGTGCTTCGGGGTTACTTGGGTCGGCGATAGTAGTACCTATCACAGCATTGTCTATACCAGTTGCAGCTATGATATCACCAGCATGTGCCTCGGCTACTTCCACACGATTAAGACCCTGATTGACGAACACCTTATCTACCTTGGCAGCAGCTGGTTTGCCGTCGGCAGTTACCACAACTATTGATTGACCTGCCTTCAGCTTGCCGCGACGAATACGACCGATACAGTACTTACCCTGATAACTATCCCAATCTAGAGCTGTCACCAACATTTGCAGCGGTGCCTCTATATCAGTGGCTGGTGCTGGTATGTGATTGAGTATTGCTTCAAAGATTGGTGTCAGATCAGCTGTGATGGTCATATCGGCAGGGATCTCACTCCAAGCTACGCCATCGCGACCAATTGCGTAGTAGATTGGGAATTCTAGTTGGTCATCTTGAGTTGCTAGGTCTAAGAATAAGTTACCGATTTCCTCCTCGACCTCTGATATACGAGCATCACGCTTGTCGATCTTATTGATCACTACTACTGGTTTGAGGCCCAGCTCGAGGGCTTTTTGGAGTACAAACTTAGTTTGGGGCATCGGGCCCTCTTGGGCATCGACAATCAGTAGCACGCCATCAGCCATGTTGAGTGTGCGCTCCACTTCACCACTGAAGTCAGCGTGGCCAGGTGTGTCGATGATGTTGATTTTGGTGTCACCGTATTGCACAGCCGTTTGTTTGGCAGATATGGTGATGCCTCGTTCTCGTTCTAGATCACCGGTGTCCAAAATAGTGGTTTGGCTCATCTCGGCTTGATGCTCCGAAAATGCATTGGATTGCTTAAGTAGCCCATCTACCAAGGTAGTTTTACCGTGGTCGACATGGGCGATAATAGCAATATTGCGGATGTTTTGGGTGTTCGGCATAGTAGTAAAAAATAAAGCCCCGAGATGTGAGACTTAGTTAGTTAGCCAACTATAGCATAAAAACAGCTATAAGTCTACATAATGACTTGTGACTGATATTTAGCAACAAGCCGGAACCCCACTCAAGTGGGATCCCGAGCGGGGTTGGGTAGGGAGTCGGTGTTGGACTCGTTTGGCTTTGTCAGGTCAATAACTCGACCGATAGTATCGCTTAGCTTTCTCAGATCGATGATCTGGGGAAGCCGCCAGACGGGCTTGAGATCGCGAGTAGCCACGTCGTAGATGACCAGTCCGTGCTTGTGCAAGATCTCAAGTGCCTCAGCTCCTCGTTCTACCGCTAGGGCGATGTCGGTGGGGTTGGTGAACAGGCTGCCTTTCTCGGTAGCCAGCGACCACAACTCTTGGTAGAGTTCCAGTACGCTGTCGCGCAATTCCTCTGCAATGTTCTGCGGATCAATGGGGAATGGATGTTCTGTCATGGCTCTGCTCTCCCTATGTCTAGAACCATGCCGCTTGCACTTAGTATTGTGCGCTTGTGTTCTCAGCATTACAAGTGAATTTATGTATAACTTCGAAACCCCCTCGGGGAGGGAGCTCCGAAGGGGCTTTGGTGATGGGCGTAGGCCCTAGTGAATTGCTGCTTGGAGGCGTGTTAGACCATAGGCAAGGCTCAAGCGCTTTGGGCTGAATGGCACCCAGAGTCGAACATCTACGGCCTCGGCTGATCCAAAGGCCGGTACGGCTACGATTGCGAAGACCATTGGAGCATGATTGAGAGCCATAATTGGTGCCAATTCATGCCAGGTTTGTTTGGCATAGATCTGGTTGTAGCTGGCATGAAGCACCGGTGGCTTGAGAGCACTAATTCGAGCCAAGGATGCTTCTGCTTCCTCAAACGGTTGCTTGCTGCAGTCCATCACTCTCAATTGCGCTGTGTCTGGGTTGCTGGGATCGACGTACAACCCAATTGCTCGTACTACATCGAGTGCCTGCTCGCCACTATCTTGTAGTACTGCGCCATCGAGCGTGACATCGTGCTCGGCATCCACAAATCCAACTCCGTGATGCACCGCATAGAACAGAATCGCTGCTTCGGTCTGAGCCTCGTCGATGAAATAGTGCTGCTCGGGTTGGCAGCGAAGCACCTTTATCTCGTTGGTCACCGGCTTTGTTGGTCGAGCTGCTGGCAGGGTTGGAGCCGTCTGCTTTCTTCTGGATCGCGCCACGATTACCTCCCAATGTATTGGATCGTGAGTCTGTCAAGGACTGTGAGCTGTTATAGCATAGTCGGATCTGATGACGCAATGGGTTGGCAAATAATGGTAGAATATTGGTACAAGATTTAGTAGCCAATGGAGGGCAGTATGTCCAAGAAGAAATCCAAGAAAAAACGCGCTGCCCAAAAGAAGCAGCACAACAAGAAACAAATACAACAGCAAGCAGGGTTAATCGAGCCAGGGGAGGTTGTAGAATCGGAAAAGCAACAGATTGCTGAAGAGGACATCGATCAATCTAGCGAAACTCCCGAAGCTCTAGTTGCTGATATTACTGAAGAATCTGAGGAGCCTATCCCCCGCCATCCCATTTCTCAGCGCAAGATTGCAGTCGCATTACTCGTAGTTATTGGTTTGCTGCTATTAGTAATTGGCTATTTTGTAGTTAGCTACAATACCACTAACCATCAGGAACAACTCAAAAGCCAAGATTCACTATTACAGGTCAAGCCAAGTGATGAAAACAGTTTGCAACCAGCTACTGGTACTGATGGTACAAACCCACAGACTACCAATGATCCAGGTCAGAACAGTAGTAGTGCCCAGGAGCTTCAACCACAAAGTTCTCCTACACAACAAGAGCTCAACCAACAAGATCAATAGTGGCGCTTAAGCTGTAAAAATTGCTGCTTTTCTGGTACTATAAGCTGCATTTATGAAACAAGCTATCAAAGACAAGTTGGGTGCAGGAGTAATCGCCTCAGTCAGAAAGTGGGGTGGTTTAGGTGTATTGAGCCTAGCCTTGGCAATAATCATCATAGATACTACCCTGCTCAATGTGAGTCTTGGCCCGATCATCAAGGATCTCAACACTGATCTTACGGGCGTGCAATGGGTGATTACACTTTATGCTCTGGTCTTAGCCTCATTTACAATTGCCGGCGGACGCCTTGGTGATTTGTTTGGTCGACGCAAGATGTTTGTGCTTGGCGCACTTATATTTGCGGCCGGGAGTTTTCTGGCATCAATCTCGCACTCACTCGGTTATATGATCGCTGGTGAAGCAATTATCGAAGGGTTTGGCGCTGCATTGATGCTACCTGCAACTTCAAGTTTGCTGCTTACTACTTTTAAGGGTCGTGAACGTGCCATAGCATTTGGAGTTTGGGGTGGTGTGGCTGGTGCGGCTAGTGCTGTTGGGCCAATATTGGGAGGCTGGCTTACCACTACCTACAGTTGGCGTTGGGGATTTCGAATCAACGTATTTGTAGCTGCTTTGGTATTGGTGGGGGCAATTTTTTTCCTCAAGGAATCCCGTGACACAAAAGAGAAGAAGCAGCTTGATGGCATAGGTATAGCACTAAGCTCTGCCGGATTGTTAGCAGTAGTATTTGGCATTATTGAGTCAGCGACTTATGGCTGGTGGAAAGCCAAGGAGATATTTAGCATTGGTGGTCAACAGATAGCCATGCCATTTGGCCTGTCGGTAACACCAGTTGCTATAGTGATTGGATTATATCTGCTGGCGATGTTTGTTGTTTACGAAAGAATTCGCGAAAGTCGTGGCAAGACGCCACTGGTTTCAATCGGTATATTTCGCAATTGGCAGTTTAGCTCTGGTTTGCTGACACTGGCAGTCATGTCGCTAAGTCTAACAGGGCTGATCTTTGCCTTGCCAGTGTACTTTCAGGCAGTGCGTGGACAAGATGCTTTCCATACTGGCATGAGTTTGTTACCGCTATCAATCAGTCTTTTCATCGCCAGCCCAGTAGCCATAGTGCTAACAAAGTTCATGACTCCCAAGCGGATTATCCAACTCGGATTGGCGCTTACGGTTGTAGGGGTAATACTTATCAACTCTGGTATTTCAGTCGAGGGTACTACCGCTGCCATGTTGTGGGGACTAATTGTTTTTGGCGTGGCGATGGGGTTTGTCCAAAGCCAAATCAACAACCTCACGCTCTCGGCTGTTTCTGTTAGCCAAGCAGGTGAAGCCAGCGGTATTAGTGGTACATCGCGTCAGCTGGGTAGTAGTTTTGGATCCGCCATAATCGGTGCTGTGGTGCTGGCAACTCTCACTGCCAGCTTGGCTACGGGCGTAGCAAACAGCAGTGTGATTCCCGATGCTTTTAAGGCCAAGGCTCAGGAGGCAATAACAGCACAAAGCTCAGCAGTAGAATTTGGTGCTACTCCACAGTTGGGGCCTATGATCCCAAAAGCAATTACCGATGAAGTCAAGAACATTGCCAATCAAGCTGCTGTCGATGGTGTGAAGCGAGGTCTCGACTTTGCACTGGTGTTTGCAGTGGCCAGCTTTTTTGTGGCCCTCGGTTTGCCAAACAAACGCAATCTAGAAACTGCTGAGTCGCCAGTCGCCAAACATTAGCTTATACTAGTCATTATGAAACAAATGTGGAAAATAATTCGATATTCCAGTAAGCTTTGGCCCTTCTACTTGTCGGCCACGGTTTTGGTGGTGATATTGGCTTTACTGAACTTAGTGACCCCATTCCTGACCAAAGGCTTGGTCGATGGGCTAACCACTCGATTTGGTGGCGGCAATGTCGACAATAGTTACTTCATAATACTTCTACTACTGATGCTAGGAGCCAATGTAGTAATTACACTGTTGGGTAATATCAACGGGTATATAGGTGACATTATGTCAGTTAAGCTAAACAACTTGCTTAGTGAGCGCTACTTTGCGCATCTGTTGAAACTGCCAATCAGCTACTATGACAACGAGATAACGGGTAAGATCACGGCGCGTCTTGATCGATCAATCGGTACTATCAGCACGCTTATGCAGACGCTTAGCAATAACTTCGTGCAGTTCTTTCTTACTACTTTTATCACTCTTGGTGTAATAGCGTTTTATTCTTGGCCAGTTGCTCTACTACTACTTATTATTTTCCCAGCATATATTTGGATAACACACCTTAGCAGCAAGGCCTGGCAAGCCAAGCAGGAGGGGATCAACCAAGATCGTGATGTTGCCAATGGCCGGTTTGTAGAGAGCATTGGCCAGGTGCGGGTGGTTAAGTCCTACGTCACTGAGCTGCGTGAGCTGG
Source organism: uncultured Candidatus Saccharibacteria bacterium (assembly GCA_964610335.1). Taxonomy (GTDB): domain Bacteria; phylum Patescibacteriota; class Saccharimonadia; order CAILAD01; family BJGX01; genus CAZSVP01. The sequence continues at coordinate 92,473 of CAZSVP010000003.1, forward strand.
GGTTCTTTAGCCGTCGTCGCCAGGCAATTGTTGGTCAGACCAAAGCTCAGTCCAGTCAGTGGCATCGCTATGATGTTATGCGCCAGCTTATTTTGAACCTGGTGTTTTTTGGTATATACGCAGTCATAATATTCCAAAGCCTCAACGGTGCCTACGGGCTGGGCACCGTGGTACTCTTGATCACTCTGGTCAACCAGGCTCAATGGCCATTGTTTGGTAGCAGCTTTATAGTCGATGCCTTGCAGCGAGCCACCGCTGATAGCAAAGATTACTTTGCAGTTATGGATACCGAGCCAAATATCTCTGACCAAGCCAGCGCCAAGAAACTCAAGGTAAGCAAAGGGTTGGTAGAATATCACAAGGTCGACTTTAGTTACGATGATAGTCATAAGGTCCTACGCGATGTAAGTTTTGCCATCAAACCCGGCTCCAAGCTAGCATTGGTAGGTGAATCTGGTGAAGGCAAGAGCACGCTGGCCAACCTGATGCTACGATTCTATGAAGTGACGGGTGGTAGTATCAAGATAGACGGTCAGGATATCAATCACATCACTCAAACCAGCTTGCGCGAGTCTATTGGTGTGGTGTTCCAAGAAGCCCAACTTTTCTCAGGCACGGTGCGTGACAACATAGCCTATGCACGGCCCAAGGTCAGTGAGAAGGAGTTGGTTGCTGCCGCTAGAGCTGCCAATGCCTACGATTTTATACGCAAACTGCCCAAGGGCTTTGATACTCAGATTGGTGAGCGTGGGGTGAAACTTAGCGGTGGCCAGAAGCAACGCATCGCCATAGCTCGTGCAATTCTCAAAGATGCGCCAATATTGATTCTAGATGAAGCCACCAGTAGCCTAGATAGCAAGGCTGAGCACGAGGTTCAAGAGGCCCTGGAGCGGCTTATGCAGAACCGTACTACCATGATCATCGCTCACCGCTTGAGCACTATCGCTGCAGTTGATACTGTAGTCGGTATTCGTGGTGGTAAGGTGGCTGAGATAGGCTCTCCCGAGCAGCTAGCCAAACGCAAAGATGGTATTTACTCAGAGCTACTTCGTCTCCAGACTATGCCAGTTACCGAGAAGCGCAAAGCCGAACTCAAGAAGTTCGATATGGCAATGTAGCTTGTGCTTGCCAGTGCACACTGTTTGTACTAGTATATCTTCCAGCAATCACGGGCCTTCGGGCCTGTGCTCGTCCTAGGAAGTGATTTGTGGTCTGCAAACCACGATAATCCTTTCTGGGGCCGCGATACGCAACTCGCGGCGTGAGTCGGGCTAGTCACCTGATTCGACTTCGACCTACGCGACGGTCGGTGTGAGTCCAGCCTTCACAAAGCTCCAAAAGGGCAAGCTGGCGTAAGGACATGATGCTGTCCGGTGGGCTACGTTAAACCCCACGGGGGTTGCTCCCTACTGCTTTTCCCGCTTTTGCAGTAAAAAGAACACAAAGTGGTAGCTATTTGGCATTTTCTTGCTATGAAACGAAAAGCCGTAGTGGGTGGAATAGGTCTGTGACAAGACCGAAAAACCCCGGGAGTACGTGAACTCCAAGTTCGTAATTCGATTGCAGTGTGACTGCGAGTGAGAACGCATCGGTTCGTATTAGTGGGCGGTCAAGCTCCGGCCCCGTCTCGGTACGAATACTCATTCAAAAGACACTAAGCAGTTGAAATACGCGCGAGCCTTCACTTGGTTTCGATCAGGTGTCGAAAGCCGGTTCGGGTCCTTCGGGATCCGGCCGGCGCTTTCGTTATAATCATATTTTTGCTACAATCCAAGCCACCATTGGGCTTGATGCGGGCGGAACCACAACCGAGGTACCAATGGAGCTTTACAATTTTCCCAAGCGTGGTGAACTGCGTACCAAACTCAAGCAAGTTTGGCCAGCTCGTGAGTACGATGGCTTGATCGAACGAGTCGCCAGGCTGGCTGAAAAGCCAGTCACGCCAGATGGCCTGTTGGCTGCTCTCAGCTTGGCCATCGAAGACTTCGTGGCTGACACTGATCGCAGCGCTGATTTTCGTGCCGCGGCCTATGCCAATCTGCCAGCGGTGATTCGTGTGTTGCTGACCGATTCCCAGATGCGCAATCTGGCTCTCAACGAGTATGTCAGCATGCATCAGCGGCTGTTGCAGATCGAAACAAGCCAATAACTTACCGGCCAACCAGGCTGTTCCCTGGTTGAAAGTACCTTGGCAGCTAGTGTCGGTCTAGTTGCCACAAAACGGGCAACGTGGGGTGCCCCAAAAGGCACCCCACGGGCCTGTGCCGAACCTTTGACTCTTATCTTATAATCTGGTATCATAGAGCTCACTTACATTATTTAACAAACCCATTTGCCGTTGAATCCTGTTCCGGTTATTTTGCCGGAATCGAGGCAAGTGTGAAGAAAGAAGGAATCAATGCCAACAAGTAAAAAAGCTGAAGGCGAAAGCCCAAAGCAAGAAGAAAAAACTACTGCAAAAACTGCAGCTAAGAAACCAACTGTAAAAAAAACTGTCGCTAAGAAACCTGCCGCTGAGACAGCTACTGAGGCTAAGACCGTCAAGCCGGCGGCTAAAGTCAAGATAGATCCTATCTTGCACAAACTACTCGAGGCCGGTGCTCACTTTGGCCACCAATCGAGTCGCTGGAATCCTAAGATGGCCAAGTATATCTATACTACGCGTGGTGGGGTACATATCATTGATCTAACACAAACTGCCCAGCAACTGGCTGTCGCTAAGAAATTTGTCGAAGATATCACCAAGAATGGTGGCAAGATTTTGTTTGTGTCCACCAAACGTCAAGCCAAGGCAGCTGTGCAAGAAGCTGCTAAGTCAGCCAACATGCCATACGTAACCTATCGCTGGCTAGGTGGTATGCTTACCAACCTTGAGACTATCCAAAAACGAGTTTTGCGACTCAAGAAGCTTCGTACCCAACAAGAAGAGACAAGCTTCGCTGGTATGAGTAAGAAGGATCGTGCAGGCCTTGAGCGTGAGCTGGAACTGCTAGAACGAACATTTTCCGGTATTGCTGACATGGAAGTAGTGCCAGCGGCGGTGTTTGTGGTCGATATGCCACGAGAGCATACTGCCATACTCGAAGCTCGCAAACTTGACATCCCAGTCTTGGCTATTTGTGATACCAACGCTGACCCTGATGATGTTGATTACCCTATTCCGGCCAATGATGATGCTATTTCTGCAATAAGCCTAATTACCAGCGAAATAGGCGCGGCTGCAGCTAGTGGCGCTGCTATTCACGCTACCAAAGTAGCCAAGGAGACACCAGTTAATCAAGGAGAGGACAAATAGATGACATTATCTGTTGAAGACATCAAGAAACTACGTGACAGCACTGGTGCTGGCATGATGGATGCCAAGGGTGCGCTCGAAGAGGCTGGTGGCGATATGGCCAAGGCCCAAGAAATCCTTCGAGTCAAAGGTATTGCCAAGGCGGAGAAGAAATCAGATCGAGAAGCAAGTGCTGGCGTGGTAGAAGCCTACGTTCATGGCGGTAAGATTGGCGTATTAGTTGAAATCAATTCAGAGACTGACTTTGTGGCTCGTACCGATGACTTTAAGGGCTTTGCTCACGATGTGGCTATGCACATCGCAGCTGCCAACCCGCTCTACCTTGATCGTGAATCAGTCCCGGCTGAAGTAGTCGACAAAGAGAAACAACTGATTACAGATGAGCTGACCGAGTCTGGTAAGCCTGCCGAACACCTCGACAAGATTGTCGAGGGTAAGCTTAGCAAGTTTTACGGCGAGGTATGTCTTTTGGATCAAACATTTGTCAAGGATCCAGACCTGACAATTGAACAGCTACGTACCAACTTGGTAGCCAAGATTGGTGAAAACATTGTAATTCGCCGTTTTAATCGTATGGAGTTGGCTGGCGAGTAAGCGCTGAGACGGGTATACTTGATTTAACAATGGATAACACACAATTACTCAAATCAGCCCGCGACAAGTTTGATGGGGCTTTGGAATTTTTTGAAGGTGAATTGGTTGGCGTGCGCTCTGGGCGTGCACATCCTGGGCTAGTAGAGAATATCAAAGTTAATGTGTATGGACAGACTATGCCACTCAAGGGTGTTGCTACTATTTCTGCCCCCGATCCCAAGACTATTCAAATCCAACCTTGGGATCATGGACAACTTGCACCTATCGAGAAGGCTCTACGCGAAGATCAAAACCTTGGGCTAAATCCCAGCAATGATGGACATGTAATTCGTATTGCCATACCATCGTTGTCCGAAGAGTCACGCTTGCAACTCAAGAAGTTGATTGGTCAAAAAGCTGAAGCCTGCAACATTAGTCTGCGCAATATCCGTCATGAGGTGCTTGCACAGGCCAAGAAATCTGATGGTTCTACTCCGGATCAGTTGAAAGGCCTGGAAAAAGAACTAAATAAGTTGATTGACGAATACCAGGCTAAGATTACTACACAGGTTCAGACTAAAGAATCCGAACTAATGACAGTCTAAGTGAGGCTCATGACGCAAACTGCCCAACTCCCCCAACATATCGGCTTCATCCTAGACGGTAATCGACGTTGGGCGGCTGAGCATGGTATGCCTAAATTGCAAGGGCATCGCAAAGGCTACGACAACCTCAAGAAGATCTCGGAACTATGTTTTGACCGTGGTATCGAGGTAGTATCGGCCTATATATTCTCAACTGAGAATTGGAAGCGAGAGTCGGAAGAGGTGGACTACTTGATGGATTTAGCCTTGAAGATTTTTACTCGTGACCTCAAGGAATTGTCTGACAAGGGTATCAAAATAGTTTTCTCTGGTTTACGTGATCGGCTGAGCCCCAAACTTATTGAGGCGATTGATAACACCACCGAAAAGACCAAAGACAACACCAAGGGCACAATCAATCTTTGTTTCAACTATGGTGGTCAGCAAGAAGTTGCTGAAGCAGTAAAACGAATAATCAACTCCGGGCTAGATGCCGAGGCAATCTCGCCTGATGTAGTTCGCGATCACTTGTTTCATCCTGAGCTTCCGCCGGTTGACTATATAGTGCGTACATCTGGCGAGCAGCGACTTAGCAACTTCTTGCTTTGGGACAGTGCTTATGCGGAGTTTAGATTTGTGGATCAGCATTGGCCGGCATTTGATGAACAGTTACTAGATGATGTGTTAACTGACTTTCAAAGTCGTCAACGACGCTTTGGGGGCACTAAGTGATCATTAGTATCATTGTTGTAGTATTAGTATTTTTTGGCTTGGTGATGGTGCATGAGCTTGGACACTTTTTGGTAGCTCGTCGCAATGGAGTACGTGTGCTAGAATTTGGCATCGGTTTTCCGCCACGCTTGTTTTCAAAGACCCGTAACAAGACTCGCTATAGCTTCAATCTCTTGCCGATTGGTGGCTTTGTAAGACTGAAGGGTGAAGATGGTGAGAACAAAGATTCTGATAGTTTTGCCGCCCAAAGCTATAAGACGAAGTCAAAGATTGTAATGGCAGGAGTAAGTGTCAATCTGGCAGTGGCTTACATCATATTTACCTTCTTACTGGTAGTAGGTATGCCACAGATTTTGCCATTCTCACCGCCAAGCTTTGGACCAGTACAACCAACTATTAATACTTCCACAGGAATGTTGGTCTACGGTGTCACCAAAAACAGTGCGGCTGCGGTTGCTGGAGTCAAAGAGAACGACCAAATTATATCGGTCAATGGTGAGACTTTTTCAAGTCAAGCAGAGTTTTCACAATATTTGCGTGACCGAGCTGGGCAGAATGTACAGTTGGTTATCAAGCGAGGTAGCTCAGAACAAGGTTTGGTGGCAACACTTGGCAATGATACTAAATCTGGCGTACTAGGAGTTGTTGCGGAGCGTGAGACATACGTGAGTTATCCGTGGTGGCAAGCACCAATCGCGGCAGTTGTGGTGGTGATTCGTTTGCTCTGGCTGACACTGGCAGGATTTGGGGCACTGGTAGTTGGATTGTTTACGCGCGGTCAGGTAAGTGACCAAGTGGCTGGACCAATTGGTATTACTTCCATCTTTGCTCAACTATTGCGTTTTGACTGGCGGTATAGCCTTAGTTTGATAGCGGCTCTATCGCTTTCACTAGCTCTAATCAATAGTTTACCGATCCCAGCACTCGATGGTGGACGCGAGTTTGTGATGACACTGCAACGTATAGGGGTGCGTATCAAACCACGTCATGAACAACTTATACATTTGGCTGGCTTTGTACTACTATTTGCCCTAATTATCATCGTTACCATTGTTGATATAACGCGGTTGCGCTAACAATCAATGCAATAATAATCGTGGTTTTAGCCGCTTGAGCCTGGTCGTGGCCGCAAAGGCTTGCTACACTAGATCATATGATTAGTGGAATGCTCGGAAAATTCTCCCATGATATTGGGATAGACCTTGGTACTGCCAACACGCTGGTATATGTCAAAGGCCAGGGTATAGTTGTGAATGAGCCCTCGGTGGTGGCTATTAATACCAAGAACAAGCAAATACTGGCAATTGGCGAAGAAGCCAAACGTATGGTAGGTAAGACTCCTGCCAACATTGTAGCAACACGTCCACTAGTAGATGGGGTGGTGAGTGACTTTGAGATCACTGAGCACATGCTAAGTTACTTTATAGAAAAAGTTCATAAGCAAAGTTTTGTGTTGTTTCCAAGACCAAGAGTTGTAGTGGGTATTCCTTCAGGCGTAACAGAGGTGGAAAAACGTGCCGTCGAAGATGCCACAGTCAATGCTGGTGCTCGGCAAGCGTTCTTAATTGAAGAGCCTATGGCCGCCGCCATAGGTAGTGGTTTGGAAGTTCATGATGCCGCTGGAAGCATGATTGTTGATATTGGTGGTGGTACCAGCGAAGTTGCGGTGATAAGTCTTGGTGGCATTGTGGCTAGTCGATCACTGCGAATTGCCGGGGATGAGCTTACCAACGATATCGTTCAATATGCCAAAAACGAGTTGAACTTACAGGTAGGAGAGCGCACCGCCGAAAACATCAAAATCGCAATTGGCTCGGCTGCCAAGCTAGAAAAGCAGCTAGAGGCTCCGATTCGCGGACGTGACATGGTGACCGGCCTGCCAAAAGAGATGATCATTGATTCAGATCAAGTGCGCAAGGCTTTGGCACGCAGTGTCCGCCAAATTGTTGATAGCGTCAAGATTACCCTCGAAGAAACACCACCAGAACTAATAGCCGATATTATGGACAAAGGAGTTTATCTGGCTGGTGGTGGGGCCTTGCTAAGAGGTCTTGATGTTTTGATTAGCCAGCAAACTAAGATGCCAGTGCACATCTCTAGCGACCCACTTACTGCGGTAGTGCGCGGGACGGGAGTGGTACTAGAGGATATTGACCGTCTCAAGGACATACTGGTGCCAACTCAATACGAAAAGGCACCGCGGTAGGGGCAGTAACTGATGCGACGTCAATTACTACCAAGCATACTTGTTACCAGCGCCATAGCTTTGCTGATACTGATAATTTTTAGGTTTGGAGCTTGGTGGCCCTTTCGAATAGTGCACGATCAAGTATTTAACCCTATTGGGCGTGGTTTGCATGGCCTTAGTATCCAGATAGGCGATAGTGTGGAGTTGTTCAAAAGTGCAAATACGCTGTCGCGAACAAACGCTCAGCAGGCAATTGAAATTATTGATCTCAAAAAGCAACTGGCATCTCTAAAAGAAGTTGCCAAGGAGAACGATCAATTGCGAGCTCAGCTACAGTTCACGGATACTAAACAGTATGATTTAGTAGCCGCGCGGGTAGTTGGCTCAGACCCTGATGCAGTGCGTCGCTATCTTAGTATTGATCGTGGTAGTAGCAGTGGTATCAAAAAAGGCATGGCAGTACTTAGCAATGGGATCTTTATAGGTACAATCGACGAGGTCAATGATTTTAGTAGCCGCATATTCATGGTTAGTGACCCTGAGTTTAGGATTCGGGCACTTGGTCAAGATGGGCGATCACAAGGTATTATACGAGGCCAGTTGGGCAGTGGGTTGCTGTATGAGAAGGTAGCACAATCCGAAGTACTCGGGGTAGGTGAATTTGTAATCACCGCAGGATCTGAGCTGGTACCCAAGGGGTTACTGATTGGCCAGATCCAACAAGTCAACCGCGCCGACAATGCAGTCTTCCAGAGTGCTCAAGTTCATGGATTGGTCGATCCGAGCCGAGCCGAATTGGTATTTGTAATCCGTGGTTTACAGCAATGATGCTTGCGCTAGGAGCATTGGTTGGCTTAGTAGTAGCGACGCTTCAAGTCAGTGTGGCAGCCACCTTTGGTAGTTTTTGGGCTGGTTTTTGGATAGTCGCTTTGGTTTCAATTAGTGAATTACTTGATTTTGATAGCCAATTGATTATGGCAGTGCTACTTGGCTTGCTACTAGATTACTATGCGGGGGGAGATTTCGGCCTACATATGGTATTTGCTATCACAATAGTATTGGTTGGTCGACTTGTACGAGACAGTTTTGATAGTGTAAATCGACGCTTGGTTGATATATGTTTGTGTTTGGTCTTTGTATTAATTTATGGATTGGTCAGGGTTCTGCCTAGCCTCAATGTAGTTGAAACGCAGAGCTGGATAGAACTTACACGCATTATAGGCCTGCAGTTGGTTGGTGCACTTGTAAGTTATGGGATAGTGATCACAGTGATTATGGGAGTTACGGCTCTTACAGATAAAATGAAAAGTGGTGTCCTGTGGAAGCCACGTCGCCGTATTGTTAAATAGATGGATCGATATTTTCGTAACAAATCAGTCAAACAGGTTCGCCATGGTAAGAAGGAGCAAACTATTCGTAGTAGCGAAGACTGGGCCCATGTACTGTTGTCAGGTAGCTCCGAGCAACCAGCTCAAGAACCAAAACTAAGCCGTAGTTTTATAGCTATGACTGCTGTCTTACTAGTGGTGGTGGGCGGAGCTCTGTTAATCCGTTTAGGCCAGATGCAAATATCTCATGCTGAAGCTTACCGTAGTCAAGCTACTTCCAATCGCGTACGAGTAGAAACTCTGGTGGCGCCCAGGGGCGCAATTTATGACCGCAATGGAGCGCTTCTAGTACGCAATACAGCGAACTTCGATGTAGTGGCTGCGATTCACTTACTGCCTCGTGATCGAAGGGAGCTGGAGGCTCAAACGGCTGTTTTGGCGTCAGTACTACAGCGCGACGCTACGCAACTTACCAACACCATTGTTGAAGCCCAAAAAAAACCTAATCCTCAGTTGTTAATTGCCGACAATATTGATCGTGAAACAGCGCTCAAAATTGAAGAGAAACAAAGCCAGCTGGCTGGTGTTACAGTTGAGGCTAACCCCAGTCGCGAGTATCTAGATGGTGGTAGCCTATCTCATTTTCTTGGGTATATTGGCCGTATTAATGCCGAAGAGTGGCGTGATCATCAAAATTATCGTCCGATTGATATGATTGGTAAGTCTGGAGTTGAGCGTGGTTACGAGTCGGAGTTGCGTGGGGTTGCAGGCAAGACCCAAGCCGAGGTAGATGCTATGTCTCGACCGGTAAGGTATTTGCCATCAATAGATCCCAGCCCTGGCAACAATGTGGTGTTAAGTATAGATTTTGAGTTGCAGCGCTACGCAAGTGATGCTTTAAACCGAGGCTTGGAGCGAGCTGGAGCCAAAGCTGGTACAGTGGTAGCACTCGACCCACGCAATGGCCAAGTGTTGGCCGCAGTAAACTCACCAACTTACGATAACAATATGTTTGCTCGCGGCATTTCACAATCAGACTTTGACAACTTACAGAACAATCCCGACAAACCACTTTTCAACCGGGTTGCTGGTGGTAGCTATCCAATTGGCTCGACCATCAAACCACTGGTCTCAATTGCGGCATTGCAGGAGCAGGTTATAAACGCTAGTACTGTCATACAGGATCGTGGCAAGATCGAAGTTCCCAATCAATACAATCCATCAATTGTTTATACATTTAAGGGTTGGAAACCAGAGGGCCTAGGAGCGGTCAATGTTGTTCGGGCGATTGCCTGGAGTTCAGATATATTTTTCTACACGGTAGGCGGTGGATACCTGCAAGAGTTTAAAGGGCTGGGCGTAGCCCGTCTGACTGATTGGTATAAACGATTCGGTTTTGGCCAAAAAACTGGTTTAGATATTGCCGAAGAATCAAACGGCTTTATACCAACCCCTGAGTCCAAGAAGAAGTACTCCAAGGATCCTTGGTCAATTGGTGATACTTACAATATTTCAATAGGTCAAGGCGACCTACGCGCTACTCCACTGCAGCTTGCCACTGCCACAGCAGCGATTGCCAATGGTGGCAACGTATACAAACCACAGATTCTATATCAAGTTAAGACGCCTAGCGGGGAACTTAAGAAACAGGCAACGGCTGAGATTGTGCGCAATCTTAATCTTAACCCTGCGAATGTAGCCTTGGTGCGCTCAGGCATGGAGCAGACAGTCGAAAGCGGTACGGCTTGTTGTCAAATAAAAGCTGAGGTACCAGTGCGGGTGGCCGGAAAAACCGGTACAGCGGAGACAAGTTCGGAGGGTTTTGATGGCAAGAACCCCCGCACTAAGCCACACGCCTGGTTTGTGAGTTATGCTCCTGCTGACAACCCTAGGATTGTACTTGTAGTAATGGTTGAGAATTCGGGTGAAGGCGCTGATTTCGCGGTGCCTGTTGCTAGAGAAATACTGGCGTGGTATTTCAAAAGATAGATTTTTTAGACAACTTGTTTACTTATGCTTGACACCAAAGCCAATGTTTGCGAGAATGAAAAACAAACTACACGTGACAGCGTAGATTCGATAGAGGTGGGTGAGTTTTAACGAAGAAAGAGGCGATCGCATAAGAGTGTACCCCCGTGGTAACACTTCTTTATGTTGTTGTTAAAGGAGAAATAATGACACAACCAAAAGACTATTATCTAACCAAAGAGGGCATCGATGAGCTCAGTACTGAGCTTGAAGACCTAACTCGCAATAAGCGCAAGGAAGTTGCTGTAGCCCTCAAGGAAGCCAAAGAGTTTGGTGATCTTAGTGAGAACTCAGATTGGGACGATGCCAAATCTCGACAAGCTTTCATAGAAGGTCGGATCGCTGAGATTGAGAATATTCTCAAACATGCCAAGCTTATTGAAAAGCACGCTGATGGAGCTGTAGCTATCGGCTCGACTGTAATGGTAGAGCTAGAAGACGGTGAACAAACATTCAAGATTGTTGGTTCTACCGAAGCCAATCCAGAAGAGGGCAAGATATCCGATTCCAGCCCAATTGGCAAAGCCTTGCTAGGTAAAACTGCCGGTGAAGAAGTAAGTGTTGATGTACCAGCAGGTAGCATAGTCTACAAGATCAAAAAAGTTCAATAACTCTGTTTAAAGCGTATAATAAGACGTATGACTGAGAACTCCTCAGAAAATCTTCGTTACTGGCTAGACCAAGTTTGCGAAGCTGTAATTTTGGCTCACCCCACTGGCGAGTTGCTGGTTTCTAGTGGGATAAGTCCTTCGGGGCCATATCATCTAGGACATTCAAGGGAAGTTCTAACGGCCGATGCAATCTACCGTGGGCTGCGTGAAAGGGGTCGTGATATTTCACATATTCACTTTGTGGACTGTTTTGATGCTCTTCGCAAAAGGTACCCGTACTTGCCAGAGAGTTATGAGACCGAGGCTGGTAAACCACTCTTTATGATCCCAGCGCCAGATGGTAAGTCCAAAAGCTATGCTGACCAGTATTTTAACGAGTATCAAGCAGCCACCAAGCAATTAGGTATCGAGATGAAAGTTATATGGGCACCAGATGAGTACAAAAATGGTACTTTCACTGAACTAATTGCAGAAAGTATTGAGAAAAGAGATCAACTAGCAGAAATTCTAGCACGGGTTAGTGGCTATAAGGTGTCAGATGATTGGCAACCAATTCAGATTCTTGACGAGTCAAATGATAGTCTGCGCAGCGCAAAATACATAGGTTTCGATAAACAAACCAATCTAGTCCACTATCTAGGGTCAGACGACAAAGAGCACTCTGCTGATATCAGCAAAGGTCAGGTAAAGCTTGATTGGCGGTTTGATTGGCCGGCAAGATGGAAAATATGGGGGAATCAGGTCGAGGGTTTTGGCCGCGAGCATGCCACCAAAGGTGGCAGTTATGATACTGGCAAGGTAGTGGCTGAAGAAGTATATGGTGTTAAGGCACCATTTCCGGTGCCCTACGAGACGATTAATCTCAAGGGCGACACTAAGAAAATGAGCTCAAGCCTAGGCAACCTTGTAAGCATCAAGGATGTCTTAGAGATTATCCCGCCGGAAATAGTTCGCTACTTTACATTCAAGAGTAGACCAGAAAAACAGATATTTTTTGATCCAGGTCAAGGACTTTACAACTTGGTAGATGAGTATGCCAAAACCGAGTCAGTAACTTTGGCGGGTGAAGAGCCAGAGTTCAAGCGGGCTTGGCAAATAGCTAGCTTGAGTGGGAAAGAACATGTTGTTAGTACTGTAGCGTTTTCGCACTTGGTTATGTCTTATCAGACTGCCCAGGGCGATTCTAACAAGATTATGGAGATACTAGAGCGTACTGGCCATGCTGAAGCTGTCAAAACCCAGTCGGAATCAATTGGTCGTGAGTTGGAATACGTCGGCCGATGGCTTGAGCGCTATGCTCCAGACAATGTAAAGTTTTCTTTGCAAACTGATCTTCCTGATTTTGAACCCACGCAAGAGCAGAAGTCATTTCTGACAAGCTTGGCTAGCTCACTTGAAGAGTCAGATTTTACAGCCGAAACTATCCATACCACGATTTACAACTTGGCGACTGAGCGCATGATGAAGCCCGGCGATACATTTAAACTACTGTATCAGCTATTTCTCAACCAAACTGCTGGCCCTCGTCTCGGTTTCTTCCTGGCTAGCTTAGAAAAAGACTTTGTTTTGAAACGGTTACGGCGTGAAGCATAGCGAGGTATAATGTAGCTATGCTTGATATCCAATTTATTCGCGACAATGTAGAGCTGGTACGGACTACCATTGCAAATAAAAAGACCGATGTTGATCTCGATAAACTTCTGCAAGTAGATGCTGAGCGTCGTAAGTTGCTTACTCAAACTGAAGAACTAGCCCAAGCTCGCAACGAACTCGCTAAGGCTCAGCAAGGAGGCAAGCCGAGCGTAGAGGCTATCAACCAAGGCAAGCAGCTTAAGACTCAGTTTGAACAGTTAAGTGACCAGCTTGATAAACTTGAAACCGAGTACTTTGGTTTACTTCACAAAGTACCCAATATCCCATCTCAGGATACTCCGGTAGGCGCTAGTGAAGCTGATAATCAGGTCGTATCAAGCTGGGGCGACAAACCAAAGTTTGATTTTGCACCACTTGACCATGTGAAGCTGGGCGAAACTCTTGGACTAATTGACCTTAAACGCGCTGCCAAGGTATCGGGCGCTAGATTTGCTTATCTCATGGGGGGACTGGTTGAGTTGCAGTTTGCACTAATGCGCTGGACACAGGAGTTGCTGAGTAGTGAGAAGGTGTTGGCCGAAATTATCGAGGTCAATCAGCTCGAGGTGCTGCCAACACCATTCGTACCCATGCTGCCCCCCGTGATGTTACGAACCGATAGCTATGAGGCGACTGCTCGGCTGAAGGCCGAAGAAGTTACCTACAAACTAGCCGATGACGAGATGTGGCTGATAGGTAGCGCTGAACATAGCATGGTCGCGATGTACCAAGGTGAGATATTGGATCTTTCCAGTGGGCCAGTACGATATTTGGGTTATTCTACAAGTTTTCGGCGTGAGGCCGGCAGCTATGGCAAGGACTTGCATGGCATATTGCGCATGCATCACTTCGACAAACTAGAGATGGAGAGCTTTTGTGCACCAGCAGACGGTATGGCTGAGCATAAGTTCATGATTGCCGTACAAGAGTGCTTGATGCAGCAACTAAAACTACATTATCAGGTGGTTCTTAAGTGTACTGCTGATATGGGCGATCCCAATGCCCGTGGTGTTGATATTGAAACTTGGATTCCATCACAGGGTGCTTATCGCGAGACACACTCGGCAGATTATATGGCTGACTACCAAGCTCGTCGACTTAAGCTCCGGTTACGCGACAGTACTGGTAAAACAGAGTATGTACATACCTGTGATGCTACCGCTTTTGCGATGGGGCGAACACTAATAGCCATTATGGAACAGTATCAGCAGGCCGATGGTAGTATAATGATTCCAGAGGTGCTGCAGTCGTATATGGGCCAGAAAAAAGCCATAACTAATCAATAGGAGGACCACATGATCCAACTACAACTGTCCGGGCGTAAGTACGAAATAAGTCCTGAGATTGCTAAGTATGTGCGGCAGAAATTAGGTAAGTTGGACAAGTACATACCACATAGCCATCCGGCGCGTGGTATGACGGTGGAGATTTTTCGAGATCCTAGTGGGCGCGAAGACAATCGCTACAAGGTGACAGCAATTCTTGATGTACCTGGCCAGGAGATCGTTGCCGAAACTGCTACTATCAATCCTCATGCAGCTATTGATATTGTTGAAGCCAAGCTCAAAGATCAAATAAGAAAGTACAAAGACAAGCACAAACCCAAACGCTTCAGGGTAAAGGAAATGTTTGGGCGCAGCCAAGATAGCCAGAATTAGCTGACAGGTTATGTCAGATAAGATATAATGGATACCTGATTTAATCTGTGAGCTTATGAAACTATTACAAAAAATCTTTGGTGACCCGAACGTGCGTGAGATCAAAAAAACTGATGCACGTATTACTCGTATCAACGAATTTGAGCCAACCATCAAGAAGCTCACTGATAAGCAATTGCTCGGTAAAACTGCTGAATTTCGCAAAAAACTTGAAGGTAAGGCTAAACTAGACGATTTGCTCGAGGAGGCCTTTGCAGTTGTTCGCGAGGCAAGCCACCGCACACTAGGTATGCGACACTTCGATGTTCAGCTAGTTGGTGGCATTGTGTTGCATGAAGGCAAGATTGCCGAGATGCGCACTGGTGAGGGTAAAACTCTGGTAGCCACACTGCCTCTATATCTCAATGCGCTTGAGGGTAAGGGTGCTCACTTGGTGACAGTCAACGAATTCTTAGCCCGTCTTGGTGCGGGTTGGAATGGCCCCCTTTATCATGCACTAGGTATGAGTGTGGGTGTGGTAGTCCCCCAGGGTGCATTTGTGTATGATCCCGAGCACAACGACGAAAGTCACTTTGACAAACGCTTACAACACTTGCGTGAAGTAGAAAAACGCGAAGCTTACGGATGTGATATTACCTACGGCACTAACAACGAATATGGATTTGATTATTTGCGTGACAATATGGTGCAAGATATCTCGCAGTGTGTTCAGGGCGAGTTGCACTATGCCATAGTTGATGAGGTGGACTCTATCTTGATCGACGAGGCTCGTACACCGCTGATCATCTCTCAGCCTTCGGCTAAAAGCTCAGATCGGTATTACCAATTTGCAGATATCGCCCGCGCCCTTAAGATAGAAACTGACTACACAGTAGATGAAAAAGCTCGCTCAGTAGCCATCACGGACGATGGTATTAAGAAGGTGGAGCGCAAGATTGGTGTTGATAACCTCTACGATCCGCAGCACATCGAGTCAATACATTTAATTGAGCAGAGCTTGAAGGCTAAGGCCTTGTTCCAGAAAGACAAAGACTATGTGATCTCAGAAGATGGTGAGGTGATAATCGTCGACGAGTTTACTGGTCGTTTACTACAAGGTCGTCGCTATTCAGAAGGGCTGCATCAAGCCATCGAGGCCAAAGAAGGCTTGCAGATCCAAGCAGAGAGTCAAACATTGGCGACTATCACCTTCCAAAATCTATTTCGTCTTTACGATAAGCTGGCTGGTATGACTGGTACTGCTGCCACAGAAGCTGAAGAATTTGCCAAGATCTACAGCCTTGAGGTGACTAGTATTCCAACCCATAAGCCAATGATACGCAATGATCTCAAGGACCGCATTTACAAATCTGAGTCAGCCAAGTTTGCTGCTGTAGTGGAAGAAGTGCGTGAACGTAATCAAACCGGTCAGCCAATCTTGCTAGGTACAGCCAGTATAGAAAAAAACGAAGTTGTCAGCAAACTTCTAAGTAAGGCCGGCATTGCACATAATATGCTCAACGCCAAAAACAACGAGTCTGAGGCCGAGACCATTTCTAAGGCTGGTCAGCGTGGCGCGGTGACACTTGCTACCAACATAGCTGGTCGTGGTACAGATATTGTCCTGGGTGAGGGAGTGGTAGATCTGGGTGGCTTGCACGTGCTTGGTACTGAGCGTCATGAGTCGCGCCGTATCGACAATCAGCTGCGAGGTCGTGCTGGTCGCCAGGGTGATCCAGGCTCGAGTCAATTCTTTGTAAGCCTCGACGATGATCTGATGCGCATCTTTGGCGGTGAGCGTATAGGTACTCTGATGAGTAGTTTGCAATTGCCTGACGATATGCCGATTGAAAACAAGATGATTACCCGGGCGCTTGAAACAGCCCAAAAACGTGTTGAGGGACATAACTTTGATATCCGTAAACATCTGGTGGAATACGATGATGTTATGAACTCGCACCGCGAGGTGATATATAAGCGTCGCAGGCAGTACTTGACTGGCCAAGACATCAAGAAGGGTATGTTGGCAAGTTTTGGGGCAATATTTGAACGTATTGTAAGTGCACACACAGATACTCACAACGATTCTCTCGATCTAGAAAAGATTCAGACTGATGCTGGTCAGTTTATAGAACTGCCCAAAGATTGGGCTACTAAACTACCTAAGAAGTTGCCAGCAGATGTAATAGCCAACTTGTCTGATCTAGCTACCAAGCAGTATGTACGTAAGGAAAAAGAGCTTACAGCCGATACTATGCGTATGGTAGAACGTTTTGTTTGTCTTCAAGTAGTGGACAGTGCATGGTTGCGACATTTGGAAACTATGGAACACCTTCGTGAGGGCATTGGCTTGCGCGGCTATGGCCAACGTGATCCTCTTGTGGAGTATAAGGCTGAAGGGTTCCGACTATTTAATGATTTATTGTCGTCAATCGATGCTGAGATAGCCAGCTTGATATTCAAGGTACAGCTTCAACCTCAAGAGGTTGAAACCCCACCTCAGACCGAACTTACTCAGGCAGCTGAGCGAGCCATAGAGATCGGTGCCAACGAAGATGCTGGTAGTAAGGCAGAGGCCAAATCCAGTCGCAAGGCTAAATCACGTACAGACACTCCGGAGCTCAAACCAATTCGCAAAAAAGCTAAGAAGAAAAAGAAGAAACGCTAATATGGACTTTGGTCATACCGGTTCAAAACATCGCAAAAAACAAATACTGATTGGACTGGTCGGGGTAGTGATAGCGTGCGTAGCGGCTGCAGCTATTTATTTCTTCTATAAATATGATCAGGCTAGCCAACCCCAGGTGGAGGTAAGTAGCGGTGGTGATCAGAAGGACAATGGCAGTGGCATAGCGTTGCCGGGCCTGGACGATTCCGGCCAAACCCCACTTGGTACTCCTACTGGTGATAGTAGCGGTAATAGCGTGGCCCTCAACGGTGGCACAAGTTCACCACAACAACAGCAATCTAGCAATCAATCTTCACAGCAACAAAAGCCAGTTCGCTCACAGACATTAGACAATGGGCTTAAAATTGATGAATTCAGCTATGGCACCGGCGATCGTGCGACCAAGGTGGGAGATACTCTTGCGATGCACTATATAGGCTATCTTGCAGACGGCAAGGTGTTTGATACTAGTCTCAAAGGTGAAAAAAAACCATTTGTATTCAAGCTCGGTGCTGGCCAGGTTATACCTGGTTGGGATATTGGTTTGCAAGACATGCATGTCGGAGCGGTGCGCCGGCTTGTAATACCGGCTAGCTTGGCCTACGGAGCTCGTGGTTATCCGCCAACAATCCCGCCAAACGCTACATTGACTTTTGATGTGCAACTTATGGGGATACAGTAAGATAAGTAATAAGGCAGATAGCAGAAGTAGTATGGAATTGTTGAACTGATAGCTTTCGTCTTCAGCCTTCAGCCTTTATACTTATTGCAATGAAAGTTGCAATATTAGGCTATAGTCGTGAAGGACGAGCTGCACTCGAATACTTTTCAAATAAAGGTGATGTGTGTACTGTATTTTATTACTCAAACCCACAAGCTACTGCAGACTCGCCGATTAATCATATGCCTAGCAGTATAAATACCATAGAAGTGCCTCGTGAGACTGATTATCAGGGCTTATTGGATGATTACGATCTGGTAGTACGCACAGCTGATGTGCTGCCAACACGTATCAATACTACCTCGCCAATTTGCTCCAACACGATTGAATTCTTCAAGCAGTGCCCGGCACCGATTATTGGCGTAACAGGTACCAAAGGCAAGGGCACCACAAGCACACTGATAGCCAAATTTCTGGGGGCGGCTGGGCATAGAGTACATCTGGCTGGCAATATTGGCCAGGCACCACTAGAAATTTTGCCAGATATACAGCCCGACGATCTGGTAGTACTTGAGCTGAGTAGTTATCAATTGATGGACTTAACACAAAGTCCTCATGTGGCTGTTCATCTGATGATCAGCCCAGATCACTTGGATGTACATACAGATATGGCCGAATACGTGCATGCTAAACGCAACCTATTCGCACACCAGGGTGTTGATGATATTGCCGTCTATACTCCTCTCAACGCTTTTTCGTCTCAAAACGTTCAGGTGAGTCCGGCAAGTACCAAAATACCATATGGAGCTGAGCTGAAAGATGTCGATGGAGTGCGTGTGGTCGGTGAGGAAATTTTGTATGGAGATGCTGTAGTGGCGAGGTTGAGTGATGTTGCGCTGGTAGGTCGGCATATGCTCGACAATGTCTGTGCAGCTATTGCTGCTAGTTGGGATTATGTACCTGATAAATCCATTTACCCCAAAGTTCTGCGTAAGTTCACAGGCCTACCACATCGCCTGCAAGTAGTAGCTGAGGTAAATGGTGTGCGCTACATCGATGATTCTATCTCGACTGTTCCAGATACAGCTATGGCGGCAATCAGATCTTTTGCGGAGCCAAAGCAGCTCATACTAGGTGGTTCAGATAAAGGCAACGACTACTCTGATCTGGCAAAGCTGATCGCACAAGATGGCACTATCAAACAGGTCTATCTGTTGGGCCAAACTGCATCCAAGATTGCCAAGAGCCTCCAAGACGCGGATTTTGATCGTTATAGTGATACACACACAGAACTTACGGAGATAGTACAGCAGGCCTCAAAAGCTGCTAAGCAAGGCGATATTGTGTTACTTAGCCCAGCTTGTGCTAGTTTTGACATGTTTGGTAGCTACGCCGAACGCGGTGACATTTTTTCAAAAGCAGCAACAGATCTGAACGAGTAGTTTTATATCTCAAGCATTAGAGGTATAATGGTTTGCAATGAGGACATATGGCAGATTCATCTGAAACAGGACAACCACAAACACCTGATAAAGCGTCTACCTATGAGGATATTTTAGGTAAGATTCAACGCGGTGAATCATCTGGTGATGATTTGGCTGCGGCTATTCTAAGTGATTTAAGTGGTGAGTCCAATATGGATGAGCCTAACAATCCATATGTCGATGAGTTGATTGGTGTGCTAGAAGGTCAAACTGGCGATAACCCACTTCGAGATACTTTGCTGGATGTACTTCAAAAACTAGCTCAGGGCGGTGAAAAAAACCCATTAAAACCAACAGCCAAGGAGTCAGCTGCTAAAGCAGCAGCCGAGTTAGCAGACGAGGACCATGGTAAGAAGTTAATACCAACCTTGGGTGAGATAAGGGCTGACTTTGAAGAGCAGACCGGTTTGCGATTACCGCCTGGCGAAAGGCCGTTGGACCAAAAACTCGAAGAAGCACGACTTGAAGTAGCACTTATGAGATCAAAACGCGAGGGGCGTCATGTGCTACTGCGCGGGAGTGAGGCTCGAGTAGCCAAGGCAGAACGCGCATATTGGTTGGTATCGAATGCTCGTGTACAGTGGATATTAACGGAGCGACTAATGGCCGAAGGTGTAGCAGATCAGGATGGTAACATAGACGCAGCTAAGGCCTCAGAAATACTTAATTCAGCTGAGTTTCAGACTCAACTGATCCAAGCACAATTAGATGAAGAAGTTAAACTATCGCAGTCAATTCTAGATGTTCGCACTGGCAAAGCTGGCGGTAATATTGTTAGCCGCTGGGGGCGACGCATGGCTGAACGCTATGCCAAACATCCTAAGGCTAGATCTGGCATTGCAGCTGGATTGCTTGGCGTGGGTGCTACAGCTGTTGCCACTGGTGGTGTTTCGTTAGTTGCGGCTGGTGCACTCTATGCTGGGCAGCGAATGCTGCGTAAGGTGGTAGGCGAACAATATGAATCGAAGGTAAAAGCCCCCAAGTTGGCCAAGAAAACTGAGCAAAAACGATCTGAGTTCCTAACTGGCGACAAAGCGCGGGCTTTTGGAGATGTGTTATTTAAGGCTTTTACAAAAAAGCTTGATAGTGAGCAAAAGAAAGCCGCCAGGTCTAAACCAGGTAGTATGGCAGAGTTAGCAAACCAAGTTACCCTTAGGGGCGCTGATCTACCAGAGCTCAAGATACTATTAGCATCTACGTATGAGATGATCAAGAACATTCATGAAAGCGATCCTGGTAACGAACAAATCCCCGAAAACTTGCCTCAAGCAGAACGGCGTCGGATTGAACTAATCCAAAGGCTGCGAGATACAGGTGTGACCTCCTTAGAAGAGGCTTTTAGTCAGTTAAGACCCGAGATGATAGCTGATGTTCTGACACTTTCGCTTGATCGTCGGTTGACAGAGACCCGCACACTAGCTCAACAAAGAGCACCTTGGTTTGCCAAAGGGTCAGATTGGCTAAGGCGTAGTACACGGGCTACCACTGCACGAGTTTGGCGCTCGTTGACTACACTTGATAACGAGGGTGAGGTTGAAGAGGAATCAGGCTTACCTGGAGGTTTGCCAGCTACACCTCCACCTACTATATAACTAACAAAACATAGGAGTTTACCATGAATGACACCCAGATAATCATATTAAAAGAACTAGGTATAACTGATGCTAGTCCTGAGAAGCAAGCCGATATACTAGTCAAGATGGCTGAAGTTATTCAAAACCGCGTGGCAGTTAGGCTTACTGATATACTTACTGATCAGGAGCTGCAGCGCCTGGATGAACTGTCAGACAAAGACCCCGCTGAAATGTTTGCTTGGCTACAGCAAAATGTGCCTACCTATAATCTACTAGTTCAGGAAGAGACTATTCGGCTTCGCAACGAGCTAAGTCGAGGTTCTGTTGATATTAAGCAAGCTATATCTGAATATATTGATTCAAAGGCGCAAGCTCAGAGTACTTGACAAAATAGTAATTATGTAGTATACTGGCCGCGATGATTTGCTATAGAGTAAATCAGTCCTTTTAAAACCGTTTCTGTAGCAATATGTTCTGGAGGGTCGCTTTTTGTGATACCTCTTTTTTGTTTGGTATTTGCCGATCTAAGGCAGAACCCTGCGTGCTATTGTGTCATCTGCCGCCCAGTTGATGCATGGCCGCAGGACTCTGCCTTAGTAAATCGTCTGCTCCCGCTCGGGAGCCAAAACCCGAGGAGGGAGCAATGTCCATATTCGGTAATCGCGATGTGCCAGTGCCTGAAGTTGATGGCATTGGTATGCCTCTAGGTGACAGCAACCGTCACGCCCCACCACGGGACGAGGACGAGCTTGCGGCTCATCTGGCAGCAGCATTGCGAGCCAAGCAGACCAGCCGACCGTCAGCCCCGCCCGGGGATCCAAAGAACCCCGAGGAGGGAGACATGACGAACCTGGGAGAGATGCTCGACGACAAGAGTCGAGCCGCCCTCGATCAAGCACGTGCCAGTGCCGAGGCAGCCGTGGACTTCTCGCTCAGCTATGAAGAGTGGGTGCCATGGCTGAACGAGCACGGCATTCCGGTACCGAGTTCGGGAGACCCCAACCCGGACGAAGACTGGAAGCAGGTCCGAGCCTTGGTGGGACTCTTCCCGAGCGCGACGCGCAAGGCGAAGGCTCACTACCGCGAAGTACAGGCTAGTATCGAGAAGCTTCACAGCTACCTTGAGCAGGCCTGGTTGTCAGCCTGCGAACTCTTGGCGCAAGCCGGAGCGCAGTACGCCAACACCCAACCACCAGAACCAACCAACCCGACAGCCCCTCCGGGGGGCACACCAACCCCTGAGGAGGGCGTCATGAAGACCAGCGAGCAGATCAAAGTCGAGGCAGCCGAGCTGATGAAGGACTGGGCCAAACCCGAGCTGACCAGCGGTCTCTACCGCTGGGATGCCACGGTCTGGGACACCAGCCGGATCGGCGATGGCAAGATCGGCTACATTGGCCTCCTCTCGGGGAAGCTGATGTTCAGCCAGATCACGTACCTCGAGGAGTGCGTCGAGCGCGGACGGGACCATCCCTTCGACAGCAACGACGTGCTCGACCAGCTCCACGTGCTGGTCCGCGAGTGGCTGAGCCTCGACCCGGCCTTCGTGGCCTTGGACGAGGCAGATGCCAAGCGCGAGGTGAGTCGGGCGGTCTATCGCGTGTTGCGCGGTGAGATCGCCTTCGACCAGGTGGCTTACGTGCCACCGCTCACCCCTGAGGACCGGGCGGCAGCTCTGGCGGCGTCCATCCAGGCCGCAACCAAGCCCGAGGCCAAGAAGGTCAAGGGTCGTCGGCGCGGACGCGACAAGGGTGACAAGCCCAAGTCCGCCTCGGCGTTGCCCTCACCTCCGGTCACCCCTGTGGTGGTCGGCAGCCCGACCCTCGGTCGGTACGGCATCGCCGCCGCCACCGCCCTCGGTGAGGTCTGGCAGTCGCGCTAGTTCGTGGCTGTCAGTGGTTGGTCTCGTTTGCTACAGGAGCGCGAGAGTGGTGTGGGGGTCTTCGGACCCCCACACCTCAACCACACTACTAGGATTAGTATTCCGATTGTGTCGAGTAGACAATTCAACATGCTTGAGACAGTCGGAAACCTGCTCCTGTAGCAACTTCAAACCCGTACCTCGGTGCAAACCGGGGGAATACCAAGGAGGCCCACATGGGACTCGCAGATGACCTGGCCGCACGCAAAGCAGCGAAGCAGGCTCCGCCGCCGCCCGCCAAGACCACCATCGATGAGGTGGACAAGGCGATCGATGTGGCGCTCGCGCCCATCGTCGACGACTTCACCAAGGTCGTCACGGAGGCCCTCGCGCTCTTCGACAAGGAGACCGCGAGCGATGACTTCCTGGAGCGACTTCTGGTCGCGTTGGGAGACACCGATCTGCCCACCGGTGACGGCGTGCTCGAGGCCAAGGTGGCCGCTGCGGTCAACCGCGGCGTCGCCAACGCCATCGCCGCCGTGGTCGCCAACGCGACCAAGTGAGCAGTTGCTCGGCCACCGGCGTACTCTCGTAGTACGTCGGTGGCATGAGCCACCACACATTCACATTAGATGTATAGAATCGTCTTGCTGATATTTATCTTCATGGCAATGGAGCATTACTTCGGTAGTGATCAGCAACCGCGCTCCTGTACAAACCAAACCCGTACCTCGGTGCAAACCGGGGGAATACTAGTTGGAGACTGTTATGGCAGCACCAATGGCCGCGGCCGCAGCTCAAGGGTTGTTGGCTGCATTTGGCGGCGCTAACCCGCCGCCGCCCGGGGGCAATCCACCCGGCGGTGGAATGCAACCACGAAATGCTGGCATCGTCGCTGGCATCGTCGCTTCGGTACTCGCGATCCTGACCTACATCGGGTTGGGACTGTGGGACGCTGTCGGCTGGGGCAAGGGTCTGATCGGTTTCGTGCTCGTTGGTGTTCTCGCCTTCGGGGTCACGTTTCTCATCTGCATCCGTCCACCTCAGCCGCGACAGCCCGCCGCTCCGGCACCAGCACCAGCGGCCACCAACCACACCTTCATCGCCATCATGGTGGGGTGTGGTACGACGATCGTTGCTTCGATCGTTGCGGTGGTGGCTGTCAGCCGGTTCAGCGATGACGGTGCCTTCAGGATGTTGGCCTTCCTGGCCCCATACCTGATAGCCGGAGTCATCGCCACTCGGGCACTGTTCAAGCGCGGCAGCTAGGCCGACCATGAAGGGGAACCTCCATGGTCGGCCGCGAGGCCCTGGGCTGAGTTTCTCGATTTGCGTCGAGAGACCACCCAGGTGCCCTCGCACCTCAACCTACATATTAGGCTTATGCTTTATAAGAGACCGTAACAAGTGTAATCTTAATATGTGGGCTGAATCTTGGAGAGAAAACCAAGCTTAAGCACACAACCGCACCCATACATCAACCATAGAGGAGGTGGTCCTATGACACGTAGTCACAGGATCTTCGCCGCCTGTGCGATTGTCTTCACCATGCTCATTGCATTGGTGGGGGCGGTTGCCATCGGCACATCGAGTGGTCAGACCGCCTCAAGCGGCAGCACGACCACGACATCACTCGAGCCAGTCCCTGGCTCGGTCACCACCACGCCAGCGCCAACCGACAACGTGCCGGCGGCCACGCCCGAGGAGCGCAAACCCACGGTCACGGCTGAGCAGTGTCACGATCGGATCGGTGCCTCGGAAGAGAAGGACCGCGAGCTCCAGGAGCAAGGCATCACCGCCGAACAGTGTGGTCTGCTGCTGGTGGAGCTCTGTCAGAAGGTCGACTTCGATGGCGTTCGCGCCCTCGGAGAGTCCGACCCATCAGGCAAGTGCGCCGCCGTGATGGCCGGTGTGAGTACGACGCAGAACACCGCGCCGACCAGCACCGCGCCTGGAGCAACAGCTCCATCTGGCACAACGCCGGGCTCAACGGCACCGCCAACCACGGCTACCCCAACGCCTCGTCAACCCGATGTGGTGGATCTCATGATCTATCTGCAGAAGGTCAGCATGGCCGAAGGGCACGTCCAAGGAGTCGGTGTCACCTGTGAGGCCAATTGCGTTCTGCGCGACGGTATCACGGCTGATACCCCCGAGGGCATGTTCGCCCAGCTCATGAGCAAGGGTCTCGTCTCGCCAGTCTTTCTCGATGATGCAGCCCGCACCATCGCGTTCCAGACCGGGCAGGAGTACACCGACACTCGAGAGGTGGGCGACGCCGCCAAGGCCGGCAGTGACACACTGATCGTGCTGAACTGGATCAAGGACCCGAGCACCCCAACCATGTTGGAGCGCGGGATCTTGCCAGCCGGCACGACGCTGTACAACACCGTCGTACAAGACGGCAAGGTGGTGCAGTTCAGCTACACCACCAACCGGGATCGGGTCTACCTCAAGATCTGGAAGGGCGACACCTTCCTGATGTGGTTCGACAGCTGCGGGAACAGGACGAGCGATCGTCCGACGCCTGGAGTGCCCGAGACCCCAACGCCGCCACCGCACGACGACGAGCCACCGACCACGACGACACCACCACCGACCGGTGGGCCGACCCCGACCACGACACCACCAGCGTGTCCGCCAGGCACGATCTGGAACCCGGTCACGAAGAAGTGTGGGAAGTTGGATACCCATCCAGTGGGACCCAACAGCCCTGTTCCTACCCAGGTGCAGGGCCCAGGGCCAACCCATCCGGCAGGGCCACCCAACACGGCGATCGAGCATCCGAACCCCACGACTGGTTGCAATCCAACCTGTCCGGGGGCAACGACGCCCACCACAAGGGCGGTGACACCCACGGTGCCGCCGATCGTCACCAGCACCACGTACCAGCCGCCTCCGACGCCCACCACCATGGGCGGGCCGTAGTCGGCACTGACAACTCTGGCCTCGAGTGAGGACCGTCGCCAGAGTGAGAAGTCCCAGTCCTCCATGATGTATGGGTGCAATTGCTGCCCTGGGGAGCCAAAACTCCCCAGGGCTAGCACCCACACCCTAAGCTGAAGACAGTGCAGCTACTAGCTACCTTGTCTTCAGGATAGGTATCCTGAAAAGAAAACCATAACAAATATTGACACCAATACTAAATTATGATATTATAACCGCTAATTGAGAGGCGGAGCTCATTTACAGCCAAATACGATGCATTTACTAATTGAGACTTGTCAAACATTAAACCTGACAAGGAAGGAAACTATATGAAAAAGAAATCAACTTTTCGTAAAGTTCTCGGCATTGTATTGGCAACAGTAGCTTTAGTGGTAATGCCACTGGCTGCAGCTGCTGATTGGAGCCCTGAACGACCGATCAAAGAATATTATCCAGGAGTACCTGGTTTTGATCATGTGACATTTAACTCGTTTGTTAAAACCGCCAATTATGGCGACGAACGACTTTTCTATACTGCCAAGGATGCGGCTAATACCAATTCTGGCGGTTTCGATGACAGCATGCAGGTGCATGCTGGTCAAGAGATACTTATGCGCACCTATATACATAACGGTGCCGACTCAAGTCTCAATGCAGGTGGCACGGGCATAGCTCGTAACACCAAGGTAAAGGTAATGCTGCCAAGTGGCTATGACAAAGCCTTGCGCTCTGTTAGCTACATAAGTGCTAGCAATGCACAGCCAGGTACTGTAGCGGCTTCTGTTGATCTAAAGGGTGACAACCCATTTGGTCTGCAGTATGTTGCAGGATCTGCTATGGCTTATAGTAACCAAGCTCCCAATGGCTTCAAACTCAACGATAGTATCGTGGGTGATGGCGCCTTGGTCGGTAATGTTGCTCCAGATGGTAATGTACCAGGCTGCTTCGAGTATGGTGTGGTTGTAACCATGAAAGTGAAAGTTACAGCTGCCAACTTGAGCATTCAAAAGCAAGTTGGTATCCCAGGCTCTGGTCAATGGAAAGAACAAGTACAAGTCGGCAAAGGTGATACTGTAAGCTGGGGAATCCACTACGAAAACACCGGTGACCGCGTCATGCACAAAGAAGTAGTAACTGACAAACTACCCCCTTACCACGAAGTGGTACCAGGTAGTGTCAAGCTCTACGTGCCCAATGCTCCAGAAGGCGCTCAACTCAATGACACTTCGTTGTTTAACGAAGGTGTAATGGTTGGTGACTACGCTCCAGGAGCTGGTGGTAACATACGTTACCAAACTCGGGTCAAACAAGATGTACCTGCAAACTTGCTAATGCGTAATGTGGCTTGTATCGGATCAGATGAGACTCAGACTGACATCTGTGATGATGCTACTACTATTACCCCTCCAACACCTCCACCTACACCGGAGTGTTTGCCAGGCATACCAGTAGGTGATAGCCGCTGTAACCCTGTAACGCCTCCCCCTACAGGTGGTCCGTTGCCAGCAACTGGTGTGGAAAGTGGCTTGGCTGCAAGTCTAGGCATGACTGCCCTTACAACCGGTGGTTATATGCTACGACGTAGCCGTAAGGACCTCAAAAAGGCCCTCACCAAAGTAAAATAAACAGACCAGACTAATTCAAGAAGACCCAAATCTCACCTCGAGAGGCGGGTCTTTTTGATTTATTGGTATAATAAAGTCATGAAAGATATTGTGAAACAACTGACTGGGTTATTAAACCAGGTTGATAATGCCATAGATGCACTTAGTCTCGAAGCTGATGAGGCAAAGTTGGCTGGTATGGAAGAACAAATGATAGCAAGTGATTTCTGGCAAGACACCATGCAAGCCGAGCAGGTTAGCCGCGAGGCCGCTGAGCTTAAACGCTACATTGGGTCCTGGCGCGATTTACGCGAGGAGCTTGCTACGACCCTCGAATTGGCCGAATTGTCGAGTGATTCACAGTCAAGTGAGTTCAGTGATTTACTAGCTGATTATAATAGGCGCGTTGGGGAGCAAATGCTGGCACTCAAGCTTGGTGGAGAACACGACAAAGCAG
Source organism: uncultured Candidatus Saccharibacteria bacterium (assembly GCA_964610335.1). Classification (GTDB taxonomy): domain Bacteria; phylum Patescibacteriota; class Saccharimonadia; order CAILAD01; family BJGX01; genus CAZSVP01. The sequence continues at coordinate 120,318 of CAZSVP010000003.1, forward strand.
CTGCAATTATCCAACTAAGTGCTGGGGTTGGTGGTACAGATGCTGCTGATTGGGCTCAGATGCTCGAAACAATGTACATCAAGTATGCCAACACACACGGATTTAGCGTGGAAGTACTGGAAGAATCGCCCAGTGAAGAGGCTGGCATCAAGAGTGCAACCTTGCGAGTAAGTGGCCCATTTGCTTTTGGCAAACTAAAGGGTGAGTCAGGAGTACATCGGCTGGTGCGTTTGAGCCCATTCAATTCCGACAATCTTCGTCAAACTAGTTTTGCCTTGGTAGAGGTGTTGCCAGAAATAGTGGCAACCGAGTCGGTTTTGGATCCCAAAGATCTGCGAGTCGATGTCTACCGCAGTTCTGGCCACGGTGGCCAAAGTGTGAATACTACTGATAGTGCAGTTCGGTTGACACATATTCCAACTGGTATGACTGTGGCAGTCCAAAACGAGCGTTCTCAGCTCAAGAACAAACAAATGGCCATGTCGATATTGGCAGCTAAACTCAATAAACTTGCAGAAGAACAACACTTGGCAAATGTATCAGACCTCAAAACTAGCAGTAAGTCAGCCGATTGGGGAGCGCAGATACGCAACTATGTGTTGCACCCATATCAAAAAGTCAAAGATGTACGCACTGGCTACGAAACTAGTGATACCACAGGGGTCTTGGCTGGTGAACTAGAACCATTTATAGAGGCTTACCTTAATAAACAAGTAGGAAATCCCGAAAGCAAAAGGCAAAAATAATATCTCAGTCTTGTTATTCGACTATAGTTTGAGGTGACGTGAGATTGCGAGCCAACTCGATATTGCACCGATAGCGATACCGCCAGCATAAATACAGGCTATTACTAGTAGTATGTGACCATTGAAGTAGTTGAGCGTGGCAGCCGCATTGAGACGCTCAATCAAAAACGAGCTAACAGCGCGTTCAAGAGGGATCAAGGCAATAATTGCAATGGTGGCGCCAAATGCACCATAGAGAGAACCTTCTACTATGAATGGACCACGAATAAACCATTTGGTGGCACCTACCAGCTTCATGATGTCGATTTCTTCACGACGCGTAAATATTGCCATACGGATGGTATTGAAGATTATTAGAAGTGCAATTATCAAAAAGACCACACTTAGTATCAAGCCGATGCGAGCAACACTGTTGCTGATACGAATAATGTTTTCGACTACACCCTGACGGTTTTCATCACGATTATCAAAGCTTGTTTCGGATATGATTACAGCACCCGAGACACCTTTTATACTACTATTGGTTTCGCTAATCTTATCAAGATTCTTTAGCTTAACTTCAAAGCTAGCTGGTAGCGGGTTGCCAATCTCTTGGGCGGATTGGGCAAGTTTCTTACCCTCGCTGCTGGATTGTTCTAGCCGCTTGAGCGCATCGGCCTTGGAAATATATTCCACGCTAGCAACATTGTCTAGACTCGTAATATTAGCCTGCAAGGCTTTGATCTCTTCACCCTTGGCTTCATCACTCAAGAAAATACTTAAGTCAATCTTGTCTTTAACATCGGCCAGCTGAGCCCGTACAAACATAGTCGAAAAAGCAAAAAAAGTCATTACTAGTAAAGTAACCACCATAATGGCTGTAGCTGCAGTACTTAGCCAGGCATTGCGAAAAGTATTACGAAAACCACTCTTAAATATGCGCCAGAAGGTGATCACTGCAAACCTCCGGTTTGCAAGGCTGAAGCAAAAAGACCCAAGGCTAAAGTGTTTAACCCTGCCTTCTGCCTTCTTCCCTTAAACCTTACTTCCTTCATAGTGAGTACTTTCCGATCTTTTCATCTTTGACTATTCGACCGCGGTTGAGTGTGATCACACGTTTTTTAAGGGCATCGACAATGTCCTTATTGTGGGTAGTGAGCACTACTGTAGTACCAAAACGATTGATCTTGAGCAGTAGCTCAATAATATCCCAAGAGTTTTTGGGGTCTAGGTTGCCAGTCGGCTCGTCAGCGATCAGTATTTTTGGGTTACGGATCAAAGCTCTAGCGATCGCCGTACGTTGTTTTTCGCCACCAGATATTTCGCCTGGGTAGTGATGAGATTTTTCACTTAAGCCAACTAGTTGTAGTATCTTGGGAACCGCGCGTTTAATCTCACGTGTGCGAACGCCGGATACCTCAAGTGCAAAAGCGACATTTTCATAGACAGTGAGATTGGGTAGTAGTTTGAAATCCTGGAATACCACACCGATTCTTCGGCGCAAGTAAGGAATGTTAGCCTTGTCGATGGTGTCGTAGTCAACTGATCCGACAATAATCTTTCCAGAAGTTGGCATTTCTTCTTTTATCAAGAGACGGATCAAGGTACTTTTGCCAGCTCCGGAGCTACCAACCACAGTTACGAACTCCTTTGGGTTGATATGCAAAGACACGCCACTTAAGGCGACGGTTTTGTTTGGGTAAATTACCGACACTCGATCTAGTAAAATCATATTTTGTACAAGTATTGTAACATACTGCCATGCTGAACAAGCATAACAAATATCACCTAAATGTCTTCCATCGGCATTATCTTGTTGTTATAATGATAATTATCATCTGAAGTATAAAAGGAGGGTGATAACACATCGTGAATCAATTAAAATCAAAAGTCCTCATATCCGCTTTGATATTAGCGGTATTTTTGGCTTTCTTACCTCAAGTAACACAAGCCGATCAATATGATGACCAGATAAACGCACTCAAGAAAAAAGTACAAGAGACCCAGGCTGCAGCAGACGCTAAAAATGCCGAAGCCGATACTCTTAAGGGTAAGATTTCTGGTATTGATAGCCAGATAGCAGCCGCTCAACAGGCATTAAATCTTACTAATGCTCAGGTGGCACAGACTCAAACTCAGATAACCAAAGCCAATCAAGATCTCGAGCGACAGCAAACTATACTCAAGGACAATCTCAAGATGATTTATCGTGAGGGCAAGGTTAGCCCGCTAGAGGTGATTGCTAGTTCCAAGAATCTTAGTGACTTTGTTGCTAAACAGCAATATCTAGGTGCAATAAAGAAGAAAGTTGATGATAACTTACGCAAGATTGAGCAACTCAAAAAAGAGTTAGCGACCAAGAAGGATCAGCTTGCAGCTCAGTCAAATCAGCAAAAAGAAATAGTAAATCAGATTGCCACTCAACGCGCCGAACAAGCTAGCTTGCTCGCGCGTACCCAGGGCGAAGAGTCCAACTACCGCAAAATTGCTGCTGAAGACAATAGTCGAATTGGCGAACTTCGTCGTGCTCAAGCTGCTGCCATTGCAGCTGTGTCGAGCAATGTTCACTACGGTGGCACTGGTGGTTATCCGTGGGCAAATGCTCCGTTTCCCAATAGTATTCCTGACTCATGGGGCATGTATCAACGCCAATGTGTGAGTTATGCTGCATGGAAGGTAGCTACTGTTCATGGCAATATGCCTTACTGGGGTGGTCGAGGTAATGCCAACCAGTGGCCAAGCAATGCTCGTGCTGCGGGCATTCCAGTCGATGGCAATCCTAGGGTCGGTGATATCGCTATATTGATGGCTGGTCCGTATGGTCACGCTGCTTATGTCGAGGCAGTCTTAGGGGGTGGTAAAGTGAAAGTTAGTCAGTACAATGCCAACTGGGATGGAGCTTACTCAGTTGCTGACATCGGTACTGCTGGTGTACAATTTATTCACTTTTAGAAATTTGTAACCACATACCAATTTGGAACCACCAAACAGAAACACCATAAATCAGGCTGCCCAAACTCAGCCGTCAAAACCTCCTAGTCAGAAAGCAAAGGGTGGTTTTTGGCGTTTTGCACTTGTAGGTGGGCTGTTTTTTGTTCTAGGTGTAGCGGTGAGTTACCTTGGTGTCCGTGCCGGTGTGCTTTCTCCGGCCGCAAGTAATAAGATCAATCTAGACTCATTTTGGCAAGCCAACAGTATTCTGCAACAAAAATTTGATGGTGACATAGATCCAACCAAACAGTCAGAAGGTGCTACGGCTGGTATGGTGGCTAGTTTAGGCGACCCTTACACAGTATTTTTGGACAAGAAAGCCAATCAAGAGCTTGCCAACGATCTCAAGGGTGAACTGAGCGGCGTGGGGATTGAGATAGGCATTAAAAACAACAAGCTGGTAGTAATAGCTCCAATCGATGGTGGCCCTGCTCAGAAAGCCGGTATCAAGGCTGGTGACTACATAGTGGGTATCGATGGCAAAGATGCGGGTGGCTTCACATTAGATGAAGCTGTTAAAACAATCCGTGGTGAAGCTGGTACGCAAGTAAAACTGACTGTGATACGCGGCACAAATAGCCCAAAAGAGATTACGATCACTAGAGAGAAGATTCAGATCCCATCTGTCACAAGTGAGATTAAAGATGGCAATATTGGCTATATTAAAATACGACGATTTGGTGATGATACTGTGGCTGCAGTTAGTCAGGCAGTCAGCAGCCTAAAATCCCAAGGTGTCAAGGCAGTAGTAATAGACGTACGTGATAATCCTGGCGGATATTTAGATGGTGCTATTAAGATTAGTTCACAATTCATGAGTCAGGGTGTAGTCGTGCAAGAAAAGTCACGCCACACGGCCGACAAGAGTTTTTCAGCTATAAGTGGAGGCATGATGACCGACATCCCAGTAATAATGCTCATCAATGGTGGTAGTGCCAGTGCTTCCGAGATTATGGCTGGTGCGCTGCACGACAACAATCGAGCAACCCTAGTAGGAGAAAAGACCTTCGGCAAGGGCAGCGTACAGGAAGTAGTTTGCCTCAATGGGATAGGCTTGAGCCTTGGTAACGATGAATGCAAAGGTGATGCGCTCAAGGTCACCGTAGCTCACTGGTACACTCCAAATGGTATCAACATATCCAAAGAAGGCATCAAGCCAGATGTCGAGGTTAAGCCTGCTGCTGAAAACGATACTAGTGACCCACAACTCCAAAAAGCACTAGAGGTCGCCAAATCTAAATTGTAGATTGTAATAGTTCAGGGTCTAATAAACAATTATAGTAGCGGACTAGTTCAAAGTAGCTTGTACATAAGTATTTCGATCAAAAAAAATGATAAACCCCTTGTGGCTATAACACGCTAAGCGCTATAGTAAATAGCATAAGTTGTTAAGTGGAGGGATGGGGGATGAAAACACAAACCAAGTATATTTTTATTACAGGCGGCGTTCTAAGTGGCGTCGGTAAAGGGATCACTACAGCATCCTTGGGCAAAATACTAGAAGCTCGAGGATTCTCTGTAAATATTCAAAAACTCGACCAATATCTCAACACCGATGCTGGCACACTCAATCCAGCAGAGCACGGTGAGGTATTTGTGACTGCCGATGGTGGAGAAACCGATTTAGACCTTGGCCATTACGAGCGCTTCATTGATCGTGAGTTGACGCGTGGTAGCTCGGTGATGAGTGGTCAGATTTATGCTAAGGTAATAGCCGATGAACGCGATGGAGTGTATTTGGGCAAGACAGTGCAGATTATCCCTCACGTTACTGGCGAGATCCAGCGTCGCATAACTGAGGCTAGTCGTGGCTTTGATATCCAGATTACTGAGATTGGCGGTACAGTAGGTGATATGGAGGGCAATGCATTGATTGAAGCGATTCGCCAACTCCGACAAAAACTTGGCCCAGTTCGTGTTATGTTTGGGCATGTGGTATATGTGCCTTTCCTAGGGCCAAGTCGAGAGTTCAAATCGAAACCAGCCCAAAACAGTGTACGCGATTTGCGCGAGGCCGGTATTACTCCTGATATGCTTTTTGTGCGGTCTGAAGATAAGATCCATGGTGATATTTTTGAAAAACTTAGTTTGTTTTGCGATGTCGACGAGCATGCCATAGTGCCGCTGCCCAATGTCGAGACTGTTTATGAGGTTCCACTGGTGATGGAGAAGTCCGGTATAGTGGATGTGATCTGCAAAAGATTTGGATATGAAAACTGTAGTGCTGATCTTAGCCAGTGGGAAGACTTTGTTGCTCATGTGAAGGCGGCTAAGGCAACAGTTCGGATTGGTGTGGTTGCCAAATATCTGAGTAATGTCGATACATACCTAAGCGTGTTTGAAGCCATCAAGGCTGCGGCCTGGCAACACGATCTGGATGCCGACATTGTATGGATAGATGCAGAAAAGGTGGAGCACAATACTGACCTGCTGGAGGGCTTTGACGGGATTGTGGTGCCGGGAGGGTTTGGAGCGCGCGGCATTGAAGGCAAGATCAAAGCGGCTCAGTTTGCCCGGACGCACAAAGTGCCATATCTTGGACTATGCCTCGGTATGCAAGTCGCTGTGATCGAGTATGCGCGCCATGTGGCTGAGCTTAAAAACGCTAATTCAACAGAATTTGATAAGGAAACAATTCACCCGGTAATTGATATTTTGCCTAACCAAGATGGTATGAAGATGGGGGGTACCATGAGGTTGGGTAATTATCAAGCCAAGATTATAGGTGGTACCAAGACAGCCAAATTGTATAATTCTACCGAAATTGTTGAGCGCCATCGACACCGCTATGAATTCAATGATACCTATCGCAAACAACTCGAAGACGCTGGTTTAGTTATTGCTGCCACAAACCCAGAGACTGGGCTGGTGGAGGTGATCGAAATCAGCGAACATCCATTTTTTGTAGCTAGTCAGTATCATCCTGAGTTTCAGTCACGACCGGATCGTGCACACCCCTTGTTCGCTGGGTTTGTGGGAGCTTGTAAATCAGTAGACAAATCTAAGTCGATTAAGTCCGCCAAAAAACTATCGGTTGAACAGCCAAGCTAAGTTTTCCTTTAATCAAAAAACGTGCACTAACTGCACGTTTTTTGATAATTGGAATCTAAACTACAGATACTTCGGTCTTGTAACTACTAAGGCCAGTGAAAGCCTTCTTGCGTGTCTTTTTGAACTGCACCACACCTGCCTTAGCAGCATGAAAAGTAAAATCTACACCGACAACAACATTGTTGCCAGCTACCATTTTGGTACCACGTTGGCGAACTATGATTTCACCTTCCTTGACTGTTTGGCCACCAAAACGTTTCACGCCAAGTCGCTTACTGACAGAGTCGCGTCCATTGTTTGTAGAACCACCTGCTTTTTTATGTGACATATAATGCTCCTAATTAGTGAGAGAGTAAATGCGCCGTGCTACTAATTGATCAGCTCTGCGATACAGAAGTGATGTTTCCCCAGTCGGTGCAAATCGATCTATAGTATAGCTCATTTTCCTGATTTGGTCAATAATTGGTAGGGTAACAATCTTAGATGTGAAATGCCATTCAGGCGCACAAATTACTATTCGTTTAGGCTTGTTATTAATCTGTTGGAGTTTGGCTAAGAAGCTTAAGTAAAGTGCAGTGATATTGGTCAATGACTTATCAAACTCATTGGAGTTGACGTGAGCTACTGAAGTTGGCCCAAGATAACCCTCAGTAACAATTACGTATGAGCCCGATGGCGGTTCGAACGACTTGGCATCGGCTAGGGATACGCGATACTTCTTGGAAAGCTGAAGTTCTTCTGTAAGCCACTCAAGATTTACTTTGGCCGCCTCAACTGCACGAGGGTCATTGTCTAAGCCTATTGTTTGATAGCCCATAACTGTAGCTTCAGCTAGAATCGTACCGGGCCCACAAAATGGGTCAATTACTATGTCTGTTGAGGCAGGCTGTGCCAGATTTACCAGCATTTGAGCAAGCTTTGGCGGCACCATGCCAATATCCATATTTCGAGCTGGGCGTCCACTGTCACGTTTGGTATATGCCTCGATGTCTTGAACCCACTCCACTTCACTTAAGTACCAGTGTCCCTTGGCGGCTACGCAAAGTAATTCTATTCCCTTATCAAGTAAGCGGTTGTGAATACTAGCAGCTGCGTTCAATGCAACGCCTGACTTTGGTATTACAATACGCGTTGAACGCCCTTGGCGCTGTAGTTGCTTTTTTACCTCAAGTGTTGCTGCAAGATAATCTTTACGGCCAAGCGTAATATCTTCAAAACTAAGACCTAGCGACTTTCTCTTGATGTTTTCTGGTTTGGCCAAGTACTCCACAATCTGAGCAATCGGTAATTGTTTGGTTATAGGCAACTCTTGCACAACGCGTGCAACTTTTGTGATTCCACCTAAATGGAAAAATGGCTTTGAACAAGACTCAAACAAAGCCGTTGTTTTGGTAAGTGGTTTTAGCCCCACGGACGTCGTGGCGAGCTCAGCTAATACCAATTCGGTTTCGCGGCCTAATAGTGCAATATACATGACGCTATTATAGTAGTTTCAGATAGAAAGTGCTATGAATATGGATATCTTAAGCATTAGGTCGCATCTTAACCTCTACCACGCTACAATATAGCTATGAAGCTACGTTTGCGGCCACTACTATTCTTTATAGCTATCATTGCGCTTGGAGTGTTGATAATTACTCGCCTTGGCCAGTTGGAAAGCCTGATTAATACAATCAAAGGTGTTAATTTGTGGCTCTTATTGCTTGTTATCCCACTGCGATATATCTACTATTGGGCTAACACGCTGTACTTTCGTAAATTTTTTGAGATGTTTGATAATAATATAGAGCACAAGCACTTGTTCCGCACAGTGGTAGCCACCAACTTTATCAATATCATCATACCTTCGGCCGGCGTATCTGGGTTGAGCTATATGCGTGAGACTATTGGTAAAAAAGTTAAATCATCGATTTTGACATTATCGCATCTGGGTTACTACATGTTGGGGCTAGTGGCAGGTTTGATACTATTTGTGAGCTCATTTGCAATGCTATTGCTTTCAAACCAAGTGGTTAGGGTAAGTTCCAGGCTAATACTGCTTACTATGTTTGTTTTCTTGGTATTTGTAGTAATTGCATTGGTGATGTTGGTGAATCGCCGACTAAGTGTCGACACTATCTTACTACTAAGCCGCCCTGTGAACTGGATGTTGCACAAGTTACATCGGAGGCCTATCACTCGTCCGCGAGTAGAGGACTTTTTGAATGATGCGGGCGATAACCTTAACTATATTAGGCAAAATTGGCGCTTGCTAATAAAGCCATTTTTGGCGCTTTTTCTTATGTTGTTGATAGATATTTTGTCTCTGTATATAGTAGCGGTAAGTTTTGGACAAGTATTGAACCCAGCCGTAGTAATAAGTAGTTATTGTCTTGCCCAGATAGGCTCACTGGCGTCAGTATTGACTGCTGGCGTGGGCGCCTTTGAGGCTGTGTTGGCAGCAAGTTTGGTTGGCTTTGGAGTTCCATTTGACGTGGCGTTCTCAATTACTATCGTTTATCGTGGCATAGCGTTCTGGGCATTCTTGCCGGTTGGCTTGTGGTACTACAAACGGGGAGTAATTGATGGAAAATGAGATTCTTACAGTTAGCCAATTTCATAGCTTCCTAAACCAGACACTAGAATTTGCTTATCCAGAAGTTGTTGTAGAAGGCGAGGTGGCAAGCTTTAAGGTCAATCAAGGCAAATGGGTGTTCTTTGATCTAAAGGATGACACTACTTCATTGGCATGTTTTATGCCAATATTTCAGCTCAAGACGGCAATTGAAGATGGTATGTTAGTAAGAGTTCATTGCAGCCCCAAGCTAACAGCCTGGGGAAAGTTCTCTTTGACAATTAAATCTCTTGAACTAGCTGGCGAGGGCAGTGTAAAAAAGGCTTTCGAACTACTAAAGGCACAGTTTGAAAAAGAAGGTTTGTTCGCTCCGGAACGTAAGCGACTTTTACCAAAATATCCAAAGCGAGTAGCCCTAATCACATCTGCACAGGCTGCAGCATACAATGACTTTATTACCGTTTTAAGCCAGCGATATCACGCCATGCAGATAGACCACTTACAGGTACAAGTACAAGGTGAGTCAGCTCCTGAGCAAGTTGTGCGAGCAATTGAGTTTTGTGCTTCGCGTGATGAATATGATGTAGTGGTATTGATTCGTGGTGGCGGAAGCGCAGATGATTTGCAGGCATTCAATACTGAACCAGTAGTAAGGGCAGTGTACGGATGCAAAGTGCCTATATTAGTTGGCATAGGGCATGAAGATGACATTAGCCTGGCGGAGCTAGCGGCAGATTTACGTGCTGCAACACCTACTGACGCAGCACGGCGACTTTCGCCTGAGCTTGAGACCATAATCGGTGGTATCGATAAACAAGTATCATATAGTTTTGAACGGTTGAAACAACTGCTGCTCAAAAATAATCATATACTTTCTCGTAGCCAGCAAGTAATGTCACATAAGTTAGATGATCTCAATCGAATTATTGTAGACTCTATCAGTCGATCTACCAGAGCGATTACTAAGCATATTGAGTCCACTAACATAAAGGTAGCTAGTCTGCAAAGGTCGCTGCGCAGTTTGGACCCTAGGGCAATATTACGGCGTGGTTATAGTATCGCTACAATAAATAACAGTATAGTAACCAGTAGTTCTCAGGTTACTGATACGTCTGTTGTCATGTTACAATTACACCAAGGCAAGGTACAGCTCCAAAAAATCTGTAATCGTTCAATAATAAGAAAGCCAAAATATCATAATGTCCAAGACCAATCCCAAATCAAACTCTGATCTAGATTTTGCAGCTGAGCTTCAATCATTAGAACAAATTACTGAATATTTGGAGAGTGATGAAGTAAATCTCGAAGAGGCAATTGCACAATTTGAGCTGGCAACCAAGAAAGCGGCTAGCCTAAAAAAATATCTTGACGAAGCTGAACTAAAGGTTGATACCCTCAAACAAAAGTTCGATAGTTAGTATTTAGTTCGTAGTAGGATTCTTGAACTTAATCCAAATCTAAGGTATAGTCACTGCATTATGACAAAAGTGGATATGCCAGACTATTTTTTGGCTCTAGTACGGGAAAAAACCAATGCGCTTACGCTTGAGCAAACTGCTGAGCAAACCCAGGCTGTATTGCGTGGTCTTTGGCTTAGTTTACCAGCAAACCAGCGCGAGCAAGTATTTGCACAGTTACCAAACTATTGTCAGCAGCCTAGTAGACAGGTCTTTTATTTGTCCAAGCCAGTATATCCAACCGAGTTTGACATAGCCATTTATGCTAAGACAGTGTCCGCATACTACCGCCAGGCTACCACATCTCAGGTTAAGTCTTATGTAGCGGGTGTGTTGTATGCCTGTAAGACAGTTATGCCATCTAGCCAATATCAACAGTTGCTCGATAGCCTACCTCCAAGCCTTCGCGATAGAGTATTATTGTAAGTATGCAGACGTTTGAAGGCTTCGAGATACATGCGAACTCAGATGTAAATATAGAGGATTACTTATTTAGTTTGCCGCAAAACATGCGTCATTTGCGTAGTGTGGCTGTGTTAACTGATAAGACATTCCCCCTCAAAGTACTTGCTGACATGGCTGAGATTGTGCAGTACTTTAGGCTTGATACTAGGTATATTGCAGATCAGTCGCCATCAGATGAACTACGATTTGATTTTTTGGAGCTAAACAAGAAGCGGACCAAGCGAACATCGGCAATAACATTTGAACAAACCGATGAAGCCACCGAGTTACTATGTAACACACATGTGGTAGTCGCAGGATGTTTTGACCACATATCCAGTAAATACCAGCTGTTCTTGGAAAAAACTATTCAAGATTTACCGCAGCCAATACTATTAAGCAAAGATATAGTGTCATTATTCCAGTTCAATGTACGGTTGACCGAGCAGGCCAATCACTATTTGATCCTAACACCAGACAGTATAGTTAGACTTTGTAGTTTGTTGGGTATTCTTACTAGACCATTGGGGCTACCAGCCAACAATTGGCACAATCTAATTCAGCTTTCAAATACTCTTGACAAGCCTACAGTCTGTGTTGCGCCAGAACACGTTCTGATTGCGATTCCGAAAGCTAGGGTACTAAAAATTGTTCGAGTTGAAGCTGCCAGCACCAAATACTATTTGTATGTCGGTCTACTAGCTTCACTGCTGGCAGCAAATACCGGTAATACTAAAGAAGTAGACTTGCACATAGATGCAGCAGCACGAATACTACAGTTAGCCAGCAGTAATGGCAGCCGATCAGTTACTCTATTCCTAAAAAACAACAGCTAATAATTACTGGTGCCAGAGGTGGGAGTCGAACCCACACGAGCGATAAAGCTCACACGATTTTGAGTCGTGCGTGTCTGCCAATTCCACCACTCTGGCAAGTTTACTGTGGTGACCGTATCGAAAGCATATTATAATAGAAAACACAGTTATGGCCAAGTCAACTACAGGTAATCAAAAACCTTCAACAAAAACTTCTGAGCAAAACAGTGCAGAAAACATACCTCGCACGAAGATGAATTTGTTGTACAATCGTGCATTACAGCCAGATACTCGCAAGCAAGAAAAGGCTCGTCAAAAGCTTAACAAATTAAAACACCGTTCTAAGTGGGCCAATGTAAGATTCGCGCTCATCTCATTTGTGGTATTTGCCCTAGTATTTAACTATCAAGTTATTCTGGCACAAGCTCAGTTTTATTGGGCTGGTCGTAACGTTGCAAAACAAGACACTACCCAGACTCAACAACCGGTAGAGACCACAGTTGTTAACCATGTAGTAGAACCAGAGTCAGTACCCCCTGAAGATCTAATAATCATACCTAAAATCAACGTTCGAGCACCAATTGTTTTTGCCGATAGTGTTGTTGAGTCAGCAGTATTAAAAGCGCTGGAGAATGGAGTAGTGCACTACTACGGGACAGCTAACCCAGGCGAGGTTGGTAACGCGGTATTCTTCGGTCATTCCAGCAATGATGCTTGGGTACCTGGTAACTATAAGTTTGTGTTTGTATTGCTAGAAAAACTAGTGCCTGGTGACACATATGAGATTCATTACAACAGCAAAAAATACGTTTACCAAGTTACTTCTACCAAAACTGTGCAGCCAACTGATTTGAGCGTATTGCGACAGACCAATGACAAAACCTCAACTCTTATTACTTGTACACCGCCCGGGACAAGTTGGCGTCGATTTATTGTAACGGCTTCACAGATACAACCTCCTCAACAGCCAGTTCAAGAGATCGTCGAGAAGCCTGCTGCACAACCTACTTCCAAGGCTGCAGTGCTGCCAAGCAATTCACCATCATTGTTAGATAGAGTAGTTCAGTTTTTTAACAGTATTTGGATCAGCTTGACTGGTAGTAGCCCTAGGTGAAAAACTACTGTTTTGCTTGCAAACTGCCCAGTAGTAGCTGGCCATTTGGCGTGATTGCATAAAACCCTTTTTCAGATAAGTATGGATAGACTTGGTTGGCCGATGAGTTATTCTGTGATAATTCATGCAGGTTTTGGCCATCATAATCAACAATATAGGCTTTATTGTCACGTACAAACATTATCTGGTACTCGCCATACCAAGACCAAGTGTGGTAGTTAGGGAGCTGAACATCGCTGCGTGTCTGGCTAACGAACTCAAGATCATAACTACGCATACCGCGCTTATCACTAACAATTAGGAAGCGGCCGTTTGTACTGGCTGAATAGCCATTTATTCCCGTCAATGTCTTGGTTGTTGGATTCGTGCTATATGGTGCGCGTGTAACTAGTAGGGACCGATCTGATTCAGAATATACATACAAAAATTCTTCAAATTGGCCTTTGCTAAATGTAATGTCATAACTTGGTGCAGTTCCAGCGAGAGTACTGATGTGTTTGCGGTTTGTGCCGTCTAGATCATAACGATAAATACTGTCACGTGTTGTGCCGTCAGAGCTTACTTCACGTTCTGCGGTTAGAATGTTTGATTTCGATAAGGCATAACTCACGACGTTTTGAGCAAGTGGGCTTGTAGCTGTTTGACTACTTACTGTTATACGTCGTAGGTCTCCGGCGCTATACCAGTAGAGTTGGTCATTGGATGCCAAAGAGAACCTAACATCCACTAGTGTAGGTCCGAACTGACTTGTTAGGTTGATAGCCTTTTTGTTATTAGTATCCAAGTAAAAGATACTTGGAGTAGGTGATTCAGTAGTAGTCTGGCTAAAAAGCAATCTATCACCACTGGTGTTACTAGCCAAGTTCGTAAGCTTAGCGGAAGTCAAATTGTCTGTAGGGGGTACGTATACTTGATCTATAAAGTTATTTCTTACTCGCCAAATTGCAGGCAACAGGTTGTTCACCCCAAATAGTGTTTTCTTATCGGAAGCTTGCGTAGTTGCCCCAAAGTTTATTGCCGGGTTTAGTCGAACGTATGGAATCTGAGTGGGCACCATCACGGCGTAGTCAGCATACACAACTTCATATGCTCGTACTTGCTTGGTTGATTGCCAATCCTGATAACTGGAGCGAGTTAGCTTAATACTCAACGGACCTGGCTCAACACTTTCAAAACGGGTTGGTGTCAACACCTTGGTATCAGTGCCGTTTAGAAATACTTTAGCCCCAGAAGGTTGTGAGTTTACTATAACTAATCCGGTTGTATATATAGCCCATGTTTTGGGATTTATGCGATAACCCTGGGCAAGGTATACAGTTACAATTGTACCCAAAATTATTAGTACAGTAGCTACCGCAACCATCAAACTTTGTCGGGTTTTTTGTGATATCATGGGGTTTATCAGTTTCGGATTGATTATACTCCAGAATGAATTCTAACTCTAGATACCAATGCAAAAACTAATTATCAACGGGCCTGCACAGCTAAACGGCACAGTTAAGATTTCAGGTAGCAAAAATCATGTTCTACCCATGATGGCTGCTAGCTTGCTTTGCGATGAACCAATCACGCTCCACAACGTACCACTAATCTCTGATGTGGATGTAATGTTACAAATTCTATCAGAATTTGGCGTAACCCATACTCGCAACCAACATAGTCTTACGCTTGATGCCAGTCTAGCGAAACCAGCCACAATCGGCAAAGAGCTTGCTGATCGCATGCGGGCTTCTATATTGGTTCTCGGACCTGCAATTGCAAGGTTTGGCGAAGTATCAGCTTACGAACCGGGTGGAGATATTATTGGCGCACGACCGCTAACTGGTCATATCAGAGTTTTTGAGAAGCTTGGAATTGCTGTTAGCCACAAAGACGATTTATTAGGGTTAAAAGGTAAGCCCAAGGCTACAAGTTTTATAATGGATGAACTGTCTGTTACGCCAGCGGAGAATGCTGTTTTGGCTGCTGTATTATCAGATGGGGTTACAAATATTCGTAGAGTAGCATTGGAGCCACATGTGACTGAACTTTGTAGGTTTTTAAACTCTCTCGGCGCAAAGATTGAGGGTATTGATACTCATAACTTACAAATAACAGGCGTGTCGAAACTGCATGGTGGAGAGGGAACAATTATTCCCGATCAGCTTGAGGCTGGCACATTTGCTATTGCGGCGGCGGCAACTGGCGGCGATGTTGTTATTGAACATTTTGTTGCAAGTGATCACGATGCATTGCTGACTGTTTTTGAAAAAATGCAGGTAAACGCTGAGATTATAGACCCAACAAGTATACATATTAGACCAAGTGAGCGGCTGATCGGTACAAGAGTAGTAACACACCCTTATCCCAATTTCCCAACTGATTTGCAAGCTCCGATGGCTGTTCTAATGACTCAAGCACATGGCAAGTCTGAAATATTTGAAACCATGTATGAGGGACGTATGAGTTACCTATACGAGTTACAAAGAATGGGTGCGCAAGTAAGCATTCAAGATAGTCACGTGGGGCTAATTACTGGTCCAGGTAAACTAAAGGGTGCGGAGTTGATTTCTTTTGATATTCGTGCAGGAGCTACGCTTTTGCTGGCAGCACTTGTAGCAGATGGCAAAACAGTTATAGAGCGGATTGAGCACATTGATCGTGGCTACGAACATTTTGATGAGAAACTACGAAGCCTTGGTGCTGATATTAAGCGCGTCGATGCCTAACCCCAGATTGGTCTTGAGTAAGCTAGCCTGATACAATAACAGCATGATTTTTCCAAGAATAGCTATAGATCTAGGTACTTCTACCGTGCGAGTATATGTGCCAAAGAAGGGTATTGTTGCCCAAGAGCCTTCAGTGGTGGCAGTAAGTGTCGACGATAATCGGATTCTAGCGGTAGGTAGTGAAGCTCGCGAGATGCTTGGTCGTACCCCAGACGTGATTACCGCTTCTAGACCGCTGGTGGACGGTGTGATTGCTGATTATAGAGTAACTGAGGCGCTACTTAGATACCTACTCAACAAGATTATGGGGCGTTTGCGAGTCTTTAGGCCAGAAGTAATGATAAGTGTGCCAGCTAGCATTACTTCCACAGAGCGACGAGCTGTGATTGATGCTGCAGTTAGCGCTGGCGCCAGACGAGTATATATTATTCGCACGCCCGTCGCAGCTGCCATTGGAGCCCAAGTACCAATTGCAGCGCCAGCCGGCAATCTAGTGGTTGATATCGGTGAGGGAACTACCGAAGTTGCTATTCTCAGCCTAGGTGGGATTGTGGCCCAAAAAAGTGAGCGGCTAGGCGGCGGCAAGCTTGATGCAGCCATTATGGAATATGTCCGGAAAAAACACGGTTTAATTATTGGTAGCCAATCAGCCGAAGAGATAAAAATAGATATTGGCTCAGCACTGCCGTTGACGAAAAAACTAAAGAAGCAAGTTCGTGGACGCGACGCTGTAGCTGGATTACCTCGGACTATTGAGCTCAGTTCAGATGAGATTACGGAAGCCATTAACGAGCACCTTAACGATATCTTACTAGTAGTCAAATCAGTATTAGAACAAACACCACCTGAGCTGTCCAGCGACATAATTGATCGCGGTATGATCATGACTGGTGGTGGTAGTTTGCTGCGCAACATCGACAAACTAATGACCAAGGTTACGGGTGTACCGAGTTATGTAACAGATGATGCCCAACTTAGCGTAATCAAAGGAGCTGGCATTGCGACTGAAAATCTTTCCGAATACTTACGGAGCGTTATGAGTAATCGATGAACAAGGCTGCCTCATCCTCCAAACAATCTTGGCAACAATGGCTAAAATGGGGAGTAGTAGGCTTGTTAATATATTTGCCGTTTCATGCAATGGTTTCAATTGCGTTAGGTCATTTTGTTGGTTTTCAAACATTTTTCTCATTAGCCAAAGATGGTTTTGTGGTGTTATTAATAGTTGGATTGATTTGGCTAGGGGCTAAGGAAAAAGATTGGCGTAGTTGGATTATGCGACCTGTCAACTTGGTCGCAACTGGTATTGTTGTGCTTACACTTATTGTTACATTACTGATTAGCGCTCCACTGTCTCAACTAGTGTATGGTGTAAAAGCCAATATACTACCACTGATTTTGTTTGTAGTGATTCAACCAGCTATTAAGTTGATCCCCAAAAACCAGCTAGCCAAAATTATCTGTATACCTGCGCTTGTGATTGCTGTATTTGCTGTTTTTCAAACACTTTGGTTACCAGCGCAGTTTTTTGCTGCGGTAGGATATAGCGACTCTACTATAGCCCCTCTACAGTTTATAGATAGCGCATCGAATATTAAGCGCGCTTTTGCCACCCTTGGCGGCCCGAACCAGCTTGGGGCGTATCTAATAATCCCAATTAGTTTTGCAACCATCTTACTTATTCGCTATCGACGTTGGCGCTATGGGGTGGTGTTGGCAGTATTACTAGCTGGCTTACTTGTGAGTTTCTCCAGAAGCGCCTGGCTTGGTGGAATAGCCGTACTAGGGCTTAGCTTGCTTAGTATTCTGACTCTCTGGCTCCAAATAGGCCTACCAGTAAGTTTGGTTACCATGGTGTTAATATTTTGGAATAACATATTGAGTAGTCTGCAAAACAGTACCAATAAGTATTTGCAGTATATTGTTCTACACGGACGATTCTTCTCAGAGAAAAACATTGGTTCACCAGATAGCTTTCGACAAATGCACTTATTCGAACAACTTAAACTAATTGGTAGGGAGCCATTTGGCCACGGTCTTGGGTCGGCAGGCCCTGCAAGTAAACTAGGTAGCAATCCAGTGATTGCTGAAAGTTGGTATGTACAGATAGCCCATGAGATAGGCGTACTTGGTTTGGCTGGCTACCTAGCATTATTAATACTAGGTCTATGGAGGCTGTTTTCTTCCCCAAGCTCAATGCTTCGTGATAGTGTATTAGTAATGATGGCTGGACTTATTGTTGTGAACTTGTTTATACATGGCCTAGCCGATAGTACACTTAGCTATATGGCAGCTGTACTTGTTGGTTTAGCAATAGGAGAGTCATATGCGTATCGCGCTCGTTCATGATTGGTTAAACCACAAGCGGGGTGGAGCTGAAGCTGTTTTGTTTGAGCTAGCTAAGCTTTATCCAGAAGCTGACATCTATACGCTAGTATATCGAGCCGAGTATTTCCCTGAACTTGTGAGTAGGAATGTAATAACTTCGAGTTTACAAAGCTACCCGAAGAAATTGCGCAACAACCCAAAGTATCTTTTACCGGCAATTGCAAAAGCAGTTGGAAAGTGGCGATTTGACAAGTATGATCTAGTAATCAGTAGTTCGAATGCTTGGGTGAAAAACATCAAAATACCTAAAAATACTAAACATATTTGTTATTGTCACACTCCAGCTCGTATGTTGTGGGACCAATGGCCAAGCTATCTAGATAAACATTTTCCGCCCAAGAGTCGACTCCAACCGACTCGTTTGGCATTACTTAAGGTTTGTTCCGGATTAAGGGTATGGGATTACTATGGTAGCACTGGAGTAACAGAGTTTGTGGCCAATAGTATGTATGTCTCCACTCGCATCAGAAAGTTTTACAAACGTGATTCCGTTGTGATATACCCACCAGTTGCAGTCAATCAATTTAAGCCCACCAAACGGGTAGTGAAGCAAGGTTTCTACCTAGTACTATCTACACTGGCAGACTACAAACAAATCGACATTATCATTGAAGCTTTCAAAGAATCTGGTAGGGAACTAATTGTGGCCGGAGATGGTGCTGATCGAAGTAGACTCGAGGACATTGCGCAAGGTGCAGCAAATATAAGCTTCGTAGGGTATGTAGACGAGGCTCAAAAGATTAAACTATTACAGGAAGCTAAGGGGTTTGTTTTTGCAAACATTGAAGACTTTGGCATAGCGCCAGTAGAGGCGATGGCGGCCGGTACTGGCGTGATTGCATTGCGTGGTGGCGGGCTCAATGAGACTGTCGTTGAGCCAAAAACTGGCATTTTTTTTGATAATCCTAACGCCCAAAGCCTAAACACAGCCCTAAGTAGATATGAAAAAACAAGTTTCAAAACTTCTGAATTGATTGATCAAGCCAAGAAATTCTCTGATAAAAGTTTTTTGCGAAATATTGATAAATTTGTACAAGACCATGCCAAATAAACCACTTCTCAATATTGCAGGGGTACCAATAGATGAACTTAATGCCGAACAGGCTATTGACCAGACAGAAGACTGGCTTCTACAAGACAAATCGGCATTAATAGTTACTCCCAATAGCGAGATGATCATGCTTGCGCAACGTGACAACAAGCTTCGGCAAGCTTTGAGTGATGCCCAGTTGCGCTTGGCTGACTCTGTGGGCGTTACCTGGGCAGTCAGCAAATTATACAGCAAGAGAATTGATAGAATTAGTGGCTCCGATTTTGCATATTCGTTAGTAGAGCTAGCTGATAGACAGAATTTATCCGTACTGTTGGTAAGTCGCAGCGATGGCCTAGACCCAACCTCTTCCGAAACAGCCAAGTCGGTGTTGTCACAGCGCTATAAAGGTGCCAAACTCCATGCGTATGTGTTTGACAATACAAATTTGGATGTCAATCCCAAACATATGCAGTCCTATAAAGCAGATATCATATTGCTAGGTTTGGGAACACCACTTGCTGAAGTATGGGCTGCCCAACACCTTAGTAGTTTTAAAAAGCCTACAATAATGCTTTGTTGCGGCGGTGGCATAGACTTTATTGCCGGCATCCAAAAACGCGCTCCAAAGCTTATGCGAAAACTCGGATTTGAATGGTTGTGGCGACTTATTAGACAACCGAAGCGTATATTTAGGCAGTTTGCACTGGTAAAGTTTGTAAGGCTAATTTTGAAACAAAAACATAGTCGCACAGGCTAATTTTCTTATGGTATAATAAGCTCTACATTGGAGGGTGTAATAGACGCTAATTCAAACATACCATGTCCCAATTGCGGCGCTACCCAGCGAATTCAAATTGCTGGAAGGATTTTTTGTGCTAATTGTGGTACCAGGCTAGATAGCGGGGCTAGCGCAAGCCAGGATACTTCGCAACCCGCAATAATTCCTACTTCTCAAACCACACATGAGCCAGCTGGCGCTATAGCTCCAGATCTAAATCAGCCCTCAGCTCAAACCGTGGCAGCTGACCCGTACCGACCGCTTGATCACAACACCCAAACACCAACTCAGCCCGTTGCTCCATTGACAGAACAGAATACACCAGCTTCGCAGCAAACTACAGCACCAACAGCTCAGCAGTTTGTTGTTAATAAGCAGCCCCAACCAGAGTGGCTACGAGCAGCCGCTAATGATGCCGTGCAGCTTAACCAGCCGCAAGCTCAGTCTACAGCAGCTCCTACTTCAGCGCCTGCCAGTACAGCAGTATCAACAGATCCTCAAGCTGTTCAAACACCACAAATAAACCCTGCTGCCGTAGCTCAACTACAACAAGTTTACGCCGATCGAGACAACCAAGTTGCGGCCGTTACGCAAGCATCTGCTCAAGTAGCTGCGCAACAGCCGCAACAACCAATGACTGACATTTCTCTGCCACAGCAACCAGCTCAACCAACTGAGAATATTGGTAATGAACTAGGCGGTCTGGAGGACGCTCGTAATCCTGTCATCTCAGATGCACAATTTAGTGTACTTGCTAAATCTGCCCAACAGCCAGTATCATTACCTCAACAGGCGCCGACTATGACTAATCCAACAACCCCCACACCCATTCACGACATTCGACCAGCCAAAGCAAATCTTAGTGACATTACTAAGGTTGGTGTGACGCCAACTACTATAACTAGCAATATTGAAGAATTGCCAACTCCTGCCAATACCTCTAACAAAGGAACGGGTATGAAAGTTGCCAGCGCTGTTGCCACAATAGCGGCTATTGCTATTGTTAGCATCTATGTTTGGCAGATTAATTATCCAAACCTGGCAGTGAAGGTAGCTGGTGCTAAATCTGGCTTGGCAGTGAGTATGCCGACTTATATGCCAGCTGGTTGGCGATTAAGTGGCGATATCAGTGCCAGCCCAGGGCTTGTACAATACAACCTTAAGTCTGGCGAAGGTAACCAAAGTATAGCCATTACGCAAGCGCGATCTGATTGGGATAGTCAGGCTTTGGCTGAGAATTACTTGGGCAAGAAGACTCAGCAGTACTTAGCTCTCCAAGCACAGGGGCTTACCATTTACGTCTATGGTGGTAACTCTGCTACTTGGGTGAACCATGGTAGTTGGTACAAGCTCGAGGGTAAAGGTCCAGACATCAACCAAGATCAAATTATCAAGATAGCGACTAGTCTATGAACGATGATCGATGGGGGGATCTAGTTGAGCTAATTGATGAGAAATATACAGTTGATCACTTTGATCGAAGAGTGGAGAAGCTTGAGAACAACCCAGAGCTGACACAAACCATCGAGTCAATCGAGTTTGAGCGTGACAATGTTAAATACAAGATAGAGCGGATCACTAGTCCGCGCATTGTAGACAAAAAAACGCACTTTCATCAGCGTGGAGTGGCGGCACGGGTTGAATACGTTTATGACCCAGAAGAGACTCAAACCAAGGTGATGTTCTTCAAGCAGATGACCGATGGTTACTGGAATGAGATCAGCCCCGAAGACCTGATGGCTGGCGCCTGATCTGATATAATAAAGTACATGGCTAAACCAGTTCGAGTGAGATTTGCACCCAGCCCCACAGGGTTCCTGCATATTGGTGGTGTTCGCACCGCTTTATTCAATTATCTATTTGCCAAGGCCAATGACGGCAAATTCATATTGCGTCTGGAAGATACAGATCGTGAAAGGTTTGTTGAAGGCGGAGTAGAACAAATCGTCAAAAGCCTAGACTGGGTGGGCTTGCACCCAGACGAAGGTGTTTGGTATGAGGAGAAACCAGGTAAGCATGGGCCATATATTCAGTCTAAGCGGATAAACCACTACGATGAGTATGCCAAGAAACTGGTTGACCAGGGCTTAGCCTACTACTCAGCTATTACGCCTGAAGCATTTACGGCTTTGCGCGAAGAAGCGATTGTACAGAAGCGACCATTTGTATACAAACAATCGATGGAGCCAAAAGCCAAACCCGCCACTACCGAGGGACTGCCAATTCGCTTGAAGGTAGCGGCCGGCGTTACCAAGTGGCACGATGAAGTGCGAGGTGAGTTTGAGACCAATCATGAACTTATCGACGACTTCATACTTGTCAAAGCCGACGGGTTCCCAACCTACAACTTTGCCAACGTGGTTGACGATCACTTGATGCAGATAAGCCATGTGATCCGTGGCGATGAGTTCATTTCTACCACCGCTAAGCATGCTTTACTATACGATTTGCTTGGGTTTGACCGTCCTGCTTGGGTTCACTTGCCACCAATTCTTGGGCCCGATGGTAAGAAGAAGCTTAGTAAACGCGATGGAGACGTGGAAGTTCTCAATTATCAAGAAAATGGCTATCTTTCGGCAGCACTCATCAACTTCTTAGCTTTGCTGGGCTGGAATGATGGAACCGAACAGGAGATTTTTAGTACAGAAGAGCTAATCACTAAGTTTAGCCTGGATCGCATACAGAAGAGCCCAGCAGTATTTGATATTACTCGCCTTGATTGGATGAACGGTGAGTATATCCGCAACAAACTCAGTGAAGACGAGTTGACTGAAAAACTCAAGCCGTTTGTACCCAAAGAGTGGATGGATGATCTTGAGTACTTCAAGCGAGTGTTACAACTCGATGTAGAGCGCATGAAGCGGCTCGATGAAGCTCAGTATCTTATGGAGATATTTTTTGTAACACCACAGGTAGATAAAACATTGCTTTGCAAGAAGGACAAAGAGAGTGATATCAAGGATTGGCTAATAGCAGCTGCTGACGAGCTCAACCAGCTCGAAGAGTTTGGTCATGATGACATAGAAAGAGTGCTGCGGGCGCTGACCGAAACTCTAGAGATTAAGACCGGCAACTTGTTTTACGCATTGCGAGTAGCGCTAACTGGCCGTACCGAAGCTCCGGGGCTTTTTGATATAGTTGCCACACTCGGGCGTGATGAAGCTATTAAGCGCCTCCAAAATGCTCTATGAGCAAGTATTTGGTATTCTCGCATGGCTTTGGTGTGAAGAAAGACGATCGGGGCCTACTCACCGACATTGCCGAAAACTCCCCAAAATACGAATCAGTACTTTTTGACTACAATGATGTCGATGAGGAGCACAATGTATTGACTGTAGCACCTTTACGGCGCCAAGCTGATATGTTACTAGATGAGATAGATATAGTCAGACAATCCGACCCAGATGCTGAAATTAGTTTGGTATGCCATTCGCAGGGTTGTGTAGTAGCAAGTATTGCCAACCCATCAGATATCAAGCAAGCAATCTTTTTGGCTCCACCTGGCAATGTTAGTGCCGAGAGTATCCAGGAATTCTTTGGCAAACGACCAGGCACAGTGGTAGAAGACGATGGAACTATGCGAGTACCGCGCGCTGATGGTAGCACTACCCGCATACCACAACAGTTCATAGATGATATTAAATCCGTAGATGTAGCCGAGCTTTATCCGAGCTTTGCGCGCCAAACCAAGCTTACTATTGTTGTGGCCAATCAAGACGAAGTACTTAAGCCTGTTGATTTTAGCTATCTAGCAGAAGATGTAAGATTGCTATATATAGACGGTGATCATAATTTCACAGGAGATGATAGAATAGGTTTGATAAATCAACTAGAGGAACTGCTATGAAGATTACTTCGACAAATCCGTCTCGTAATTATGAAGAAATTGGAAGCGTTGAGCCCTCAACTGCCGAAGATGTTCAAGCCAAGATCACACAAGCTCATAAAGCGAAATCTAGTTGGCGCGAACTTGGTATTCATGCTAGAACAAAGTTATTACAAAAGGTTGCTTCCGAAATTGAGCAATCAAAAGAACTTCTAGCTAAACTTATCGCCCAAGAAATGGGTATGCCAATAACTAGTGCACTATCTGAAGTCGACGATGCTTTGTACTATTGGCATTCTTATCTAAAAACTGCTGAAGGATTCTTAACACCAGAGGTTACCCTCGAAACAGAGACTGAGCTTCATCAAGTCGTTCGAGAGCCGTACGGAGTGGTTGCTGCTATTGCTCCATGGAATTTCCCTATATCAAATTTCGTATGGACTTGTGGTCAGAATTTAGCTGCCGGCAACGTGGTTGTGTTCAAACACTCAGAAGAAACACCGCTATGCGGCAAACTTATCGAAAAGATTGTAAATAAAGTGCTTCCGGAGGGAGTATTCTCTGAATTATATGGCGATGGCACGGTTGGTAAAATGCTAGTTGAACAAGATATTAATTTTATCTGTTTCACTGGTAGTACTGCCACCGGAATTAAGATCAATGAATCAGCAGCGCGACGGTTTATACCAACTTCGATGGAACTCGGTGGCTCAGCACCAGGAATAGTATTGGAAGACTGTAATGTAACTGGTATTGCTGAAACCATATATTCGAACCGCTTTTCAAACTGTGGCCAAATGTGTGATGCTCTTAAACGGCTAATTGTTCACGAATCAAAACTTGAACAAGTCAAAAATGAATTACTCAAGATTTTGGCTACCAAGAAAGTTGGCGATGCCCAAGATCCAAAAACTGATATCGGACCACTGGTAGCAAAACGCCAGCTTGAACTATTAGAGGAACAGGTAGCAGATGCTGTTACCAAGGGTGCCAACATACTTACTGGCGGTAATAGATTGGAAAAACTTTTGGGTGCTTATTATGAACCAACCTTGATAGAAAATGTAACTCCGGACATGAGGATTTGGCAGGAAGAAGTTTTTGGCCCAGTACTACCAATTGTAACTTTTAAGGCCGTAGATGAAGCTATTGACCTGGCAAATAACACCACTTATGGACTGGGTGCATATGTGTTTACTCAAGACAAGCAAAAATTTATGGATGTTGCTAATCAGCTAGAGTCGGGTATGGTTAGCCAAAACAATCTTAGCTACGTGAATTCGTGCAATTTCTTTGGCGGTTATAAGATGTCGGGGGGCGGACGTGAACACGCCAAGTTTGGTTTTGAAGAAGTTACTCAAACTAAAGTTATTGTTTCAGAAAAATAAACTTTGGCTTGGTAAGTCTAATTCCAGTCGAGTGTGCCGCCAGTTTGGTACTCGGTGACGCGAGTTTCGAAGAAGTTCTTTTCTTTGGTGAGATCAGCAGCTTCGCTCATCCATGGGAACGGGTTGGTTACATTGAACTGAGTCGGTAGGTCTACCATGGCAAGGCGACGATCGGCAATGTGCTCGATGTATTGTTTGAACCCATCGGCGTTCATACCAAATATCCCTTTGGGAAATACTTCTTGAGCGTAGGTATACTCAAGTTTGGCAGCTTCCTTGATAAGATCTACCATGTGTTGTTGAAACTCCTTGGTCCACAGCTCTGGCTGCTCCTCGCGAATGGCGTTGATCATATTGATGCCGAAGTTGAGGTGCTGCGACTCGTCGCGCATGATGTATTGGATCTGCTCAGCGCTACCCGTAAGCTTGTTTTGGCGCTGAAACCCGAAGATCACAGCAAAGCTACTGTAGAAGAATATACCCTCTAGTATGAGCGAGAACACACAGAGGTTTTCCAAAAATTTCTGATCAGCCTCAAACGTACCAGTCTTGAAGCTGTCGTCAAATATTCCTTCGTTGAAGGTCAGGATGAACTTGGCCTTGGAAAAATGTGCAGCATTCTCGCGGTACATATTGAATATCTTGCCGCCATCGAGGCCAAGACTTTCTACAATATACTGGTAGGCATGCGTATGGATGGCTTCTTCGTAACTTTGGCGCAATAGGTACATCCGACACTCTGGACTAGAGATGTGCTTGTACAGGGCCAGCACGATGTTGTTAGCGGCAATGGAATCGGCAGTAGTGAAGAACCCGAGTGCGGTTTCGAAGGCATGGCGCTCTTCTTCGGTCAGCTTGTTGCTTTTCCAGAGCTCAATGTCGTCTTGCATAGCTATCTCGGTAGGTAACCAATGGTTGGCATTGCCGGCATTGTAGGCGTCCCAGGCAAATGTGTGCTTCATGGGGTGCAGCTGGACTACATCGGCATCTTCACCATTGATTACTCGGCGTTTGTTGATGTCGACTCGTTTTTTGGTCATGCTTAGTGACATGGGGTATCCTCCAGAAGGTGATTAGATTAACTTAGTTTGCTGATCAGATTCTGGCTTGGGAGCATTATCGGCAATGGCACCAGCAAATTCTCGCTTGTGTGTAGCACCCATCTCAGCGGCGTTGACGGTAGATTTCTCAACTTGGGAGATTGCCAGACTACGCAGGTAGTAAGTAGTCTTGAGCCCCATGCGCCAGGCATAGATATATAGATCGCTCAATTGTTTACCAGACACACCACTAACAAACACATTGAAGCTCTGGCTCTGATCTAGCCATTTGCCGCGATAGGCAGTGACGCGGATAAGGGCCATCGGGTCGATCTCAAACACTTCCTTGTACTTACGGCGCACATCTTCTGGTATCTCAGTAATCTTTTGGACTGAGCCGTCATGGAACTTCAACTTCTGCACCATCTCTGGACCCCACAGATTGAGTTTCTTAAGGTCAGTAACTAGGTAGGGGTTGATCACAGTAAATTCACCATTCATGTTGGATTTCACATATAAGTTTTTGTAAATAGGCTCAATACATGGGTAACAGCCATTGATGTTGGAGATAGAGGCAGTTGGAGCTATCGCCATGGTGTTGCTATTGCGCATACCATATTTTTTCACTAGCGCACGAACAGGTTTCCAATCTAGCTTGCTAGTGCGCTTCACATCGATCTTCTCGCCGCGTTCTTTTTCAAGCATATCTAATGTATCGATGGGGAAGATGCCGCGATCCCACTTGGAGCCTTTGTAACTACTATAGGTACCTTTTTCGCGGGCAAGCTCAGCACTACCCATGATGGCGTGGTAGCTGACAAATTCCATCGACTCGTCGGCAAAGGCTATTGCCTTGTCGCTCTCAAACTCCATGTCGAGCATATATAGAGCGTCTTGAAAGCCCATAATACCAATACCCACTGGGCGATGGCGCTGATTGGCAGTCTCATTCTCTTTGGTTGGGTAGAAGGTAATATCGATCACATTATCAAGCATGCGGATGGCAGTCTTGACGGTATCGGCCAGTAGCTCACGATCGAGCTTGCCGCCTTTGATGTGAGTGGCAAGATTGACTGAGCCAATGTTGCAGACCGCTGTTTCCTCACGCGAGTTGTTGAGTGTGATCTCGGTACAAAGATTGGAATTGTGTACTACGCCGACATGGTCTTGCGGGCTGCGAACATTGCAAGCATCCTTAAATGTAATCCATGGGTGGCCAGTCTCAAATAGCATGGTTAGCATCTTGCGCCACAACTGCAGCGCACTTACGCGGCGGAACTGACGAATCTTACCAGCATCGGCTAGTTTTTCGTACTCTTCATACTTTTGCTCAAACTCTTTGCCATATATATGATGAAGCTTTGGGACTTCCTCGGGGCTAAATAGTGTCCACTGCGCATTGGCCTCAACGCGTTTAATAAACAAATCTGGTACCCAGCTGGCTGTGTTCATGTCGTGAGTACGACGACGCTCGTCGCCAGTGTTTTTGCGTAGTTCTAAGAAATCTTCGAAGTCCAGATGCCAGTTTTCGAGATATACACAGGTAGCACCTATACGACGACCACTGCGGGCGATAGCTACGGTTACGTCATTGGCAATTTTGAGAAACGGCACTACACCCTGAGAAGGTATATTGATAGTCTTAATAAGCGAGCCAGTCGAGCGAATGTTGCTCCAGTCAGTACCAATGCCACCAGAGAATTTACTCATTAGCGCATTGTCGCGATACACCTTGAAGATATGATCGAGATCGTCTTCGACAGTATTGAGATAGCACGAGCTCATCTGTGGCCATGATGTGCCGGAATTGAACAGAGTAGGTGAGCTAGGAGTATAGCGTTTGGTAGACAGGATATTGTAAAACTCTATCGCTACTGCAGTACGTTTCTTCTTGTCCTCGTTTAGCGCCATACCCATACTGACACGCATCCAAAATATCTGCGGCACTTCAAGTACTACCTTGCTCTCACGCTCAGGGCGCAGGAAGTAGTTGCTATATAGAGTTTGGAGTCCCATGTAGTCGATCATCTTGTCGCGGTCTGGCTTGATAGCATCGGCCAGCTTATCGAGCTCAAACTCAGCCATTTGCTTATGAAGCAGTTTGTTCTTGATACCGCTTTCTATGAAGTTCTTGAAGATTGTTTTGTAGGCTGTAGCGACTTCAGTAGTTTCACTGGCACCCAACACTTCCTTGTACATCTTCTTTTGCAATAGTCTTGCAGCCAAGCTATCGTAGGCCGGATCTTTTTCGATACTGCTTTTGGCAGCCAGTATCAGAGCATCGTCGAACTCATCTTCACTCATGCCATCGTAGACATTGGCCTTGGCGTATTCGGCCAGCTCTTCGATGTCGACGCCTTCTATACCATGGGCGGCCTCAACAAACGTTTTGATAATGGTAGGGTAGCCGTATTGAGCCGAGCTACCGTCGGCCATGGTTACAGATATGCCAGCATGCTCGAGCTTCTCAGCCTGGGCAGCCTCACGCATCATCTTGTGGGTGTCACGATAGATAATAAAGCTACGGGCAGTCTTGAAATAGCCACCGCGCATAAGTGCTTGTTCTACAAGGTCTTGGGTAGATTCTACGTCTGGCACATCGCCCGCAAATAAATCCTCCAGACCAGCCACCACGCCATCTACCAAGCTATCAATCTCATCGGCAGGAATCTCAGTCTCAGCCGATGCGCTAGCCTTTACTATTGCTTGATATATACGCATGCGATCAAAGATTGCGATCTGGCCATTGCGCTTTTTTATTTGTGTAAAACTCATGTATCACCCTCCACCTTTAGTTTTTCGAGATCAAACAAAACACTATATATAGTGCTTTGTAGTTATACTACCACCACATATAGTGCTTGTGGTAGTACTTTGTCGTACATTCGTTTGATAATTGCTCTCACACAACTACTTACGAACATAATACGAATCTAGCCCCCTTGTTGTCAACTCTTTTACTCTCTCACGAAACAAAACTTAGTAGCATCATAGCCCGGCTGGGCAATAGCTACAATATGGTTTGTAAAAAATACAATGAAAAATCTGAGTTTGAAGTGATTTGTGCTACTGGTCAAAATATACGAAATATGTTAAAGTAGGCTGGCATTTTTTAGTGGTCCCATCGTCTAACGGTTAGGACACCAGATTCTCAATCTGGCAATCGGAGTTCGATTCTCCGTGGGATCACCATGTCTTTATACAGAATTCTAGTCAACTTCAATAAGCTGCTGAGTTGGTTCGAATCCAGCCCCCGGAGCAATAGTACTTATGCTTAAAGACCTGAAAAGGTCCTTTTGATATGATAGTTATTATGAAGATTTTGTCACCAACTCTAAATTTTAATTCGCAGTCTGCAATAGATGAATTTAAGAAAGTTATTGGCGGGCTACCTAGTGATGTTGATGATTACATTGTTGGTGGTTCTGTTAGAAACGCTATTTTTAGAAAAATATTTGGTGAAGTACTTACTCAACGAGATTACGACCAAGTTGTTACAAAAAATTCAGATAAATATTTAGAGTATCTTAAATCTCTAGGGTTTTATCTCGGTAAACTAGACCGCCCTACTCAAAAGGTATATGCATACGACCTAATACCAAATCCACCTGCTGATAGTTATGTAGATTCATTGGTTTATGATATTCATACAATGGACAATACAACCATTGAAGAAAACCTAAGAACTAGTAGTGGTTTTACAATCAACGGCTTTGCATTACCTATAAGAAAATTATTTGACGAAAACTGGTTTGACGAAATCATACAACTGCCAGGTGCACTAGATGATATGAAGAAAAAACAGCTTAGGGTAAATAAAGATGGTTACAAAGAACAACCAGCGAATCTTTTTGCTGGAATTAGGTTTATGTCTAAAGGATTTTTACCACCTAGCAAAGAAGATGTTGAGTTATTACTAAACGAAATGCCAAACATCACTCCAGAAAGATTTGAAAAGGGCGTGAAGAAAGTCTGGGATTATGTTGGTGGCGAGCAAAAAGCTCGAGAGTATGTAAAACAGTTGAACATTGATATTGATATTTTTAATCGTGAAGAAATTCTGAGCAAACTAGGCTAGTTCTAACTTCAGTTACTACCCGGAGCCATAGTACTTATGCTTAAAAGGCCCACGTGTTTCATTTTGTTATAATAACGAATATGAAAACAATACGATATATTGCTGTTGTTTGTAATGCTATTTTTGTAGCTTGGCTATTATTTAATGCAATTGATGAGGGTTTTCGTGCAGTAAATCGTGTAGAACTAGTCTCGATGATTAGTCTAATAGCGCTACTGTTGCTCAACATTATTCTTCTACTACATCGGCGTGCCTAAGTTCAAATCTCCATTACAACCCGAAGCCAAAGTGCTAGTATCAAAAGAAGCCGTCGGAGCTCCTTTTTGATATACTTTAGTTAACAAATTAAACAAGGAGTAATTATGCCCAAATCAAAATCTAACCCGGATATAGAAATCAACGCCAAAGTAAACAGTACCGAATGGAAAGAGTGGGCAAAACAATGCAGCCAGGACAAAGCCAACAAATCGTCACATAGTGCAGCTGGTGCTTCTGGAGGATTATACTTTCTAGGATTTGTGGGGTCGCTGATTTACTGGATGCAAGCTGCAGGTAACTTTGGGGCTGTCATAACCGGAATACTTAAATCACTAGTGTGGCCCACCTATATAGTTTATAAGTTGCTCGAAGGTTTTTACGGCGTTGTAAGGTAGTAGCACAAGAACAATCTACCTGTGAAACTTCCAACAAATAGCCATAGTTCAGACCATCCTCAAACCAACCGCACTTCGCACACCCAGCTACCCGCTGGCGATGAGATAATGCATATCTCCAATGCCGAAGAAAAGCGCGAACTGTTAGCAGAACGACAAAATGTGCATTTTGTAGACTTCAGTTCTATCAAGGTCATGTATGAAAAGTTTGGTATGGATACCGCAATATTTGATACGCCAGATCTTACGCCTCAATTTATCTTGGATACCGGCAACAGTCTAACCAATCAGCTAGTAACTACCTTGCTTCAAAAAAAGCTATCAGAGCAAGAAGTACAACTGTTGAAGGATTGCTACAGCTATTTGTCAGAGCAAGATGAGCCCCAAGCATCAGACTACATCTATGTATTTGGTGCCAAAACACCACTGCGGATTGAAAAAGCCATAGAGCTATACCAGCAAGGTCTAGCTCCGAAAATAATTGTAAGTGGCCGCGGACCATTCTATGGCACCGAACAAACTACCACTGAAGCTGGCATTTACTCGGCGATTGCTCAAGCTGCAGGTGTGCCACGGAGCGCCATAATAGTGGAAGATGCGTCGATTACTATACCCGACAATGTGCGTCGAACGCTAAATATGATGGATGCTAACAGTATGCCTTATAGCTCATTTATACTCGTTAACTCACCATATACTCAGCGACGCGGCTGGTGTGTGTGGAAGAAGCATACGCCTGAAGCAGTCAAACTATATCGCGCTAACTGTGCAGCTGGAGTTAAGTTTGATAGTGATAACTGGTATCAAAACGAAGATGGATTGAAAGTGGTGCTTGGCGAGTTTGTAAAATTGCGCAATACTATAGCGTTCAACGATGCTTAAAGATTGCCTTTGAAGAATTCAACAATGTGGCTCACTACTACAACTTGATTCTGTGCAAACAAATGATCATTACCTGGAGTAGTAAAGAAGTCTACTGGTTTGCTAGCTTGACGCAAGGCATCGGTGAGCCGTTGCGAGAAGTTTGGTGGTACCACTCCGTCGTTGGTACTGGTATATACCAGTGATACCCCTGTAATGTACTTAACATAATTAATAGCCGATGCACTATCCCAGAAATTTGGGTTTGATTTAGGGTCGCCATACTTGTTGAGTAATTCTTCGCGCTTAGATTGTACTAGCGAGGGTAAGTCAGACGGTATTGGGCTATTGGGCCAATTGTATAGAATGTCTGAAATCGAACCTACCACACCCGATAGGTAAGCCGTCGCCTTAATGGCAGGCGAGCTTACTGCAGCTCGCAAACTTACATGTCCACCTAGGCTATGACCAATCATGCCAATACGATTTGGGTTGACCAAGCTGTACTGTTGCAAACTAGCGACTAGGTTGAGAACATCATAGGCATAGACCGGCGAAAAATGACCACCCTCTGGTGTGCCTTGGCTACTAGCATGACCTCGATAGTCAGGCTTTATTACCACAAAACCAGCTCGCGCCAACTGCGCCATCAGATTTTGGTAGGTAGGGGAATTGGTTGTTTGATACTCGCTGGGGTTGACGTAGCCATGATTGAGTACGATAACTGGCCAACCGCCTATCGGTGCGTTACCGGGCGGCGTGAACATCTGAGCATATTGTTTGAGACCATCAGACGTGTAGGATACTACTTGGTTATTATATCCTTCGCTACTACCTAGATTTTGCTCCACCAGGATTTGGCTTGCTTGATAACCACGCGATCTGATAGCTTCAATCTGTATAGGGTCGAGTTCGGCTTGAACGGGGACAGCTATTTGGGTAGTGGGTAACTCTATAGCTGGTCGACGCGCTGATCTACTAGAGACGAAATACAGTATCAAGCCTGCCAACAACACAAAACTCACACTTATCCCTACTAACAATGCAACCTGCCTACTATTGTGCGTTTCTGACATATACATATCATACTACTGATACACAAGTTTTAATAAGCAACCTAGTTTTGACAACCAAAATACTAGTAGTACAATTACTTTATATAAACATAAGGAGTATTAAGACATGGCAAACAAAGTAACAGGCTGGGTTGGCTGGGTTGCCTTCGCCGGTGTATATATGGTGATAGCTGGTATCTTCCAGATGATCACTGGTTTTGTAGCACTATTTAAAAACGACATTTACCTAGTTGGGAAGGAAGCAGTTTGGTTCTTTGACTACTCAACATGGGGCTGGATACACATGCTGCTTGGCCTTGTTGTCCTGCTTGTAGGTTTGGCAGTATTGGCTGGTCAAACATGGGGGCGAGTAGTAGGTGTACTATTTGTAGCAATTAGTGCTGTGGCAACCTTTGCCTTCTTGCCAATCTACCCAGTTTGGTCAATAGTGCTATTGGTGGTCGATGCTCTGGTACTATATGCATTGATCGCTCATGGTGGAGAGATGAAAGAGCTGCAATAGCTTTTCATAGCACTGAACCAGAAAATAGGCCCTTATACAGGGCCTTTTTTCTGCTCGCTAGCAAGTAATAATGTGAGGTATAATGTAGTTATGAAATCTATTTGGGATGGTTCGATCAATTTTGGGCTCGTAAACATACCTGTTCGTATGTACAGTGGCAGCACCAAACACGAGGGCATTGACCTTGCGATGTTACGCCGCTCAGACAAGTCACCAATACGCTATGAGCGAGTGGCCGAAGCAGATGGTAAGGAAGTAGCATTTGAGGATATTGCCAAAGGCTATGAATACGAAAAAGGCCAGTTTGTTTTGTTGAGTGACGAAGATTTTGAAAACGCCAACCAGCACAAGGCTCGCAACATCACTATCAAACAGTTTGTTAGCGAGGACGAGATAGACAGTCGCTACTACGACAAACCATACTACCTTGAGCCTGATGAGCACGCAGCCGATACTTACGCGCTGTTGCGCGATGCACTAGCACAAACCGACAAGATTGCTTTGGCACGCTATGTGTTACACGGTCATGAGAATATTGCCGCCATTAAACCAGTAGGTAAGCTACTGGTACTAAATCAAATGCGGTTTCCTGCTGATTTGCGTGAACCTAGCGAGCTTGATATACCAAATACCAAAGCCGACAAGCCCGAGCTTGCGATGGCTGTGAAACTAATCAATCAGCTAACCAAGCCGTTCATCGCCGAGGATTGGCACGATACCTACACTGAGGAATTGCGAGAAACAATTGATCGCAAGGTAAAGAATAAGCCCTCCAAAGCCAAAGGCAAACCACACAGCAAGCCGACTAGTGTCAAGGATTTAGCCCAAGCCCTAAAACAAAGCTTAAATAAGTAGGTAGTAAGTGGGACTACGCGACTACTTACGCAAACGAGTATTTAGCAAAACCCCTGAGCCTCGCGGTAAGCACAACAGGGGCAATAGCTCAGAGCTGCGGTTTGTTGTACAAAAGCATGCTGCTAGCCACTTACATTATGACTTTCGGCTGGAGCTCGATGGTGTACTTAAAAGCTGGGCCGTGCCCAAAGGAATTAGTCTCAATCCAAGCGAACACCACCTAGCGATTCAAACCGAAGATCACCCATTAGAGTACATCTCTTTTAAGGGCAAAATACCGGAAGGTAACTATGGTGCCGGTAAAGTAGAGATATACGATCATGGTACATATGAACCTCGCGCCTCGGTAGATGATAATGCCAAGGAAATCCGATCTGCCCTGCACAATGGTCACCTGACATTTATCCTTCATGGCGATAAGCTGAAGGGTGAGTTTGCACTTATTCGCAATGAACACTTTGCAAAGAATGGTTGGCTACTGATAAAGAAAGGTGATCAGTATGCCAAGCCACCAGGACCATACTACCTGCCCGACAAAGCCGATATGGATCCCGAAAAAGCCCTTTCGTCCTCGCCACGGGTCAAGATGCCATCGCATATCAAACCAATGCTTGCAACACTGGTAGACAAGCCATTTGACGATGCTGGCTGGCTATACGAAGTCAAATGGGATGGCTATCGTGCACTCGCTTACAAACACAGCGGTAAGGTATCGCTTGAGTCACGCAACCAAAACGACTTTACTAGTTCATATCAAGAGATTACCGCAGCTGTTGCTAAGCTTAGACATGATGTCGTCTTGGATGGTGAAATGGTTGCAGTTGACAGCAATGGCCACCCGCATTTTGAATGGTTACAGAACTGGCGCACAGCACCGCAAGGCAAGTTGGTTTATTACGTGTTTGACTTACTATGGTGTGATGGCAAAGATTTACGCAAGCTGCCACTTAGAACTCGCCGATCAATATTGAGTAACATAATCCCCAAGGATTCTATTATCCGGCTTAGTGATGGGGTAGAGAACAAAGGCCTCAAATACTTCGAGCGAGCGGCCAAACTTGGCTTGGAGGGTATAGTTGCTAAAAGGTTAGATAGCACCTACCAAGAGAACGTTCGTGGTAAAAATTGGTTGAAGATCAAAACCCATATGCGACAAGAAGTTGTGATAGGTGGCTACACAGAGCCACGCGGCAGTCGCTCTAGCCTTGGTTCATTATTGGTAGGCGTATATGTAGACAGTAAGTTTGTGTACTGTGGCCATGTCGGAACAGGTATGGACGAGTCAACACTCCAAGAATTGTATGCCAAATTGAGTAAGATTGAATCAAAATCCATGCCTTTTGATAATGAGCCAAAGTCAAACGAGACAGTACACTATATCAAGCCAAAATACGTTTGCGAAGTAAAATTTGCCGAGTGGACTAGCAATGGTACTATGCGCCAGCCAGTTTACTTGGGTCTTAGACCCGACAAGAAGCCTCAACAAGTAGTTCGCGAGATTCCTACCAAAGCCAAGCAAGAATTTGAGCTTACACACCTCGATAAGGTGTTTTGGCCAGAGGGTAAGTTTACAAAAGGCGACCTACTAAAATACTACGAAAGTATTGCTGAGACACTGCTACCGTATCTAAACAACCGACCCCAGTCACTTCTGCGTCAACCAGATGGGTACAGAGGCCAAGCATTTTTCCAAAAAGATATATCGAAATTCGCGCCAGACTGGGCCAAAACTATATCTATTCATTCAGACTCATCAAACAAGGAGGTGGAGTATTTGATATGCAATGACCTGAAAACTTTGCAGTATATGGTACAGCTAGGCTGTATTGAGATCAATCCGTGGAACTCGCGCACCAAGCACTTGACCAAACCAGACTGGGCAGTAGTGGATCTTGATCCTGAAGACATCAGTTTTGAAAAAGTCATTGAAGTCGCCAAGGTCGTACACAAGGTTTGTGAGGAGCTAAAAATTCCATGCTACCCAAAAACTTCCGGCAAGACAGGTATCCACATATTTATTCCATTAGACGCAAAGTATAGTTACGATCAAGCCCGCCAGTTTGTTCAACTACTAGTAACAATTATTCACGAACGCACAAGCAAGATTACCAGTCTAGAGCGTAGTCCAGCGAAGCGCAAACACAAGATATACCTCGACTATTTGCAAAACAGCGAAGGCCAAACCCTTGCGTCCGCCTACTGTGTACGTCCAACTAAAGCCGCGAGTGTTTCAACACCACTACACTGGGATGAAGTGAGAGTTGGTCTTGACCCCACAAAGTTTACTATCAAAACTACAGCAGCTCGTGTTAAGCGTGTAGGTGATCTCTGGAAACCTGTTCTGGGTGATGGAGTTGATTTAAAACAAGTATTGAGTAATCTAACAGGCATAACCAAGAAGTGATATTTGCTATAATACTTATGTATGGTAGTAGAAAAACTTCAAACTCCGTCGCGCATAGTATTGAGTGCTGTAGCTGTGCTGGTAATGCTGCTAAGCTTTTATTTTATTGGTAACCCACTGTTTGCCCGTAAGAATAGTAGTAGCGAAGCACCTCGTCCAGTAGAGGCCCCTACAGAACAACAGCAGCAGAATACTACAACTCCTGTCCAACCAAGCCAAATCCAAACCCCAAGCACTAGCCAAACCACGTCGTGTAATACTTCGCAGAAGGCCGCGTTTACCAGCCAATACAATAGCCAAATTGCGGCTGAGAATAGCCGGCATGATGCGCAGATAGCTTTTCTTAACTCCACTGGCGGCGACACATCTGCCGAAAACGCTGCCCACAGCGCCAATGTAGCTGCCATCAATGCGCAGTACCAAAGCAACCTACGCTCCATTGGTTGCTAGTATTTTTTATACGTAAGCGCTATAGTTGTTAGCAAATAATATAGGATTAACATCATGAGAAAAGGTTCAGCAATTGTTATTGTCGTATTAGTTATCGCAGCACTGCTTTTGGCGATCGGTGGTTGGTGGTTGGTAAACCAACGTAACCGCACTCAAGCGCCTCAAAGTGATGGTAGTATCCAGAATGAAAACAACTCATCTAGTACTAGTGAGAATGGTGGAGTTACCAATGCTAGTAGTGTCAGTATCGCAAACATGGCATTTTCACCCTCTACTATTACTGTAAAGAAGGGTACTGCAGTTACTTGGACAAACAATGATAGCACTACCCACAACGTGACAGCTGGTAACAACGGCTTTAGTAGCGGTAGTTTAGCACCAGGCAAAACATTTAGTTTTACTTTTGATAAGGCTGGAAGCTTTAGCTATACCTGCACCATTCATCCAAGTATGAAGGGCACAGTATTAGTAACTGACTAGGAGTAAGTATGAACATAATTGAAACCAAAAAGCTTACGAAATTCTACGGCAAAGAACGTGGCATCGAAGATTTGGATATGCAAGTCGCACAGGGTGAGATATTTGGTTTTATAGGTCCAAATGGGGCTGGTAAGTCAACTACTATACGAACAATACTGTCAATTATTCACCCTACCAGCGGCTCTGCCACAATCTTTGGACGTGACGTCACCAAGTTTGGACCGGAGATCCGCCAAGAAGTTGGTTATTTACCATCCGAAGTCTACTACTACGACAATATGAAAGTGATTGATCTACTCCGATACTCAGCAAGTTTTTATAACAAGCCAAAAGATCATACCGAACACCGTATCAAGGAAATAGCTGATTTACTGCACTTGGATCTGAAGAAGAAAATCGACAACCTCTCATATGGCAACAAGAAAAAGGTTGGAATCGTCCAAGGCTTACTTCATGAGCCTAAGCTGATTATTCTAGACGAGCCCACTGGAGGACTCGACCCACTAATCCAGCAAAAGTTTTTCAATCTCATACGTGATGAAAACAAGCGAGGTGCCACCGTGCTGTTTAGCTCGCACATACTCGGTGAGGTACAACGGCTATGCAGCCGGGTAGGGATCATAAAGGACGGTAAGATCATCAAAATTGAAAAGCTTAGTGAACTAATGCAAAACAGCACTAAGCGATTTAAACTAGTTTCTGTCAAACCAATCAACAAAGAATTGCTTTCAAAAATTAAAGGCATCAGTGAGCTCACTCAAGACAAAGATGAGGTCAACTTCTTGTTTCGTGGTCACTTAAAAGATGTTACAAAGATTATTGCTGAGCTAGACCTGGTAAACCTAGAGGTTACCGAGCCTGACCTGGAAGAAATATTTTTGCACTACTATAAGTAATGAATATTTTTTGGCAAGAGCTCAAATACTACCGACGTTCGACCATAATATGGATAATCACACTATGTGTTGTTACCATGGTTTTCTTATCTATCTACACATCGCTAGCTAGCCAGATAGATAGCTTTCGCGATATTGTTTCCCACTATCCGAAAGCATTATTGGAGGCAATAAATTTTAGATTCGAAATATTTTACAGCATCTACGGATACCTCTCTTACATTATGACTTTCATTTGGTTGGCTGGTGCTATCCAGGCTATGAACCTTGGTTTAGGCGTGATATCCAAAGAAGTCAGTGGCAAAACGGCTGATTTTCTACTTAGCAAGCCAGTAAGCCGAAACAAAATGCTTTTTCAAAAATTTGCCTCTGCTTTGATACTAATCGTAATAACTAACCTTGTCTTTACGCTTTCAGCAGCCATGAGCGCCAAGCTATTTTCGCCAAGCAGTTTTAATATGAAGTTATTCTTGCTAGTGTCATTTTCGTTGTTTTTTGTTCAGTTATTCTTCTTGGCGGTTGGCTTTGTAGCGGGCGTGGTTTTGCCCAAAGTAAAGACAGTTGTCAGTGTAACTCTGCCTGTTGTGTTTGCTCTATTTATCGTGGCATCATTTGGTGCGATAGTGGATAGGCCAGAGGTCTACTACGTCACACCATTTAAATACTTTGATGCAACATATATTTTCCAACATGGACATTATGAGCCCAAGTATATGCTGATACTGGCGGGCGTAGTGATAGTGAGTTTGGTGATCAGTTTTGTCGTGTATAACCGCAAGGATATCCCCCAGCTATGAAGATGTTTTGGCATGAGCTAAGATCAACTTACAAGGGGCTGTTGGGGTGGACAGCAGGAATACTGTTTTTTCAGTTGTCAGGGTATTCCAAGTTTGAGGGTTTTAAGGCATCTAGTTCAACCTCGCTCAATGGCATAGCCAATGCTTTCCCTAAATCCATATTGGTACTTTTTGGTATGAATGACCTCAACTTCGTAACCCTAATTGGGTATTTTGGAATTCTATACGTATTTTTTGCCTTAATGGCTGCGATCCATGCTGGGCTATTGGGCGCAGGTATAATCTCAAAAGAAGAACGCGATAAAACTTCAGAGTTTTTATACACAAGACCAGTAAGTAGAAACAAGGTACTCACGACCAAGCTAGCGGCTGGTCTGGTCAATGTGTTGGTCTTGTTTGTGGTGATTGCCGTTTCCTCAATTGTTGGGGTGGCAATTGTTAATGGCCACAACTACGAGCTCACTGGCCAGGTCATAAACCTGATGTGGGGGATATTAATATTTCAAATATTCTTCTTCAGCATGGGAGTAATGTTTGCCGGACTTTTTAAACGTCCTAAGTTGCCAACCCTGGCCGTCACTGTTGCCATAGTCGGCGCATACTTTGTCTCAGCGCTCTCGCAGCTTAGCGATAGCTTAAATTGGCTGCGTTTTTTGACCCCGTTTCGCTGGGTAGCCGCGCCAAGTATAATTTACGCAACACATGTGGGCTATGGCTACGTAGCACTAGCAATTGGATTGTCGATATTGTTTGTTGTACTGGGGTACGTATTCTACAACAAACGAGATCTAACTGTGGCCTAATCTACCTGTAAGGAAAACTAGTTTAGCTTTGGTAAAACTAAACCAAGAAGTACACCCACACTGCGCCATTCTTGCATTTGTCCTTGTTCAATAGCTTTGATAATTTCAACAGTGGTCATCCAAGTTACTTCGATGTCTTCACCTTGCTCGAGCTGTTGGCCAGTGGTTATTTCTTCATATTCACGTACTAAGAAGTAATAAAGATCCCACTCCACAGTCGCACCAGCTTTGGCGATACTAATAAGTTCGGGTCTTTTTATATCCAGCCCGCACTCTTCGCGAGCTTCGCGGGTAGCACCCTCGAGAGCTGCCTGAGTCATATCGCCGTTGCGATACTGGTTATACTGTTCTAGAGTGTCGTAGACTTTGCCGCCGGGCAGACGATAATCAACATTGCCAGTCTCATGCCGATGCTCACGAGTAATCAAGATCTTATTTTCAGGCGATACAATAATCAGCCGCGTGCCGGGTGGGCGACGATACTGTTCAAACACTCGTCCGTCGGGTTGAGTGGTGTGCACTACTTCACCGACTCTGCCTTCAAATACGATGTCCTCTTTCATAAGTCAGCCTTCTTGGGCAGCTTCAACTCCATGTTGCCGGGCAGGGGAGTATCTGGCTCAGGATCGATACAAGCTTCGAGCTCGGCAACAATCTTCTTCTCATCAACATCTTGTCCGATAAACACGAGCTCGGTCTTGGGCTCGGCACTTTTTGGCCAATTGTCCCAAACTATCTCAGCCCGAACTCCGACTAACTGGAATATATAGCGCCGCAGGTGGCCTTTGACATTAAAATCCAAGAATCCCTTAGCACGATATATGTTGGTAGGGATCTTGCGATTTGCAAACTGTTCAAATTTGCGCGGATCGAGTGGTTTGTCGCTGGTCCAAACGAACTGTTGATAGTGTTCGTGGATATGATCTTTGTGATCCGTAGTTTCATGATCTGACTCGGTCGTAGTCGCAACTTGGCCGGAACCTGTCTTGTACAAATCAGTGTCGAGTACCAGGCGCACGTCGAGCTCACCTCGGACTGTTTCGATTATGCGCGCTTTAGGATTAAACATACCGATCAGCTGATGGATCTCCTTGATCTTGGCTTTAGGCACCATATCGACCTTGTTGATTACCACAAAGTCGCTGAATATTATTTGGTCGCGCGCGGTGTCATTGGCACTAGCATTCTTTTCCAAGTTCTCAGCGTCAAGTACTGTCACAATACTGTCTAGCCGGACTCGTTGGCCGAGAGTATCGCGCAAGGTAAGTGCTAAATCGCGTGGCTCGGCTAAGCCACTAGCCTCGATTAATATGTAGTCGATGTTGCTATTAGGGGTAATAAACTGATCGATAGCTTCTTGGAGATCGAGAGTTTGCAAGCTGCAGCATATGCAGCCCGAGGTTAGTTCGAGCTTTTGGTCGGTTTGGCTTTTCACCAAACCAGCATCGATGTTGATGTCGCCAAAATCATTGACCACCACACCAATGTTCATACCTTCGTTGTGGGTAAGGATGTAATTGAGTAG
Source organism: uncultured Candidatus Saccharibacteria bacterium (assembly GCA_964610335.1). Taxonomy (GTDB): domain Bacteria; phylum Patescibacteriota; class Saccharimonadia; order CAILAD01; family BJGX01; genus CAZSVP01. Next base: position 162,010 of record CAZSVP010000003.1, read on the forward strand.
AGTGGTTTTGCCAGCACCCAAGAAGCCTTGAAGCACTGTGATGGGGATCTTGCGATATTGTATTTCTGGTTTGTTCATAGGGTATAATTATACCAATAAAAGGAGTTGCAATGGAATTTAACCTGAAATTTATAGGTAAGGAGAAGGTAGCCACCGATGCTTGGCGACTAGACTTTGAAAAACCCAAAGGCTACAAACACCAAGCAGGACAATACAACGAGTTTCATCTCAAACACGCCGGAGTAGACGACCGTGGTGAAACCAGATGGTTTACCGCAAGTAGCTCACCCACAGAGGAGCACCTAAGTATTACCACTCGGCATGTCAAGGATCATCCGTCAACTTTCAAAAATGCGCTATTTGACTTGAAGAAGGGCGACAGCGTGCCTGCCAAGGGCCCAATGGGTGAGTTTGTTTTGCCCCAAGACAAATCAGTCAAGCTAGTCTGGGTAGCAGGAGGGATTGGCATAACACCATTTGTCAGCCAAATGCGTTATCTGCTTGATACTAAGGATTTGAATCGCGATATTATATTATTCTATGGTAGCCGCAGCGATGCCGACATAGTCTGCCCAAATCTGCTAAATGAAGTACGTGATGCCATGAAACATTTTAAACTAGTGCGTGTTTACTCTGAGGAACCACCGTCGTTTATAGATGAACACGTAGAGACAGGGCTAATTGACGAAAAGCTGATCAACAAATACTTACCTGATTTGCAGGATCGAGAGTTCTTTGTGTCAGGGCCTGAGCCGATGGTGGACTCGTTTAAACAAATGCTTGGTTTTATGGGTGTTCGTGACAACCATATACATCAAGACTGGTTCCCTGGCTATACCGAGAGATACTAAGCATTTTTTGATAGCCCTTATGCTATACTAGTACCAGATAGTTATGCAGATCGTAGGCAAAGAAAAAAGTCTCCAATCGGTAGTACTTGATGCTACTGTCGTTAACCAAGCAATAGTGCTCGGCTTTTGTTTGATTGTAACTGTATTTGGCATCACGATTCCATCAAACTTGTTGATATATATCAATGCACCATTGGCAGTGTTTGGTCTTATATACGATTTCTTTTTGTTCAACCGTATTAGCGGACGGCTACCATACTTCAGTAGCTACTTGGCAATACTGATAGTGATGTTGCAATACTTTGTTGTGATCTCTGTGACAGGCGGTTTCAACTCACCATACTATGGTGCCTGGCTACTTATACTCACTATGAGTTGTGTGCTTGGTATTAGAGCATTTGTGGTCAATGTTTTTTTGGCGGCCATCGGGTTCTTGGTAACAATTGGTCTTATGAGTATTGGCAGTGGTCATGTACAGTTCAATATTGTAAGTCTTGGCCTCAATGTCGTGGCTCTGCTTTTTGGTGCATTTATTGCTGTTGCTTTTGAACAGTTTAAGCAAGCTACTAGCTTTGCTAGCCGTATAAGTAATCAAATAGATAGTACACAATTCTCCGAAAAGCTTATGCTTGCTAGCATTGCCGATCCAGTGATTGGGCTTGATAACAATCGCAAGATTGTGCTCATGAACATTGCCGCTGAGGACATGTTTGGTTGGGATCTCAAAAGTGCCACCGGGGTTTTTTACCTCAATGTCATGAAACTGCGTGATGGCACCGGCAATGAATTAACCAATGCCAACGATCCGTTCTTGCAGGTGTTTGAAAAAAAAGTGCAAGTTACAACCGATGCATACTCAGTCACTGACAAGCAAAACAACAAAATTGCGGTTTCGATGTCGATTGCACCCACAGTAGATGTCAACAACGAGATCTCAGGCGCAATTGCAGTATTACATGATATTTCTGATCAAAAAGCATTGCAACGTGAGCGCAATGAGTTTGTTTCTACAGCCAGCCATGAAATGCGCACACCAGTGGCTGCCATTGAGGGTTATATATCTATGGCTACAAATCCCAATCTAGCCACCATCGATGAACGCGGCAAGAATTTCTTGGAAAAAGCCCACAACTCCGCAATCCACCTAGGCAAGCTTTTCCAAGACCTACTAAGTGTTACTAAGATTGAGGACCGCCGTTTGCAGGAGCATCGTGAAGTATTCAATTTAAGCGATATTGTCAGCCAAATTAGTTCAGAAATGGAGATGGTAGCTCAGCGTAAAGGATTGAAACTGTATACACACATTGGTAAATCTGCTGGCATCAATGAATCTGTAATTGCTCCTATTTATCTGATAAATGCTGACCCTAGTAGAATTCGTGAGGTTATAACAAACCTTGTAGACAACGCCATCAAATACACACCACAGGGTTCGGTTGAGATCGAACTAACTGGTGATAAAAACAATGTTACGCTCAATGTAAAAGACACCGGCATGGGTATAGCGCCAGACGACTTGCGCCATATGTTTGAAAAGTTTTACCGGGTCAACAACTCTCTAACGCGTGACATCGGTGGTACGGGTCTTGGCCTCTACATAGCACGCAGCTTGATAGAACTGTATGGCGGTAAGATGTTGGTAAGTAGTAAGCCAGGAGAGGGCTCAACATTTGGTTTTACCTTACCACTAGCCAAAAAATAATCGTTTGGTATAATGAGTACAACGCTTGAAAGCATAAACGTAAACGAGGGTGTAATTAAATGGCAAAAATCCTAATAGTAGAAGACGATATCAGCTTACGAGACGTTTACACGGCTCGATTGCAGGCCGAAGGTTTTCAGATATCCACTGCCAGCAATGGCGAAGAAGCCTTAGCGGTCGCTGTCAAAGAACGCCCCGACTTGATTATTTTGGATATCATGATGCCACGTATATCTGGTTTTGATGTGCTCGACATTATTCGTACTACACCAGAGATTGCTCACACCAGAGTTGTTATGATGACTGCACTTAGTGCACCAGAAGACCGCGAACGTGGAGAGAAATTGGGAGTAGATGAATACTTAGTGAAATCACAGGTTACACTCGAAGATGTTGTCGGCACTATTAAGCGAGTATTAGGCGGCGCTAGTGCTGCCGGCGATACAACTCAGCCACAAAACAGTGCAGCCCCTGCCGCTACGCCGCCAACTCAGCCAGCTGCTGACCAGCCGCCAACCCCACCTGCGCAATAAGCAATCAAACTAAGATCCTACTAAAGGTCTTTTTTGTATACTCTAGTTATGGGCGCCTATATCTGGTAAAATAGCATATTATGCGACAACTACATACCGAACTGCTTAAACATATTGATGAGACAGTAACTATTGCTGGCTGGCTGTACAAAAAACGTTTGCTTGGTGGGCTCAACTTTCTTGTAATCCGTGACCGCAGCGGGCTTACTCAAGTACTAGTGGAGGATGAAAAAGAAGTAGCCAAACTTGAAACTCTTCAGCTTGGTAGTGTTCTACAGATTGAAGGAAAGGTTTTCAAGGACGAGCGCGCTCCAGGTGGGGTTGAGATACATGAACCAACTATTAATGTACTTACTGCTGTACATGATGTAATGCCAATTGAAATAGATAAGCCGATCAGTCACAAACCAGAGCATCTAGATTCGCTGTTTGAGCACCGTGTGCTTAGCCTACGTAACACAACTGAACAACAGATATTTAAAGTTCAGGCTGGAGTTGAGGCAATATTACGAGATCAGCTGTTGGCCAGGGGCTTTATACCATTTCATAGTCCTAAAATCCTGGCTGAACCTACCGAAGGTGGAGCTGAGACTTTTCAGCTCGACTACTTTGATCGCTCAGCGACCTTGGCTCAATCAGCCCAGTTCTACAAACAAATGATGGTAGGTGTGTACGAGCGGGTTTTTGAGGTGGGTGGCACATATCGAGCTGAGCCATCACTTACTACTCGACATATGAGCGAGTACATCACAGTTGATGTTGAAATGGGGTTTATCGAGAGCTTTGCCGACATCAAAAATCTTTTGTCAGAGCTTATTTATAACCTCAACGAACAAATTTGGAAGACCTGCGAGTCTGAGCTAACTATGCTCAATGCCAAACCAGCCAAGCTAACCAAGCAAATTCCTGAGTTGCCAATGCACGAGCTGCACGAGCTGTTTTTCAAGCAGACCGGTGAAGATACTCGCGGCGAGAAAGACCCCACACCAGCCGAAGAACGATTTGCCAGTGAATATGCCCTTAAGAAGTGGGGTAGTGAAGCTGTATATATTACTGACTTTCCAACCGCTGAAATGAAGTTTTACCATATGATTAACCCCGACAATCCAGATGTTTGCGAACGGGCTGATCTAATATTTCGCGGCGTGGAAATAGTAACACTGACTCAACGCGAACATCGCTATGCAATTCTTGTCGAACAACTCAAAGCCATGGGCGCCGATCCTGATGATCCCGGCTTTAAATACTACTTACAGGCATTTCAATATGGTATGCCGCCACATGGCGGGTTTGGTTTGGGTCTAGAGCGACTGACTCAGAAAATCATTGGGCTGAACAACGTCAAAGAAGCAACGCTGTTCCCGCGCGACATGCATCGTTTAAGCCCATAGTACTAAAGGAGGTTGTTTGAGCTACGATGTAGAACTCGATATCTATACTGGACCACTTGATTTGCTGCTTGAGCTAATTGAACGGCAGGATCTAGATATATGCGATGTAAGCCTAAGTAAGGTAACCGATGGATACTTGGATCACATGAGCTCAGAAACACTCTCAAACGCCGATATGAATGCATTTCTGTCAGTCGCAGCACAACTTATCAAGATCAAGGCACGCACAGTTTCTGGTATCCTCGAGCCTAATACAGAACAAGACGACAAAGATGAAAACTTAGTGCAAAAACTGCAAGACTACCAACAACTAAAAGAACGCGCCAAAGTACTGAAACAATTGCATACTTTATCTAAGCAAAGTTTTACTACTGGTAGTCAAGCAACTAGTAACAACTACCAACACCTAAGCGATCGACTTAGTATTGGATTACAAAAACTGACACTGGCCAAGCAGACAAGAGAGCAATTCCAGCTTCGACTTGCTCGTAACCAGCCACAACTTGCCAAACACCGACAAGAATTCCAACAGTTACTACAAACACTAAAGCGAGTTCAGCTCGGCGAACTTATGAGCCAATGCGACAGTCACGATCAGCAGGTTGTATATTTTCTATGTATCCTGGAATCAGTGCGTAGCCAAAGACTAAGCCTTGGCTATCACAATCAAGCAATATTTTTGGAAGCAGTTTAGTATGGATAACTTGCAAAACAAGATACTAGCAATGCTTTTTACTAGTCCTAAACCTCTATCACTTAAGGCGATTGCAAGTGCTACCAAAACCAAAGAATCAGATCTGGAAAAAGCGCTCAAAGCACTGAGTTTATTTCTTAAACCCACGTGCTTAGAGGTTCGAGTTTTCCCGAAGGGATACCTGCTAGTAACCAAACCAGACTACGCGGAATTTGTGGGTAGCCTGCCTCATACCAAGAAACCACAGCTTTCATCAGCTAGCCTGGAAGTTTTGGCAGTAGTTGCTTATCAGCAACCTGTCAGCAAGACTTCGATTGATGAACAGCGCGGTGTTCAAAGTGATGTTTCGCTACAAAACCTCCAAGAGCTTAGGCTGGTAGAAGAGGTGATACGTACTATTGACCAAGTGCCAGAAGCATACTGGCAAACAACTGAGCAATTTCTGCTTCAGTTTGGTTTAGAGGATATAGATGAACTACCAAAACCCAACATCAATTCGCCTAAATAAGGCGTTGGTTCAACTTGGTTTGGCACCTAGTCGGCGCAAGGCCGATGAAATGATTATGTCTAGTAAAGTAAGAGTCAACGACCAAGTTACTACCAAACTAGCAACCACCGTATCAATTGAGGCAGACAAGATTACAGCATCTGGCAAAACTGGTAAATTCAGTTCTCTAAAACCTACTGTGCTCATACTCAATAAACCAACTGGCTATGTTTGTTCACACAATCCCCAGGGCAATGATCGTTCGATCTTTGCCCTTTTACCCAAACAATTCTCAAGCCTTAAGATAGCCGGGCGACTTGATAAGGATAGTGAGGGATTGGTCCTGCTTACTAGTGATGGTGATCTGGCAAATCGTTTGTCGCACCCTCGTTATGAGAAGATGAAATTGTACGAGGTAGTAGTAGACAAGCCTTTGTATGACACACAAATTAAGCAACTTGGCGAAGGGGTAAAACTACACGATGGTATTAGTAGCTTTGACAAAGTTGTATTGCGAAAATCACGACAACTTTCAATCACGATTCATGAGGGTCGCAATCGACAAATCCGCCGAACATTTTCAGCATTGGGATTTACGGTAACTAAACTCAAGCGTGTTCAATTAGGCAATATTAGTTTGGATAATCTTCCGAGTGGGAAGTATCGTAAAGTTGATACAATAGAATTATGAATTTACTGATTGTTCTTACATTGTTACTCGCTACAGCCCTGGGACCACTTGGTCAGGGTTTTGGAGTGATTGCAAATAAACTAAGTCAAATCACTCCCGCTCAGGCCAAAAGCCATAGTGTTGCCTTGCGGCCCAATGCACTGATGCCTAAACCAACTATAAAGCCGAATGTGAAGCCGCTAGCCATAAGTGCTCAAGCAGGAATGATAATGGATCCAGCTACCAGTGAAGTAATCGTAAAAAAGAGTAGCCACGAGCGGCTCGCACCGGCCTCGCTTACAAAGCTTATGACAGCACTTGTCATAATGGATCGGCACAAACCAGATGAGATTGTAGAGGTCGAAAACCAGTTTAGTTCAACCCAGGCCGATGCCCAGAAAGTAGGATTGAAGGTAGGACAAAAATTTCGCCTTAGCGATCTGATGCAAATGCTTTTGGTATACTCGGCAAATGATGCTGCCGAAGCCCTAGCTGTCTATGATGCCGGCTCAGTCGAAGCCTTTGTGAATCGTATGAACGAGTACAGCGCAAAACTTGGTCTTGATGATAGCCATTTTGAGAACCCAACAGGACTCGATGCTACTAACCACTACAGCTCAGCGGCTGACCTTGTATCTATGGCACGAATACTGCTACACAATCAAAGCTTTCGCACTATCGTGCGCCAGCCGCGTGGCGTAGTACAATCTCTCGGTGGCACCAACTTTAGTTTTGCATCGACCAACCAACTCCTAGCTTATCCTTACATAATTGGCCTTAAAACTGGTAAGACTGAGCAAGCAGGTGAATGCCTAGTTACCCTAAGCGCCAAAGACGGACATGAGCTCATTACCGTAGTGCTAAACAGCCCTAACCGTTTCCAAGAGAGCAAAAATATGGTAGACTGGGCGTTTGCCAATACAATTTGGAAATAATAACTCATGAATGTCAAATCACTACCTACAATAGTTATTGTCGGCTTGCCCAACGCCGGCAAGAGTACTTTGTTTAATCGACTGGCCGGACGTCGACAAGCCATCATAGCCGACGAAGCCGGCACCACGCGTGATTTAGTACAAGCCGACTGTGTATTGGGAGGTAAGGCTGTGCATTTGATCGATACTGCCGGACTCATGAAACCATCTGGTGAGATTGAGCAAGATGCTCAAACCAAAATTGAGCAGGCGCTTGCGTCAGCCAATGTAATTTTGCTAGTAGTAGATGCTGCCACACCTCCTAGCCAGACTGAACGTCAGCTAGCCGCTCGCTTGCATAAGGCCGCTAAACCACTAATATTGGTGATGGCCAAAGCTGACCAAAGGGAGAAGCTTGATCCGTCTGAGTTTGCAGCCTTCGGCATCAAACAAATGTTTGCCACCTCGTCTATTCACAATACCGGTACCGAGGAATTGGCGAGGGCAATTGCTGGATGGTTGCCAAAATCTGATGCAGCAGCACGAGTGCCTGAGATTGAGGGCATATCTGTAGCACTGATCGGAAGACCCAATGTTGGTAAGTCGAGCCTGATAAACAAACTCAGTGGTACCGATCTGGCAATCGTAAATGAGCAAGCCGGTACTACACGCGATACCAACCAAGCTACCATCGAGTACAAGGGTGAAACTATTACATTGACAGATACAGCCGGCATTCGTCGTGCCGGTAAGGTTGGTAAGGGTGTAGAATTCTTCTCAGTCAATCGCGCTCAAAGTGCTATCGATCGAGTCGATGTGTGCATAGCCCTGGTAGACGCTAGCGAAGGACTGACTGCTCAAGATGTACACGTGCTTGGCCAAGCCAAAGAGGCTGGCAAAGGGCTTATAATAGCCATTAATAAATGGGACACCATGGACGACGAGCACGAGCAGGCTCAGCTACTTAGTAAGCTCAAACGATCACTGCAATTTGCCTGGTGGGCTCCAGTGATATATATCTCAGCTGCAACGGGGCACAATACCAACAAACTTCTAGATACTGTAATAGAAGTACACAAACGTATGGGTATTGAGCTACGCACTACAGAACTCAATAAGTTAGTACAAGAAGCTATGGCCAAACATCCGCCAGCCGGGCGGGGAAATATCCACCCCAAGCTGAATTACGTTACTCAAACCGGTACCAACCCACCCAAACTTACATTCTTCGGAGCACATACCGAAGACATCCACTTTAGCTATCCACGCTACCTCGAAAACCGCCTGCGCGAACAGTTTGACCTCACCGGTGTACCGGTAGTAATCGAGATGAAAAGTAAGTACAAGGATAAGACCAAGGGCTGAAGTATTAAAGCTGAGCTAGCTGCCACTTCCACCTTCCGTCTTCTGCCTTTATACTTAACTGTATGAAACTAATAGTCGGCCTGGGCAACCCAGGAAGTGAATATACCCAAACTCGCCACAACATCGGTTTTATGGTTGCTGATGAGTTAGCCAACCACTACCAGACCAGTTTTAGTGCTGATAAGAAGCTTAAGGCCGACATTGCCAAGTTTGAGTATCGCGATGAGTCTATATTGATTGCCAAGCCTCAAACCTTCATGAACCTGAGCGGTGACAGTGTGCGGCTGGTGATGGACTACTATAAGGTAGCACTCGAAGACGTGTGGGTGGTAAGTGACGATCTCGATCTGGAACTTGGTACTGTCCGCATCCGCCAAGGTGGAAGTGGTGGTGGACACAATGGTCTCAAGGATATCATCCAGAAGGCCGGCGAAGACTTTGTGCGCTTTCGTGTGGGAATCAAAAACAACTTGTTAGATCGAGTACCTGCCGAAGATTTTGTATTGCAGAAATTCAGCAAAGAAGAGATTGAGCAACTACCCACAATTGTATCCAAGACTTCTACAATCGTGATAGATGTGATAGAAAATGGTGTCGAGCACGCCTCGCACTTAGTAGGACTATGACTGGGGAGTCACTAGCGGGTGATTATGGCGATGTTGGTGCTGCTTATCGTAATATGGAAGCTCAAAAGTCACCGACCGATGTCGTATTAAGCACTCTTCACGCTACGGCTGAACAGCACGAAGATGGCGATAACTTCCGCTATTACACCCTTCAAAAACCGGAAGATTTTCTGAAATGGATGGCGGGCCAAGGCATAATTATGCACGGCACTACACGTAAGCTTGATCAGCTAGAACCACGAGCTGCCAACGACACCGCCAAAGAGTCAGGTAATCGTACAGCAGTATATATGACGGGCTCCGCCGAAATGGCTATGTTTAGTGCACTGACAGGTGGGGTAGAGATCAATGGCTGGCGCAGGAGTGGGATCAGTACTACTAGAGAGCCTGGAAAGCTACCAGTCACAGAAGTGACCTTTGCAGTCGAACACGACGAGCATGTCTATCCCGAGGGTTTCGTGTATCTAATTGATCAAGCTGATTCGGATGAGCTTAGTGATAATGAATACAAATCATATAAGCCAGTCACTCCACTAGCGGCAATCAAGATCACTCGCAACCAATTCAACCATCCAATCGAAAAAATCTAAAAAACCTGCTAAATAGTGTTTGTTTTTTGTTCGCTTATGCTTTATAATTATTGGTGACGTCGTAGTACCTTCCTGGCCATATTGGCCGTCGTCATTCGGGCCCCAATGAACTTTTTGATAATTTTACAAAATCCAAAGCGCTCCAAGCTCGCAATGGGTAATGCGTGTGTGCCAAAATGAAAAAGATCTCGGTGTGAATCGAGATAGAAACAAACAGCTACTCTTATGTCTCTAAGTGGTTGATAGAGGGGGTGCCACTAAGCAGCCATGAGTTGTACAGCGATAGTAAAGCTCAAGCAGTAGGTTGAGCATAGAGCTTCGATGGTCAGTCTGCTGCTTGAGCTTGCTAAAACAAAAACAGACTAGTAGGCAAGCCCATAGTCTGTTTGTACACACCCTTTAACGCCGTCCCATGAGAATGGATTTTTCGGTCTCAAAATATATATATAGACCGCGGCGATTAAAGGGAGTAGCCTGCTACCACGAGAACCTAAAAGGAGGGTGAGTTTTAGGTCGTTTGGCTCGGGTAGCAGAGTACTCCCTTCAAACAAGTGTTTGATGATTTGGTTATTACCCTCACGGTTACTAACCCCTCGCAAAGTGCACACAATTACTGTGATTACTGAATCGCAAGCTATACTATCACAGTACTCGTAGTTTGTCAATACTTTTAACACAAGAAGTTTTTACAACTCTTATGGTTACCAGATATGAACGAGAAATCAAATATACAAGAACTGTGTTTAAATAGCAAGGGCTATCCGGAACTTTTAGCCACTATAGCCGCACCACCCAAAAAATTATATCTGAGAGGCAGTATCAAAGAGCTGCCATTAATTGCAGTAGTAGGCACGCGAAAGCCCACTGAGTATGGTCGCAAACTGTGCTATCGTATTTGCTATGATCTAGCTAGTAGCGGGATTGGGATAGTAAGTGGCCTAGCTTATGGCATCGATGCCATAGCACATCAAGCCGCTCTCGATGCTCGTGGTTATACAATAGCTGTACTAGGTAACGCAATAGACAGTATTTATCCTGCTGGTAACCAACATATAGCAGGCAATATTCTAGAATCTGCTGGGGCAATTGTCAGTGAGTACGAGCCAGGCGCCAATACTCAGCGGTTCAACTTCCCAGCTCGTAATCGCATAATTGCTGGACTAAGTCTGGGAGTATTAATACCAGAAGCAGATGCAAAAAGCGGTAGTCTTATCACCGCCAACTTTGCCGTTCAAGAAAACCGCATGGTTATGGCAGTACCAGGTAGTATATTTAATCTACGTAGTGCTGGACCCAATAATTTACTCAAAAGTGGTGCTAAGCCTGTGACTGATGCTACAGATGTGCTGGCCGAGTTTGAATTACGCAACCCAGCCCTGACACGCAAAGCCCCCAAGCCTGCTAGCGCTACTGAAGCACGTATAATTGAGCTTGTAGAAGATGGTACAAATACTACCGAAGAGTTACTACGCCAGCTAGAACTCACTAGCCCTGAACTTGCCCAAACCCTTAGCCTGATGGAGATCACTGGCAAACTTCGCAGCCTTGGCGCTGGGCAGTGGGTAGCTCGATAATATTGATTGTTCGTATAAAAAGTTGTACTATCATCTGGTCCATACACGATCCCGACGAAAGGCCAAGAATGTTCACCACAAAAGTTGAGGAACTCTGTCTGAGAGGCGAAGGCAAGGTGTTGTGCCACGGCACTGAAGTCCTGGACATGTTCGGACTGACCTACTTCGAAGTCGACCGACACCGGTTAGACCCAGAAGCGCGTGACCTCCTGCAAGGCTTGCTCGGTACCAGTTCCGTCCGTGGCCTCAAGATCACCCAGAACTTCGGGTCGAAACCCAACTTCAAGGTTCGGGTGTGCTTCGACAGGGTTCCGATCGATCATCTGGTGTTTGCGTTCAACGAGATCGCTCAGATGATCCAGCACCACATGCCAGAACTCGCTGGCGCGCCCGGCAGCGCCTGAACCACCAGGTTGCTCTGCCTCTATCCCGCCCCCATCCGACACGATTCCGCTCTCGGAAGAGGGCGGTTTCGCATTTATATTGATTATTTACGGCTAAAGTTGTATACTTGCCCAGTTCTTTGAACATAATTCGTCCTCAACCAAGGAGATCCCGTGGACACACTTGATACCATGGTGGCTTATCGCCACACCGGAGTGCCAGAGGCCGAGCTGGCTGAGCTCATGGAGGCAGTCAAAGTGGCTCTTGACGCCACTGGCTGGAACTGGCACTGCACCTACTGGGAAGAGGGAAACTTCCGCTCCCAGGGAGCCGGCCGGCGCGAGATCATGGACCATGCTCGTGAACAGCTCGATCAGATCAATTTCCTGATCTGCATCGTCGACAGCCCGATCGACAGCCCCGGCATGGTCTGGGAGATGGGCTACTGCCGCGCCAAGAAAATACCAATCCTGGCCTTGGTGCGTGCTGGTTGCAGCAACACCTACGGTGCCGACATGGCCGACAAGGTGGCCGAGTACGGTGAACCCTGGCAGATCGCCACTATCCTGGAGGATGTGGTGCACCATGGCGGTGCGCTCAACTACATCGCACAAGCCGGGGTAGTCCTCTACGAGTTCGAGTCATAGCCCGTCGCCAGCCGCGAAAATTCGTCCCAGGTGGTGACGGGTTTTCGCTTTTTATTGATATTAATATTTGACAACATTGTACTCACTCATATATAGTACCGAACTTGACGCCGCTCACAATTTACTGCAACATAAGCGTTAACTACATTGATTTTATATGTCTAAAAACTTAGTAATAGTCGAATCACCAGCCAAAGCCAAGACAATTGAGAAATATCTTGGCACTGACTATCAGGTCCTCAGCTCGATGGGCCACATTCGCGATCTTCCCAAAAGTGGCATAGGCATAGATATTGCCCATAATTTCAAACCTGAATATGAGATAAGCCCCGACAAAACTAAGACTGTCAGTGAGCTAAAGCGGGCCGCCAAAGGCAAAACCATTTGGCTAGCTACTGATGAAGACCGCGAAGGAGAGGCTATAAGCTGGCATCTGTGTTCAGCACTTGGCATCGATCCCAAAACTACCAAGCGTATCGTATTTCACGAGATCACCAAGCCTGCTATTACTGAGGCCGTTAAATCACCACGCACAGTTGACCTAAATATGGTTGATGCCCAGCAAGCCCGACGTGTGCTTGACCGGCTAGTAGGCTACGAACTAAGTCCGGTCTTGTGGAAGAAAATTAAAACAGGCCTTAGCGCAGGTCGTGTGCAGTCAGTTGCTGTACGACTCATAGTAGAACGTGAGCGCGAAATAGAGCAATTTGCCGAAAAATCAGATTATAAGGTTACAGCTGAATTTTCTTCTAATAGTGGCGAGGTACTCAAGGCAGAGTTAAATACTAGATTCCCTGATAGCAAAACTGCTGAATCTTGGTTGAAAAAGGTAATTGGCAAGAACTTCGTACTCCAATCTGTCGAGAAAAAACCAGGTAAACGCAGCCCAGCTGCGCCATTTACTACCTCAACGCTTCAACAAGCCGCCTCGACTCGCTTAGGCTTCAGTGTGCGCCAAACTATGGTATTGGCCCAAAAACTCTATGAGGCAGGCCATATTACTTATATGCGTACTGATTCGGTCAGCCTTAGCGATCAAGCCCTCAAACAAGCTCGACAGGTTATTGAATCTGAATTTGGCAAAGATTTCTACCTGGCGCGTCACTACAAGAACAAGTCCGCCAATGCCCAAGAGGCCCATGAGGCGATTCGACCAACAAACTTCGCAGTTGCTAAATGCGGTAATGAACCAGCCCAAATCAAACTTTACCAACTTATCCGCGCTCGTGCCCTTGGATCTCAAATGGCAGATGCCAAACTAGAGAAGACTGAAATGATCATAGTAACAGATGGTACTACAGAGAAGTTTGTTGCCAAAGGAGAGGTAATTGTGTTTGCCGGATTTCTACAAGCATATCCTAATTCTACAGGTAGAGATGACAGTATTCTACCTGATCTCAAATCTGGTGATCAGCTTAAGACTAATACAATCGTAGCCACCCAAACATATGCTCGACCATTAGCTCGCTATACTGAGGCCAGCCTGGTGCGCGAGCTCGAAAAGCGCGGCATTGGCCGACCAAGCACCTATGCACCAACCATATCCACCATCCAGACTCGTGAATACGTAACTAAATCTGAAGATATGGAAAAGCAGCGCGAGGTCACAATCCTAACCTTGCAATCTGGCAAGATCACAGTTGAGAATACCACTGAAAATTACGATACAGATCGAAACCGCCTTCGCCCAACAGATACTGGTACTGTGGTGACAGATTTTTTGGTTAAGTATTTCGCAGAAATCTTAGATTATGACTTTACCGCCAAGGTAGAGGCCGAATTTGATGATATTGCCAAAGGTGAAGAAAAGTGGCAAACCATGATAGCTGATTTTTACAAACCATTTCATAAGCTAATAGAGAGTAGTGAAGAAATCAGCCGACACGAAGCTAGCCAGGGAAGAATACTTGGAAAAGACCCAAAAAGTGGCAAGCCGGTGATAGCCAGGCTAGGCCGATATGGTGCCATGCTCCAGATAGGACAAGCTGAAGATGAAGAAAAGCCTAAGTTCGCCCCTATGCCATCTGGCCGTAAGATAGGCGATGTTACACTTGAAGAAGCCCTGACCATGTTTAAACTACCAAGGGTAGTCGGGAAAACCGCCGAAAGTGAAGAGATTACTGCCAATATAGGACGATTTGGGCCTTACGTGAAGGTAGGTGACAGCTATGTGTCTATCAAGGACGAGGATCCATTTAGTATCGATGAAGCAACTGCACGAAAGCTGATTATTGCCAAACGCAAAGCTGATGCCGAAAAGATTATTCAGAACTTCGAGGCAGAGAAGATACAGGTGTTGAATGGACGCTTTGGGCCCTATGTAACAGATGGCACCACCAATTCTAAAGTCCCCAAAGATCAAGACCCTAAGAAACTCAAACTCAAAGACTGCCAAGCTATGCTTGAGGAAGCACGTAACAAGCCGACTAAAGGTCGTCGATTTGCCCCAAAGGGTACCAAAAAAGCCACCAAAAAATAGTTGACCAAAACAACTTTCGATGATATAATTGGGTGAGTAATTGATGCCAACAGATGGGATTCATCGAGGCATCACATTTATTTTTCACCATAAACACTATGAAACAGTCAACTAATCTAGATCGCGCAGCCCTGAGCAATGCGATTGAACACAATCTCAAATTACTCAAGAAAGATCGCGACCGCGAGGTATTGCGTCGTCGTCACGGCGTGGCTGCTTCTGGTCAGAATCAGACTCTTGAGCAAATTGGACAAGAGTTGGGAATAACTCGTGAACGAGTACGCCAGATAGAAAAGGCTGCTACCAACCGTATCCGCCAAAACCACAATTCACAGACTGATGTACACAATCAGATTGATGAAGTGCTGGCAAATTACGGTGGAGTGATGTGTTTTGGTGATCTTTGTACTGAATTAAACCTAGATGAAGCTGACCAAGCCCACCTAGCACTTATCCTTAAGCTAAACCCTAATATTGGTTGGTACGACGAGCAACAATACGCTATACCATTGGTTGTGATCAATGACAGTTTTAGCGAAAGCGATATTATGGCTTTGCACGATGACTTGATTAGTACTATGACTGAACTCAAAAAGCCAGCTAAGTTTAGCACAGTTGCTGCCCGTATAGATGGTCCACATCAGGAGTCTACTTTGCAACAGATAGCTTTGGCCTCTACTAAGATTTCGAATTTTGAAGATAATTGGGGACTAAGTAAATGGCCAGAAGTTAACCCTAAAAGTATTCGAGATAAGATATTTCTAGTACTTAAAAAAGCTGGCCGACCAATGCACTTTACCGAAATTGCCAATAACATAGGTAAGCTCAAAGCCAACCCCAAAAAAGTTACGACGCAAGCTGTGCACAACGAGCTTATCAAAGATAAGCGTTTTGTCTTGATAGGGCGTGGCATCTATGCTCTTACGGAATGGGGCTATCAGGCCGGCACTGTTGCTGATATTATAGAAGAAGTGCTACGCGAGAGCTCGCCACTGAGCCGCGATGAGATAATCCGTCGTGTACTGGCCCGACGTCAGGTCAAAGCTAGCACAATTGTACTCAATTTGCAGGAGAAACCTCAATTTGAGCGAGTCGACAAAGGCGTATACCAACTGAGTACACGGCAGTAATAGACGCCTAAATAGTCCTCGTATAACTGAGTCGTAGTCTGCATAATACACCACCATGCAAGAATTTTTTTCAATTATCGCCAATATTATCAACCTGCTTGGTACTGTTTTGTTCCGCTACTGGGGCTGGACTGTCGTAGCAGCTATTCTGGCGTATTTAATCTGGCAGAATCGGCGTAAAATCGAATATGTAAGTACCAGTGAGCACATACTTTTACAGATAATTGTGCCTAAGAACAACGAGCAAAAAGAGCTCAACGCCGAACAAATGTTTGCCGCTCTGCATGGGATACTGCGCCCGAGCGCTGAAATACAAAAAGAAGGCAGTATCCAAGAACACATCAGTTTTGAAATAGCAGCACAAGGCAACAAGATACATTTCTATGTGTGGACCCCAAAGCACCTCAAGTCATTTGTAGAAAGCCAGGTTTACGCACAGTATCCAACAGTTCAGATCTATGAAATGGACCAAGACTATGCAGTAACCGCGCTGAACAACCGAGTACCATATAGCACAGATCTAGTTCTCACCAAAGACGAAATATTTCCTATCAAAACATTCCCTAGTTTTGAAGTAGATCCACTAGCAGGCATGACCACGGCATTGGCCTCACTTAGTGAGCAAGAAGAAATGTGGATACAGGTACTATTGAGACCGACTGACGATAGTTGGCACAAAAAGTCACTGAATTACGTTGAAGAGATCCGTACTGGCAAGAAGAATGTATCCCTTTCTCAACTGTTACTCGGCGACTGGAAAAAAAAGTTGGTACAGGCGCCATTTGCATTCTTGGGTGCCTTGTTTAACGCTGCCTTCAAACCTGTTGGTGGTGGCGACAAGAAAGATGAAAAGAAAGAAAAGAAGGAGCTTAGTCCAGGTACTACTACCATGCTAACTGCTGTTGAAACTAAGGCCGAAAAGCTTGGTTATGAAACACGAATTCGAGCAATGTATCTTGGTACCAGCGACGACAACGCCAAAACTCGTATACAAGCGTTGGTTGGTGGTTTTAAGCAGTTTAATACAATCAACCTCAATGGTTTCACCAACGATGGCATCCACGCTGGTGAAGAAGGGTTACGGGACTATCGAGCACGATTGTTCGACAGTAAAGGGTACGTGCTCAATATCGAAGAAGTAGCTAGTCTTTACCATTTGCCCCATGTCTCGGTTGAGACTCCTGGAGTTGCATATACCAATACCAAAGTGGGGGAGCCTCCAGCCAATCTGCCAACACAGCTCAACACACCACCCGAAGCCCTTAGCTTAATCGGCAGTACCAATTTCCGACAAGCCAATATCAAGTTTGGTATCAAGCGCACTGATCGCAAACGTCATCTATACATAGTAGGTAAAAGTGGCGTAGGTAAGTCATTCTTGCTTGAGCTACTTGCAATTTCTGACCTATACCACAATCAAGGCTTTGCAGTAGTTGACCCACATGGTGACTTTGCCCAAAACATCATGAAGTATTTGCCTAAAGAGCGTATTGACGATGTTGTTTACTTCAACCCAGCTGACACTGAATTTCCTATTGGATTTAATCCAATGGAAGTCCAAGATGAATTCAGACGAAACAATATAGCCTCTGAGATCATAGGTGTACTTAAGAAAATGTTTGGTGATAGCTGGGGACCACGCCTTGAACATATTCTTCGTTTTACACTACTGGCACTACTTGAGAGCCCTGATAGTACCATGCTAGGCATCACACGTATGCTTACCGATAAGAAATATCGCAATGAAGTAGTCAAAAACGTTACCGACCCTGTAGTAAAAGCCTTCTGGGTCAATGAGTTTGCCGCCTGGAACGACAAGTTTGCCTCTGAAGCTGTGGCTCCAGTATTGAACAAAGTCGGTGCATTTACGGCCAACCCACTAATTCGTAATGTAATTGGTCAGACCAAGAGTACGTTTAATATACGTGAGATGATGGACCAAGGTAAGATCTTAATAGTTGATCTCAGCCGAGGCCGCATTGGTGAAGACAACGCAGGTATCTTAGGCGCATTACTAATTACCAAGATTCAACTCGATGCCATGAGTCGTGCTGACATAGGTGATATAGAAGCCCGTCGACCATTCTATCTATATGTTGATGAATTTCAGAATTTTGCGACCGAAAGTTTTGCAGTTATTCTTTCTGAAGCTCGTAAATACGGCCTATTCCTCACTATTGCTAACCAGTACATTGCCCAAATGCCGGAAGAAGTACGTGATGCCGTATTTGGTAACGTTGGTTCCATGATATCATTCCGCGTTGGCGCCGATGATGCCGACTACCTTACCAAGTATTTTGAACCGGTATTCGAAGCTGCAGACCTTACCAATCTAGGTATACAAAACATCTATGTCACTATGAGTATAGATGGTGAAACCTCCCAGCCGTTCTCAGCCAAGACACTACACCGACCAGAGTCTCAGCAAGATCTGACAGCAACAATCATTGAGCACTCACGCCATCGCTACACCAAATCAAAAGCCGAGGTGGAAGCCGAGATAGTAGCCTGGAGCGGATTTAGTTCAGGAAGTGACGACTCTAAACAGTCAACTCACGATACTGGTGGCCACGACAAACCAACTGATCAGCCCAAAGAACCACTTATACCTGTGGTAGATCATAAACCGAACTTAATTGGCGTAGAGCCCAAAAAATATTCTGAGGAATACAAAAAACGCGCCCCTCGTGCACAAGGGCAAGGCTCGAACCGACAACAAAGCAGTAACAAAAACGAATCCGGCAAGAGCTCAAATAATCGTCGCAGACGGCCAAGAAACCGCAATAGTAAGTAAAGACTTGCTAAGTGGTAAGAAGTTTTAGTAAACAAATAGAGTCAATATATAGACGACAGGGCTAAACTGCTTATGCTAGGCAATAGTATAGTAGTGAAGATGGTGTAACATACATGATTGGCTATGTATTGCTTAGTCGCACAATGTATATTTTACGTACTAATATATACATATAGCTGTAATCAATGTAGATTCTAAATATTCATAACTTGCCTATATGTTTCTATCAATACTACTAGAAACAGTAGTTAATCGCACAGCTTGGTTGATACTCTATACTCGAAACTATCTGCATTAACAAGTGCTTCTCTAGTATAAACAAAAACCGAACTTAATTGTGTAGAAAAGTTACTTATTGGGCTTGTAACTGCAACACATGATTGGGCATCAAGTACTAGTGTTTCCGTGCTAATGTTTACAATTTCCTAATGCAAAGTATACATCACGTTAACTCTCTTATTCGTACAGCCCTTTTCGTGTTAAAATTGTGCGTCACTTGACTTTTGAATGACTATATTGCTTTTATTTATAGAAGGCTCTATTATCTATTCTGACATCAATATATTCGTTGATTTTTTTACCTTGTTTCTTGGTAAGCTCTAGTACAGCCTTGAGATCGCGCAATTGGTTGGTACTTGGTCGTGAAGTGTCGAATTTTATTCGGTATCCGCTACTAGTGAGGGCAGAAAGTTCATACGTGGTATCATAAATATCATAGTTGTTTATTGACCCTACTATAGCTGGGAGCTCAGCATTTATTTCACGGACAAATTTCACAAACTGTTCAGATGCTACTTGTTGTCCTTCATGCAACGGGATATTAGAGTTATCCACAACTTGGGCAAATTGACTATCATCTTGCGTCACTGCACGAAACGCTCTCCCATCATCACTTATAGCGAAGTTCTCAACGCCACTGCGCCATCGCAACTGCGCGTGATGCAGCTGAACTACTGCGACTAGTTTTAACGGGATGCTCAAGCGTATATGAATAGACTCGATCAAGGGGTTTTGTTTCAGCGCTGTTTGTTCGATCTGTTTTGTATTGAGGCTAAACAAATTCCCCGAAAATAAGTTCTCACTCAGTTGGAGTTGGATATTCTTCTTTACATCCTGAGCAGTGGCGCCCTCTACTCCTTCGACTGTTACCTCTTTTACCTTAAGTAATGTTGTGCCTAAAACAATATAGATTCCAGTCAGTACCAAGACAATTGTCAGTACAATGCGTACGATACTCCACATTCGAATTGGTGTACGAGGTGCCTTCTTGAGTGGCTTGTTAAACGAAATATTGGAGTTACGTACCACCCGCCTTTGTGAATTCATGCATGCTTCCCTGTTTTCGCAGATTGATTGATCAGAGCAACAATAGCTTGTGCCGATTTAGGCTGGTAAAGTTTGCCAAGATTGAGTAGTAAATGTGACATCTCAGCCGGACGATCTAAAACACGATCTATACTTGCCCGAATAGCGACCAAACTAATCTCTTCTTGGCGGAAGATTCTTGCAGCCCCAAGACTCTCCAGTACTTGGGCATTTTGCCACTGATGGCGATTGCTCACTGGAGCAACTACAATGGGAACAATCTCGTTGGCTGCTAGTTCCATAATTGTATTCACACCCGGTCGAGTGATCGCTACATCAGCCATCGCATAGAGCTGGCGTATTTGATCAGCATCCACAAATCCAAAAACTTCATAATTTTGCTGTTGTTCGGGAGTTAGCCTGCTACGATGCACCCTAGCCAATTCAATGTCCTGCTTCCCTGTTATATGCAAGACCCTATACCCTTCTAACACCCGGTTCAGATTGTCAAAAATAAACTCATTGATGACATGTGCACCCTGCGATCCACCGATCACTAGAAGTGTAGGTTTGTCAGACATGCTATGTTCGGTTTTTGTTTGTTTTTCAGCAATAACATCTGAGCGTACCGGGTTGCCAACATAATGAAGCTTGGAGCGCACAGCCTCGCTTAAACCTTTGTAGTACTGTTTGGGAAAGCCGACACCTATAGCCGCAGCTTGCTTGAGTAACATCCGGTTACCCTTACCTATTTCAATATCCGACTCGTGCAATACAAGTGGTATATGTAGATGTGTAGCAGCCATGCCTACTGGCATTCCGACATTTCCTCCCTTCACCAATACAACATCTGGTTTGAACTGTCGTAGTTGACGACGAGCAGCAAGATAACCTTGTAAACTCCGTGAAGCATCTGCAGCGTTGCTAAACTGGGTTTTTACATCCAGCGCCTCGCGCATCGCACCACGATTGTAGCGGCGAAACTTGCCTGCTTTTACGCCCACGTACTTTACCCCTCGACTCTCGACGAGTTCACGTTCGGCATCACTCTGAGTACCTATGAACAAGATAATGTTGTTTGGGTCAGCCTTGAGTACGTCAAGCACGGCCAGTAGCGGTGTGATGTGCCCGCCGCTGCCGCCGCCCGAAAGGACGATTCGCATGTCTAGTCTCCTTAGTTGAATAACGTGAAATGTTTTGCAATATACCCACGGCGGCCAGTAATGCAAGCAAACTTGTACCGCCATAGCTGATAAACGGCAAAGTAATTCCGGTCAAGGGTATAATACCAAGCATGGCAGCAATATTGATCGTTGCTTGAGCGCCGATCCAAATTGTAATACCAGCAGCTACAAGTCTGGCAAATTCATCTTGGGTACTTGCAACTATGCGAAATCCACGATACACCAATAAGCCAACTAGCCCAATTACCACACTACATCCAAGTATGCCAAATTCTTCACCGATAATTGCGAATACTGAATCGTTGGTAGCTTCGGGTAAATATCCATAAGCTTGCAAGCTTTTGCCAATCCCGCGGCCGAACAAACCACCTGAGCCCAAGGCGATTAGAGCTTGGTTGATGTGGTAACTGGCACCAGATGGATCATCGCTATGGTTTAAAAATGTTAGCACTCGACTAAGTCGGTACGGGAATAGTAGCACCATAGCAACCGCCGAGCCCAGGGCTGCTCCTAGAGCTATAACAAAAAGTCGTATTTGCACACCACTCATCCAATACATACCAAATCCGATCATAGCGATAACCATAGCACTACCCATGTCGCGCTGGATAACTGTAACCAAGCCCGCCGATACAAATAACAAAATTAGAAACGGTAGTAAGCCTTCCAGCCAGCTTTTTACGTTTAACTTGCTATTATTCTTTTGTAACCAATGTGCCAAATACAGCACAAAACCCAGTTTAAAGAACTCAACTGGCTGAAAATTTAGAAACCCTATACGGACCCAGCGCGAAGCGCCATTGATATTGACACCTATTTTTGGCACCAGCACCAAAAACATCAACCCAAGAGATATATAAAAGACATATGGTGCAGCTCGTCGTAACCAGCTGAGTGGTATTTTTGTGCAAGCGTACCAAACAACCAAGCCTAGCCCGAAGCTCACCAATTGGTTGTAAAACAAACTATTACGGTCACTAGCCCCACCTGTTTGTTTGAGAATACTTACCCAACCTGTGGAGTAAACCATTACCAAACCAATTGCTATTAGAGCCAGCACAATTACCGCTATTGAGTAGTCAACTCGACGTCCAACCAGTGGGGCTGGCTTGCGTAATTCCATGTTTCGTTTTTGGTCCAGCTTAACCTCCTCCCAGCAGCCCAATCACCAAGCCTAGCCCTGCAAAAACGGCACCAATCACCCAAAAACGCATAGTTACCTTGGTTTCAGGCCAACCTATTGCCTCAAAATGGTGGTGTATAGGAGCGGACAAAAAGATCTTACGATGAAATAGCTTCTTGCTAAGTATTTGTAGAGCGCTGGATCCACCTTCGAGTACGAATACGGCGCCGATAATTGGTAGTACAAGTACGGAGTTGGTTAACATGGCAACAATCCCCAGCGCAGTACCGAGTGCAAATGAGCCAGAATCGCCCATCATAAATCGCGCTGGGAATATGTTGAACCATGTATATGCAAGTATCGTACCAACAATTGCCATACAGAATCCAGCAATTCCAACATTGCCTTGGATAAATGCGATAGCCGCAAAGGCTGCGAAAGCCATACTTAGTAACCCACCCGAAAGCCCATCCAAACCATCGGTTATGTTAACAGCATTGGCGGTAGATACCACAACTAATATAAACAATGGTATATAGAGCCAGCCAATCTCAAAATTGCCAACAGCTGGTACGTGTATTTGGCTATAGCCGAGTCGGAAGAAAAAGTAGGCCGCACCCAATACAGCCACTAGTAATATCAAGGTAAACTTCATTTTCGACCTTAGCCCAGCTACACCCTTACCAGATCCTCTAATATTGATAATATCGTCGAGCAAGCCAACCATGCCTGCACCTAAGAAACCAAACAATGGTAGATATGTTTGGCTTCGGCTCCAATTAAATGCCAGCGTCACTGTACTAACCGCGATTATCATAATAATACCTGCCATTGTGGGTATATTACGTTTGTGTTTGGCGGCGTGTAGCTTATGGAATATTGGTGCTTTCTCGCCTGTTGTTGCCGTTTCTCGAATTTGCTTCCATAGCTTAAGTTTGAATGCAAAGTGAGTATAGACTGGTGTAAGCAACATGCTTAACACAAAACTGCCAAAGCACAAGGCAAATACAAACGCTAATTGATTGACACTGGTTTTTTCTAAGAATGCATACATAGTGTATATATTATACCTGAATTAGTCGGTTTTGGGCGGTATTTTGTAGTATGCAAACAACTCTCTTGCTACTGTTGCAAATGCCGGCACGGCAGTGCTTTCAGCAAATCCCTCAACCCTTGGATAATCAATCCGAACCAGAATAATAAACTTAGGATCCTCAACAGGTGCAAACCCTACAAAACTACCTATATTCTTTTTCTCTTCATAGCCTTTACCATCAGCTCGTGGCACCTGGGCAGTACCGGTTTTACCAGCTATGCGATAACCCTTGGTTTTGGTTTGATAGCCAGAACCTTTCTCTACTACTGAAATCATCATATCAGCAACTGTAGCGGCCGCCTGGCTATCAATAACATCATCTGCTGCAACCTTTGGCTTTACTTCTACGATCTTGCCATCTGGTGATATAGTTTTACTAATTAGCTGTGGCTCGTAGCGTGTTCCACCATTGGCAATAGCCGCCACAGCGGATATCATTTGCATACTAGTAACACTAATACCTTGTCCAAAACTCATATTGGCGTAATCAATATCTGCAACCTTGGGTTGTTTGATGGGAGCATTGGCTTCACCTGCCTGAGCTATACCCGTTTTTTGGCCAAAGCCAAATTTTTGAAAGTAGTTGTACAATGCTTCTTTCGATTGCAAAGTTATCTTCTTAGGATCACTACCTAAGCTTTGTAGCACAAAAATTGCCCCTGTATTGAGAGATTTCTGTATCACATCAGTCATGGTCTGAATACCAAATTTGTGATTCTCAGCGTTTTTGACTGTATAGCCGCTTATTTCTAACTCACCTTTGTCGTCGTATTTAGTATCTGGTTTCACTTTTCCAGCATCTATACCTGCAGCCATGGTGATGACTTTGAAGCCCGAACCTGGCTCAAATAAGCTCGACACAGCTGAGTTGGTGAAATTTCGATATTGGTCGCTAGCGACCTGGCCGTAATTGTTGGGATCAAAGTCTGGGTAGTTTACCAGTGCCTTTATGGCACCAGTCTTGGGATCCATCACAATAATACTACCTGATTCTGCCTTATTGTTTTGTACCGCAGCACTTAGTGCATCATGTGCCAATGACTGGATTTTACGATCCAAAGTCAACACATATGATTGACCATCTTGTGAGCTCTGAGCGATGTTCTCCGTACTTGTAATCGGCACCCCCAAACTATCAGTCACTGCTTTAAGCAAACCATCTTTGCCATGTAACTGCGTTTCGTGATACTGTTCAATACCGTACTGTCCCTCACCGTCACTATTAACATATCCTAGTACATGAGAAAACAAATTTGATTCTGGATAGTAGCGACCTGCGCGAGGCACCACAAACAAACCCGCCAGTTTTAGGTCCTTGATAGCCTGGGCAGTGTCGTAGTTGACGCCCTTCTTGAATTCAACGTACCGGCCATTGGCACCGGCTTTGAGTTTTTGTTGTAGCTTGTCTACCGGCTCCTGTAGGACCTTGCTCAGCTGTTCTGCGGCAGCAGACTGGTCTTTGATGAACTTAGGGTCGCCGGCCACAACAAATTGTTGCTGATTAAGCGCTATTGGGTACAGACCATCAGATTCTTCAAGATATATTTGCCCACGAGCCGCTGGTATCTCGAACTGTCGATACTGTTGACGTGCAGCCTGCGCAACATATTTATTGTGTTGCCACAACTGCACATAGCTAAGTCGAATAAAAATTGCAGCAAGCATGACGCCAAAAAAGATTGCAAGTACAAGCAATCTTTTGCGGTGTTTTTGTTCTGCCGCTACCGGCATGGCTACTTAGTGTATTGGTAGTTTCCGGCTGGGCTGAGGTTGGCAGCAGTACGGCTTTTGAGCTCACTAACAGATTGTAAGCGGGCAGCCTCTACTTCCAAGCGTTGTTGTTGGGCAATAAGTTCAGTCTTACTGTTGGACAACTGGGAAACACGATAATTAAATGTTGAGGTTTTGGTCACCTGATTAAGATATAACAACGCTAGTACAATCACAAGTCCGATTAGCAATACCGTAGATGTCACCGGCCCTGCTTGTACCATAGTAGCAGTACGAGTAAGGTTTTGATTGCGCTTGAGCCCTAGGCTGGCTGTTGTCATTTGGTTTTGCTCCTTTTTGTTTGAAAATTTTTGTTTTTGTTTTTGTGTTTGTCTTTTTTTTGCAGTGTTCCCTGATGTTTTACGTGTTTTGGTTTACTAGTTTGTAGGCCTTAGCCTTTTTTGACGACGCGTACTTTGAGGCGTCGAGCCCGTGGGCTTTCGTTTTTGATCACGAGTGTCATAAGAGTTGTAACCCTCCTTATGGTTTTTTGTGTTAGTTTATCTTCTCAACGACTCGCAGCCTGGCGCTGCGGGCACGTGGATTAGTGTTGTCAAATTGTTCGCCCTTGATAGGACGGCTGGTAACCTTGACAAATGATGCAAACTGCTCGATCGCTCCGCGTTCGTTACGAGTTGGTGTTGTCCATTCTCGAAACGTATGCTTTACAAGTCGATCTTCGCCGCTGTGAAAACTGATTATTGCTACCCTTCCACCAATTGCTAGCAGGTTGGGGATATTTCCTAGCAGCTGCTGAAGCTGAGTCAACTCTTGGTTGACTTCCATCCGAAGCGCTTGAAAAAACTTGGTAGCAGGATCAATTTTCCGCTCTCTTGCGTGTACCACACTACTTATGAGGAGTTGCAGTTGATGGGTGCTGGTGATTGGTTGTACTTGTCTCTGCGTCACTATGGCATGTGCGACTGCTTTGGACTGTGGGTGTTGCCCATATGTCCGAAAAAGCTGTGTCAGCTCGGCCTCGCTGTAAGTGTTAACAATGTCAGATGCGGATATTGGATTGCGCTGATCCATCCGCATGTCTAGCGGTCCATCTAGCTTGAAGCTAAACCCTCGATCTGCTTCGCCGAGCTGCTTGGAGCTTACTCCAAGGTCCGCGATCACTATGTCGAGTGGTTGGCCTACGTCAGCTAAACTCAGTTGACCAAAAGGTTTATGGAGCAAATGACAATTAGCTTGGCCATGAAATTTCTGGCGTAAGTAATTGATTGCGTCATGATCCTGGTCATTGAGATAGCCAACACCTGTAGATGAAACTGCTTTAAAAAGTAGTTCACTGTGTCCGCCGTAACCGGCGGTACAATCCAAGAACCGTTGCCCATGAGTTGGCTTTACCAACTCAATAAGCTTGTGGCTCAATACCGGAATGTGTGGTGTTTGCATCATATGTCAAGGTTACCTATTCAGCAGCCAGCTGTTTTGTCATTTTTGTTTTTGTCGAAAAAGAGTTAAATACAAAGCGCCGCTCAAAGTTTGAACGGTAGCTTGTACGTAAGTGGCAAGGACTTAAGTTGAGATAAGTCCTTATAGTGAGAGAGAGTTGGTGTGTGAGGTGGAGTTTTTGGTTCACAGGTTCTAGGGTAAATTTATAAGCGTCACCCTCCAGAAACGCTCACTGACTGCCGAATAGCTAACTTTGGTTTTGATGTTTGTTGTTTGTTTTGGTTTGTAAAAGTACTTGGCTTTGGTGCCCTTCAGCTAGTCTATGTCTTGGCCATGATTCGGAAGTAATTTCCGGCGCGTACTGCCACAACATCGTGATCGATGCCTGCATAGCTCAGCTGATGAGCTTCAAATGTTATTCGTCCTTGTTTTTGGTCAACAGTTGCTTCGGTTTTGCCGCTGCGAAATTGTACATTGAGATCAGCTACCTTTTGGTCGAGGATACTACCTCTTAGAGCTGATTCCATGTCTTGTTGCCAAACCTTTTCGGGGTACATATGTAGATAGTTGTCAAAACCACGTGTGATTACCACTTTGTCGCCAAACTCCAAACGCAGCTCCTTGGGGAGCGTCAGTCGGTTTTTGTCGTCAAGTTTCCGTTCGAAGTAGTCCATCTCTGTTGGTTCTCTATCTGTGAGTGTCTTGGCTACCCACGACTACCCACTAACACCAGTATACTACCCACTTCTACCCACATGCAATACATTTAAACAACTTTTCTTTACAAATTCTTATGTTTATTACATAATACGAACAAAAACCGAATTACATACTCACCTACTTCCGCCAATCAAATTCAAGCCTTATACTTATACATATGAAACGACCACATTCCCGACGTATATCGCCGGACTACATACATAGTGGTTTCTTTGGCGTTGAAGACAGTCTGGTATCTACCACTGGTGCACTAGCGGGCATTGCTGTTGGTGCCGGTAGCACAGAGGTGATCTTGCTCACTGCCTTAGTGATTATTGCCGTGGAGTCTACCTCAATGGCCGCTAGTGAGTTTGTCAGCGAAGAGACTGAAGAAGACATCGAGAAACTCAAAAACCCCGCCAGCCCGTTGGTGAGCGGCCTGATTATTTTCATTACCTATGTGTTAGCTGGCCTTATACCACTAGCTCCCTACTTGTTCTTGCCACACCTTACAGCCATACCTGTAAGTATTGGGTTGGCGCTGCTCGGTCTAATAATACTAGGTGTATACAAGGGTAAGATAACTCACAAAAGTCCTGTGCGCTCCGCCATCGAAGTATTCATAATCGGTGGCATCGCTGCTGGTATTGGATTGGTTGTCGGACTAATCTTTAAGGTTTAGATTTTAGATCGCCAATAGTATCTTCTATTAGTTTTTGATGTTCAGGATTTGCCCATGCGACCGTCAATACAGCCTGTAGCCAGCTCTCGGGTGCACCACCGTCCAAGAATACTCCACTACTCTCGTGTACAGCGATCCGATTGGACTTGGCCATAGACTCAATTGCCTCTACCAGTATGTACTCGGGATTGGTAGAAACTTTTTGCTGCTTACGAATGGCTTCAAATATCTTAGGAGTAAAGACATATTTACTAATATTGATTAGGTTGGATGGAGCTTGCCCAGGCTTGGGTTTCTCGACAAACGAATCGAGAAAGCCGTCACCATCCCGAGAGAGCACACCATACTTCTCTAGTTCCGAATCGGGTTTTGGTACACTATCTACTACACCTTCGCACTCTGTCTTGTTCAGTAGTTCAATCAAGTGAGCTGTCTCGGACTCTTCGGACTTGTGCCAGATAAAATCATCTCCAGTAAACACAATGAACGCTTCTTCACTTCCGAGATATTTTTCAGCCGCTAGTAAAGTGCGGTAGGTGCCATATGGTAAGTAGTCGTCGAGAAAAGAGTATTCGAAATTGCACTGCGTATACTGGTCTATTAGCTCTTGGTGCTTCTCGTACTTACCGTATTGTTTGAGATGCTGCACCAAACTGGCCGGAGGTTTGAGATATTGCTGGATCTGGTCATGATCGCTGCTGACACCAATTACAAAATCGGTAATGCCAGCTTTGATGCAATCTTGTAAGTTAAAATCCAAAATCGGCCGATTCATAATCGGCAGCATCTCTTTTTGCACTGCCTTGGTCTCTGGAAGCCATCGCGTGCCAAAGCCACAGGCAGTGATGAGGGCTTTGCGGACTTTTTTCACTTCAATATCTTTCTGCTACTCAGGTTTGACTAGCTCTTCTTCCACTCTTTCATCAGCGAATAATCCACATTGGTGCGGCCACCATTTACCGTCACAACGGAGCCAGTGGTAAAACTAGAGTCATCGGAAAGCAAAAACATTGTCGTCTTAGCTATTTCTCCTGCAGTAGCAATTCTATCAAGTGGGGTTATCTCTTTTATTGCCTCTAGTAACTCATCACTATCTGGTCCCATGTCTGTGTCAACCCATCCAGGTGCCAACGAGTTCGCGCGGATACCTCTGTGCCCCAATACATTTGCTAAACTATTGGTCAGACTAATGAGACCTGCTTTTGCAACAGAATATGCAAAACCAGCATATTCACCAAGGTATGCATCATCACTAACGATATTCACTATTGAGCCACCACTAGGCATGTTCTTCGTTAAACTATGGCAAATAATATATGGGGCTGTAACCATAACCTCTAGTGATCGATCCCACTTGGCTAAGTCAAAATGTTCAATACTCTCTTCTTCAAAGATTCCGGCACAATTAACTATATAGTTGAATTCTTGCGATTCCAGCTCTTTAAGAGCACTTTGCAGCCTTGCTCGATCACTTAGGTCTACTTTGAGATAACTTACGTTCTTAATATTCGCTGGCTTGGTGCTATTATATGTACCTACTACTTCTATATTATTAGTGGCAAGAATTTTGGCAATTGCCAATCCCATACCCTTTGATGCACCTGTTACAAAAGCTTTTTTCATATTAATTTTCCTTCTGCGCGGTTACACTTATCTCAATACTAGCTCCAAGCGGCAAAGAACTTACGCAGATTGCTTCACGAACCGGAAACGGTTCGCTAAAGTAGCTCGGGTATACTTCGTTTAGTTCAGGCATAATCGTCATATCGGTGACATATATTACGACTTTGACCACATCACCTAGCCCTGAATCGGCAGCATGCAAAATCGCTTCGATGTTGCCCATAACCTGTTTCATTTTGTCTGTAACTGTACCCTCAACGAGCGAGTTATCTGGTTTGACGTGCACCTGGCCTGAGACATAGATGGTGTTGTCGCAAACTAACGCCTGAGAGAGAATATGATCAGCTTTTGGTGCTTTGTCGGTCTTGACTTGCTTTTTCATTTTAACTTTTCTATTAGATAGTCTTTGAGCTCTTCTATCTTAATCCGTTCTTGTTTCATACTATCGCGCTCACGTACCGTTACTGCCTTGTCTTCTAAGCTATCGAAATCGACAGTCACACAGTATGGTGTACCGATCTCGTCCTGGCGACGGTAGCGCTTACCAATCGACTGGGTCTCGTCGTATTCAACATTGTATTCCCCTGCTATTGAACTAAATACTTCCATGGCTACCTTGTTGAGCTCGGGTTTCTTGCTAAGTGGTAGTACAGCTACTTTGACAGGAGCAAGCTCAGGCTTGAGCCGGAGTACCACACGCTCTTCGTCGCCCACTTTCTCGACAGTATAGGCTTCAGTAAGTGCTGCTATAAATAACCGTCCCACGCCCATCGATGATTCGATTACATTTGGCGTGTAGCGTTTGCCACTGGCCTCATCGAAGTAGCTCAAGTCTTTGCCACTCACCTTCATATGGGAGGTTAGATCGTGATCAGTACGATCATGGATACCGCAGAGCTCCTTGCTGCCATGTGGGAAGTTGTAGTAGATATCGTGGGCGGCAGCGGCATAGTGAGCTCGCTCGCCCTCGCCATGCTCGTGCCAGCTGATGTTAGCTTCGCCCAATCCAACGTCTTCTAGCAAAAAGTTACGAGTAAATTCACGCCAGTTCTCATACTCGTGCTCTCTCTCATCAGGATGGATGAAGTACTGCATCTCCATCTGTTCTAGCTCACGTACACGGAATATGAAGTCGCGTGGAGTGATCTCGTTGCGAAAGGCCTTACCAATCTGGGCAATACCAAATGGTATTTTGGCTCGTGTAGTCTCACGCACATTATCGTAGTTGATATAGATGCCACCAGCAGTCTCTGGGCGTAGATATGTTAGTGTAGTGTCATCCTCGGCAGGACCAATGTGGGTGGTAAGCATCATATTAAACTGCCGCGGTGGCGTAAATGTACCAATCTTGCCACAATTGGGGCAAGCCTTTCCAACTAATGCCTTCGATAGCTCCATAAGATCACCTGTATCAACGTCGGCGACATGATCGGCCCGGAAACGATGGTTGCAAGCTTTGCAGTCAATCATGGGATCGACGAAACCTGCCACATGGCCACTAGCTTCCCAAAGCTTAGGGTTTTGGATAATAGCGCTATCAAGTCCGTAGATGTTCGGGTTGCGGTACACAAAAGCCTTCCACCAAGCCTGTTTGAGATTGTTGATCAGCTCCACGCCATATGGGCCGTAGTCCCAAAAGCCACCGATGCCTCCGTATATCTCACTGGCTTGAAATACAAAACCACGCCGCTTACAGTAACTGACGAGTTCTTCCATTGTTAGTTTTGAGGGCTGTTTGTCCATAGATTATGTCCGATTATACCAGATTGTAACTAGCATTTATAGCAACTCTGTCGAGCGCAAGCGAATATGAAAATGATATTCCAAGTATTTGGCTAGCAACTGCCAACTCTCTGTAAATACTTGCTCAGTGGCTTTGAGCCGACTAAGCTGAGCTGGCTTGAGATGGCCAAGTATGCGCCAAAGCTTAATAGTATCTTCCGACATAGGCAAACCATGTTCCGTGCGAGCTACCCCTACTCTTCCTTCTTGATAGTCAAAGAAGTATTCGCCAGAAGATCGTTCTTCAATAAACTCCGGCTGGCTACCAATGGAATGGAGTAGGTACAAACATAGATAGCTCATGACAAGTGGTGGTGGGGTATGCTTGGCGACACAACTAAATAAATCACACAACACATCCACCAATCCATCAACAGTTTGATTGTCTTCAAGTAACCTATCCACTAATTCAAGTAATGCAAACCCTACTGCAACTTCTTCTAAGCTAGAGGTGCTGATTGGCGATGGTGTGATGGTTTGTGTTTGGGTAAGGATAGCAAGGGACTTACCCTTGTGTAATTGCAAACGAACTAGTGAGAAAGGCTCTAGATGCCCAGCTCTGCGACTACCTAATTTGCGAACCCCTTTGGCAACAAATGCCGACTTGCCTTCGTGGCTGTAGAACCTAATCAAGCGATCAGCTTCCCCAATATTTTTGCGCGCCAACACATAGCCAGTTATGCTATGTTGGTTCATAAATCTTCGAGCTGTAACAAGGCTTTGATTTGAGTCACAAGCTCAGTCGGTGATATCTGTGCTTTCACATATAGCGCTGAGATACCAAGGCTTTTTTTGACCTCGTCTTTTAGCTGTAATTCTGCCGGCAACAGATTGGTAATAATAACAATTGGTGTCTTGTCTTGTCGATGATCCTTGCGGATCTCCTTGATTAGTTGCAAACCATTGATCTTGGGTAGCAATATGTCGATCAACAAAATGTCAAACTTCTTATCAGCCAATGCAGTTAAGGCTGCTTGAGCGTCTATAGCATGAACTACTTCAAACCCAGCCTGCTCAAACTTTTGTACATACATGTGGGCAATCGTTGCATCATCTTCTACTAGAAGTATGGCCTTACTCATACCCTTATTGTACTCCTTAGGCCCAAATACTCAACTATAGCAAGTTTGATTGTCTAAGGATTAAGTTTGATCTGTTGAACTATGGCGTTAAATGCGTCTAAGTAGTCTTTATTACTGTCAGTTTGTAGAGTGAACACCTTATCTCGAACCGGGAAGATAATAACAGTGCTTTCTACCTTGGTTTTTTGATCAATCTTGCCGGTATACTTGATACCCTTGATACCAGATACAATCACTTCTTCAGTCTTGATATTGTTGCTCGCTTGCTTGGCAAGGCCATCATAGCGTCGCTTCTCACCATCGTAAGATGTTGTAGCTTGATTGAAACGGAAAGCTTGAATATCTGCCTTACCATCAACATTGTTTGGATTGGCGACACCATTGATCGCTCCATTTTGGTTAGGATTAACCCAGAGCGAATACGACTTTGGTAATATCAGCTCGAAACTACCGTAGCTCTCGGGCGCGACATAAGTACGTGTATCTTTGATAGTATCACTGGCGTACTGTTTCTCATCTTTGTCCTTTTGGGCAGAGCTGCCGTCCTGATAACCACTATTGTACTTAGCATCCAGCTTCTGTTGAGTACTATTTGCTCGAGTTGCAAACACTATTGTTGTAATTAGCAAAATTACCGCCACTACTGCGAGCACTATTAACAGTATCTTATTTTGCTGTGCTTTCTGAGCGCTCGATTTACCGGCTTTACCTGGCTCGTGCAGTGGTTCCTGGCTAATTGTCTGTGGTGTGAGTTCTTGTTCCATACCGCCCTATTGTACCACTAACCTTTCTTTAGATTGGCCTGCCCAGGAGCCCAGTCCATTGGACATAAGCCACCAGTCTGCAAAGCCTTTACTACACGCATTGTCTCTTCCACACTACGTCCGACATTGCTATCAGATATCACCACATACCGTAAGTTCCCATCTGGGTCAATTACAAATGTTCCTCGTTCGGCTTCACCATTCTCCTCATTGAGAACTTCATAGGAGCGGCTCAAGGTATGAGCCGTGTCAGCAATTATCGGGAAAGATACTTCTGATAAATCACGTTCAAACCAAGCTTTGTGACTATAAACACTGTCTGTGCTCGCTGCCACAAGCTCAGTGTTTATTTTTTCAAAGTCCTTACACATATGAGCAAAGCCCTTGATCTCGGTAGGACAAACAAACGTGAAGTCACGTGGGTAGAAGAATAATACAACCCACTTGCCTTTCAAATCTTTCAATTTCAGTTCCTTATAATCTTCTTTCAAACCTTTTTGGTAGGCCGGTAGGCTGAAATCTGGTGCTGGTTGGTTTAGCTTTAACATATTGTCTCCTTATTTTGAAAAAATTAACTTGCTTGATTTACGACACGCTTGTTTACAACATCCCAATCGATCGCAGCCATGAATGTGTTGATATAGTCCTTGCGCGCAGTAGCATAATCCAAAAAGTAGGCATGCTCATATACATCCATTACTAAGACTAGCTCTGTATCAACGACTCCACCTTGGTTGTGAGCGTCAAAGACATAGTTTTCTAAACTATTGAGGCTGTAATCAAAAGCCAATACGACCCACCCACGCGCTGATATGCCAAGAGCTGCAAACTCAGCTTGCCACTTGTCTATGCTGCCCCAGCGTTTCTCAATCAGATTCTTAATTGTTCCACTACACTCAGTTGGTTTGTCTGTCATGTTATCAAAGTATGACTCATGCAACTTTATGCCATTGAGCGCAAAGTTTTTCTCAACAAACAACTCACGTAGATCAGAGAAAGTGCCATTGGTTGATTCCAGATCCACTGTCGCTGTTTTCTCTACAATTTCATTATACTTCTTGACGTAGCCAGCATATAGCACATCATGATGCTCACTTAATTGTTTTTCACTTAGCCCTGGCAAAGACTTGTACTTGAGAGGCTTTACTTCTAATTTCATATAGCTATTGTAGCGAAGAAGTTACCCTTACGTCAAAACTTGTAATAAATCAGAACACCTTGTGACTTTGTTGGCCTGCGTTTTGGCAAGCGATATCCACACATCACAAGCCAAGCACCACGCTTGATTGTTTTGATAGTAGTTTGCTCGATTTTTGCAGCAATCGAGCGCACTCCAAATACATATATCAGATCTGCCTCACTAAGATCAGCCTTGATAAAGCTTCCAAGCTTGATCTTGGTATTATGGTCACCTCGAAACCTCCAACGGCAGAGCAGGTACAATAATGGATTGGTCTCATAACCAACGGCCCCATAACCATGTTGTCGAGCTGCCGCCAACAACTTACCATCACCACAGCCTAAGTCATAGAAAGTAGCCCCCTTGGACAATTTGACAGATGAGAATAACTGTTTGGTGGTTTTGTCCAATGTTGGTACATACGGTGCCCCAAACAGCACGCTACTCAAAAAGAATACTAATAAAAGTATTATGCCAACGAATTCAACTATTAGAAAAATCTGACCAATCATCTATGATTGTTTTGATAACCAGCCCAACACTTCAGGAACGGTTTTGAGCGGTGCCAGCTTAGGCCAAACGGCGGCTATCTTGAGGTCCTTGTCTACAATTACCCCACTGCGAATAGTGCCCATAAACTTACGGCCATACATATTGCGCTCACCCCATGCGCCATACGGATCAATCATCTTGTTGTCCGGATCAGCCAGAATCGGGAATGGCAACTTGTGGTTCTCGGCAAACTTGGTGTGACTAGCCACATCGTCGCGGCTCACGCCAATCACTTCTATCTCCTTAGCCTGTAGCTCTTCAAAGTGATCACGCAGGCTACATGCTTGTGTAGTACAGCCAGGAGTTTCGTCTTTCGGATAGAAATAGATCAAAGTGGTATGGCCACGAAGCCCCTCAAGAGTGTGCTCTTTGCCATGTTGATCGGCCAGCTTAAAGTCTGGTGCTTTATCACCTACCTGCAAATTCATTGATTTGTCTCCCTAGCTTCCCCATCTACTTTTGGAGTTGAATTTTGGTCAGGTGCTTGGCCTGGGTTGCCCCAGTTGCCAGTTTTGGTTGCTGCTGGAGACGACGGTTTATCTAGTTTGTTGATGCGAACCAATCCAACAATACCTAGAATTGGACCTGCTACAAACCCTAGAACTGAGATAACAACTAGTATATTTAGGATGTTGAGATACAGTGATGATATTGGTCCAGTTGAACCTGGTGAAACATAGTTCACTACTGCAGACAAGGTTAGACTAGCAACCAGTAGAATGAATGGGCCCATAAACCCAATTATCATCCAGTGAATATACTTTTTTTTGAGTTTGGCTGTGTCTTGCATAATCCCTCCTATTTACTTATTGTCTAGCTCGCAAATACTGATCCCAGTGCTGATACAATTTGCCAGTTGCAAATAGATCTTGAGCATTGTACTTGGCAATTTCGAGATAGCGACCTTCACGATATGCAGGATCGACTTGACTACCATCAATGCCAGCGACTTTTGGACTAGTAATTCCAAATGCTCGGCACCAACGATGTAGGCTACCTTTGTACATAGCTCCACCAAAAAATGTCAGTTGGTCGAACAAATCTATGTGTTGGACCGATCGAACTCCAGAAGAATTGTAGCGATTGCCTACCAGATCACGGGTCGGTCGGATACCAAGAATAGCACTACGTATCATCATGTATGGCACGTCGGCTCGGCGCCCAAAGAAGCTTATAAACTCGTCGGCAGTTTCGGCCAAGGCCCAAAATTTTGTCAACATCTCGGCCTCGGTCATGCTGACATATTTAACACCTTCTTCTTCGAGCTCTTCAGTATCCTTACCCTCAGTATCATAGTAAACAGCGCCCTGCTCGCTCTCTATGTCGTATAAGCCGATAGCAATTATTTTACCTGTCAATGGGCTAAATACTAGATTGCGTTTAAGCTCTTTGAGAGCTTGCTCATAGCGCTCTGGTTCTATTTCGGGGTCGGGCAATTTTTTGGTGAGATCTTTTTTGGTAGCTTCATCAAAGTCATCAAAGTTCTCCCCCACCATCTCTATATCAAATACTAATCGTTTTTTATGCATTGACACATTATAACACAATCTGATCTGGTTCTTGATTGAATAATACTTCTACTTATTGTATAATTGCCAACCAACATTGCGTTCGTATTTCTACTGGCCGACCATAAGGAGTCGCAATGAGCAACACCACAACTGACAGCTTTGGAGAGTTGGTAGTGCGACGAGCCGATCAGCTGCGCCAGCGCGGCGATGCCGGCGGTGCTTGCCGGGATTTCAACAAGGCCTACAACTTGCTGCGTAGCGAAGGCAAGGCCTGCGACCCCGTCATGCGTGACTGCTTGCATATGTGGGGAGTTGCGCTCTGCAGCAAAGGCAACCCGGCCGAGGCATTGAGCAAGTTCCGCCAAGCAATTCAGTTGTCCATCGACATCGGTGACCAGCCAAGTCGCATGGCCATGGGCAACATCATGCGTGATGAAGCCAAGGCTCAGATGCTGCTCGGCGAGCTCGATCGTGCCGAAGAGTGTCTCATCAGCTCACAACAGATTCTCAAGCCAGAGACCGAATGGGATCAGACTGCGCTACAAGGATTGGCCAACACCATCGGATTCCAAGGCCGTCTCGAAGTGTACCGTCACAATCTCGGTCTAGCTCTGCAATATCTACGCGAAGCTGATCGCCTGCTAGGCGCGATCGGAGCCGATCAACCCCGACTGTACAACCTGCTGGTGTTGTCTCGCACAGCTCACATGGCAGGTATGGCCGAAGCTGCTGGACATGCTCGTGCAGCTTGGCCACTGGCCAAAAGGTATGGCGGCCGTAGCCATCGCATCCGAGCAATGCTGCTGATGCTCCCGATCGCCTGGCGGCTCGAAGCTCGCATGAGCTCGTAGCACCCAAGAGTGCTTTTACCCGTCCCCAACGAACGTCCCTGACATTTGTTGGGGACGTTCGTGTTTTTGGAGATGATTTTAATTCAATAATTGCTTGCCGGAGTGCGGAAGTATGATCACTCACACCTCCGCACCCCGAAGTTCACCCCCTCAGAGGATCTCGCCAGGGCTGTAGCGAGCTGCCTCTGGGTACTTGGCCATCACCGGCTCGATCGAGCGCACGAAGTTGCCCACCTGCGCTACCGCTACACCGGTCATCTCGATCGGATTGGCCAATGCTTCGCGCAGATCGGCCAGCTCGACGCACTGCATGTTGGGATCAGCCGCTATCCGTTCCAGCAGATCGTTGGGCAGACCCCCAACTTCTCGCTGTGCCATCTTGAGTGCCAAGGCATGCTCCTTGATGACCTCGTGGGCCTTCTCACGACCCATGCCGGCACGAACCGCGGCCATCAACAGCTTGGTAGTGCCCAGGTACGGCAGTTGCTCGCGCAACTCGGTCTGAATCATGGCCGGAAAGAATCCGAACTCATCGAGCACCGTGAGCCAGGTCTGGTAGAGCCCATCGAGGGCGAAGAACGAGTCCGGAAGCACCACGCGGCGAATCACGCTGCAGCTCACGTCGCCCTCGAACCAGGTGTCGCCAGCCAGCTCGTTGGCCATGGTGACATGACCGCGCAGCGTGCACTGCAGCGCACGGATGCGCTCACAGCTACGAGAGTTTTCCTTGTGCGGCATGGCGCTGCTACCGGTCTGGCCAGGTTTGAAACCCTCGCTAGCCAAGCCCAGACCCGACATCAACCGAATCATCTGAGCAAAGTTGCCGGCTGGCGCTGCCAGTAGCAATAGCAGCTCGACCACCTCGGAGTCGTAGCTACGTGGATAGACCTGCCCCACCGAGTTCATCGACTCGGCAAAGCCGAGATGCTCGGCAATCCGCCGTTCCAGCTCCACCACGTCATCTGGGTTGCTCAGCAGATCCAACTGATCCTGCTGAGTACCAACCGGACCCTTGATACCACGCAACTGGTAGTGCTCGATCACATACTCGAGCTTGTCCAGGAAGTGCAGCAGCTCCTCGCCGATGGTGGCGATTCGCTTGCCCACCGTGGTGGGCTGAGCTGGCACGAAGTGACTGCGTCCGGCGATCACCACACCAACGTAGTTGGTGGCTGACTCACCCAAGCGAGCCAGCGCTGCCACCACACGGATGCGGATCAGCTTGAGACTCCGCAGCACCTGCATCTGCTCGACGTTGTCGGTCAGGTCACGGCTGGTCATACCCTTGTGCAGGTGCTCATGGCCAGCCAGCGCGCAGAACTCCTCGATCCGCGCCTTCACGTCGTGGCGGGTGCGGCGCTCGCGAGTGGCGATGGACTCGAGATCCACCTGATCGATGACGGCTTCGTAGGCCTCGATCACGCCATCGGGCACATCCACACCCAAATTCTTCTGGGCGCGCAGTACGGCCAGCCAGAGCTCGCGCTCCATGATCACCTTCTGCCGTTCACCCCAAACCTCACGCACCTCCTCGGAGGCGTAGCGCATGGCCAGGACATTGCTGA
The DNA here is from genome assembly GCA_964610335.1 of uncultured Candidatus Saccharibacteria bacterium. Classification (GTDB taxonomy): domain Bacteria; phylum Patescibacteriota; class Saccharimonadia; order CAILAD01; family BJGX01; genus CAZSVP01. The sequence goes on from CAZSVP010000003.1 coordinate 201,011, forward strand.
TTTCAGTGATGGCCACTGTGGCCTCCTCTTTGTCAATGCCTACAATAAGTAGACGGTACGAACAACAAAAGCGGCATCATGCCGCCTTGTACATTAGTATATGAGTATTGCTAGTCCAGATCAAATTTGGTAAACTCACCGAGACCTCGACAACTGAATAGAAAGGCAGTCGTCATGACGCCAACCAAACCAATCCTGCCCGTCAATGCTCGCATCGTGGTAGTCGGCAATGGTGGCCGCGAGGCCGCATTGGCTCGCCGACTTCGTCAAGACAGCCCGGAACGCGTGGTACATGTGGTGCCAGGCCGTGAGGGTTGCATCCTTGGCTCCGAACCGCTTGATGGACGAAGCTTGCTCGACGTTTGTCTGAACCTCGAAGCTGATCTGTACGTGATCGGACCTGAAGCCCCATTGGTCGACGGCCTGGCCGACGACTTGCGCAAGCAAGACAAGCTGGTGATCGGCCCTGGTGCCGACGGTGCCCAGCTCGAGGGCAGCAAGATCTGGATGAAGCAGCTGCTCGACGATGCAGGTGTGCCGACTGCCGCCTGGCAGGAGGGCGGCTTCGCCGAGATCGAAGACCTGCTGGAGTTCATCAACTACCTCGGCGGCAGCGCAGTAGTCAAGACCGACTACCTGGCTGCTGGCAAAGGTGTGGGGGTGTTTCACAACGACGCCGACGCCGCTGGTCGCGATGCCATACAGAAGACCGGCCCGCTCGAGTCAGGGCGCCGCGTGGTGGTCGAAGAAGTGATGGAAGGCGAAGAACTCTCAATGTTCTTCCTATGTGATGGTCAGCGTGCCGTCTTCTGCGGCTCAGCCCAGGACTACAAGTACCTAATCAAGGATGGTGTGAGCTACATGACCGGCGGTGTCGGCAGCTATTCACCCGTCGAGTGGCATACGCCCAAGCTGATCGACATGGTAACCACCAACATCGCGCAACCGACGCTCAAGGCCTTACAGGCACGCGGCATCGACTACCGCGGCTTCCTGTTCTGCGGGCTGATGTTGACGCAGGACGGACCCAAGGTGCTGGAGTACAACATCCGCTTCGGAGATCCGGAGGCGCAGGCGGTGCTGCCACGCATCATCGGCGACTTCGGCCAGATGCTCTACGAAGCCGCCCATGGCCAGCTCACCAGCCCGGTGCAGCTCGACGATCGTGCTGCAGTGTGTGTGGTGGCCTGTGGTCGCGACTACCCGGCCGCCAGCCAGCTCGACGCTCTGATCAGCTGGCAAGCCGGTGTCGATTACGACGGCGAGCACGCCTACCGCCTACATGCCGGCACCCGCGAGGCGCCTCATGCCATGATCGCCACCGATGGTGGTCGGGTGCTCAACTTCGTCGGTCTTGGCAGTCGTGTGTCGACAGCCCGGCGTCGTGCCTACAAGCTGGCACGCTCCGTCGAGTGGGATGGCATGGTGCTGCCCAACTACATCGCAGCCGAAGCGGCTCTCATCTCTGGTGATGAAGCACAGGCACAAAAGCAAGAGATGGCACAACGACGAGCAGCGCTAGCAACCAAAATCGATGCCGACTGAGCAAGTCGAGCAGTAGGCCGAATGAGCCTTCAACGAGAGTCTTTGACTTCTATGTTGGAGGCTCTTGTTGTAATTATTTACTTGGTTGGTTTAGTTTGGGCTGCATAATTGATCTGTTCTATAAAGTCACCTATCCACGGTACCCCACCCAGGTAGCGTAAAGCCAAACTAAGTAACACTATAAATACCGCTACACCAATCACACCGCCAATACCACGCCAGAATCCTATCCACAGATTTAACTTCATGAGTTTCTTCTTGTTGTGTGTGAGTTCTACCAGTCTTTGTAATGCAACTGCTTCCGATGTCTTGGGATCTTTCATCTAGTTTTTCTCCATATGTAGTTTTATCCACTTGGCTCCATCACAGAGATAATAGGCCATAATATTGAGCTCTTCAAAACTAGGTAAATCAAACTGTTCGGCAATGGATGCAAGGTCATTGATGGCCACCTCGGTGTCGACCAACGAAAACACCACTACAGTAGGTATACTATAACGACGCCAATGGTCAAACAGTTTATTACTGAGAAACGAGACTATCTGTTGAGTACGCTCTGCAACTGGAAGATTTGCTGGCACCTGTACTGCGCAAAGTTCACGCTCAAAGTAGCACTCGGCGCTAGCCTGATTGTCAGAGATTATTACACTTTCAAAGCCAAGTTCCTGACCTTCTGATATATATACCAGGTCCGGGTTCTCTTCAAATCTTTCAAACTGATAGCTAGCGTAGTCTGAGCAAATACCTATAAACTGGTCAACTAAATCTTTCTCGCGATGCTTTTTTTGAGATATGTTGGTTATAGCATTGGGCTTCATAGATAGTATTATTGGTCACCGTGCTCTGCAGCTTCAGCTGCTTCAGCATCGGCCTTAGTCCGGTGAATAGTACCTTCAGGATGGTTGGGCGGAGCATAGATAGAGTACAGCTTGAGTGACTCACTACCACGGTTGACTACATTGTGCCAAGTTCCTGCTGGAATAATAAGCGCCATATCTGCCTTGAGCTCACCTACTTCCTTCATGGCATCTTCACTCTCTCCAAGTAACACTGTGCCACTACCGGCCTCAGCTCGTAAAAACTGATCGACGTGTGGGTGTACTTCGAGTCCGACATCCTCACCGGGCTTGATATCCATTACAGTAAGCTGCAAATGCTTGCCGGTAAACAGTGTCGTTCGGAATGTTTCATTCTTGATGGTCTCATCTTCGATATTGCCAAGATAGTGTTTCATATATTCTCCTTCGTGAGTGTTATCGCCAGATATCTAGCGTTGATATTAGTATACCAAACATCGATGATTTCTTCTTGCTAATTACACTGCTTCATTGTATAATCCTAGTCAAGCGGGTTCTTACCCCTATCACGCCCCGGACGAGCAGCTTGCTAAGGTCAGAGAGTGAGTTAGTAAGAGGTCGTCCCGCCGTGATAAAGATAAGAAGGTAGAAAAAATATGTCTTTCAAGATTTATGTTGGCAACCTAGCCTACGCTACCGACGATGCTGGTCTCAAAGCCGCCTTTGAAGAGCACGGTACTGTCGAAAGCGCTTCTGTTGTCTTGGACAAATACACAGGCCGCTCACGCGGTTTTGGTTTTGTCGAGATGGCTAACCAAGAAGAAGGTGAAGCTGCTGTCAAAGCTATGGACGGAAAAGAACTCGATGGTCGCGAACTACGCGTCAACGAAGCTCGTCCTAAAGAATAAGACTTAAGTCTTAAACTTCAAAAACAGACCCTCATGGGTCTGTTTTTGTATTTAGGCCAACTTGGGACGCTTAACAGGTTTCTGTAACCCTAGTTTCATCACCTCGCCCAGGATCCGATCGCATTCATCTTCGAGAAGATCATAATCAAAGTTGGGATGTTTACTAATTACTTGTTGCTTGATATAGCTTAATGCTTCTGGATAATCATGTTTGTAGCGATCCATTAACTGTTTCCAGGCAAAACCCTTGAGGTAGCTCGCCAATTTCTTGTCGTATTTGATTACCCCCAGATCAAGTAATAACGCGATTGAAGGATGTGCCAAATAGCCCTGCCAATAACTACCGGAATCGTTTGAGGATATTATATTGTGTGTCGGGTCATATTCGACGTTATAGAACTTCTTACGATCCGACGAGTAGACCTTGGCTGTATTACCACTGCGCTCTATGCGGCCGTCGGCTAGGATTGCCAGTGCCTCGTAGACTTTAGCAATATTTGGCTTCTTCCAATTCATAGTTACATAATAGCAAAACCACCCAACAAATGGGTGGTTTCGATAGTTATATGACATTCAATTACTTAAGTCTGTGCATTGGGCCATGATCGCCTCTATGGCCTAGTGGGCCACGTAATGCGAAAGGTTCAGGTATGTGATTGTCCTCGGCCCATTTCTTCAACTCATCGTGCTTTTGCTTCATAGCATCTCGTCGCTCTTGAGGAGATTTGTCCTTGAGACTATCTCTAAAACTCTGCATCTCTGCCGCTTTGGCCAGTATCATACCTTTTTGTTCTGTTGTCAGCTTACCTTCTTTGATAGCCTGGTCAAGCCGTTCTGTTAGCTTTTGTAGCCGATCAGCTTGATTCTGCTGATGATGCTCTTGTCTAAACTGTTGCATCTGCTCATGCTTGATACCAAACTTTGCCGCCAAGTCTTGCAAAAAATTGCCAGCATGTGCCTGTGGTGCAGATACACTTACCAAGGCCAAGCTGGCCAGCGCTACCACACTACTAGTAATAATTACTGCTTTGCGATTTGCCATATATTTCAGTCCCCTTGTTTTTAGTTGCAGTTATTAATACAGAGTATTGCCGTGAATGTGACACATATTTTCTAATACTATATCAGCCCATCAAGGTTGCGAGCTTACGTACGGTATTTACATTGCGCACTGTCATCATTTTGTATATCTTAGTACCAATTAGCTTAACCTCATTACCCTTAGTGACATTCTGCCGAGCGGTATTCCACACCAAAACGCCGTGAATATAGATCACATTTTCAAGTTCAGTATTGATAATAATTTTGTTTAGAATATCGGGCGTATCGATCTCGGGCCATAGAAACAATACATCTGTTCTCATCGTTGAGTCATTGACCCACTCGTTTGGAATTGTACTTACAATTGTCTGGATGTTTTTTGAATCACGAATAACTATTGAAACCTTGTGGTTGAATGTTTTCTCAATCGCCTGCTCTATCAAGCGCACTAGTTGAGACACCTGATGTTTGGAATCGGCAAAAATAACATTACCAGAATTGATGTAGGTCTTTACGCCGCTAAATCCTAAACCTTCAAACATCACCTTGAGTTTGGCCATCTCAATCTTGGCATTACCACCAACATTGATGCCTCGTAGTAGGGCTACGTAAACCATTACTCCCAGGGCGTTGAGAGTTGTAAGTAGTTACCATCAGGGTCGGCCAATGTTGCTAGCCAAACATTAGGGCTATTATCCTTGTCTGGCTGATACGGTTCAGCGACCACTTTCCCGCCGAGCTCCTTAATACGGTCAAACTCTTTTTGGGTATCATCGACAGCAAAACTCAACATGATTCGTGCCGGCATGGTATTACTACCTTTCACCTCACTATGACCCATAATTAGGATATTATTGCCTGATTTCCCATAGCCATACATCTCGCCTTGCTCCCAGTCTGGTTTGCCTAGTATCTTGGTATAAAAATCAGCTAGCTTCTTGGGATTTTCAGAATTTAGCATGACACCACTTAGTTTCATAATTGCTCCTTTGTTATAGTCCATATATTACTGCTTATCTGCAAACACTACCAGTCGCTTACTATAGCTTTTGGTAGCTGCATCCCATGCCCCGTCACAAGTTATAAGATTAAGATGAGCTCTCCCATCCGATGACTTAAATATACTTGTAGTACTTGCTTGGGGATCGAAATCACGTGACTCACGGACTACAAATGTATGGCTCTCACCATTTCCTACCTCAACGACTATCAATTCGCCTGCTTTTAGCTTTCTGAGATTATCAAATACTGAGCGCTCTCCATTCTCCCAGATACCATAATGTCCATCTACCACTGCACTGCCAATTTCTCCGGGGCGAGGGCCATGTTTGTACCATCCCACAAGTTCAGGGCTAGCGGGAGCTTCCATATCACCACCCCTTGTGACCCCCAGAGGTACTATTGGTGCGTCTACTTTGATAGAAGGTATACTAATCCTTACCGGCTGGTTAGTTTCCTTTTTAGACTCAACTGCTGTCATCGCGTTTAACGCGACCGCATCTTTTCTGGAAGGTTCACGTAACAACAAGAACGCGACCGCAAATAGCAACACAGCGAGTAGCGCTACTATAAGTAATACTAACAGCAGCCTTGGTATTAATTTGTGTTTTGATCTAGATTCGTACATATCAGAAGAGCCAGAATTGTTATCTGGCTCTTCATCTCCCTTATGATCTGTTTGGGAAGGCAAATTTGTCAATTTAGAACTAGATTAGCTGGCTTTTCGCATTCGGATGAAGAAGTAAGCACCAATACTTGCGATTACTGCCATTGAGGCAAGCGCAATCCATGGTTTCGCGCTATTGTTGTTTGAAAGCTCACCGGTACTAGGTAGTCCAGGAGTGCTGCCGCCTCCACCAGAAGTACAAGTTGGAACAGTTATATTGTCAACATCTGTTGATACTGTGCCACCAAAAGCTAGAGCTCGCCCTGTCCACGACACTGTGCTTCCCACGGTTATACCTTGATCATTGATATCAGTACCGATAAACGTTGAGTTTGCACCCAGTGTAGTTGCTCCACCAGGAGTCCAGAACACATCACAGGCAGACGCACCGTTGGCCAAAGTAACAATAGAATTTGCAGAAGTATTGAGGGCACCTGTCATCCTAAAGATATATGTTCCCGCACCGTCCAGTGTGATAGTCCCACCACCACCGATTGAAGCTGCACCAGTAATACAGTACACACCAGGCGTGTAAACGCCGACAGGACCGTGCGTAACATCTGAGGCGAGATCAATAGCACCGGGTGCAAAAGTAAATGTACAAGCCTGCGGGGCCAAGCCAGTAGATAAAGCGCTACCTTGGTCAGTACCAGCCTGACTATATACTGCGTCAGCAACATGTGTAGCACCAGTTACAGTAGGAGTAACAGCTGGCGGTGTAGTATATCCAAGATCACCAGTAATCGTAGTCCCTGGTACCGTATTGGTATAAGTACTACTAAGTATACCAAACGATGCAGCTGCGCCAAGCGACGGCGTGGTGGCTGCACTAGCTACACCTACCTGGCTCAAAGCAAAAACGCCCATCAATGCGATTAATGATAGTTTACTGACAGTTTCTAACAAGTTTTTTGTAAGTTTTTTCATAAAGACCCTTTTAATTTACTATTTGCTTACAATAATATAATAAGCTTAACTATTTTTCAATAGTTGGACTAACGTAGGCTATCCATTTAGCCTCAGATTAGGTAATTAAGGCTAAAGGTGGTAAGATATATCAGCAAGTTATTCCTGTTTTGGACCCTATCTCGCACTAATTAGAAAGGTATACGAAGAACAATGGCTACGAAACTATATGTAGGCAAACTAGCTTACGCAACGACAGAAGACACACTAAGAAAAGTATGTGAGGAACACGGTCCGGTTACAAGTGTTCAAATCATAATGGATCGCGATACCAACCAGTCAAAGGGCTTTGGTTTTGTGGAAATGGAAAACGACGCTGACGCACAGGCTGTTATCAAAGCACTAGACGGTCAAGAGATTGACGGCCGTGCTGTTGTAGTCAACATCGCTCGCCCAAAAGAAGATCGCCCAGCTGGCGGCAATCGATACTAAGTACTGAGTTACTTAATCAAAAAACCACGCGTTACGCGTGGTTTTTTGATTGTATGAGATATCCGAACAATACTACAAATACTATCATAGAGCTTACAAACAAGTTACTAGATTGCAGTAATCAACTAAACATCTTATAGTTAAAGTATATGAAGCTACAAACGCGGTTTCTATTACTAATACTTGCAGTATTTGTGGTTGTAACAGGTTTTGTGCTGGTACAGCGCAGTTTAGAAATCGAACGATCCAACCGTGTACTTAATACTACGCTAGAAGAACGCAAGACATCACTCGATACTAGCCTGGAGTCTGAGGGAGAACTCTTTAAGACACTTTCTAAGGACTATTCTTTCTGGGATGAGATGGTTGATTTTGTCAAAACTGGTAACAAAGAGTTTGCTAGCAACAATCTAGAAACCGGGTTGGAAACATACAAGGCAGACAATATTTGGATATTTAACCCAGCAGGCAAGCTGGTTTATGCAAAAAACAGCGGTACAGAGAATGCCATCAACTCTATACCTATTCCGCCCGACTTGTTTACTAAGCTAAACAACGACAAGTTTGTACACTACTACCTGCAGCTACCTGAGGGCACTTATGAGGTTAGGGCTGCAACAATTGTTCCTGGTGATGACCCTGATCACAATAGCGCCGCCAGCGGATACTTAGTAATTGGACGGTTTTTGGGAGATAGCTTCATAGAGAAAATGAAAGCACTTACTCGCACCAATGTAGAGTTTGAGTCACCAACAGAATCTGGTGCAGATGTGGCCAATGGTGAGTCGGTGAGCTTTACTGTACCATTCAAGGATTTTCAAGACCAGACTGTGCAGTTGCTTAAATCCGAGTCAGAAGTAGCTGTGGTTAAGGAGCTCAACACTTCTTACAACAAGCAGCTAGTACTATTTGCCATTACTGGCATCCTACTACTGATTATAATTCTAGGCAGTTTATGGTGGTTTGTACTTAGACCAATTCAGTTGATCTCTACAAGTATCAAGGCCAAGAAGCCAAATATGCTAGACAAGATGGCTAAGTCTCACTCACAGTTCGGCGAGCTAGCAGCTGTTGTACAAGAGTTCTTCAAACAAAAGCTCAAGATCCAAGAATCCGAAGAAAAGCGTGCTGAGCTGGAACAGCTCAATGAAGAAAAAACTGCTTTCTTATCTGCCGCAGCTCATGAGCTTAAAGCTCCTGGTACTATTATTTCCTTGGTGTCAGAATCATTAGCCAAGAATGCCGCTACAGGCAAACGCCCCAAAGAACTTGGCGAAGAAGTCGATACTATCAACCACCAAGCCAAGAAGATGACAGCACTTGTTGGTGATTTGCGTAGTGCCGCCGAGGGTAAGAAGGCTGAAGAACGTGCAGCTAACGAGTTTGACTTTGATAGTTTCTTGAAGCGTGAAGTTGATGAGCTGAACTATGTGATTGAGCAAAAACTAGTGCTCACTGGTAGTACTAAGAAAAAAATATCAGCTGATGAGTTAAGGCTCGGCCAGGTTGTCAGTAATCTTATCCGCAACGCTGCCAAATATTCACCAACAGATAAAGAAATTGAGGTCAAAAGCTCTGTAAAAGACAACAACATCATTGTGGAATTTGCCGATCACGGTGTAGGTATATCGGAAGCCGATCAAAAACACTTATTTGAGAAATACTTCCGTTCCCAGAGTGTTAAATCTAAGATTGAAGGGCTTGGGCTTGGACTGTCAATTTGCCACGAGATCATAGATAGTATGGGTGGCAAGATTTGGGTCGAAAGCAAGCTCGGACATGGCTCACAATTCTACATCTCACTACCGCTTAGCAAGCTCAAACCAAAATCGTAAAGTATTCAATTACATAGTACGTCTGCTATTTCTTGCTAAAAGTACGCTTGGGCATGTTTCCAGATTCACGCAGCCAAACATGATGTAGTACTACTGCCCACATACGGTATGGTCGCCACTTCTCCGCTATTTCCAATACTTGATCTTTGCTAGGGTCTTTACCAAGACCATATCGCAGTGCTATAGCGTGGTAGGTTAGGTCATCGTGAGTAAAACCATCCGCCCCTCCTACTCCACGATTGAGAATACCTTGTGAGAAGAATGGACCAACTCCCGGAAGCCTTTCGAGCTTTGTCAGCACCTCTTGTTCTGATAATTTATTCAACTCAGCTCGCGTAAGCCAGCCCTCAAGTGCCGCATCGGCTACCGCGTGCAAGCGCTCAATCTTGGTTTGGCTCAAGCCCGGATATTCGCTCAACTTGAGAAGCTCCTGCGGCCGAGGAAAACAATAATAATCGTGACCTTCAATAGTAAACTTCTGGCCTAGGTCTTTGGCCATATTCTCTCTAATCTTGCGGCCCTGCACCATAGATATACGATGGCCGATGATAAAATGAGCGGCTGCCTCATACGGCGAGTGAAATAGCGATGGGCGCATATAGTGATACTTGGATTGCAACTCTTTGAGCGTACTATCCCGCTCGCCCACCGCAGGCCATCCAACACCATCCTCATCCAGCGATAGCGCGGCCAGAGCCTGATCACGCGCTGCTTCTGAGTCACCGTTACTATACACCGTGAGCTCAACAGAGTCGTCATCTGATTGGCTTAGTGCAACAGCAGCAGAACTTTGCCACCTCTCCACAGGAAAAGCCATTACTATGGTGCGATCATCCCTGAGTACTGGCCAGCCATTGAAAAACTGGTTTTGATAGATCAGCTCAAATGGCCCAGATATCTTATAGCTATATTTAATAGACTTCATTTGCCCTGCTCGGCCAGTTTTGCAAGCCGCTGCATTTTGGCGGGTAAATCAGCGGCGAGCTTTTGCACTACCAGGCGTACGAATAATGCTCGCATCGGCCCTGTTACTGTGATGGTATGAGTAAATTCAGTTTTTCCGCTCGTAGCCGAAATCTTATGGTCAATTATTAGCTTGCCAAATGGGATTGTGCCCTCCGTCGAAAATGACTTGTTTGTCTGGACCTTGGTAATTACTACTGTGGATTTGGGTGCTTTCTCGGGCAGCATGACTATTTTGCTACCAACCCTAAACTCACCTGTTAGGCTAGCCTGTTTTAGGTTTTCATCTTCATCTGGCCAACCAGCTACATTGGTCCATCGAGCCCAAACAGCACTTGGAGGAGCCTTGGTTGACTCCGTGTGGCTAAACTGTATTTGTTTGCTCATAAGGCTATTCTAACAAAAAAGAAGCCTTTTGGCTTCCGAATGAACTTTGGCTGAGCATGTGGGTCTAGAACACCAATTAGGGATATTATAGCTGATAATGAGACAAATAGGACACTATAAAAAAGGAGTCTCGTTTTTAGAGCCGAATATCATTACCTTGCTCGTCTTTGATGGTATGTTCGTTCTTTTCGAGCTCTTTCTGTCTTGCTGTTCGGCTATGCTTCGGCTTTGGAGTATTTACGACAAGTTTGAGTAGATCTTCTTTGTCTTCATAGGCTCTGAGCCGGCCACTCAAGTACCCCAGCCGATAATGAACACCTTCACTCATCAATCGCCAGTTTGTGCTCTCGAGTGCTTGCTTCACCAGCTTTTCTAGGCCTTTTCTACTGTCGTAGTCATTGCGGTCAGACTTACTGTCGAGACAGCTAAAACCTACTATTACATGGCGACCCATCTCTGGCTTTTCGGTACCAAACTCAGTATAGCCGGCTTTTTCTAAAACTGGAACAAGTAATGGGACTAGCTCAGGTATTTTTAGCTTCTTGAGGTTATTCATCGCATCATAGATATATTTGTTGTCTTCTTCCTCTCTCATCTTCTTACCAAACTCGGCCAAATCTATGAGACCTTTCTGAATTTCAAATAGCTTGTCTCGCCATTCTTTATCTAACAAGCAGTAATGTACTCGGTCTTTATCAAAGTCTGGGTCCGGTTCTTATTTTTTGCTATTGAGATCCAGCTTTTCTTTATAGCTGTGTTTACATGATGGGCATGTATAAGTAGAACTTACAGCTTTCTTGCTGCTGATACTCTTCTCGGTCATTTCTGCCTTACATTTTGGGCAAAGAGTAGGTTTTGGCTTCCAGGCGGTTCCGTCTTCCCAAAAGGTACTGTTTTTGTCACAGTGTGGGCACTTCAGCATAAACAATACTTCTTCTGGATCGTCATGGTTGTACGTTTCGCCACGATGCATCAGCATTTTGTGAGTAATGCGGAGGCCTTGTTTACTACAGTGATGGCAGTATGGCTCCTCAGCCAGTCTGGCAGAAGAAATCTGTGCATCCTTTTTCTTATCGTCCTTCATCCACTGGTCAATTATGTCTTGACGCTTTTGATACCTATCTATAAGCTCATTGCCAACAGCTTGCATATAGAAGAGATTTAGTACAAGTGCGTTGCCTGGTCGGTCAATTTTATCATCAGGCTGTAGTCTATTCTCTAACTCATCAAAGAAGTCGTTGTAATAGACTATATTTCTACGAGCGTCTTTAACGGTTAGTCGGTCGTAGATATTTTCGTAGTAGTCTTGGGATTTAAGACGTAACAATGCTAGCTCTTTCGTTTGAGAGAAATAGTTCCTGCACGTTCACGAGAGTTGAAGTATCTGCCCGTAGCTAATCCGCCTTTTTGGATTAGAAGCTCTACGGTACCTTCATGCGGGTTCATGTCGTCATCTGCGATGCCTGGGTTAGGGTCGTTTTTGTAGGTATAATTCAGCTTACTATCTCCATTGCCTAAGTTTTCATAATTAGCAGAAATAGAACAAGAGACGGATGTTTTAATATCTGTAACATCGAACTGAACCAATATTCTTGACCAAGTCTGGCTAATAACTATTTTGACTTGAGATTTCTGTTTCTTATAATTCGAGATGGTTTCACCCGTATACTTTCCATCGATTGGGAGTACATCAACTAGGCCTAAAACTCTCAAAATAGGCCAGCGCCATGCATAATTATCAATAAACCAATAGAGTAATGCATAAGTGGCACCCAATGTTGGAGCACTAATGAGCCAATTGTTAGGTAACTCAAATAAAATGGCTATCCAATTTACAAAGATTGCCACAATAACACTTATTACTGCAATAGTACTATATGTCTTAACTCTACTGGTGTTGGTTGCAAATGCGTGCACTACCGATTCCAATTAACTTGAGAGTTTAGTAAATATGAAATATTTTTGGCGACAACAATTGAAAACTTTCCTGGGTCAGAACCAAATAATGAATGGATACCGTCAACAGATTCAAAACCTGTAAAGTCAAGCTCAGTCTGGTTTAACCAAGTCATAATGTAGCCGAGCCTGACATGATCGTGGTTTACAAACAGTTGAGGAGGCGCATTATAAACTAAGCACTCCAAAAGATATCCCGGTGCATCTTTAGGATTAAATAATCCTTGCTGAACAGCGTGTCGTTTGAGATTTTTTAGCTGTCTAACGGTTGGCTTAAATAGTTTGTTGCATACCTTATTCTTAACAGTACCGTTCTTGATATGTTCTTTTGGATAATTAATAGTCATACCACCATTTTTAGGATAAAGCACAGTACCTTCTGTAAAATCATCCAATGAATTTGTAAACTTGTGGTATAACCGGTGTTGAATTGCCGGAACAACGTCGGTATCTAAGTAGCCATCTCTCTTATTTACTCTTATGCACTTATTTTTTGGCTCTACATACCCTCGGTAGGACGTGTTTAGAGCCTGTTCAATATCTCTTCGTAAATCCTGTGAAGTATAAACTGCAGGTACCCAAGAAAGATCGTAGTTTTGTTTCTCGATAGATGATAGTTGTGTTGTGTCCGATGCAAATGTATTTGGTAACATAACTACAACGTCAATATCAGAATCAACTTTAACATTTGTATCGTTAGCGTATGAACCTTGTAAGAATATCTCTACCTTATCTTCTGTAAGATTTGGGTGAGCCCGCAAAGCTTGTTTTATTGAGGCGTATGTTCTCTGAGCAGCGTCTTGTGCTC
>CAZSVP010000004.1:0-31025 GCA_964610335.1 uncultured Candidatus Saccharibacteria bacterium
CTGCGCGGCGATTCCAGACACCCTGCTCGAGAGCGAGCTCTTCGGCCACGAGAAGGGCGCCTTCACCGGCGCCATCAAGCAGACGCGCGGCAAGTTCGAGCAGGCCAGCGGCGGCACGATCTTTCTGGACGAGATTGGCGACATGCCGCTTGCCCTGCAGGCGAAGCTGCTCCGCTTCCTGCAGGACCGCGTGGTCGAGCGCATCGGGGGCCGCGACCGGATCGTGGTGGACGTGCGCATCGTGTGCGCGACCAACAAGGACCTGCCCGCGTTGACCAAGAGCAGCGAGTTTCGCGAGGACCTGTTCTACCGCATCAGCGAAGTGACCGTGCGCATCCCTCCGCTGCGTGAGCGCGGCGCTGATGCCGTGGTCATCGCCCAGGCGATCCTCGGGCGCCGCTCGCGTGAACACAGCCGACCCGTCAAGGGCTTCACGCCCGGCGCATTGAAAGCCATCGAGGCCTACCCGTGGCCCGGGAACATCCGGGAACTCGAGAATCGCGTGAACGGAGCAGTGATCATGACCGAGGGCAAGTACGTCACCGGGTCGGACCTGGGGCTGCCCGGGGACGGTGATCCAGGTGCCAACCTGCTCAACCTGCGCGTCGCGCGTCAACGTGTGGAGCGGGAAACGATCCGGCAGGCGCTCGCCGTGGCCGGGTGGAATCTCTCCCGGACTGCGGAGCTGCTCGGGATCACGCGACCGACGCTGTATGACCTGCTGGAGAAGAATGACATCGCAGCTTCGGATCGCGCTGCTGAGGGGTGAGAGTCATGTCGAGGGAAATCGCCCAGGATTCGTGCGTGGTCAATCGCCATCCACTGATGGCGGCGATACTGCTGATCGCCGGGCTGACCGCCTGTGCTCCCAAGGGTGAGGCGCTCTACACGCGGGCAGAGCAGGCACTCCAGAAGGGCGACGTCAACGCGGCCATCATCGATCTCAAGAACTATGTCGAAGCCGACCCCGAGAACGCCCGCGGCCGTGCGCTGCTCGGCAAGGCGCTCGTGGAGGCAGGCGACCTGCAGGCCGGCGAGATCGAGATCCGCAAGGCCAAGGACCTGGGCGCGCCGCGTGAACTGACACTCGTCCCGGAGTGCAAGGTGCTCGTCGGCAAGAGCGAGTTCGATGCGGCACTGGAGCAATGCAGGCCCGAGGCTGGGCCCGCGGATGCGAAGGTCGATCTGCACATCATCCAGGGCCAGACGCTACTCGGGCTCAATCGGCCGGAGGAGGCGAAGGCGCAGTTCGCGTCCGCGCGCTCGGCGCAACCTGACAGCGTCGAGGCCGTCCTCGGATTGGCGCTCGCGTCGTACGCCGGTTCCGGACTCAGCGCCGCCAGAGAGGTGCTGGACGAGGCTCCGGAGTCGGTCCGCGGCGACGTCCGATACTGGCTGACGGCGGGCGAGATCAATATTCGAGGGGGCGACTTCGCGGCGGCCGAGGCCGCCTATGCAGGGGCCCTTGAGCGAGCCAACAAGGCCAATCGCAGCGACGACAAGGTTCTGTCACAGGCTGGACTCGTCGACGCGCAGCTGCGTCAGGGCAAGGTCGAGGAGGCGCTGGCAAGCAGCAACACCCTGCTCAGGGGGGCACCAGGCAGTTGGTACGCGAAGCAGGTCCGCGCGCAGGCGCTGGCAGCCGGCCGGGAGTTCGAACAGGCCCGCATGCTGCTCGAGGACGTCGTCAGCAAGCAGCCGGAGCAGCTCGTCGCGCGCATGATGCTCGGCATGGTGAATCTGCAGCAGGGCAATCTCGGCCAGGCCGAGATGAACCTGGCAAGCGTAGTCGCAAACGACCCGAAGAACGTCCGTGCTCAACGACTCCTCGCGGAGACACGCGCAAAGGTCCAGTCGCCACAACAAGCACTGGCAGCGCTCGAACCGACACTCGACCAGGTACCCGATCCGTCGCTGCTCGCGCTGGCTGGCCGACTGAGCCTGGCGAGCGGCGAACGCGAGAAAGCCATGTCGTACTTCACTCGCGCGCTGGCCGGTCCCGAGTCGCAGCAGACTGTGGAACTGCGACTCGAAATTGCGGGCGGCTACGTGGTGGCGGGGGAATTCGACCGTGCCATCGGATTGCTGAAGGATATACCTCCAGGTGCCGCAACCAGTCATCAGCGCGAGTACCTGCTGATGCTTGCTTTGCTCCGCAAGGGCGACAAGAACGAGGCCGTCGCCGAAGGCAATGCGCTGATCGAGCGCTCTGGAAACGACCCCGCCGCGCGCAATCTCGTCGCGGGCGTGCTTACCGCAGCCGGGCAGGCCGACGCCGGTCGTGCGCAGTTGAATGAGGCGCTCGAAGCCAAGCCGGACGATCCGCAGACCCTGTTCAACCTGGCACGTCTCGATCTCGCCGAGGGCAAGACCGCGGATGCGGAGGGGCATTTCACGCAGATACTCGCTGCCGACCCGAAGAACCTCGACGCCACGATGGGTGCCGCCGCAGTCGCGGGTGCCGGTGGCGACGGCGCGGGTGCCGAGAAGTGGCTCCAGAAAGCCGTCGAGGACCATCCTGATTCGACGTCGGCGCGAGTGGCACTGGCCGAAGCCAGGCAGCGACGGGGCGATGTCGGTGGGGCGATCGAGCTCTACGAGCAGGGTCTCGTCGTCAAGCCGGACGACCCGGTGCTGCTCAACAACCTTGCTGTTCTCTACCAGCAGAAGAGTGATCCCAGGGCACTTGAGATTGCGGAAAGAGCCTATCGGCAGGCGCCGAATGCGCCTGCGCTCCAGGATACTTATGGGTGGATTCTCGTTACTAGCGGCACGCTGGAGCAGGCGTTGCCGGTGTTGCGCAGCGCCGCCACTGCATTGCCGGGAATGACCGAGGTGCAGTACCACTACGCGGCCGCACTTGCGAAGACCGGGAATGAAGCCGAGGCACTGGCGATGCTGCGAAGGCTGGACCTGGAGCAGATTCCGACGCCGGCGAGAATCGACGCACAGAAACTCCTCGACGAATTGTCAAAATAGACGCATGCACATGAGGCAACACTCAATGACGGTGAGCACCCGCACCGCGTCGACGCTTGCGCTGGTCGCGATTGTTCTGATTCTCCTGACTGCCTGTGCGTCCGAGCCGGACGTGAGTACCGCACCGGTCGCGCAGCAGCCGGAGACGACCGAGTACCGGATCGGTCCGGGCGATACGCTGCAGGTGTTCGTGTGGAATCAGCCAGAGTTGACAGTGACGGTGCCGGTGCGACCTGATGGCATGATTTCCACACCCCTCATCGCAGGAGTTCCGGCCGCTGGCAAGACGGCTCCCGAACTCGCCAAAGACCTGCAGACTGCCCTTTCGGAGTTTGTGCGCAATCCTACGGTCAGCGTCATGGTTACGAGCTTCGTTGGTACCTATGCCGACCAGATCCGAGTCGTCGGGCAGGCCGCGAGGCCGCAGTCACTGCCGTATCGCGCAAACATGACCCTGCTCGACGTCATGATCGCCGTGGGCGGACTGGGCGAGTTCGCCGCCGGCAATCGAGCCATCCTGGTGCGCCAGGAGGGCGGCAAGCAGGTGCGCCTCGAAGTACGTCTTCGTGACCTCCTCGATGACGGCGACATTTCGGCAAACATGCCGATGCGCCCGGGCGACGTGCTGATCATCCCGGAGAGTCGATTCTGACGGAAACCCACATGCAGGCAGCGATTGCACAAGCCCTCGTACTCGTTCGCGGAGCCTGGCGTTACAAGTGGCCGGCCGTTGCGGCGGCCTGGGTGGTAGCCATTGGAGGCTGGACTGCCGTGCAGTTCATTCCGGACAGCTATACAGCGAAGACCCAGGTCTACGTTGACACCGAGTCCCTGCTCAGACCGCTCCTGTCGGGTCTCGCGGTGGACCGCGACATCATGAGCCAGGTCGGCATGATCCAGGCGGTGATGCTGAGTCGTCCGAACCTTGAAAAGGTTGCACAACAGACCGATCTGATGCTTGCGGCGAAGGCACGTATCCAGCAGGAAGCGGTCATCGACTCGCTCGCGAATCGCATCGTACTCGGTCGCCCGATGGGGCCTGCAGCGCGGAACACTTTTGAGGTGTCGTTCGGAGATACGGATCCCAAGGTTGCATATCGTGTCGTCCGTACCCTACTCGACACATTCATGGAGGACAGCCTGGGACTCAAGCGTACGGATTCCAGCGTGGCGCAGCGCTTTCTCGAGGATCAGGCCAAGGAGTACGAGCGAAAGCTCGTCGATGCGGAAGAGAGCCTCGCGGCCTTCAAGCAGAAGAACGTTGGAGCCATGCCCGGGTCGGGTGGCGATTATTTCCAGCGACTCGAGACCGAAATGGTGAAACTTCAGCAGCTGCGCCAGTCGTACGCGCAAATGCAGAGCAGACGTGATGAACTCGAGCGGCAGCTGGAAGGCGAGGAGCCCACCTTCGGCTTGATGGGCACTGAGGAAGGCAATCCCATCGATGCGCAGATCGCCGGGTTCAAGGCGCAACGCGACCAGTTCCTACTCCAATACACCGAAAAGCACCCTCAGGTACAGTCTCTCAACGAGACGATCAGCCGGCTCGAGGAGGAGAAGCGCGGCGGCGCAAAGGTGTCTTCATCTGTCGCCGCGCCGGGCGCTGGCCTCAGCAACGATGAAGTGATGGTGCGTAGTCTCGACATGAACCCTGTCTACCAGAACCTGCGGCTGGCGCGCAGCCAGGCAGACGCCGACCTGGCTGCGATTCGAGGCCAACTGCAAGCGCAGCAGTTCGTCGTCGGCGAGTTACGCAGTCGGATCGACGCAATCCCGGAGGTTGAAGCGGAGCTTACGCGACTGAATCGTGACTATGAGCTCAACAAGAGACAATACGATACGCTGTTGCAACGATTGGAGTCCGCCCGCATTTCGGAGGAGGCTGAGCAAAGTGCGGAAAGCGTCAAGTTCCGCGTGATCCAACCTCCCAGCGTCCCCATCAAGCCGAGCGGGCCGGAACGCCTGGCCATGAATGCCGCGGTCCTGGTCGCAGCGCTCGCCAGCGGGATCGGGCTCGCGTGGTTGCTGGCCCTGATGCACCCGACATTTGCAACGCGCGAAATGCTCGAAGAAGCGACCGGCATTCCTGTGATTGGCACGATTTCGGCGACACTGCGACCCGACCATCGTCCCTGGTATCGGCGGCAGTCCGTGCTGTTCGGCGGCGCGGTCAGCCTGTTGGTCCTGGGGTTCTTCCTCAACCAGTACCTGTCGGAACCGCTGCGGGCCACCGTGCGCGGCTTCGTAGGCTGAAGGAGGAGCAACCGTCAATGGGTATCGTCGAGCGAGCGGTCGAAAAGGCGCAATCAGAGAAGAAGGCTGTATCCGCGGATGCCATGTCGGGTTCTGCCGGGGTTGGGGTCCGTCCGAGGCAGGAGTCAGTACAGCACACTGCTTATGGTCAGGCACGACAGCGATCGACACAGGAGGGCGCATCGCTCGCGGTGTGTGACCAGGAGCCCATCGTGCGGCTCGATTTCGTGAAGCTCCGTGAGGTCGGTCGCCTTCCGCTGGAACGAGAAGCGCGTCGGACCGAGGACGAGATACGTCGCATCAAGTGGCCGCTGCTGAGTGCCATTGCCGCGCGCAATGGCGCGAGCCCTGCCCGCAACAACGTGATCCTGGTGACGAGCGCGCTGCCTGGCGAAGGCAAGACCTTCGCGTCGCTCAATCTCGCACTGAGTATCGTCCGGGACCGTGAGCTGCGCGTGATCCTCGTGGACGGGGATGTTGCACGTCCGGGCTTGACGCCGGCCCTCGGACTCGAGGGGCGGCCGGGATTGAATGACGTGCTCGAGGATGCAGGTCTCGAAATCAGTGCGGTGACATACAAGACGGATGTCGAGGGCCTGTCTGTCGTGCCAGCCGGAAAGTGGCACGAAAGGTCACCGGAGTTCTTCGCCAGCAGCCGTATGCCTCAGGTCATCCAGGAACTCATCCGTCGCGTCGGTAATGGGGTCATCTTGATCGACTCGCCGCCTCTGCTCGCGACGAACGAGGCGCAAGTGGTGACCCGCTACGTCGGTCAGGTACTGCTCGTGGTGAGGGCTGAAGAAACGCAGCAGCGTGCCGTGCAGGAGGCACTCACGCTGGTTGATAAATCGGCGACGGTCAAGGCAGTCTTGAACAATGTGCAAGCTTCCGTGCTGGGGCGGTATTACGGTGAGTACCGCTACGCGTCCGATTACGGTGAGTCGGTCCACCGGAGCGGGAGACAGGATGGACAGCGGAAGCATGAATAGCATAGGCAGGACAGGGGTGATTGCGACGACGGTATTGGGCGCCATCAGCGTGGCTGCGGCTCAGACTGCGCCCTATCAATCATCGCACCGTGGCCGAATTGGTAGCGGGCTTGGCCAGACTGAACTCCCGGCAGGAGGCTTGTTCGAGCCGCGAGTCGAGGCAGCTGCGCAGTTCGTTTCGAACCTGAATCTGGCGGAGGAGGGGGAATCGCAGATCGACACCGCCGGCATTGAAGTGGCACCCGGCTTCTATGCGTCCTACGCAACGCGGACGGCCATTGGTGCCATTGATTATTCGATCATCGGACGTTACTGGGAAGAGGACGATATCAACGACGTCTCCCACCGCCTCAGCGCAAACGGCCAGTGGTTTGCCGTACCAGAATGGTTCAGTATTCGTGGCGAGGCGAGCTATCAAGATGGCGTGATTGATCCGCGCGTTGGTCTCAATTACGGCGGCATTGGCGTCTTTGCGCCCGGGAACTTGCAGGAGGTCGGGGCCGCAAGCGTGACTCCAGTCTTCCGGCGTCGCGTCCAGGATTTTGAAATGGTTGCGGAGTATTCCTACGGACGAACATGGTTTCTCGACCAGGGCAGAGGCCAGCCGGTGGTCGGGTTCGTCGGTGACGAGGATTCCACGGATCAGAGCGCGAATCTGGCTCTTGGGACTGCCGTGCCCGACTCGCAGGTCTCCGCGCGGGTCTTCTACGACTGGCAACGATCAGAGTTTGAGACTGCACTGCCCTTCGAGTACGAGCGCGTCGGTATAGATGCTGGGTACCAGCTATCGCGGTCGCTGGCGCTGATCGGCGATGCCGGAAGGGAAAGCGATCTGGACTCGAGTACCACTCAGGGCGGCCTCGATTCCGATTTCTGGAGTACCGGCCTGCGCTGGCAGCCTAGCGATCGCACGCGGGTGGAAGCGCGATACGGTGAGCGCTTCTTCGGCAACAGCTACCTTTTCAGCGCCTCCCATCATGCGCGAATTGTCGAGTTCAGCGCTTCGTACCGCGAAGAACCCACCGTGCAGACCCGGAACGTGAGTCTGGGAGCCTTCGAGCCGGGTCAGTTACCGCCATCGGCTCCAGATACAGACTTCGGTACGTTCACGTCGTCACCGTACGTCGCGAAGGACGCACTGGCCGAGGTCGCAGTTGTGGGATCGCGCACCAGAGTCAGCCTGTCGGGTTTTCGCTACGAGATGGACTATTTGAGTGGAATCGCTGCCTCCGAAGTCGCGAGCGGCGTGGGGCTCGAGGCAACCCGTCAGTTGGCGTCGAATCTCTCGGCAACCTTTGAGATTTCCTATAGAGACAACGCGGTCTTGGATGCTCCGCTCGACCCGGATCCTTCGGGAACAACCGCATACTACGATACGGAGCTACTTGTTCGGCTGGACCGGTCATCCGGAGCGCATTTCACGCTCGGTGGAGAAGCCGGCTACCTGACCAGGTCCGGCACCAGCGACTTCGATGGCTGGTGGGTTGCATTGCGGACGACCTGGACACCCTGACCAGCGACTCAGACAGACCCTGCTGAGTCTAACCAGTTGACGTACTCTGGCCCATGTGCTCGCGATGCTGGCGCCAAGTAGTTCACTAGCGCGCACCAATGCGCTGACTGTCGATGTCGAGGAGTATTTTCAGGTCGCGGCATTTGAGCGAGTGATCCCACATGGACGCTGGGACACTTCTGAGTCACGCGTCGAGTTCAACACCGGGCGAGTGCTTGATCTCTTTGCCGGGAACGGCGCAAAGGCGACCTTCTTCGTGTTGGGGTGGATTGCCGAAAGGTACCCGGAACTTGTGCGTCGCATCGCTGCGGAGGGCCACGAGGTGGCCAGCCACGGCTACGCACACACGCGCGTGCACCTGTTGACGCGCCCAGGGTTCCTTGCCGACGTCACGAAGACGAAGAATATCCTCGAGGACGTCATCGGAATGGCCGTGCGTGGATATCGCGCGCCTAGCTATTCGATCGACAGGCGAAATCTCTGGGCGTTGGATGTATTGCGTGAGGCTGGCCACGTCTACAGCTCCAGCATCTATCCGATTCACCACGACCTGTACGGAATGCCCGACGCGCCACGGTTTCCGTTCCGTCTGCAGCCGGACTCGATCCTGGAGGTACCGGTGACGACGGTCCGGATTGCCGGTCGCAACTACCCGTGTGGCGGGGGAGGATACTTTCGGCTGCTGCCCTACGGGCTCTTCCGTTGGGCTTTGCGGCGAGTGAATATTTCCGATCAGCAGCCCGGTCTGTTCTACTTTCACCCTTGGGAAGTCGATCCAGGTCAGCCGCGAATAGCTGGCGCAGGAGTGCGGTCGCGATTCCGGCATTACGTCAACCTCGACGCCATGTATGCACGATTGCAAAGGCTACTCACGGATTTCAAGTGGGGTCGGATGGACGAAGTGTTCGCGCCGCTTCTTGCCTCAACAGCGACCGAAACGATAAGCGCGAATGGCGAGGAGCCGTAGAAGGTGTGCGGCATCGTCGGCATCGCGCGTGGTCCCGAGGCGCCGCCATTCTCGATGGCCGATGTCCACCGCATGGCTGGGCAGATCGTGCATCGCGGACCCGACGATTCTGGTTTCTTCGGTGACGACCACGTCTTTCTGGGAATGCGTCGTCTCTCGATTATCGACCTGGAAGGCGGCCATCAGCCGATTGCGAACGAGGATGAGACGGTACGCGTAATCTGCAATGGAGAGATCTACAACTTCCGGCAGCTGCGCCAGGCGCTCGAACATGCCGGTCACCGGTTCCGTACGCAAACTGACGTCGAAGTACTGCTTCATCTGTACGAGCAGCATGGCGAGCGGTTTCTCGATCAAGTCGCCGGGATGTTCGGCTTCGCGTTGTGGGACGCTCCGGGGCGACGACTGACGCTCGCACGGGATCGCTTCGGGCAGAAGCCCGTGTATTATTTCGTCGGCAGGGGGTTTCTTGCATTCGCCTCTGAAGTCAAGGCGCTTCTCGCGCTGCCCCAGATCAACGCGCAGATAGATCGGGATGCCCTGGCCGAGTACCTCCGTTTCGGTTTTTGCGTTGCGCCCACCACGATCTTTGCTGGAATCCGCAAGCTGCCGCCGGCATCGCGGTTGATCTGGCAGCCGTCCGGCTGGACGGTTGAGCGGTATTGGAACCTGCCGGTCAGGGTCCGCGACGATCTGACGACCGATCAATGGTGTGAGGCCATCCGCTCGGGGCTCTCCCGATCCGTTGCGGCACACATGGTGAGCGACGTTCCTATTGGGGCATTCCTGAGCGGCGGTCTGGATTCGAGCGCCATCGTCGGCCTGATGTGCCAGCATAGCCCGATGCCGGTAAACACGTACTCCATCGGCTACACGGGCGACCGCGTGGCAGAGTACTACAACGAGCTCTCGTTCGCAGACATGATTGCGCGTCGGTTTGGTACGAAACACAGAGAGATCGTGGTGCGTCCGAATGTCGCCGCGTTGCTGCCGAGGCTCATGTGGCACGTCGAGGAGCCAGTCTCAGACAGTGCTGTCGTGACGACCTACCTGGTCGCGCAGTTGGCCGCCGAAAGCGTGAAAGTCATCCTCTCGGGTATTGGTGGCGATGAGCTGTTCGGTGGATACCGCCGCTATCTCGGTGATCACTATTCGAAGCATTTCCAGCGACTGCCGCGCTGGCTCAAGCTGCGAGTGTTCCGTCCGCTGGTGGAGGCGCTGCCGAGCGGACGGCAGAATAAGGTGCTGGACCTCGCGCGATATGCGAAACGCTTCATCCGGGCGAGCGACCTGCCGTGGAGCGAGCAGTACGAACTTTACCTGGAGATTTGTTCCAGAGTCCGGGTCAACGAGCTCTTGGCGAGCTGCGAGGCCCGCGTCGACAGCTTCGACACAATCGTCGGAGCGGAGTCAGTCGACGATCCCCTTTTGCGACTGATGCGCGTCGATTCGCTCGGTCAACTCCCGGAGGATCTGTTGCTGCTCACGGACAAGGTCACGATGGCTACGTCGATCGAATGTCGCACGCCTTTTCTCGATCACGACCTTGCAGAGCTTGCTGCGCAGATACCCTCGTCGGTCAAGTTGGCGGGTGGAGAACTCAAGCACGTGTTGAAGAAAGCCTTGGAGGGGATGTTGCCCGACGAGGTATTGACCCGGAGCAAACGCGGCTTCGGCGCGCCCTTGGGCGCCTGGTTCAAGAACCAGCTCAAGCCATTGCGCGAGGTGCTGTTGAGCAAGCAGGCGATCGAGCAGCGTGGATTGCTGTCGTGGCCGACGGTGCGCGGAATCCTGTCAGCGCATGACTCCAGTCGAGAGGACTACTCGGACCTGATACTCGTGCTGCTCAACCTAGAAATCTGGAGTCGGATCTTCGTCGAAGGTCGATCGCCCGACGATGTAAGCGCGGAGCTGACAGAAGGTACTGAGGCGGCCTGATGAATGGAAGCGAAGCGACCACAATGGTCGCGATTGCGATCCGGGATGAGTCTGAATCTGACAGGACCAACAATGCTGCAGGGTGAGGTTGCTCCGCCTCTGGTGGTGCACGTAGTTCACCGCTTCGTCTATGGCGGACTGGAGAACGGCATCGTGAATATCGTCAATCGAATGCCCGCGAACCGATATTCGCACGCCATCGTGGCCTTGGCTGGATTCAGTGAAGAGTACTGCCGACGTATCGACCGCAGCCGTGTGCCCGTCATCTCGATCGATAAACGGCCCGGCAAGGATCCAGCCGCGTATGTCCGGATGTGGAAGCGGATGCGCGAGCTGAAACCCGCGATTGTACATACCCGTAACCTCGGTGCGCTCGACATGCAGTGGGTCGCTGCGGCTGCCGGTATTGCCCATCGCGTACATGGCGAGCATGGTTGGTACGGCGGTGATCCAAGCGGCTTGAGTTCACGTAGCCTCCGACTGCGCCGAGCGTGTAGTGCCGTCGTGCATCGCTATGTCGCAATGTCGAGAGACATCGAGTCTTGGCTTACCCGCGACGTCGGAATTGCGGGCGACCGCATCCGTCAGATCTACAACGGAGTTGATTCGCTGGTCTTTCGACCAAGGCAGTCAACGAGGAGCGGCGCCATAGGTGATTCCGATCGAGGTTGCATTACGTTAGGCACCGTGGGACGACTGGATCCGATCAAGAACCATGCAGCGCTCTTGTATGCATGCCGGGAGGTTCTCGACCGGCACCCGGAGTACCGGACATACTTGCGACTGATGATCGTTGGTGACGGGTCTCTGCGTGATGCGCTGAAGAGCCTGGTGATTACGTTGCGCCTCAGCGACATCGTTTCGATGCCGGGCGCGCGCAGCGACGTGCCCGAGTTGATGCGAGGCATGGACATCTTTGTGCTGCCCTCCGTCAACGAGGGCATCTCGAATACGATACTGGAAGCGATGGCGACTGGCTTGCCCGTCATCGCGTGTCGAGTCGGAGGTAACCCGGAACTCGTCGTCGATGGCGTCACCGGCGTCCTGACGGACCCCGCCGGTCTAGGCGTCGCAATTGGGCGTTACGTGGAAGACCCGGCGCTGCGGGATCGCCATGGTGCCGCCGGCAGGGCGCGGGCGATAGAGCAGTTCAGCATCGAGGCCATGATTCGCGGTTACACCGATCTTTACGATGAAGTCCTCTATGGTCGAGTGTCTGGCCTTCGGGCACGAAACGTGGGCGTTTAAGACACTGTGTGCGGCATCACCGGAATCGTCGACCTGCGCTCGGACCGTCCCGTGGACGCGGGCCTCGTGGAACGGATGAACGGCCTTCTTGCGCATCGCGGCCCCGACGGTCACGGCTTCCACTTTTCACCCGGCGTAGGATTCGGCCACCGCCGCCTGTCCATCATCGACCTCGAGGGGGGGAAGCAACCGCTCTACAACGAAGACGGCACGGTCGTCGTGACGTTCAATGGCGAGATCTTCAATTTCGCGGAGATCGAGACCGAACTGGTCTCCCGGGGGCACGCCTTCCGCACGCGCAGCGACACGGAAGTCATCGTCCACGCCTGGGAGGAGTGGGGCGAGAGGTGCCTCGAGCGCTTCAACGGCATGTTTGCATTTGCAGTATGGGACGAGCGAAGGAAGGTGCTCTTTCTGGCGCGCGACCGGCTCGGCGTGAAACCTCTCTACTACGCACAGTTGCCCGATGGCTTCGTTGTGTTCGGTTCGGAGTTGAAGGCCCTGCTTGCGCACCCTGGAGTGCCGCGCAAGATCGATCCGCGAGCGATCGAGGACTACTTCACCTTCGGCTACGTGCCGGATCCGAAGGCCATCTTTTCTGGCGTGCTAAAGCTGGAGCCGGGCGCGTACCTGTTGGGGCGCCGCGGCGCAGGGTTGTCGGCTCCAGTGCGCTACTGGGACGTACCACTCTTCGGAGAGCGGCCCAGCGGCGGCTCTTCCGAACAGTGGCAGCAGGAGCTCCGCGAGCGCCTGCAGGAGGCGGTCCGTAAGCGCCTCGTGTCGGACGTGCCGCTCGGTGCATTCCTGTCAGGCGGGATCGACTCGAGCGCAGTCGTGGCGATGATGCGGGAAATCGGCACGCCGCACCTGCTGACCTGCTCCATCGGGTTCCGCGAGCCACGCTACGACGAGTCCCCGTTCGCACGCATGGTCGCGAAGGCCAAGAATACGGATCACAGGACGGAGATAGTGGAGGCGTCGGACTACGGGCTGCTCGACAAGCTCGTGGGCATCTACGACGAACCGTATGCCGACAGCTCGGCGATCCCGACTTATCGTGTGTGTCAGCTCGCGCGTCGGCACGTCACCGTCGCACTGTCCGGAGATGGTGGCGACGAAGACTTTGTTGGCTATCGGCGCTACCGGCTCTTCTCGGCCGAGGAGGCGGTGCGGCGACGTGTGCCCCTGTCGGTCCGGCGCGCCATCTTCGGCCCCCTGGGCAAGCTCTATCCGAAACTGGATTGGGCACCCCGTGTCCTCCGAGGCAAGACGACGTTCCAGGCAATCGCGCGCGATACGGTTGCCGCCTACCTGCACGGCGTGTCCATCTGCTCCGACGAGTTCCGCCGCCAACTGTTCTCACCACAGTTCCGGGGAACCCTGCAGGGGTACTCATCTAGCGAGGTGTTCCGTTCCGCGGTGGCGGACAAGGACTTTTCGGATCCCATTGCCCTGGTCCAGTACCTCGACTACAAGACCTACCTGCCGGGCGACATTCTCACCAAGGTGGATCGGGCCAGTATGACGCATAGCCTGGAGGTCCGTACTCCGTTCCTCGATTACGAGTTCGTGGAGTGGGCCGCCAGACTACCCTCGGGTGAGAAACTCAAGGGCGGTGAGGGTAAGCATGTCCTGAAACAGGCGCTGCGTCCGCTGCTGCCGCAAGAAGTGCTTTTCAGGTCGAAGATGGGATTCGCCGTGCCGCTGGACGGCTGGTTCCGTGGCTCGTTGCGTGCTCACATCGCGGATGTGGTCACGGGTCCAAGGCTGGCGGACTCCGGAATCTTCGATCCGGCATTCCTTAGGCGAATCGTGCAGGATCACCAATCCGGCCATCGCGACTACAGTGCGTCGCTCTGGTCGCTCCTCATGTTCGACGGATTCCTGCAGTCACAGGACGGCAGCCAGCGGGCCGCCGCGTAGCCAGTGAAGGGCAGGAACGGTCTACGCATCGCGAGCGTGTGCCGGCTCCTGCCGACGCCCGGCAACCCATCGGCGGGCCAGTTCGTTGCGCGACGGCTGGAGGGCATGGCCAGGCACGCTACCTTGAGCGTGCTACAGCCAGTCCCCTACCTCCCGGGCATCCGCCCTCTGCCGCCATGGGCTCGAGAGGAAGGTCACGTCATTGACGCCGGCTACGTCGAACACGCACCGATGCTGTACGTGCCAGGGGTGCTGAAGGGTCTGGACGGACGCTGGCTCGGCCGCTCGGTCACCGATGCGATCGGGCGAATGAAGACCGATGGACGACTCGACGTCATCGATGCCCATTTCGCCTACCCCGACGGCGTCGGTTGCGTCCGGGTGGCCCGTCGCCTGGGGGTGCCGGTTTTCGTCACGGTTCGTGGCGTGGAGGTGGATCAATTGCAGCGTCGGTCGATGCGAAGCCAGATTGTGGACGCGCTGGAAGCAGCGACCGGC
Organism: uncultured Candidatus Saccharibacteria bacterium; assembly: GCA_964610335.1. Classification (GTDB taxonomy): domain Bacteria; phylum Patescibacteriota; class Saccharimonadia; order CAILAD01; family BJGX01; genus CAZSVP01. The sequence goes on from CAZSVP010000004.1 coordinate 14,309, forward strand.
GTGGTGAGCGTCAGTCACACATTGCGCGACGCGCTGGTCGGCGCTGGTGTCGATCGGGCGACTATCCGCGTCATCCCGAATGCAGTCGATCGAGCGATGTTTCGGCCAGGGGACCGTGTCGCGGCACGACGGCGGCTTGACCTCTTGCCGGATCGGCGACTCGTCGTCAGCATCGGCAATCTGGTCGAACTCAAGCGGCACCATGTGCTGGTCGAGGCCATTGCGCGAGCGAGAAGGGACGTACCGGAACTCACGTTGGCGATCCTGGGCGGCGGCGACTCGGAGCCGGGCTACTCGGCCAGGCTCGAGGGGCTAGGGGCCAGTCTCGGTATTGGCAACGCGTTTCGGATCATCGGTCGCGTTGCGGCCGAGCGGGTCGTCGACTGGCTGCAGGCGTCAGATCTGTTCGCGCTCGCGACCTCCCGGGAAGGTTGCTGCAACGCCGTACTCGAAGCGCTCGCTTGCGGGATACCGGTCGTCACGACTCCAGCAGGCGACAACGCTCATTTCGTACGAGACGGCGTCAACGGTCGGATCGTGCCGATCGACGACGCTCCGGCCCTAGCTCAGGCGCTCGTCGAGACGCTGCAACGGGCTGGTTGGGATCCGTGGTCCATCTCCGCAATGCTACCGGTCGGCGACTGGAGCAGCGTCGGCCGCCAAGTGGTCGACTTCTTCACGGAACGAGCGGCGGCCTGAAGGTACATTGCCCGGATGCGCATTCTGCACGTGCTCGACCACTCGCTGCCGGTGTCGGACGGTTATTCGTTCCGCAGCCACGCGATCATCCGCGAGCAGCGTCGCCTGGGCTGGGATACGGTGCAGCTCACGGGGCCGAAACACGAGATCGATGGTCCGCTGTCCGAGGTCGTGGCGGGGCTGGTGTACTCGCGCACGTCGATACGCGAGCGCACATCCCGACGCAACGCGGTACTCGACCAGATGTCGGTCGTTCGCACCCTTCGCCGGCGCTTGCGGGAGGTCATCCACAGCGCACGACCGGACGTGATTCATGCGCACTCGCCCTGCTTGAACGCATTGGCCGCGTTCGGGCTCTGGCTCCCCGTCGTGTACGAACTGCGTTCCTCGTGGGAAGACGCCGCCGTGAGCAATGGCACGACGACCGAGGGGAGCCTGCGGTACCGTGCCTCGCGGGCGCTCGAGAGCTACGTTCTGCGAACGGCGGATGCGATTACCACGATCTGCGACGGGCTGCGCGACGACGTCGTGGCCCGCGGTGTCCCGGCCAGCCGCCTGACGGTGATCCCGAACGCTGTCGAACCGGTGGAACTGGCTGGCGCTTCGGAGACCGACCGCTCATCGACTCGTACCCGCTACGGGCTCGAAGGCAAGACTGTGCTTGGATTCATCGGCTCGTTCTTCGCATGGGAAGGTCTCGCGCTGTTGCTCGATGCACTGCCCGCGGTGGTCGCGCGCAGACCGGACGTTCGCGTACTACTTGTCGGTGGCGGGAACGAGGAGGCTGCACTCAAGCGTCAGGCGGCGAAGTTGGGAAACGGGGATACGGTGGTCTTCGCCGGGCGCGCGCCTCACTCACAGGTCGCCGGGCTCTACGCAGCGATGGACGTGCTCGTGTATCCGCGGCTGCCCATGCGACTGACTGACATGGTGACGCCATTGAAGCCTCTCGAGGCCATGGCGCTTGGCAAGCTGATGATTGCTTCCGACGTGGGTGGGCACCGCGAGCTGATCCAGGACGGCGAAACGGGACTGCTCTTCCCGGCGGGCAGCTCGTCCGGGTTGGCGAGTGCCGTACTCCGGCTTCTCGCGGACCGCTCGTTGCAGGCTCGCCTCCGGTCCAGCGGGCCGGTATTCGTACGCGCGGAACGCACCTGGGGACGCGTCGTGCCACGCTACGGCGCCGTCTATCAGCGGATCATTGGAGCGGGGTCGTGAGCCAGTTGTCGACTGTTGAGACACTTGCTGTTCGCCTCATCGGCAAACTGACCTCGCGCGGTGACCGACGTGGTTCGCTGCTCGTCCTGACATATCACCGCGTGCTGCGGGAGCCCGATCCGCTGATGCCGGGCGAGCCGGACGCCCTCGAATTTGCGGCGCAGATGGACATGGTGTCGAGCACCTTCAATATCATTCACCTGAGAGAAGCACGCGAGCGACTGCTGGCGGGCACCCTGCCGCCGCGGGCGATGTGCATCACCTTCGATGACGGTTATGCGAACAACTGCGAGGTTGCCTTACCGATCCTGCGCGAACGCCGGATCCCGGCGACCGTATTCGTGGCAACCGGCTACCTCAACGGCGGCCGAATGTTCAATGACACCATAATCGAAGCGATCCGGCGGGCGGGCCCTGAGCTGGACTTGACGCCGCTCGGTCTCGGCGCATACGACCTTCGAGACATAGAGCGCCGCCGGCACGCCATCGACCAGATCCTTCCCGTGATCAGGCCCCTCGACCCGGAAGAGCGCAGCGAACGGGCCGAGCGGATCGCGGCGATCGTCAGAGTGCCGCTGCCTGACGACCTCATGATGACGGAACACCAGGTCCGCGAACTTGCTGACCAGGGCCTGGAGATCGGTGCGCACACGGTCCAGCACCCAATACTGACGAGTGTGAGCAGGGAGCGGGCGAAATCGGAGATCGAGGGGAGTCGGCGTCGACTCGAGGACATTACCGGACGACCGGTCACCATCTTCGCGTATCCCAACGGCCGTCCGGGGAGTGACTACGACGCAAATCACGTCGAACTGGTGCGGGAGTCGGGATTCGAGCTCGCCGTCTCGACGGCGCCCGGTGCCGCGAGTGCGGCGTGCGACTTGTTCCAGATCCCGCGCACCTCCCCGTGGGGTGGGGCATCGTTGCGGACAGCATTGCGTCTTGCAATGTCGTACCGCGCGCGCCACTACCAGTGTGTCACCACGGCAGGGAGGGGCTGATCAGCGGCCCGAGGCGGTTCGTGACCGCCAGCGGCAGCCGACTCCAGAGTCGGGCCGCACCGGCGAAACCAGATCCTGCGGCCGCGGTGCCGTGTTTCCCAACCGGCTCGTCTGGCCAAACGGACCAGTACAGTTGCGACGGTATTGCGCCCCACTGGCGTTTGAACCTGTATGTCCCGCTGTCGACCGTCGAACGGCCGAAGTCGAAGCGCCGATACCCCCGCGAGACAGCGAACTTCAGTACCTCCGAATACAGCGCCATGTTGGTCGACCTGGGCTTCATGTCCGCGACCGTACCGGCCCAGGGAATCTCGAGGGTGTCCTTGTAGCCGACGAGGAAGGCGCCGGCCACTGGGCGATCCTGGTGCCGTACCGATACGAGCGTGCAGTATTCCGCGAAGCACTCCGCCAGGCGCTCAAAGAATCGCCGGGGATAAACAGGTGTGCCGAGCTCGCGCATTACCTGCGCGAAGACAGGGTAGAAATCCTCGACGAGCTCCGCTCCTCCGACGAGCACCGTCGGCCGCTCGCGCTCGGCGCGCTTGATCTGTGAGCGGAGCTTCGGACCAAAGCTCGCGCGCAGATCTTCGAGGCTTGCGGGTAATTCCAGGAGCAGGGTGACCTTGTCTGTTCGGCAGTGCCATCCTGAGGGTGGCGGCACGGTGTCTCTCAGTTCCAACCTCTTCAATCGCAGCTCTCGGGCGAGATCACGCGCTCGCGCCATCAGAGCCGCGCGCGTTGCGTCATCGTCGGCGAGCGCGCCCCCGTAGTTGAAGTACGGCAGCGACGTGAGACGGTCGCCGAATACCAGGCTTCGCTGTCGAACGAGAGGCAGCACGCCGATGATCCGACCGCACGGGCCTCGAGCGGTGAGGAAGTGCGCATCGAGGTGAAACAGGTCGGCTACCGCCTTGGACCAACCGGCAAGGTGATAGGCCTTCGCCATTCGGTGACTGTCGACGTAGGCGTCCCAAGCTGCGGCCGGGGCGTCTCGTTCGAGTTCGATTCCAGCGCCCAGAACGCTATTCATCGATGTTCAGCGTACGCGACCGGGGGCTTGGCGGCCAGTCGCCCGGACCTCCCTATCTGACATAACCCCTGTCTTCTCAAGTCCCGGGTTCCAGCTGCGATCCCGCAGAAGTCTGTGAACAGCTTCTGGGGGTACCAGAGGCTCCGGTGGTTGAGCGCAAGCACCCCACCGGTCGACTTCGCCGCACTCAGCGGGATACTTGCTGCTCATCTGGAGATCGGGTCATTCACGGTTTTCCATCACGTCCGGCAGATAGTGCTGGCAGCGGCCAGAGTGTGCGCATCTGCGTCTCGAGCAGCAAGCGCATGGCCTCGAAGTCGCCCACCTCTGAGCTGACCGCTACCATGCGCACGGTGGAAACAACGGCGGCCGGCTTCAGCGCCGCGAGTGCCTCGTCGAGCTTGGTCCGCAGGCGCATGTGCGAGGGCGTGCCGTTGACGTCGTACCAGTGCCACGCGAGCACGTTGCGGCTAGTCGTGGTAAAGCGGGTCTCGTTCAACACGAAGCTCGAGCCGGGGACCACCTCGACATCGATCTCGCGCTGGCGCGTGGCCCTGCGCCAGTCGAACGGGACGAGGTGATTCTGGGCACTGATGAGTTCCTTGTTCTGTTCCTGATGCCCATAGGAGGCGATGTACACGTGCAGCTTGAACAAGCCGCAGCGATAGGACGCGAGTGTCTCCACGTCCGCCCCGATGAACTCGGGCCGCCAGGGAGCGCTCCACTCGGACGGACCCGAACAGCCATCGAGCGCCGGCAAGCGCGAGGCGACCAGGGTCGAGACGCTGTCATCGTGCGAGGATTGTAGATTGGCGGCCGCGCCGAGCAGCAGCAGCGCCACGATGCCAAAGCCGGCCACCCGCGCCGGGCGATTCAAGGCCGGATCGACTGGAGCCAATTCGGCCTTCGTCGGCGCGGGGTCGGCCAGCTTCATGCCGAACCATAGCAATACCACCAGCAGGGCTGCGAATAGCACCATGCCAAAGTAAATGTGGTCCCGGCCGCCGAGCACGCGGCCATTGGTTGCCGAGGCCACCAGCATGGTGATGAAGGCGCGCAAGCCATTGGCAAGTACGAAGGTTGCGGCCGCGAGCAGCGTGAAGGCGATGCGCTTACCCCAGCGGTTGAAGTTCAGGTACGCGAACAGCAGGGCCGTCACCGTGCCAGCCATCAGGTAGCGCAGGCCCGCGCAGATCTCGGCCACCTCGAAACTGCCTCCGGGCAGCGTGAAGAACATGCCCTCCCGGAGCACCGGCACGCCGAGCAGGCCGAGCAGAAACTCGGAGACGCCGGCCGTCGCATTCATGAGCAACGGCGTGAGTTCCTCTCCGACCGGCACTGCCGCTAGCAGGAAAAGCAGAGGGAAGGCGATCGTGCGGCAGGCTGGCCTGCCCACCACCGCGAGCACCAGCGCGATGACCATTGCTACGATCGCGATGTGCTCTGCCGCCTGCACGGCCGTGGCCCGGCCGCCGAGCCACAGTACGGCGAGCACGGCGAGCAGCACGACCCCCGCGGCACTGCCCACCAGCGGCTGTGCGGCGAACTCGCGACGCGCCAACCACAGCAGCAGCAGCGACATCGGCGGCACGATGTAGGCATGCTGGTAGCTGCTCAGCGACCACAGTTCGAACATGTTCGCGAAGCTGGCCCGGAAGACGAGCACGACCGCGGCAGCCAGCAGCACGACCAGCAGGACCCGGGCCACGGGGGTTGACAACAGCCTGCTCACGCCAGCCGCGCCCGTTCCGCGCCGTCGCCCGCCACGTCCTCGATGCTCTGTCGGACGAGGAACGGCCGACTCGCAGTGAAGGCGAGCCAGGCCAGTCGGGTGTCACTGTCGCCTGTTGCCGGCATTGCGTGCTACGGGCCCGGTCCGAAGCGGTCCCAGGCGATACCGAGCCATACGGCCAGCGCGAGCATCAGGCTCAGCAGCACGGCAGCCGAGCCCATGTCTTTCGCCTGCCCCGAGAGCGGATGCCGGTCGTGGCCGATGCGATCGACGACCGCCTCGATAGCCGAGTTCAGTAGTTCGACCACAAGTACGAGCATCAGCACGCCGAGCAGCAGCGCCTGCTGCAGGCCGGTCCGGCCGAGCACGAAGGCTGCCGGGGCGAGGACCACGGCCAGCACGGCCTCCTGCCGGAAGGCTTCCTCGCTGCGCCAGGCAGCGCGCAGACCTGCGGCGGAGAATGTCGTCGCTTTCAACAGCCGGCGCAAGCCGCGTGCGTCACTCTTCGGCATGGCACCGACCGACTCCTTCCACCGGTGTCTGGCATTGCGAATCGACGTGAATCATAGCAACGCGACTAACCACTGTGTCGGTGGTCTGGGTGACCGGTCTGCAATACAACCGTTCTGCAATTGGCGGCCATGTCGATGTGTCCACGATTCACGGGTGACCGAAAGAATTGGGTGGTCGAGCGGCAGACCACGCGGGTCTGAGCCCGGCGTGAGCCTGCAGCCAGGCCTCGAGCATGGCCAGGTCCCAGATCGCATAGCCGTAGTATCCGGGGTGCCCTTCGCGGTGCTCCGCGATCAGCGTGTCGATGAACGTGGGCTTCACGATGCCGCGGCGCTTGAGATCCAAGAGTAGCCCGTATATCAGATCGCCGAGGCGCGCATGCGTCTTGAGCCACACGCCGAACGGCAGACCGAAGCCATGTTTTTGCTTGGTGATGATCTCGTGCGGCAGAAAGCCTAGCATCGCTCGCTTGTAAAAGGACCTGAGCTCGAGGCCATTCATCATCATTTTCGGCGGTACACGCAACGACAGATCAATAACGCGAGGATCGAGCATGGGGTAGGAAACCCTGACCCCGGCGAGCTCGCACATCGTGCCGACCTTTCGCAAGTCGTTGTCGGAGAGCGTGTAATGCCAATCGTAGAACAGCATGCGGTGCAGGAGCCGGTCGCTCGGCGACTGCGCATACACTTCTGCCATGCCACGCAAGGGCGCGCGCGTATCGACCGCGGCTTCGAAATCGGGCTCGAGCATGGCGCTGAGATCCGTGCGATACATGAAATTCCAGGATTCCAGACGCTCGGGCATCGGGATGCGCGCCTGGTCGACGTAGCTGCGCAGCTTGCGCAGCGGCATCACGCGGCTTTCCGCATCGACGTACCCGATGAGAGGCTCGATGAACCCGCTGCGCAGGCCCGCCGGTAGTCCCCAGTAGCACTCGAAGATGCGCTGCCGCGCGTAGCGCTCGTTACCGCCGAAGAGTTCATCGCCGCCGTCGCCGGCGAGGAGATGGGTAATGCCATGCCCGGTAGCGAGCTTCGCGCAGAAATAAGTGGGTATCGCCGAGGAGTTGCCGAAGGGCTCATCGTAGGCCGCCGCGATCCGGCCGAAGGCATCCACGACGTCATCGGCGGAAACGTCGTACTCGTGCGGTACGGTGCCGAAGCGCCGCTGAGCGATGCGGGCGTACTCGAGCTCGTTGAACTCGTCCACGCCGAAGCCGATCGAGAAGGTGCGCGGGGCGCTCTTGCTGACGCGGCCGAGCATTCCGGCAACCGTCGAGCTGTCGAGCCCGCCGCTGAGGAAGGCTCCCGTGCGCTCATCCGGCTGGCAGGCCGCGACGGCCTGTTGCAGGCTGTCGAGCAGCTCCTCCCGCAGCGCTTTAAAGGCCCCGGCCTTGCCATCCGCGAACTTCGGCGTCCAGTAGCGTTCGATCGTGAGCCGGCCACGCTCGAAGACGGCGCAGGTTCCGGGACGCAGTTTGTGGACGCCCTCGAACACGGTGTCGGGCGCCGGCACCATGTGCAGTAGCAGATAGTCGAACAGCGCCTGACCCCTGACCGACCCGTTGACCCCGGGAAAACAGGCCACGGCCTCGGCCGAGGACGAGAACACGATACCCTCGCCGACCACGGCATAGACCAGCCGCTCGATGCCCATGCGGTCCAGGGCGAGCAGCACGCGGCCGACGGGGTGGTCCACGATAGCGAGCGAAAACCGGCCGGAAAGAGCGCTCAGAAGCCGCGGGCCTCGGTTTCGATAGGCTTGCAGCAGGTCCCTGGCGGTCGCCGCAGCCGCGGCGCCCTCGAGCCATACCGGCCCCCCTTGCAGCCCCAGGGTGATGCCGGCCTCGGTTTCGAGCTGGGGGGCTTCGATCGCCTGGGGCGGGCGACCCGGCCAGGCGCCGGCAAAACCGAAGAGTCTCATGGCCGCGGAAAGGATAGGGACATCGATTAAAGTAAACTTTGAACTGGCTCAGGATACTGCCACAAGGCTCGGATACTCTTTGCCTCGATGACTATCCTGTTCTGGTTGTTGCTGGCCTTGATCCTCTACGTGTACGCCGGTTATCCGCTGCTGCTGGCGCTGGTGCGCGCGCTCGGCGGCGGCCGCCCTGTAGCGTTCGGCAGCCTGGAGCCGCCGGTCACACTCGTCGTGTCCGCGTTCAACGAGGCTGCGGTTATCGGACAGAAACTCGACAACTGTCTCGCCCTCGACTACCCGCGTGAGCGGCTGCAGATCATCGTGGTGTCGGACGCCTCCGACGACGGTACGGACGACGTGGTCGCAGGCTACGCATCGCGCGGAGTGGCGTTGCTGCGCATGCCGGAGCGCGGCGGCAAGACGGTGGGGCTCAACGCCGCGGTCGCGCGAGCGCACGGTGAAGTGATCGTCCTCTCGGATGCGAATGCCATGTACGGTCGCGACGTGATCCGTAAGCTCGCACGCAACTTCGCCGACCCGTCGGTCGGCGCCGCCGTCGGCGAATCGACCTACGTCGAGCCCGAGGTCGAGTCCGAGCGCAGCGAGGGCCTGTACTGGCGCTACGAGACGGCGATCAAGCGCCTCGAATCCGCAATCGGCTCCGTCGTGGGCGGCGATGGCGCGATCTATGCGGTCCGGAAATCGCTCTACAGGCCCATGCGCGCCGACGCGCTCTCGGACTTCGTCAATCCATTGCAGATCGTCGAGGCTGGCCATCGTTGCGTCTACGAGCCCGAGGCGCGCTCCTACGAACGGGCCGCTGACGATTTCGGCAAGGAGTTCCGCCGCAAGGTGCGCATCGTGAACCGGGCCTGGCGGGCACTTTTTCGCATGCGGGCCTTGCTTGATCCGTTCCGCCACGGCTTCTTCGCGCTGGAACTGGTCTCACACAAGCTGTTGCGCTGGCTCGTGCCCGTGTTCCTTGCTGCGCTGCTCGTGGTCAATACAGCGGTTCTGGACGAAGGCCCGATCTACCGGGTCGCGATGCTCGGCCAGACTGCCTTCTATCTCCTGGCGCTGGCCGGATACGCGGCGCGTCGCCGGCCCCGCATGCCTGCAGCGATGTCGATTCCGTACTATTTCTGCCTCGTCAACGTGGCGAGCGCGCTCGGGATCGTCGATGCCTTGCGTGGCAAGACCTACACCACATGGGCGACGGCCCGCACACCCGGCACCTGACCGGCCTCGAAAGGAGCCACTGCCCGCATGGACACGACCGAACGCCTGAAGCGGATTCTCGGCGATACCTTGCAGCTCGGTGCGCGTGCCGCGTCGCTGACGCCCGCGAGCCGGCTGCTCGGCAGTATCCCCGAATTCGATTCCATGGCAGTCGTGACCGTGCTCACGATGATCGAGGACGAGTTCGGCATCACGGTCCCGGACGACGAAGTCTCGGCGGATGTCTTTGAGACGCTCGGAACGCTCGCGGTCTTCATCGATTCCAGGACCGCGGCTTGAGAAGCGGCATCGACGCCCGCTTCATCGATGGGCAGCGCGGGAAGCTCTTCGTCCTGCTTCGCAAGCCGACGGATCGCGCCGGCGGCCGCTGCGTAATGATCGTCCCGCCGTTCGCCGAAGAGATGAACAAGACGCGGACGATGCTCACGGCGGTCGCGCAGGGACTCGCTGCCCGCGGCGTGGCCGCGCTCCTCCCGGATCTCCATGGCACGGGCGATAGCGAGGGAGAGTTCCGCGAGGCGGACTGGGAGGTCTGGAAAGACGATCTCGGCCGCGCAGCCGCATGGGCGGCACAGCAAGGCTGGCCGGTTGCGGGGTTGCTGTGCGTGCGTCTCGGCTGCATTCTCGGCGTCCAGGCCGCTGTGGCGTTTCCGGCACCGCCCGAACGCATCGTCTTCTGGCAGCCGGTGCTGGACGGCGAGCGGCTCATGACGCAGTTCCTGCGGCTGCGGGTGGCCGCCTCGATGATGGAGGATCGCAAGGAAAGCGTTATGGGCCTGAGGTCGCTGCTCGAAGCGGGCGAGGTGCTCGAAGTGGCGGGCTACGAGCTGGACCGCCGACTCGTCGGGCAGATCGATGCGGTGCGGCTCGCAGAGTCGCTGTACGAGGGCTTGGGCGAGATTCACTGGGTGGAAGTCGTACGCGAGCCCGAGTCGCCGCTGCCGGCGCCGACGGCAAAGGCTCTCGAAGCGGTCCGCCAGAGCGGGCGCCCGGTCGAAGTTACGACTGTCGCCGGTGAGCCTTTCTGGTCGTCTACCGAAATCGTGAGGATTCCGGAGCTCGTGGCGCGCACCATCGAAGTCCTCGCGGCGGCCGCATGAGAGACTGGAACGAAGAGGCGATCGTGTTCGAGTGCTGCGGCGAGCCGCTCGTCGGCATCGTGCATCGCGTGGCGCGGAGTGAGTCGCGTCTCGGTGTGCTGATCGTCGTGGGCGGGCCGCAGTACCGGGTCGGTAGTCACCGCCAGTTCACGCTGATGGCCCGCGCGCTGGCCGCGAACGGCTTTCCGGTGCTGCGCTTCGATTATCGGGGGATGGGGGACAGCGGGGGGGAGCCGCGGAGCTTCGAAGCCGTCAGCGATGACATCCTGGCCGCGCTGCGGGCGTTCCGCAAGGAATTGCCAGAGCTCGATGGCGTAATCCTGTGGGGCTTGTGCGATGCGGCGTCTGCAATCCTGATGGGCGCCGGCCTGCCTTCGCTGGTCGCAGGTCTAGTCCTGGTTAATCCGTGGGTGCGTACGCCAGCGAGCGAGGCCCGAGTGTACGTGCGCCATTACTACCTGCAGCGCCTGCTGCAGCGTGACTTCTGGCGGAAGATGCTCACCGGCGGCATGGATTTGCGCCACGTGGTGCGGCAATTTACCCGGACGCTGGACCGAGCGGCGGGGCCAGCGAAGGCCGGGGTTCAACAGGGTGACAGCACATACATCGACCGAATGCTTCAGGGGCTCTGTGCGTTCCAAGGCCCTGTGCTGGTCGTCCTCAGCGGACGCGATCTCACAGCGCGGGAATTCGAGGCGATCAGGAAAGACTCGTCCGATTGGGAGCGCGCTCTTTCCTCAGAGCGAGTGCGCTGGATCTGCCTGGAGAGAGCTGATCATACGTTCTCGGATCGGGTGGCACGCCATCAGGGAACGCAAGCTACGCTCGACTGGATCGCAAATGCCGTGAGAGTGGCTGCATGAACACAGAGCATGAGCAAACCCGGGCGATTGGTGACGACGTGCACGCGAACGATCCGCGTTTCGTTGATTATTATGCGCGAGAGAGCGCATCCGACCGGGCGACGATACGCGCGCTCGGCATCATGGATGCCGTTCTCCGCGCTCGACGCAAGACAGGTCAGGCAGTTGAGTGCCTTCGGGTGGCGGATATCGGCTGCAACGCGGGAACTCAGAGTCGATGCTGGCTCGAGCGTGGGCATTGGGTCCGCGGGCTCGACATCAGTCGTGATCTCGTAGGTGTTGCGCGGGAACGCAACGAGGAGTTCGATGCGCGCGCGGGCTTCGAGGTAGGCTCGGCCACTCAGCTTCCGTGGCATAGCGAGTCATTCGACATATGCCTGCTTCCGGAACTCCTCGAGCATGTCGAGGATTGGAAATCATGTCTCAGTGAGGGCGTTCGTGTTCTCAAGCCGGGCGGAACGCTTTATCTGAGCACGACCAACGTGCTTTGCCCCGTGCAGCAGGAGTTCGCTCTGCCCGGATATAGCTGGTATCCGGCCTTTCTGAAGACTCGCTATGTGCAGCGCGCGCGCACTACTAATCCAGAGCTGGTCAATTTCGCCACCTATCCCGCGGTGCACTGGTTCAGTCCCTACGGGTTGTCGCGCTTCCTCGGGCGTCGGGGGGTCCGGGCACTCGATCGATTTGACTTGATAGATCTGGGATCCAAGGGGATTGTGGCCTGGCTCGCAGTTGCTGCCATTCAGGCGCTGCCGCCGCTGCGCTTCATCGGTCACGTGTTGACGCCGAGCACCGTTCTGATCGGTGTTAGAAGCGCGTAATGCAAGTAAAGACGTACGACCTCGGCGCGGCGGTGGCAGAGCTCGGGGAACGCTGGGTCGAGCTGGTCCGGCGTGAAGGACTGAACCCCTCTCTGGATCCTCGCTGGCTGGACATCACGATTCGCAGCCTGAACACGCGGGGAAGCGTAACCGTAGTGGCCATGTTCGAACGGGACGAGCTCTTAGGTATCTTCCCGTTCCAGTGCTTCAGCCAACGGTACTACGGCGTTCGATTGAACGTCGCGGCGCCATGCTCGAACCTCATGTCCTATCACGCGGAGATCTGCGCTCGCGAGGCACACGAGGCATTACTGCTGGCGGTGCTGGAGCGGGCACACCGGGGACGGTGGGATGTCCTGAGTTTTCAGAACGTACCGGAGGAATCGCGAACCGCACGGGCAATCGAAGCGATTGCACGCACGCGCGGTCTTTGGCTTGTAAGGGAGCCCGGCGAACGTTCTCCCTACATCAACGTCCGTGGCAGCTGGGATGAATTTCTTCGCACTCGAGCCAAAAAGCTCAGAGCGAACGTCACCCGCGCGATCCGACGCATGGAGCAGTGTGGCGAGACCGGTATGTGCTGGCATGTGAGTGGTTCTACTGCGGAGCTCCAGTCATCCATCCTGGAAATCGATGACAGGAGCTGGAAGAAGGATACCGGCACAGCCATCCGAGATTCGGCAGCAGAGGCACGGTATCACTCGGAGCTTCTTCCAATGTTGGAGCGGATGGGAGCGCTCTTTGCAAACGTGCTGTTCGTGAAGCATCAGCCGGGCGCATACGTGCTTTGCTGCCGATACAACGGCTGGGTCGGGCAACTCAAGACATCGTTCGATCGTTCGTTGCCGGACGCAGGAGCCAGGGTCATCGACGAGTCCATTCGACGGGCAGTGACGGAAGGAGCCCGAACCTACGATTTTCTTGGCGATGTTGCTCCACACAAGCTCAAATGGGCCGACGCCATTACGAGTCATTCTTCGTTCTGGCTGTTTGCTGGTCGACCTCTTGCTCGTGCCATTGGAGCGGCCAAGATTGCGTCTTCGCGCATCAGGGCGCGCGTTCGTGCGGAATAGCGGGCCCTAATTTCGGCAGATTAGCTCACGAGTTCTGTGACGCAGTTCGCGGTAGTTCTGAGCTGGATGTCAGCCTGAGGAGACAGTTGCAGCGGGACGGTAAACAGGCTTAGATTGGCGCAGGCCGATGGCCATGGTTTCTCTCCTGCACTGATGCATCCTCCGCAGTGCCGCTTGGGAGCAATAGCGTGAAGCGAAGAGATTTTCTGGTTGCGACAGGTGCTCTTGTAGGTGCGGGAGTGCCGGTTCTGGGGCGCTCTCAAGTCAGGCCGTGTCCTCCGGGCACGGTTGCATTGCAGGGCGGTACGTCCGCATCGACCGCATGCAACAGCAGCGATGCCGAGGCGGATTGGCTCCTGCGATCGACCGGGCCGGGTGTCGTATGGGCACACGACTTCCGAAGCGACGCTGAGGTGAACAATTTTCGTTGGACGGGAGGCTTTTCCGGTGGCAATGATCCCCAAGCCATCGGCTCGGACAGAGCTTCGCGCGTGCGTAGGATTACGACGGATGGTGTAACCGCAGGCAGCTGTCTCGAGATATTCCGAGCAGCCGGCACACAGGAAACAGGCTCGCACTGGTGGAGGCCGTTCTCGCCTATGGTCGGCAGTGGAAATGGCCGTGGCATGGATGATCCAGGTGCAAATGGAACGCTCGTTCCGCAAGCGTACGCTCCCACGAGCGGCGGATCTCAGATCAGTCGCTGGGGTAGTCGCGGATTTTATGGTCATCCTTCGTACCACACAGGCAGCGTGTTCGACGGTACAGGATACTATCTGCAGATGCGGGCCAAGATGGATCCGCGCCGAGCTCTCGCTGGCATGCCGCAGGTCGGCAAGTTCACGTTTCAAACCCGCACCGATCTATCGCTCACGACGCAGGAGATCGTCACATATTCCGGCGCGCTCGCGAACGGTGAGAATTATTTTCGGATGTATGGTGGAGGCAGCAGCAGCCCGCTCGATCAGAAGAATGTCGTCTCGGGGCAGGGGCAGCAACCCGGGAGTGAACTCGGCGTGTGTGCGATTTCGTCATCTCCGGGCAGATGCTGGGCATGGTCCGGTAGCTGGGACACCGTGATGTATCACATCGTGCCGGGGCGAGCTGACGTCGCGGAGTCTCGCATCGAGGTCTACGCTGCTCATCAAGGGGAAACGACGTTTACGAAGATATGGGACATGGTATGGGTCAACGATTACGGATCCGGTAATCCCTTCGGGTATAACGCACTCATTTGCTCCACCTATAACAACGGCAACAATTGTCCTAGCGACTTCTGGCATCGATACGACCAAATCATATTTTCGAAGAGCTTCATACCTTGCCCGCAAGCGTGAAGCGGCTCGCGACAGCAGCACGGTGACAATACACATGAAACGCAGAGATTTCCTTGCGGGCTCAGTCAGCCTGATTGGTGCGGCAACCGCCGCGACGGCGTATTCGCAGACCAGACCGTGCCCGCCGTCAACACTTGGAGTACAGGGCGGACAGACGTCGAATACATCTTGCGGGGCGCCGATGTGGTTCTCCGAACAGGAGGAAAAGACATGGACTGCCATCGCAGGAGGGGGGGGATTTGGCGCCGCCTGGCAGAACGGCGCACGGCAAACTGACGTCAAGCCGGCCAACCATACAGAGTATGGGGCCTTCCAGAATCTGGGATATGCATGGACAGGTGGGGTTGCTATCCAGGCGACCGCTGAGTTTGGTCAGGTTGTCGAGGGCGGACACAGTACGTGGCATGGAAATGACATCTACCTGATTGGGCTGCGGTTCGAGACGCCAGCTTGGCGGCGTGTCTACGGACCCTCGGCAGTTGCGCAGATTGTTACGGGAGATCCAAGCGGCACCAATGCACCCTTCGATGCAAACCGCGATGGGACTCCAAGGACTTCGCATGGCTGGTTTAACCGAATAGCTTCTAACAGCCGTCTATGGGTATTCAGAACAAGTGACGGGGACAGCGCGGTCTCGACGACTAACTGCTGGAGTATCGATCGTAACAACCTCGCGGCGGGATGGATGTACCATGGCCGAGCGTTTGCCAATCCAGGCACCAGTAGTTTCTATTTCGGCCGCGGTCCCTCCGCTCACGACCCAGATACTGATAAAGTCTACTGGGCGATGGAAGCGACCGCCGGCACACATGACACGGTGATCGTCGACGTGGCAGCGGCGGTTCGAGCTGGAAATCAGCCCTCGACTGGTCCGCAGATCCCGGGTTCGGTCCTAGTGGGCAAGGCGACACCAACTTCCCCCGGTGCGCTGGTGAACAGCTGGAGCGCGATTGCGCGGGTCGGCTCACATCGGGCCTGGATCGTTGGCTCGCCGAACTATTCGAGAATATACATAATGAATCTGGACGATCCGGTCGCGGGCTGGATTACCCAGACCCCGAGCGGCACAGGCCAGTTTGGGGTTGGCGCTGGGGCGGTTTATCACTCACCAAGCCAAGCGTTGCTTGTCGGCGGCGTCCTTAACGGCGGGAATCCGAATGGCATAATTCACAAGTTGAACGTGCCGAGCAACCCATTCAGCTCCGGGTATTCGTGGCAGACCATCGCTAATAGGTCGGGGGGCGTCACCCCGTCGGTGCCGGGTAGCGAGGTCGATCAGTATCGCGGAACGTTTGGAAAGTTCCGTATGATCAACGACATGGGAGACGGTAGGTCCGCGTTGGTGATGCACACGTCGACTATCGGACCTGTTTTCGTCTACAAGCTGCCGTTCGGAGGACTGGCTTAGCAACTGGCTTGCAAGAGCCGTCTATGCAACGATCCACGGTGTTGTTGCTTGTACTCGCTCTGGGACTTTTTGGCCCGAGTGGCGCCGCGAGTGCGGCAAATGTGGCGAAAACGCTAGAGCTTGGGGAGTGCGGAGAGGTTCTCGCAACCACCCCGTATCTCGACTATCGGTATCGCAATGCAACCGTATACTCACAGCGTAGCTACGAGGACAACTGGAGGGCGCACACGAATCCTGCAATTCAGGCACTTAGTGCAGGCGAGGTGTCTCAGGCAGTCATCGCCGATTTGAATTTCACGCTCAACAACTGGCCGAATCATCTGCCGGCACTTCGCGCTCTTATCGATTACGATAAGCGGGGTGGTAAACAGCACAATTTTCGCACCGTCGAATGCTACTTCCGTCGTGCAAGAGGGATCGTGCCTGACGACGTGGGGGTGGTCGCGCTGCACGCGATGTACTACCAAGGCAAGAAGGACTTCGATCGAGCGACTAGCCTCCTAAATGAGGCGCTCGCGATGGATTCTACGTCCATCGACATCCACTATATGCTTGGGCTGTTGTATGCGGACACGAGAGACTACGATAAAGCACTCGGACACGCTCACGTCGCATATGCCGCTGGTTATCCGCTGCCTGGGCTTCGCAACAAACTGATAAGTGCTGGAGTCTGGACCGAGCCACCGAAGCCGAACGCGTCACCTAAGAATTAGCTGAAAGGTGACGTGAAGTCGCGACGTTGCGGGCTGAGCAGCACTCG
>CAZSVP010000005.1:0-13756 GCA_964610335.1 uncultured Candidatus Saccharibacteria bacterium
GCTCGTGTCGTGAGATGTTGGGTTAAGTCCCGCAACGAGCGCAACCCCTATCGTTTGTTGAATTTTCAAACGAGACTGCCCGGGACAACCGGGAGGAAGGTGGGGATGACGTCTGGTCAGCATGGCCCTTACGCCTTGGGCTACACACGTCCTACAATGGCCACTACAACGCGTTGCCAAATCGCAAGATGGAGCTAATCGCATCAAAAGTGGTCTCAGTTCGGATTGAGGGCTGAAACTCGCCCTCATGAAGCCGGATTTGCTAGTAATGGTGGATCAGCCACGCCGCCGTGAATACGTTCCCGGCTCTTGTACACACCGCCCGTCAAGTCACGGGAGTTGGGGGTACCTGAAGTTCTGTCTCAGACAGGCCTAGGGTAAAACCAGCGACTGGGGCTAAGTCGTAACAAGGTATCCGTAGCGGAAGCTGCGGATGGATCACCTCCTTTCTAGGGAGTAATCGTCCAAGCAATTGGATCTGTAGCACACTAGGCTACAGTTAGATATTGATTGTTTATCCTGATTTATTCAGGATTCCTACCAATACTAGGTACTTCTAGGTCGATTCCCGATTTATCGGGAACTACCTTCTTCGTAAGGAGAAGAAAACCTGTGAGTTTTGAATGCTAGCAGTTGAACATTGCGAGCACATTTTACAATTCAAAGTTGATTGACAAAGTTATTCAAAAAAACAATCCCGGCTTGCCGGGATTGTTTTGGTAGTTGTAGCTCTATTTGGCAGGGAAAGTTGAGTTAATATAATTGCTAATAGGTGATAGAAACCACGCGTAAGAGTTGGTAGCTATGATTATGCCGGTCAGCACCATGACAACACAAAGTATTTTGATAAACCCACTACTGTTGCCAGGAAACCGCTGTTCGACGAAGTCGATGGAACCTGTGAAGTTGTAAATCTGTTGGTGGAACACTAGTCCAACTATGCCGGCAGCTATAAGTAGTATCCCAATTAGTATTAGCATTATTGACATAAGAGTATTATAGCAAATCCTCTGAATAATTGCGTCCGCCAGGCCCCGAGCAAAGCCCGGAGCCTGGGCTTGGGTCATGATCCGACCGCGTTTGCTGTACCTGAGCGCAACACTGCTGTACGAATGTCCGGATGAAGTAGTGCTGCGCGTCTGTTCGCATCTGCGAAGATCTGTGCGATCCAGCCTTCGGGCTCAGGGTCAACTTCTCCGAGGTGCTTTCGCCGGTAGCTGATGATGAGCTGTACCAGCCAGTTGCGTTCATCTTCTGGGAGATCGCCGAACTGCTCGAGGAGCCATTCACTGTCCAGCAGAGGGTCGATGGTGACTGTATCTGACATGCTCAATTCCCTTCTCGATTTCGCTCAGTAAATCTAAACGAACAGCTTGTTTATATCATATAAATGTAAAAACTTATAGTATTTTGTATGACTTGAAAAAGTTACGTTTTCAGGTTAAAATAATGTGGTTTCCAATGCAACGGGCTTGTAGCTCAGACGGTTAGAGCGCGTCACTGATAATGACGAGGTCGCAGGTTCGATTCCTGCCAAGCCCACCATGTATTATCGCCACCCGACTGGTGGCTTTTTTTGTTTGACACAAGTTTTGTTTTATACTAATGTCTACTATTGCGAAGTTGAATAAAGGAGACTTATGAAAGATTCGGAGTCACTTAAACTGGCAAGGGAGTATTTGGGCAAAACAGTGGAAGTTGTGATGGATCGACCTCTCGGTACCAAGCATCCCAAGCATGGGTTTGTGTACGAAGCCAACTATGGTTACGTAGAAGGTGTAATGGCACCCGATGGTGAGGAACTCGATGCCTATTACTTAGGCGTAGATAAACCGATGAATCATGCGAAGGGTGTTTGTATTGCTATTGCACATCGTCGAGACAATGATGACGACAAGCTGATAGTTGTGCCAAAAGGTGTTCAACTGTCAGATGACGAAATCATGGCTGCCACTCACTTTCAGGAACAATGGTTTGATACTGAAGTCGTCCGCTGATTGTTTGACAGTATTGTTATCTTGATCTACTCTTAAGCTGCACCTGAAAACCACCAAAAGAAGGAGGCCGTCATGGCTTCGCTCAACGATGACGTGGCCAATATCGGCCACTTGCAAGATCTCACCCAACGACTGCGTGAGCAGCTCGAAGCGAATGGAGAGGAGCTCAAGACGGCAATGGCCGAGGTTCGCGAGCGGGTTCGCGCCGGCGAGAGCACTGGCGATCGAGTGCGCGACTTCGTGCTCTCGCGCTACGGCTTCTCACCACAGATCGAGCAGACCTTGCACGATATCGAAGCACAGCTGTTCGATCATGTCGGCGAGCTCGTGCTGATCGTGCTGCGCGAGGAGAACTTCCATGGCTGCACTGGGTTCGGTGGCAAGGCGGAAGATCGCGACTACCATCTCGAGGAGCGATGGTACCTCGGCGTGGTGAGCGATGTGGAGCTGATCATGGATCCGATCAAGCCGGATCTACAGCTTCCAACTGGCGGGCAGCATCTCACGGTTCGACTCAGCTACCCAGGCCAGGAGAAAGTGGAGGACGACGACATCCGACTGGGCCACAATCTCGATCCGTTGTATCGACTCAACCAACCACTCCAGCTGCGCAATCCCTTGAACCGTCGAATCGCTATTCCTGGCCCAGACCAGGAGATGCTGCAGATGGAGCTGATCGTCGGCAACGCCGCGGTTGAGGTCTGGGCCGAAGCAGATGGCAAGGCCTCCGCGGAGCGGCTGCTACGGATTCGTGGCATGATCGGCGCCCCTGCCACCTTCTGAGCTCGAAACACAGGTGTTGGGTGCCGCGGATAATAATTCGCGGCACCCGAACCGTTATTATAGAGTGTTTATTTTTACGGTTAAATCTGGTACAATTGATCTGTTTTTGAGGGGCTTGGGCTGGCTTCGGTCAGTCCAGCTCCACCATATATAGACTTTTTTTGAGGGGGCCTTAGCTCATTTGGTAGAGCGCCTGCTTTGCAAGCAGGAGGTGACCGGTTCGAGCCCGGTAGGCTCCACCAAAAGCAGTCTATAGGAATCAAGAGGCCATTTGCTTTGCCAAAATACTTAAGCTAAAATAATATTAATGGCAAAGCAAACAAAACCGAAGAACAATAAGAAGGTATCAAAAAGCAAGCCACACAAGAAAGCCTTTAGTGTTTGGACCGGAATACTTATCGTGTTGGTAGTTGCAGCGGTGGGTATACTGGTAATTAGGTTTAGCAACGCTGGCACAGATATTCGTGAATTGAGCTTTTATAATTGTTCTACAGCAAGAGAGGCAGATGTGACAGTAGATGGTTTCAAGCCTAAGAAACAATATGTTTGCGACGTAAACAATTCGGATACTAACATAAAACTTCCAAGATCGCTGCGACCAAATGAGAAAGCTTGTTTCTGGGGAGCCGGAAGTGGTGCTAGTAGCAAGATAATTCAATCTGGTCCTTCCACCTCACAAGTCAGGGTTACAACCTATAACACTGTGAATGGCGGCATCGGCATATATAGTTGTTTTGTAAACAAAACCGGATCGAACATTGATAGTATTACTGTCAAATCCACAGATAAGCTGATCTCACTAACAAACGTTTCTTACGGGTACTAGAGCCAAGCTTGCAATATATAGTTGAAGTGGTACGATAGGTTATTAAACCTGAAGGAGTAAATATGAGAGAATTGGTACAGAGTAAACCAAAAGTTATTATTTCTATTGTCTCTATCGCAATCGTACTGGCGACATTGGGAGCTGTAAAGTTAGCACAATCAAGGCCAGCTGTGGCGCATGCCCAATCTAGTCAACAGGACGGACAACACACACAAACTGCCATTGCGCAACCAACTATCTCAGCACAATCAGCCTCAGAACAGAGCAATACACCTAGTGCACCAAAATCCGATTCTTCTGTGTATCCACCAGGTGCAACTAGTTCGCAGGCTAATCCAACAGTACCAACAAACATCGCACCAGTGGGTTCGCAAAACTCAGCATCACAGCAGGTGGGGGTAGTGAAGGGGCAGACCGTGTACGACGCGAGCGGCAATGCTTGTGGCATAGGCCCTACTGGTATCTGTGTTATGCCTTTTGCTAGCCGCACTATAGAAGTAGTTGATAGCAATGGTAATCTAGTTGCAACTGTTGTGTCAGAAATGGATGGGAGGTTTAACTTAATTCTAACTCCTGGTACCTACATACTCGTTCCGGGACCAGGCTACGGGGTGAATCCTTCTGCGAAAAGTGTAGAAGTAACCGTTGCTAGTGGTGTAACAACCGAAGTTACAATCGATTATTGGGCAATAGCGATGACCAACAGTTTGCCACTTCAAGGTTTGTAATTGCTAGCTGATGATATAATAGGAGTATGAATATACTCTATATATATGAGTCAAACAAAAACCAGCAGTTAGCCAAAAGCGCCGAAGCTATAATAGTGCTTCCAGATATATATTGCCAGACTGATTACGCCAAAAACACTGTCAATGAATTTGCCGAGGAATTTGGAAGGCCGGTATTTATGCTGGACTACTTCTATATCGGTACCAATCAAGCAAACTGCTTTGGCGAACAAGATCGCGACCAAGTGCACAAGCTGATGGATGGCATGATTGGTGATCAATTCGTTGTATTCTTCCAAAAAGCCATTACAGAGATTCAGCAAGCCTATCCGAGTATTACGCAGATTACTGTGATAGGATTTTGTTTTGGTGGTAGGCTGGCTTACCTAACTAGTATTAACAAACATGTTAAATTAATTGTGTCATTCTACGGTGCGGGAGCACACATGCCAGGGTTCATTGCTGGCAAGAGTGCCATTGAATACCTGGTATCTAGCCGAGCTAGAGATGTAGATTTAAGAGTTACCTCGTTTTTTGGTACTCAAGATGAGTCGATCCCAGAGACTGATCGTATGCGTACCCAAAGTGAATTGGTAAATGCCGGTATCAACTATCAGGGTTATGAATACGATGCAGGGCATGCTTATTTTCAAGAAGGCAGACTCAATTTTAATGAGGCTGCCAACAAATCTTCTTGGGAAGTATTACGCAAGATAATCCAATGACTCAACATATACATTTCATAGGTATAGGGGGTATTGGTACTTCCGCCCTTGCACAATGGTACTTGGCTAGTGGTTGTATGGTGAGTGGTACTGACGCAGTAGCATCAGAGGTTACTGATTTGTTGGCAAGCAAAGGTATTGCGGTATCAATTGGGGATACTGCTCAGAGTGTACAAGGGGCAGAGCTAGTAATTCACTCGGCGGCCGTAAAAGAAGATAATCCAGCGCTCGCTGCTGCCAAAAAAGCAGGCATTAAAACACTGCTTTACGGTCAGGCTTTGGGGGAAGTAAGTAAACAGTACAAGACAATCGCTATTTCTGGTGCGCATGGCAAAAGTACTACCACAGCAATGTTGGCTGGCATTTTGATCGATGCTGGTGTAGACCCCACTGTAATAGTTGGTACCAAGATGAAAAGCTTAGATGGCAATAACTTTCGACCTGGCAAGGGCGAGTACTTGGTAATCGAAGCTGATGACTTTAATCGCCATTTCTTAGAACTGCATCAATTTATCTCTGTTGTGACAAATATTGATGCCGAACACTTAGATATCTACAAAGACCTGGCTGGGGTAAAACAGGCCTTTACACAATTTATCAGTAACACTGCAGATAGTGGCTATGTTGTGGCAAATGGACAAGATGATAATACTGTTGATGTATTGCAGCATTTAATTGATCTCAAGCCAGAGCTGCATCTTTATAATGAACATGAGTTAGCTTCTTACCAGCTCAAGCTTCCAGGTGAGCATAACCAATCCAACGCCGAGGCGGCTGCTACGGTATCCCGCTTATTGGGAATAAAGAATGATAAGATTGAAGAAAGCCTAAGTAACTTTGGTGGCATTTGGCGACGACTCGAGGAGTTGCAAGAGGGAGTATTTAGCGATTACGCGCACCACCCTACAGAAATTCGAGCAACGCTCAAGGCATTTAAGGAAGCAAATCCAGGAAAGAAAATAATCGTTGTGTTTGAGCCACATCAGCGTAAGCGGTTGGTACAGTTGTTTGACCAATTTGTTGATTGTTTTGATGATGCCGACGAGGTGCTGCTGTTACCCGTATATGTAGTACGTGGTCGGGATGATGCTACAGGTGTAGACTCAGCTGACCTTGCTAATACTATTGGTCGGGCTTCAGTAAGATTCGTTCCAGACTTCGAGCAAGCGTTTGAGTATGTAAAGACTTTGATTAATAGTAACAACATTGTTGTTTTTATGGGAGCCGGCAGTATTGATCAACAAGCCCGTGACAGACTTTGATCTTGGTTAATCTACCTACAAAAATGGTATATTATACAAAACCCCAATAGTTAGTTATAATTAACCTATTAACTTTATGAAAAAACTATGAGCAAAACCAATAAACTACTACTTGTTGAAGACGAAGCTCCGCTTGCCAATGTATTGATGCTTGAGCTCAAAAACGATGGGTTCTCGGTGGATCATGTCGATAATGGCAAAGACGCAATTGCTAAGACCAAGAAAGCTAACTATGATTTAGTTCTACTAGATGTGGTAATGCCGGTGATGGATGGATTTGAAACCTTAGAAGCCATGAGAAAAGAAGGCATTGATACCCCAGTGATAATCCTTTCAAATATTAGCCAAGAAGAAGAGAAGAACAAAGCCAAGAAACTTGGTGCAATTGGTTATATAGTGAAGTCAGATACGACACTTGCAGAGATTATTGACCAAGTTCGCGCATTGACGAAAAAATAAACATTAGGGGAGGGTGATATCCCCGGCAATAGAATGGGATAGGTATGACTAGCTCGACAGCTCAAGATCCAAATCAGATTAATAAAAAAGCCGACAAGAATATTTCCAGGTTTTTTTCTCTCATAACTTTACTAACATTCTTCTTACTGATACTGGCCGTGTTGCTGGTAACATATGGTTGGTATGAACAACAAAAGTCTATAGGTAAGGCTAATGCTGAGGCGTTAAATTACCTAGCAAGATCAGTTGCCAGCCAAAATCAGTCACAGGTCAATAACACTAGAAGTTTTATGGCTGTGCTAGCAAATAACCCAAGTGTACGCAGTAGTAGTCCAGGGGTTTGCTCTAGTTTTATGAAGCAGCAATTAAAGCTTCAACCACAATATACTAGTTTATCAGTTGCGCAACCAAACGGTGTTGTTAGCTGTAGTTCGGCCGATTTAGCAAACCAGGTAAACTTGTCTGATCGCAATTATTTTCAGCAGACTATCAAAGATAAGGAATTCTCAGTTGGGAGTTTTCAAATAGGGAGGATTACAAATGTTCCTGTTTTGCCTTTTGGTTACCCGATATTGGATGATAGCGGGCGGACTTTGTCTGTTCTGGTGTCGGGTTTGGATTTGGGCTGGCTCAATGACTCAGTAGCCAAGTTGGAGTTGCCAGAAGGGTCTGAATTAATGGTAGTTGATAACAATGGCATAATACTTGCTAGTACCAACAAGCCCAAAGACAATGTCGGCAAAAGTGCCGCAGATGTTTCTGTGGTTAAAGACAACATTGGTAGCAATCGTTCTTCAGTCCAGACATCCATTGGCTTAGATGGAGTTAAAAGGCTATACGTAATACAGCCTTTTGGCTCAGACAACAAGTCCTACATAGTTTTGGGGATACCTAGCAGCTCGTTGATAGTGCAAAGCGCGACTATCACAGTTAGGACTATTATTGGGCTGATTGTAATTGCAATAATGGCGTTGGCGGGTATTTGGATAATAAGTCGTAAGAAACTACTTAAGCCACTTAAAATGAGCGATGAACAGGTACAACTACTAAAAAAACAAACCGAGAACCGTTACTTTAGACTGATCGAAGATGCTCCTGACCCAATTCTTACAGTTGATACAAAGGGTGTAATTACTGAAGCTAACAAAGTTGGGTTAGAACTATCTGGGCTGAATCGTGAGGAAATTGTTGGGCACAGTTTTTTGAAAATGACCAAGTTAGTTACACCTGCGTCGCTGTTGGTGGCTAGCAAGCACTTTGCAGAAATGCTTAAGGGCAAGAAATCCGACTCTGGATATGAGATTACGCTCGTAACCAAAGGCAATGTAAAACGCCAGTATGATGTTCATACTACTGAGATTCGTGAGGGAGATACGATTGTGGGGTACCAAGTAATATTGCGTGACGTTACCGCTAGAGTTTTAGAACAGGAGACATTGAAAAAGCAGAAGGAAGAGTTGCAGCGCCTAAATGATGCTATGAACGATCGTGAGATAAAGATGATTGAGCTAAAACAAGAGAACGAAAAACTAAGAAAGCAGCTTAAGAAATAGCATGTCTTTCTGGTCCACCAAGTTTGGGTTCATCAAAAATAATCTTGTTGTTAAGATTATTGCAGTTATATTTATACTGACTTGGGTGCCGGTATTAGTAATATTGACTTACTCCACTGCAGTCACAAAACAATCTTTTGTAAAGATAACAGGTGAGTATTTTGCTGCTGGATTGGAGAATTTCTCTACAGCAGTTGACCAAAAGTTGTTTAACTTGCAGTCAAACATATTAGCACTATCCAACAAGACGGAAGTCGCAAACTTCCTTGTCAAGCCTGGTGATCCATCACAGCTTAAACGGGCCGTAGAGGATACTGCAATCGAAAGTGGACCTTGGCAGTCGCTATATATTACCGATGCAAACGGCAAGATACTGTTAGCTCCAGACAACAACTCAAAGCAGATTGGCGAGTCAGTATTTCTGCTCGATAGCTATGGTGAAACATTCCGCCAGTTAAGGGATGGTGGGCAAACAATTTCTGACATCCCGCAAGACGACAGTGGCTCAGGTAGTATTGCTTTACTCAGGCCAATTACTTCAGCTTCTGGAAAGGTTTTGGGTTATGTAGCTGGCGTCTATGGGTTATCAAATTTCGATACACTTACCAAACTCTCTCCAGGAGACCGTTTAATTGTATACAACAAAAGTAATCAAAGTGTGCTGTTGGCAGGGAAACCTGTGTCTACTGAAGAAAAGCAATCGATCGACAATCACTTTCAAAACAAATCGACTTCGACACAAGCTAATGTTAGCGAACTCAACAGCAATAATGCTATCGTTGTGCTACCTAGCTTTAGTTCAGGTATATTGAAACAGCTGGGATGGAGGATTGTTGGAACAGTTAATACAGAACGCATATTAAGTGAAATTGATGATTTTAGGAGTAAGGTAAACATAATCACCTTAGTCATTCTATTCATAGTCGATGTGATACTTGTTTTCTTCCTAAGATGGCTGATAGTAAAACCACTCAATAACGTTAAGAACGTTGCTCAGCAAATAGCGGCTGGAAATTATCAAAAACGCGCCGAAGTAAGCAATAGGTCTGACGTGATAGGAAGGTTGCAATATGCTATCAACGATATGGCAATGTCGCTCATTAATGAGCACTTTAATCTGGAAAAGAAAGTTGATGAACAGACTCACCAACTGTCAGAAAAAGTTGAAGATTTGGAAAAAGCTAAAACAGCATCTGTCAATTTACTTGAGGACCTTTCTAGGGCAAAAAACGAGATTGAACAGTCCAAAACCAAAGATGATGCGTTGTTATCAAGTATCGGTGACGGAGTGTTTGCATTAGATGTAAATCATGAAGTAATACTGTTCAACAAAGCCGCTAGTCATATAACTGGTTACAGTGAGCAGGAAGTGTTGGGGCATCGTTTTGACGAGGTCTTGAAATTTGAAGTGAGAAGCACCGGTGATAAAGATGCCAAATTTATTGAAAAATCTCTTACTGGTAAAGCATCCAAAATGCCTAGGACTACTTACCTGAAACGCAAAGACGGTCGTTGGGTTCCGGTGGCAGATTCATCTTCTCCAGTTATGGATAAAAACAGAGTTATAGGTGCTATTGTGGTATTTCGAGATATTACTAAGGACTTGGAAATTGAAACTACCAAAAACGAGTTCGTGTCATTGGCAAGTCATCAGTTGCGCACACCATTGACTGCAATTGGTTGGTATACCGAGTTGCTACTCAAAGATGAGCACCATGAGCTACAGGGTGACCAGAAAAAGTACTTAAAGGAAGTAGCAGTGGGTAATCGGCGTATGATTGAACTAGTCAATGCCTTGCTCAATCTCTCAA
Source organism: uncultured Candidatus Saccharibacteria bacterium (assembly GCA_964610335.1). Classification (GTDB taxonomy): domain Bacteria; phylum Patescibacteriota; class Saccharimonadia; order CAILAD01; family BJGX01; genus CAZSVP01. The sequence continues at coordinate 10,145 of CAZSVP010000005.1, forward strand.
GACTTGAACTTGGTACTGTGGCTGTAGAACCCAAAGAAGTAAAGCTTAGCGAAGTGGTTTCAAGTGTAACAGCTGAACTATCACACGAGCTCAAATTGCGTAAGCAAACTATTAAGATTGATGTTCCAAGTGACATTCCTCAATTCAAGAGTGATCCGCAGTTACTTAGGATAATAATCCAGAACTTGATGTCAAATGCCGTAAAGTACACACCTACACAAGGCCATATTGAGCTCAAGGCAGTGTTCAACAAAACGCCCACTACTATTCAATCCCATAAGGTAGCAAAAAATACCATTACGATTTTAGTTAAAGATAATGGTTTTGGTATACCCAAGTCAGAAGTTGACAAGATATTTACAAAATTATATCGAGCTACCAACATACGCACCAAAAATACGGATGGCACTGGCCTAGGACTGTATATGGTAAAAATGTTGTGTGGGATACTAAAGTCCAAGATATGGTTTGAATCACATGAGGGCAAGGGCTCGACTTTCTATATAAATATCCCTGCCAGTGCCAAAATTGTTAAATCAGGTAATAAACAACTTGAGCCATAGTTAGTTGGTTTTTTTATTGTCTAGATGTAAAATATATGGGTATGGGGGAAGCTCTCAAAACTGTTTTAGTTGTAGATGACGACAAGTCACTTGCCGATGCGCTTTGTGTCGAGCTCCGATCGATCGGGTTATCAGTTGTTTGTGTTAACAGCGGCAAAGAGGGCTTCAGTAACACTCTTAGCCATAAGCCTAGCTTGATCGTATTGGATATCTTGATGCCAGACTTGGATGGTTTGAAATTACTAAAGAAATTACGTTTACATAAGAATGAATATTGTCAAAAGGTCCCAGTGTTAGTTCTTACGAACCTCACTAGTGGTCCGGCTCTTGAAGAAGCCAAGCGTCTGGGGTGTATTGATTACCTAATAAAGTCTGACACCTCACTTAGCAGGATATCATCGATAGTTAAACAAAAGATTAGTAACTAAGTTTTATTAATAGTACTTCCAACAGCATTTTAAGTACAAAAATGTGTTGTTGCACTATTAGTTTACTATTAATTATTGTTGCCATTTAAACAACTTGTGCTTATAATATTAATAAGCACAAGTGTCTTAGTGCTGAGAGAAACTAAAGGGTTACCAAAAATAATACCTCGTTGTGAGGGTAAAAACTAAAAAACAAATGGCTGTTAATCCTAAAAGTGAAGAAGAATTTAAGTCGCTTACTCATGGCTATAGCCCGAGTAATTATTCTGTATTAAAGATACGTGGACATGAACATTGGCTAAAGCGACTATTTTGGTTTTTACTAGCTGCTGCAGTAATAATCATCTTGGTTATTCTATATCTCCAAAGTATTTGTTTAGATACTTGGTATACCCGTATCTTCTATAAATGGTTTCATATTGCCAACGTTTGTACTGATGTCTCCAACAAGATCAACATTGAGAACAAGTTGTCCTTCAATGACGGTATTTTGACTTTATCAAATGGTACAAGCACAACCGCAGTGTCAATACCGTATCTAATACCAGGCGCACCGCAAGGTATTATTGGTAAGAATGGGTTGCCTGGTCAAGGTGGTCAGCCGGGATTAGCCGGACCACAAGGTATAGCCGGACCACAAGGTATAGCCGGACCTCAGGGGCCAGCGGGAGCCGATGGAGGTGTTAACTCGGTTGTAAATGATGCTAATGTTACTGGTTCGATTGCTGCCAATGTGCTTACTCTTGGTTGGCAGGGGCTTTTATCGCCTAGTAGAGGTGGTACGGGCGTAGATGGGTCAAGCGCGCCAAACGGAAGTATATTGATAGGTAATGGTACTGGCTATACATTGGCAAATATTGGTGGTACAGCCAATCAGATCAATGTATCTAACGGAGCTGGCAGTATTACCCTTTCTACTCCTCAGGACATTGCCCCTACTTCCAATGTTACTTTTTCTGATATTACCAGTAATGGTACTTTAACTGCTAACGGTAACTCTACGTTAGGCGATACTTCAGCTGATCGTTTGACAGTCAATTCTCAGATCACTGGCGGCACGCCGTTAACCTTCCAGGGTTCCGTCGATGATGGCAATGCTACTATTTTGGCAGTTACCAATCCGACAGGCGTTAACACTCTAACTCTTCCTGACGCGTCAGGCACATTTGCAGTTTCAGCATCAGGGCCAATTGGCCTTTCGGTAGCAGGGAACATTAGCTGTGCTACATGTGTAACAACTGTCGGCAACGGTGACATTATATCTGGAACAGGCATAAGCCTTACTGGTACAACTACTGGCCGCTTGATAGGTGCTGGCAATGTTACATTTGCGCTCAACGATACAGGCGTGGTAGCTGGATCTTATGGCTCGGGTAGCTCGGTAGCTACCTATACTGTCGATGCTCAAGGTCGGCTCACGGCAGCCGCAGACGTGGCGATCTCTATAGATGCTAGTCAAATCACTTCAGGAGTTCTACCAATCGCGCGCGGTGGCACTAATGCTAGTACCATCGGCCCAGCCGGATCGGTACCTTACTCGGACGGAAGCTCATATAGTTTTTCGGCCGCAGGTAGCGTTGGTCAGATATTGACTAGTGGCGGAGTAGGTTCTCCTACCTGGACTACTCTAAGTGGTGTAGCGGTAACTTCGGCTACCGGCACAGCCAATCAAGTATTGGTGAATGGGACTACCGGTGTGGCACAGACGGGAGCGATCACCCTTACTACGCCACAAGATATAGCCACTACATCGAACGTTACATTTAATAATATAACTGCCAACGGTAATTTGTTCGCCAACGGCAACGCAACAATCGGTGACACTAATACTGATAGGGCTACATTTAACGCTGAGATCTCTGGTGCTACACCATTTGTGCTTCAGGGAGCAACCGATGATGCTAATGTTATAAACATAGCAGTGACAGACCCCACAGGGGTAAGGACAATTACTTTTCCAGATGCCGATGGTACACTTGCTGTCAGCGCTACCGGACCAATATCACTTTCTGCAGCTGGCGACATAAGCTGTACGAGTTGTGTTGTCACTGGTGGAAGCTTATTTAACACAGCTGCAGACTCGGGTACAAGTGTGGTCAATCAAGGAGCCACAGTCACATTTGTTGGTGGTACCGGGCTAACTAGTATCGACAATGGATCTGGTGCTATAACCTATGCTCTAGATAACACAGCCGTCACCGCAGGGTCATATGGCTCCGCTAGTTCTGTATCAACCTTCACAGTTGATGCTCAAGGTCGCTTAACTGCTGCCGGCTCTACTCCAATTGCGATTAGTGCTTCACAAATAACTTCTGGTGTATTACCAATTGCCCGAGGTGGTACCAATACTGGTGCAACCCCCACCAACGGCCAACTACTCATCGGTAATGGTACTGACTACACTCTTTCAACCATCACAGCTGGTTCTGGTGTGTCAGTCACCAATGGCGCAGGTAGTATTACTATTGCTAACACAGGAGTACTAAGTGTTGGTGCTACTGGCCCTATTACCAACACCGGCACAGCTGCCAACCCAGTCATTGCCTGTCCAACCTGTCTAACCTCTGGTGGAGCTCTCTTCACCGCTGCTGCCGACTCTGGCCCTAGCCAAGCTATCTCTC
>CAZSVP010000006.1:0-1872 GCA_964610335.1 uncultured Candidatus Saccharibacteria bacterium
GCGATACACGTACAGAGACCGTACGCCGATGCGGTCCGTGGCCAGCGCCAGGCGGTGATCGCTGCGGTCATAGTGGACGAGATTGAAATAGCCTCTTGCGTCCCGAAGCAGCGGGGTGAGCGCTGCGACATCGGTCCTGTCGAGCACCTGCATGTCGTCCGCGCGTCCCCTCGGCTTCGGGACATGACTGAGGATGCAGTCTCCGGACAGGGCCGTAACGTACCGCTTGCCGCAGAGCCAGCCTGGGGCATCGAACGCCCGGATGTCCAGCTTCATCAGAAAGAGGCGTTCATCACGAAACTCGCTAGTGGAGCCTGACGTGCCCCGATTCATGTTGCTCTGCAGGTGACGCACCCACTCCACGGGCAGCGCGGCACCTGGCTTCAGCAGATAGACACCACACACGAGAGACACGATGTTACCTTCAATGCCACCACCACAGACGCGTGCCATGCCGATATTCGGTCAGCATGTTCTGGTCCGAGATGATCTGGGGTTCTGGCGGAGATTGATCCGTGGCGTCGTATAGCTGAAACGCCGCAACCATCAATGCGATCTTCGTCGCGATCCTCGAATCTTCGATGTTCGGCTGTGTCCCGTCGGGCAGGCGGATTCTCCCTATCCGCTGTATCGCGCTCGCGGTATTTAGTGGGAGCGCCTGATCCGAAGCGACCACGAATGTCTGAAACTCATACACGTGAGAGAACACCGATCGCGCGGTGGTGACGGCATCGGATGATGCCGGTGCTATTGAAGGCGAGAATGCCGACTGGAGCCAGCCGGCCCAGAAACGAGCCGAGACCTCGACCCAGCATGAAGCACGACACGATGATGGTGATCGACTTGAGATCGACACCGAACTCCGCATTCAGGAGGCGCTGCCAGGTAACCTGATAGGTCGGCGCCGAGACTGCCGAGAGGAAGAATGCAGCGAGCACCAGCCACTCGGTACCTGACAGGCGCGAGAGAGGCAGCGTCCAGTTGGTGCGCCCGATTGCCGGAGCGTCTACGACTTGCACGGGCCCCCGCATCCTGTGGGACTTGTCCGCAAATTCTAGCGGAATTTCTGCAGCTAGAGGCAGATCTCTGCCGAGGCAGGATGGCTCAGGAATCGTTGTGGGCTGGCCGTGAAGCCATACGCGCCGCTCTGCAATACCACGATCAGATCGCCTTCCTGCGCCTTAGCGAGCTCAACACGGTCGGCCAGCAGATCGAGCGGCGTGCACAGCGGTCCGACCACGGAGGAGACTTCTCGTTCGGCACCCACCACTCGGTTGCCGATGATCACGGGATAGTTCTTGCGTATCACCTGGCCGAAGTTCCCGGAAGCCGCGAGGTGATGGTGCAGCCCGCCGTCGGTTACCAGGAATACGTGCCCGCGCGAGACCTTGCGATCGAGCACCTTGCAGACATAGATGCCCGACTCGCCGACGAGGTAGCGCCCGAGCTCAAGCACCACTTCAGCCACGGGCAGGTGGCGGCGGATCTCGGGCAGCAGCTCGCGCAGATTGGCCGCGATGGGCACGAGATCGAGGGCCCGTTCGCCCGGGAAATAGGGGATGCCGAGACCGCCGCCCATGTTCAGAAGACGCGGCGCGCGCGGCGCGAACTGCGCCAGATGGATGGCCAGTGCCACGGTCTTCTGCTGCGCCTCCACGATCGCCTCGGCGCGCAGGTTTTGCGAGCCGCTGAATATGTGAAAACCGTGAAAGTCGAGCGGCAGGCGGCCGATTTCGGCCAGCACCTCCGGCACCCGCTCGGCGTCGATGCCGAACTGCTTCGGGCCGCCGCCCATCTTCATGCCGGACGTCTTGATCTCGAAATCGGGATTCACCCGCACTGCAACTCGCGGACGCCGGCCCGTTTGTTGGG
>CAZSVP010000006.1:1972-3325 GCA_964610335.1 uncultured Candidatus Saccharibacteria bacterium
GGCGAGGCCGGAGCGATCGTACTTGCCGTTGGGGTTGCGCGGCAGGCTCTCGCGCCACTCGATCCGGGTCGGAACCATGAAAGCCGGGAGCTCACGCCGGCAGGCATCGAGCAACGGACCTTCGTCACGTGTCTTGCCGGGCACAGGGGCGGCGACCAGCACGATGGCCTGGCCGAGGCTCGGGTGCGGAACGCCGACTGCAGCGGCATCGGCTACCAGGCCCGTCGCGAAGGCTACTTCTTCGATTTCGGACGGACTCACACGATAGCCCGAGGTCTTGATCATCTCGTCGCGGCGCCCGATGAAGTACAGATAGCCATCCTCGTCCACACGCACTGTATCGCCCGACCAGACGGCGAGCTCAGGCGTCATCAGACCGGCAGGCCGGCCAGGCACAGGTTTGTAGCGCTCGGCGGTCTTCTCCGCATCGTTCCAGTAGCCGAGCGCCACGAGCGAGCCGCGATGCACGAGCTCCCCCGGCTCATTCGGTCCACAGACGCTGCCATCCGGCCGGACGACCAGGATCTCGGCATTGGGAATGGCTTTCCCGATGGAGCCGGGACGGCGGTCAATCTCGGAAGGGGGCAGATAGCTGGAGCGGAAAGCCTCGGTCAACCCATACATCAGGAAGACCTGAGTCGTGGGCATGGCGCGGCGCAGTTTCTGCAGTGTTGCCCCGGGCATCGCGCCACCGGAGTTCGTAATGTAGCGCAGCGGCGCGACGGACTCGCTGGGCCATGGCAGCTCGGCGAGCTGCGACCAGAGCGGTGGCACGCCCGCCAGGCCTGTGATCCGCTCCTGCGCCATCAGAGCGATGATGTCCCGGGCAAAGAGGTAATCCATGAGCACGACGCTGGCGCCGACCGAGAACGCCGTGGACAGCTGGCTGAAGCCATAGTCGAAGCTGAAGGGCAGCACCGCCAGCAGACGATCCTCGGGACGGTTCTCCAGGTACTGAGCGACGCTTCGAGCACCGGTCACCAGGTTGCGATGCGAGAGGACCACACCCTTCGGACGGCCGGTGCTGCCCGAGGTGTAAAGGATTGCGGCCATATCCATGTCGATGACCCGGTGATAGCGCGCCGGGTGGCCCGACCCAAGCAGCTCGGGCCACGACGCGACGTCCAGGCCGGGCGGCATTGGAGATCCTGATCCTGTTCCGTCTCCGACCAGAACCAGGTGTCGCAGGTCCGGACAGTGCCCCAGGACCTCGCGCAAGGCAGCCACGCGTTCCGTTGAAGTGACCAGCACGCGTACGCTGCAATCCCGCAGAATGTGCTGCACCTGGGGAGCCTTGAGAAGCGGATTTACCGGGACGAAGACGCAGCCGGCGCGCGTGGCCCCGAACATGGC
>CAZSVP010000006.1:3425-11435 GCA_964610335.1 uncultured Candidatus Saccharibacteria bacterium
GTACCTCTTTGCAGGGTCGTTCAGGTGTCCGCCGTCGTAAGTGTGCTCGGGTGCGAGGGACTCGACCTCGCGGCCGCCCGCGGAAAACCAACTGATGGTGCCATCCGCACGTGTAGCCTCCAAGCGTGCCACGTCGAACAATTCGGCCGGTACGGCTGCGGCGCGCAGTAGTTCGTTGTAGTCGCCCCGCTTGAGATTGCCCTCGTCGCTCAATACCGGCCGGCCGAGCCAGCGCTTGACCGTGGTCTTCCAGCCGGGAGGATCCGCTCGCAGCGGGATGGTCACGTGCATGACCTTCAGACCGGGCTGCTGTGCGCGGACCTCGGCGATGGTCTTCTGATAGCGGTCGAAGAGCTTCTGTGCCGATTGATCCCGCGCCTCCCCACCGATGTCGGTGTAGCAGAACTTGAGGAGTGCCACGTCATATCCCGCGGACGCAGCCGCCGATACGTCGCTGGCGAAGGCAGAGAGCTTGCTGTCGGCGACCCCGTTCTCACCGACATTGGCGTGAAAAAGGCCCGACCCCTCGGGCGGCGCGGTGCCTTTGATTTCTTCGATTCTCAGCGGCACGCCAGCCTCTGCGGACAGATCGCCGATGCCTTTCAGAATATTCCTCCCGACGGACTGATGCGCAAAGTAGATGCGCGCCTTCGAAACTGTTTCGAGATCCGCCCTGACCTGATCGATGGGCACGGTGACCGTCTCCTGACTCTGCTGCTGGCAGCCTGCCAGACCCATTGCGAGCAACGAACATGCGATGAGGCGAGCGAGCATGCGAGTGACACTCCTACGCTGATACGACGGGTGACTGCGACGGCGGGTCCGCCACCATGGCCGCCGGGCGCTTGCGCCAGCCGACGACCCGTCCCGGGTTGCCGGCAACGATGGCGAATGCGGGCACGGACTTCGTGAGTATGGTGCCCGCGGACAGGATCGCGCCTCGCCCGATGGTCACCCCCGGCATCACGAAGCAATTAGCACCGAGCCAGACGTCGTCCTCGATGATCACGGGTTCTTTGTCCCAACCTTGTTGCATCCACGGCGTATCCGGGTCTTCGAAGCGATGGTTCACCGACCAGATCTTCACATCCGGCCCGAGGCCGACGTAGTTGCCGATAGTCACACCGCCTCCACCCGTGATAAACACTCCGTCATTAAAGTCGCAGTGTGACCCGATCGACACTTTCTCTGGATTCGTGATCCGGAACCTGTCCTTAACGACGGTATCGCACCCTAACTGCCCCAGAAAGAACGGCAGCGTCTTCGAGCGTACCCAGACCCCGAAGCTTCTCGGCAGCAGGCAAAGGAACCAGAGGGAGAGCTCCTTGCACTCGCTGCGCAAACGCCAGTACGCGCGCCGAACCTGCATCCTTGGTCCCGTCGGTGGATCGATCTGCGCCGCATGATAATGGACTGAAAGTGCCGCGGCAGCCCCTGGATCACAGTTTGCAGGCTGCACCTTGGCCGCTGCGGCCCCGGGCCCCGGCGCAGGGTATATCCGCGGGGCGAGCTGCGGTATCGTTTCCAGCAATGACCATGGCGCGCCTTCGTGCATTCGTGGACTCTGCCCGTGCCGATGGCACCGTGCTGCTCGTCGCCATTCTCCTGATCTCGGGTCTGATGGGACTCGGGCTGAAGCTTGTCCAGATGGATCTGGCTTCGGGATTCCTGACCGTCGCCCGTTTCCTCGGTCGTTCGACGGTGTCCGACCTGACCTGGCTCGAAAGACTCAGCTTCTTCCGTGTCGATCTGGCGCTCCAGCTTGTCGTGCTTCCCCTGTTAATCGCAGCATCGCTGCGCGGGTTGCCGCGTGCCGCGCGGGCTCCGGCTGCCGCGGTGATTGCTGCCGCAGTTTGCATCTTCTACTTCCTGGAGCTGCAGGCGCTCGGCAGCGTCGGCAGGTATCTGACGCCGGACATGATCCGGGACGCCCTGCTCTGGTCGGCCGGCGATCCTGACTCGATCTCGGACTACATCAGCATCGATGGTGCCCTGAAGCTGGCCGCGATCCTGATCGCGATCGTCTTGCTCGCCGTTGCAGCCGGCCGCTGGCGGGGCCGCGCGGGCGCGGGGTATCTGGTACGCCTCGCGGAATCAGCCGCACTCGTAGCCATTCCCGCCGGGGCGATGCTCTCGCTCGCTGCGTACGCGGTGCCGATGACGGACCTGGCGTATCACCGCAGCGCCTTCGGCAACATGGTCCGGGCTCTCGTGCCGAGCGCGAGCGCGGCACGCATCCCGCGAGGTGCATCGCGCGAGGACCTGCTCGGGCTCTACCGGCGCGCGGCGCAGCTCCAGGAGGGGACATCCGCCCGGATTCCCTTCGGCCGCGATGCGCAGCACGACGTGCTGCTGTTCATCATCGAGACCGGGCCGAAGGCCACTCACGACCCGCTCGCCGACCTGGAGTCATTGCCGGGTGTGAAGGCACTCATCGGGAAATCGTTCGTTGCGGAAGGTCATTACACGACCTTTCCCTACACGAGCGATGCGGTGTTCTCGATGCTGACCGGCCTGTATCCGCTCGGCCGCCGTGAATTCCTGCGCGACGGGCGCTCTCTGCACGACGTCGGGCTGATTCCGCCTCTGCAAGCACGCGGCTATACCGGCCTTGCCTACACGCCGATTCCCGATGCCTTCGAGGAAGACAGCCGCATGTATGCGATGGCCGGAGTGTCGCATTATTTTGTGGCTGATGAGGGAGATGCAGTACGTCTGGCGCGCGCGCAGGCACGCACGCGCCGACTACTCGAATCGCTGCCGGAGAACTCGCCTGCCAAGGTCGAGCGCGGCGGGCTTTTCGTCAACCGCCTCACGCGCGACCACATGGCGCTCGATGCGCTGCTTGCTGACATCGTCGAGTACAAGCGCGCCAAGCGGCGCTTCGTGGCGATTTTTCTGCCTCAGATCGGTCATGCGCCATGGTTCGATCTTTACGGCCGGTCGAGCGTCCCGGAGCGTGGGCGCGACGTCATGCGCCTCCACGACTCGTGGTTGCAGGAGATCGTGGCACTCCTCGCCGAAAACGGCTGGCTCGAAGAGACTCTGATCGTGCTCACTTCCGATCATGGCATCCGCACGCGCGTGGAGGATCCGGCGCTGCAGGCGGGCACGCTGTCGAGCTATTCCTTTCATGTGCCCCTGATGGTATTTGCGCCCGGCACCTTGAGCGACACGCACCGCATCGCGGAGCACACGTCGCACATCGACCTGGCGCCGACGCTGCATGCCCTGCTCGGCATCGGTGGCCCCGGGCACGAGATCGCCGGGCAGGGTGTGCCCCTGTGGGATGCCGAGCGGCTCGCGCGGCGCCGCCTCTTTCTGTTCGCGGGGGGCTACCTGGGCGCCGATGGTTATGTAGACAATCAGAAATTCATCATGCGCCGGTCGCTGACCGGTCTTGTCTACGAGAGCGCGGAGTTGCGCTTCGATCCGGCGACAATGGTGCGCAGGCCCGAGGAGGCAGCACGCCTCGCCGAGCCGATCGACCTCATGTACGCGCTCCAGCCGAAGCTCATGGAAGCGCTTCACTGACTGATCACGGCAACGACTCCATGTGTGGCATAGCGGGAATTCTCAATCTGCAGCCGGGCGCAGCCATCCAGCCGCACGAGTTGGAAACCATGCTGGCGCCGCTGGTCAATCGCGGGCCGGACGGGCGGGGAGTCCACCTGCGGGAGGCCGAGCGGATCGGGCTCGGGCACGCGAGGCTCTCGATCATCGATCTCGAAGGCGGCGCACAGCCCATTCACAACGAGGACCGCACCGTTTGGGTCGTCTTCAACGGCGAGATCTTCAACTACATCGAGCTGCGCGCGGAGCTCGAGAAGTCGGAGCACCGTTTCTACACGCGGACGGACACCGAAGTGCTCGTTCACCTGTACGAGGAGCACGGTCCCGGGTTCGTCGAGCGGCTCAATGGGCAGTTTGCCATCGCGCTCTGGGACTCCAAGGCGCGCCGCCTGCTGCTGGTGCGCGATCGCCCGGGCATCCTGCCGCTGTTTTACTCGCAGGACGGTGGTCGCCTGGTCTTTGCATCCGAGGTCAAGTCGATCCTGACGGCGCTGCCGCATCGGCCGCGACTGAATGCCGCGGCCCTGGATCAGGTATTCACCTTCTGGTCGCCGGTCGGCAGTGCCACGATGTTCGAGGGCATCGAGCAACTGCCGCCCGGGCATCTGCTGGTGGCCGAGGATGGGCGCATTTCGATCCGCCCTTACTGGGAGTGGAGTTTCCGCGAGCCGGGCGACTATCTCGCCGGCACCGCGGACGATCTGGCGCAGGAACTGCACGAGCTGCTGCGCGACGCTACGCGCATTCGCCTCCGGGCCGATGTGCCCGTGGGTGCGTATCTCTCGGGCGGGCTGGACTCCACCGCGCTCGTCGCCCTGATGTGCGAGGGCGGCGTCGAGCCCAACACCTTCTCGCTCGCCTTCGCCGACCCAGGGCTCGACGAGAGCCGATTCCAGCAGGAGGCCGCAGCCCACTTCGGGGTAAATCACCGGACCATCCGCGTCGATACGGACCACATCCGTCGAGGCTTTGTCCAGACGGTCTGGCGGGCCGAGACGCCGTTCCTGCGCTGCGCCTCCATACCCCTGATGGCGCTCTCGGGGCTCGCCCACCGCAGCGACTGCAAGGTCGTGCTGACGGGGGAGGGTTCGGATGAGGTGTTCGGCGGCTACGATCTCTTCAAGGAAGCCAAGATACGCCGCTTCTGGGCCCGCCAGCCGGAATCGCGCTGGCGTCCACGCCTGTTGCAGCGGCTCTATCCCTATCTCGATATCACCGCAGCGCGCGGCCAGGCCTACAGTGAGGCGTTCTTCGGGTCGGGCCTGCAGCGAAGCGACGGCCCGTTCTTCGCGCACGAGCCGCGCTGGAAGACCACGGCTCAGGGGAAGGGATTGTTCTCCGCGGAGACGCGACAACGCATCGGCGACGACAGCATCGTCGACTTCGCGCACACCTTGCCCAAGGGATTCGACCGCTGGGATCCCTTTAACCAGGCGCAATACGTGGAAGCGAAGACGCTGTTGGCGGGATATCTGCTTTCGACCCAGGGCGACCGGATGCTCATGGCAAACAGCGTGGAGGGCCGCTTCCCGTACCTGGATCATCGCGTAATCGAGTTTGCGAATGCGCTCGATCCGCGACTCAAGATGCGCGTGCTGAACGAGAAGTATCTGCTCAAGCGTGCGGTCGCGGCGCTCCTGCCCGCCTCGATCGTGGCCCGCGAGAAGCAACCTTACCGGAGCCCCGACAGCCAGGCTTTCGAGGCTTCGGGCATCGAATTCGTGGAGGAGGTGCTGTCGGAGCCGAGCTTGCGGCGGACGGGGTACTTCGACGCCAACCGCGTGCAGCTACTCTGGCGCAAGGTGCGGGCGGGTCGCGCGGTCAGCTATAAGGACAGCATGACTTTCGTCGGCGTGCTGTCGACCCAGGTGTGGCACGGCCTTTTTGTGGAAGGCGTCACTCCCCCTGCGGGTGGCATATAGTCAAATTCAGTCCGTCCCGCGCGGAGTGGCGGCGGAGTGGCGAATGTCGGTAGACGAACAGGTCAGACAATACATCCTCGAGAACTTCCTGTTCAGCAACGACAAGTCGTTGCTGGGGCTCGATGAGTCCTTCCTCGAACGCGGCTTGATCGACTCCACCGGCATGCTGGAGGTCATCCTGTTTCTGGAAGAGACTTTCGGCGTCAAGGTCGCGGACGATGAGATGATTCCCGAGAACCTCGACTCCGTGAGCAAGATCGCCGGATTCGTGCAAAGCAAGACGAGCTAGAGCCATGTCAGCTGGGCCGACCAGCTTGGTAGATCTGCTCTCCGCGGCGCAGCGGCGCTTTCCACAGCGACGGGCCTTCCGGTACGGTGGGATAGACACGAATTACGCGGACCTGTGGCGTTCCGTGACGGCGCTCGCCCAGGGCCTGCGGGCGCACGGTCTGCAGCTTGGGGAGCGGGTTGCGCTCCTCCTCGAGAGTTCGCCCGAGTATGCGATTGCCTATTACGCCGTGCTCTCGGCGGGCGGGGTTGCAGTCGGCCTGAATACCGCCGCGCGAGGTCCGGAACTCGCGAAAAACGTGGCGCATTGTTCGGCAGCGATGCTGATTGCCGCATCGGAGCATCCAGAGCTCCCCGGTCTCATGGCTTCCTGCAAGTGCCTGAGGCGTGTCATGGTCACGTCGCCTGTCGCGAGCACTCGCCGTGTTCCGGCGGGTGTGCTGAGCTGGGCAGAGCTGATCGCTGGCGTCCAAGCGGACGCGGACGGCGCCGGCGTGGGCTCGGTGCTCGACGCTCACTCGCCCGCCACGATCATCTACACCTCCGGCACTACCGGGGATCCGCGGGGCGTGACGCTCAGTCACCGCAATCTGGTGGCCAATACGCTGTCGATTCTGGAGTACGTGCAGCTAACGGAGTCGGACAGCATCCTGAACGTGCTGCCGTTCTACTATTCCTACGGCAATTCAGTGCTGCACACGCATCTTGCCGTCGGTGCCGCGCTGATACTCGAGAATTCGCTGATCTACCCACACCTCGTCGTGAAGGCGATGGCTGCAGAGCGGGCCACGGGGTTCTCTGGCGTGCCTTCGACTTTCGCCTTGCTGTTGCATCGTGTGAACCTGGGCGACTACGACCTGTCTGCGCTGCGGTATCTGACGCAGGCAGGCGGCGCCATGGCGGTTTCCCTGGTGAATCGCCTGAGGAGCGCACTGCCCCATGCGCGGCTGTTCGTCATGTACGGCCAGACCGAGGCGACGGCACGTATCAGCTACCTCCCGCCGGAGCGTCTCGAGGACAAGCTGGGCAGCGTCGGTGTGGCAATTCCGGGCGTCGACTTGGAAGTGCGCGACGAGCGCGATGCGCCCGTGCCTGCCGGCTCGGTCGGGCAAGTGTGCGTCCGCGGCGAGAACGTCATGCTCGGCTACTGGAACAACCCCGCTGCGACTGAAGCCGTGCTGGCGGGGGGCTGGCTGCATACCGGGGATCTGGGCAGTCTGGATACGGACGGTTTTCTGACCCTCATTGGCCGGTCGTCCGACATGATCAAGACGGGCGCGCATCGCGTGAGCCCTCTCGAGATCGAGGAAGTCCTTGCGGAGCTCGACGGCGTCGCGGAATGTGCCGCAGTCGGCGTCGCCGACGAGATCCTGGGCGAAGTCATCAAGGCTTTCGTCGTGCCGCGGGCCGGGGCAGCGCTCGATGCGCGCCGGGTGCAGGCTCATTGCCGAAGCCGGTTGGCCGCCTACAAGGTGCCAAAGACCGTGGAATGCGTGACGACGCTGCCTAAGACGGCCTCGGGAAAGATCAGACGATTCATGCTGAAGCAAGCTGGGTGATCGACATGTCGCAGCCGCTGGTGCCCGAGAAGGTCTTTCAACTGAACCACGCGACGGAAGTCGCGCGCATCGCGGAGGTTCTGCGCAACGCGCTCGCCCGCGACCTGAACAGGCGTGGTCTGGTAGTCGCCATGTCCGGCGGCATAGACAGCTCCGTGTGTGCAGCGCTCGCGGTGCAGGCTGTTGGCCCGAAGAAGGTCTACGGCCTGCTGCTGCCCGAGCGCGACTCCTCACCCGACAGCATGCGGCGTGGCCGCCTGCTCGCCGAGCACCTCGGTATCGAGTATACGGTCGAGGACATCACCGCGGCACTCGAGGCACTCGGCTGCTATCGGCGCCGCGATGAAGTCTGCAAGACCGTGTTTCCCGCGTACGGCGCAGACTGGAAGTACAAGATCGTCCTCACCGGTGGGCTCGAGGGTCGCTACAACCACTTCAATCTGGTCGTGCAGAATCCCGGGGGCGAGGTTTCCGAAGCCCGCCTCGAGCTGCGGCAGTACCTGCAGATGGTCGCGGCCACGAACTTCAAGCAGCGCGTGCGCAAGACGCTCGAGTACTACCACGCCGACCGCTTGAACTATGCAGTGGTCGGAACGCCGAATCGACTGGAGTACGATCAGGGCTTCTTCGTCAAGAACGGCGACGGCGCGGCCGACGTCAAGCCCATC
>CAZSVP010000007.1:0-10717 GCA_964610335.1 uncultured Candidatus Saccharibacteria bacterium
TTGACCAGGGCTTGAGCGGCGGACCTGTGCTCCCGCTCAAGCCCTGGTTCTTCCTTTGCCAGTAAGCAAAATAGACAAAGCTTTTTGATACTCCAGCCTCTGTCTTTTGTTGTTGCGCTCTTGCGATTGCTTTTCTGTCTGATTGCATCATCTGCTTGCTGTGCTTGGCTCTGGGACTGGATTGGAATCTGGTGAGTGATTGACTTGTTTCCTCTGCTTTCCTACTTCCGTGAATGTGATTCTTGGTCATGCGCCTGTGTCGGACTTCGCGTCTTGTTGGTCTGCATCACGCTTTCCGAGTGTTCCAGCTGTCTGCGTCTGACTGGTCTTTTCTTTTTTCCTGCTGATTCTGTTAATGGCTGAACCTCTACTTGTCTTATGGTGTCTGCAAAGCCAGCGGCTATGGCTTGTCCTGGTCCCGTTGTTTGTCTTTTGTCTGTTCTTGTAAGGCACCCCCGTGCTTTTTAACGGCGCCAATACTGGCACAACTTTTCGGAGGCGCAAGGATTCCCCTACGGGCGCATGCGCGTCCTTGCACCACCGAAAAGCGCTAGCGCGGTCTGCGACTTGTGCGGACCTTGGGGCACCTAAAACGCACTGGAGGTGCCAATCATGAACAATCAATTGACCATCATCGGCAGAGTCGGACAAGATCCCCGCGCTGTAAGCTTCGCTGACACCGGCAACAAAGTTGTGAAATTCAGCCTTGGGGTCACTGAATACAGCAGCAAAAAAGAGGAGGAAAAGACCTTGTGGATCGACGTAGATTGCTGGAACGGTCTTGGTGACCGCGTGATGCAAACCATCACCAAAGGACGCGAAGTCCTCCTCACCGGGCGACTGGCCATCAACACCTTCACCAAGGAAGTTGACGGAAAGACAGTGGAAGTACACAAGCCAATCTTAAAGCTCACCAGCTTCCACCTCTGTGGGCCTAAGCCAACCACTGCTGAAAAGGCAGATGATGCCTCCAGTGAATCAAAGAAGGCTGCTCGCAAGAGCGCCTAACTTCAGTAAGACAGAGGCAGGAGTGAAAGCTCTTGTCTCTGTCTTTCTTCTTTTCTCGTCGTCATTGTCTGTCTTTGTCGGAGACACACTTGCCCCGAAGCCGCACTTGCTGCGCGGCTCTACTTACGGCCGACTGCCCTTGCTTTCCTGCCTGGCGCAAAGCCTACCGCTTGCACCCGCCGTCAACCTCACGTGTGTGAAGGCAAAACTTTGGTTCAAGTTGACGGCGGGGCCCCTGCTGCGCGGTATTCAGGCAGTGCTGCAGGAGCTGGCGGGCAGCGCAACTGGTGGGCGCGCGTTCTGGGCTGGCGTCCTTCGGCAGGACGGCGCGCTTCGCGCGTGGCTACCCACCCACCACCCTAGCTGCATCGGCAATTGTGCAGGCCGGCCTGCACTAATTCAGTCGATGCTACTAGAACTTCCAAAGCTGAGAATTGGCCTCTTCTCCAGCGTTTGTTACAGTGAGCCTTGGCACGGTAAATCCAGCCGGACAAGAATTCCATGCCGCGAAGAAATCCGCACTGCAATGATACTCAACCCAGTGCGCTGTATCTGGGCAGATCCAGCGAATCATCTTCAATACTACCTTGTAATCTCTGAACAGCTCCCGCTTGTCGCCCCTTGGAAGAAACACAAGAATAGGCTCGTAGTGGGCGACATTATTGCGTAGTCGTTTGACCTGATTGACTTTTTTGTACGTCTCTTCGCGATCGATCATCTGGAAAATCTTCGAAAACAGCGGGTCCCAGAGCCTGTCTCTATATTCAAGTTTCAAAAGACCTTGCCAGAATCCGAGGCTGATCGCGGCGACGATGTTATCGTGCCCGTAGGCAAGACCGTCTTCGTCGAGCTTCCTTTTTGCCTTCTCGACATGAGCTGCTTCATCGTTAGGTTTTGGACTCCGTGAAGTACTGAAGCTGGCGATACGTTCGTACCAATCGTTTCCGTATTCATCAGCAATCCGATCAGCCATTGCATTACGAAGGCTAACTTCAAAGGCGTGGAGCGGCCAATATAATGCCTGGCTTAGCCCCATGTTCCAGCAGTAGAGCCTAAGTGCATCTTCAGTTGTTCCTCCTGCCAGCCGTTCATAAAGCGCTAAGCGTCCCGGCGAAAGCGTTGTTTCCAGGGATTCCAGAATGGCTTTTGTGTACGGGAAATTGCACTGTTGGGCGATCATGACTTGACTTTAAGAGACGATAAAGATGGTTGCAAAACTGGAAAAAACGGGTAAGATGACAGTGTACCCCCTCGGCGAAAGCCGGGGGCTTTTTAGTTTTATTCTGAAATTCGTATCTAAGGATGCCACGGCAAATAAACTCGCGTCATTTCAGACCGGGATGCCTTTCTGCTAGACGCGCCTCTCTGAGCCGATCCGCTTCTTGAATGATTTCCTCAGCTGTGACGCCGGCGTGCTTGATTGCCTCTTGAGCTTTGCGCGCGGTCTCAGCCAGGATCTGGGTTTCCGGCAAGAGCACTATGCAGTTGCCGACCACCATTTCGATCAGGGTATCGCCCTTGTCCAGCCCTAGAGCCTTGCGCGCCCTGCTGGATATCGTCACCTGGCCTTTGCTTGTCATTGTCAGACTGCGGAGCTTTGTTTCTGTCATGGCTCACCTGGAATTTCCTTACATTCCTGAATTCCTTACTTCCTTACAAGTATACCACCGGCGGCAGCTTGCAGCACGGCATTGACTGGTCCCGGTTTTTTCCTCTTCCACCGTTTCTATGCAAGCGCGACAATGATTTTATGGAATTGCTCTGGTCGCTAGGTTTGATTGTCTTCCTGCTCGTCGCCCTGAACCACATGGCCGGCGGACGCGCTTCTAATGTTCTGCGTCCCGTTACCAATATTGCCTCTGGTCTTTTGTCGTTTGCCTTCCGGCTCTGTATGTCTGCGCTTGGCGGAATAGTTCGTTTGCTTGGCGGCTCGATGAAGCTGCCGGGCGGCTCACCTAAGATTCGTGATGACAAAATGCCGCCTGGACGCACGCCGCCACGATGGGATGAGTAGTCCGAATGCCGCTGGCGCGGAAGAGGCACTGACGCGCAACCTTGAGCCTCGGAGCGACTGAGAAGGAGCGGAGCCCGCACCGACGGTCCGACCGAAGGGAGGTTTTACCGTTCGGTAAGGCAAGATACAAAGCGCAGGCACGCGCTTGTGAAAAGCGCTACTGCGCTGGAATAGGACGGCGGCACAGCTTCAGGGTTAGCCCTATGGTTGGCGGCACAGGTCAGCTATTATATTGATTATATGGCTTGAGGTAGCGGCACATGGTTGGCGAAGCAAAGAAGCGGGTCTACAATCCCAAGGTCGAAACGAGGTTGAGTCGAGCGGACATTAACCGCCTGGACGACGCTGCCAGGGTGGCCGGTCAGACCCGAGCCGACTTCATCCGGCAGGGGCTCCTCTGGTATCTGGACAACCTGGAGAACCTGAAGGAAGGCGAGCGAGAGACAAAGACCGCCCAGGCGATCCGGTATGCCAGCGACCAGATCGTGAAGGCAATCCTGAGCGCGACTGATCGGATCTGCGGCATGTTGGCCAGGCAAGGGGCAGAAGTCGGCACGCTTTATGAGCTGACGTGGCGGACCTGTGGAACGGCGGAGGCAAAGGAACAGTTCACGGCGGCCGTCAACACGGCCAAGCAACGGCAGCGGACCAGGTTGGATAACGACGAGAAGGCTGTAGCTGAACGAACCAAGAAGGTAGTGACCTCGTGATAGTCGTCAAACACCAGTACTTTTCCAGGCGCGACCGGCAGAGCCGGGCGGCTGGAGGTTCGCCCAAGGTTGCAGCCGTCGGGCGAGCGCTGGCTCACATCAAGTACATCCAGCATCGCCCAGGCGAAGATCGCGCCGAAGGTGGACGGGAGTTATTCAACGACCTGGAAGACAACCTTGACGGGAAGAAAGTGCGCAAAGCCATCCGCGAACAGGAAGACAACAAAGTCGTGGCGCACAAATTGACGCTTGCGCCGGAGATAAACCCGGAGGACAAGAAAGCATTCACCCGCGAGATCATGCACCGGCTCAGCTCCGAGAAGGGGCTGGATCTTGCCTGGGTAGCTACTGCCCACAACAACACTAACCACCACCACATTCATGTTGTCGTTCTCGGCAAGGACAAGAACGGCAAAGACGTGCGCTTCGACAAGGATGACTACAACCGGATCAAGGAATATGGTGACCGCTATCTGGAGCGCCATCATCCTTTTGAGCTGGAGAAATCGAGGCAAGAACGCGAGGGCAAAGAAAGGGAGCGCATCGAGGCCAGGCAGAAAGAACGCGAGGCTGCCCGAGCCGAGCGCATCCGCGAAGGGCTTGAGTTGCCCTGGATGCACAAGAAAATAATTCGAGAAGTGCTGGAGCCTTATGACTCCTGGAAGTTAGAGCAGCAGGAAAAGGAAAGAGCTGCCCTTGCCGGCAAGGACAAGACCGGCGACAAGGAGCCTGAGAAGCCGTACTTCCAGGACACGATAGAGGCGGCCGGCAAAGAATGGAGCAGAGAAAACTCGCTTGGCGAGCTGCAAGATCTGAATCAGTACCTCTGGGATCATCCAGACGAGCGGATAAACATCAAGGAATACAAAAAACTTGTGCGCTGGATGAAGGACAAGGAGCGCATACAAGAACGTGAAGGCAAGCAGCCAGAGCCAGGGAAGGACGAGCCGAAAAAAGAGGAGATAAACGCCCAGGGCGACAAAGAGAAGCCGAAGGACAAGGACAGCTTTGACTGGAAGGGAGAGAAGTACAGCAAAGACGATTCTTATGAGCGGCTGAGCGGGCTGGCTAAGGAGCTGCGCAATAATAAGAAGGAGCGACTGCCGGTCGAGGACTACCAGCACCTGCGAGGCTGGATCGAGAACAAAGACCGCGAGCGCTTCTCGGGTGTGCTGGAGAAAGAACTACAGCATCAAATCAAAATGGACGGAAAGCGCGGAGCCGATGCTATCGAGTACGGCACTCGTTATGTAGATCCCGTCCAGGCGCAAGCCATGCGGAATCCGGTGATCGGTGTGTTCCTCACCGGTGCAAATCTAGCCAACATGGTAGTGAGCTGGATCGATCTGAGGGACAATCGAGATAGGCTCAAAGAAGCCGGAGAAGCCCTCCAGGACGCGAAAGCCGAGAAGCATGACGACTACCTCAAACATGACAAACCGGAGGACAAAGATCGAGACAAGGAAGTGATAGAAAAGCTGGACCAGTCCATCGAGGACAACAAGGAAGCACGCAAGAAACGCGCCGAAGAGAAGAAGCGCAAGGACGAAGAACGAGAGAAGAAGCACGATCCATTCCGCTTTGACCCGTGGGGGCAATACTGATGCCAACGCAAGTAAAAGATTCAGGCATTGTCGAAGCGACAGCAAAAGAATTTCCTGTCCTTGCAGTCAACGTACTGGAGCGGCTCGGCTACCATGTGTCGCGCGCCAGCAAGCAGCTCGATCAGATTCTTGCAAACGAACGAGTAGAGGAACAGGTCGGCCGCGACTGGTGGCGGCACGAGTATCGAGTTGTGCTGCGCTGGAGAAAAACCACAGATGGCAAAGGTGTGCTCGTATCAATTGATCTCTCGGAACACAAAGGTGGCGGCTCGCAGAGCGACTGCCAGAAGCGATGCGACAAGATTCTACTGGAGCTTCAATATGACGCCGAACGAGCTCGTGAGGCCAAAGAAGACAAAGAGGTAAATGTATCGTATGGCGCAGCCCGCTGGGGAAGCGAGCAGGAGCTGAAAAGCGCCGGATACTTCCTCAAGAAGCCGGACCCGAAACGACTGATCGTCGGCAAAGCGCAGACGGGTGAATACCTGCAAGTGCCTGAAATGCTGACGTATGCTCATGCGCTTGTTTGCGGACGAACCGGTGTCGGCAAGTCGCGCGGCTTCTTCATTCCGCAGCTTATAGAGCGGACCGGCACCAATATGATAGTGACCGAGGCAACGCCAGGATATGAAGCGGGCGAGCTTTACAAGCTCACTTCCGGTTGGAGGAAACTGGCAGGCCATCAGGTTTATTGCTTCAATCCATCCGATATGACCTCGCATCGAATCAACCCGATCGATCGCATCAGAAATGCACCGCAAGAGCTTAAAGCGGCTCTGGCTGAGAAGCTGGCTGACCTGGTGATCATGAACGGAGAGAGCGCCGAGACCAGATCGGATCAGACCTGGAACCGATCTGAAAAGCTCTTGCTCATTCCGTTGCTGATGCATGCTGCCGCCAGTGAGCCAAAGTTCGGGCACTTCGGAGCGTTGCGCTGGCTTTTGCTGCAAGGACCGGACCGACTGGCGAAAGTTCTATATCGCAGCCCGTCGGATGTAGCGCAAATGGAATTCGAAGGCTGGATGCGCCTTTCCGGCGAGACGAATTTCAAGTACGGTGTCTTTTCCGGCCTCATTACCAAGCTCAATCCGTGGATGACAGATCAAATGGCGACGCTAACAGAGACGACCGACATTGACCTGGACGCTCTAAAACAACAGCTCTTCACGTTCTATCTGGCGGTTCCAAGTCGCTCGCGTGACAGCAAACTGATTGGATCTTTGATGGTCAACTTCCTGCTCGATCATATCCTCGAAATTCGAGAGGAGATGAAATACCCAGTCGCCATGCTGCTTGATGAGTTCACAAACTTCGGAAAAATCTCGGGTATTGCCGATACTTTGTCTATCATTCGCAAAAACAAGATCGGGCTCGTGCTCGGTTTTCAAAACTACTTCCAGCTAGAGCAGGTCTACAGCCGCAGGGAAGCGCAGATCATCCTGGACATGCCAGCCACTCAGGTTTATTTCAAGCAAAAGAATTATCGTGAAGCCAAAGAGTTGAGCGATGCGCTCGGACGCATGACCATCGAAGAGACAACAGTGACTGACAGCGGAAAGGTGCAAGAGTTTGTCCAGGGGCGAGCGCTGGCGACGCCGGAGGAACTAATCAACCTCAAGGACCAGGTGATCGTTTTCACTCCGGACACGTGGCCCTTGAAGCTGCCACTAACATCGCCGGTAGCTTACGAGCAGGCTCTGGAGTATCCGGCACCGGAGCGAGACAAGCATGAGGTAAGTGAATTCGTGCGGACCAGAGGACGGACAGCCAGGCAGCAACAAGATCAGCAGCCGGACAAGCCGCCGCCGGCAGGAAAGAAAAAGCGCCCTAATAAACCGCAAAATACTGGTAGAAACGACCGGGATCGCGGCACGCCAAAAGTAGAGAAACCCGCGAAGGAGGACGATTTGAAAAGGAAGCTTCCCCCCAAGGACAAGGATGACGACTCTCCAGATGCAGGTGACGTATGGCAGCTGTAGGAATAGGACTGGGGATATTCATCTTCTTGTTGGTGAGCGCATACACCAGCGAGGCTATCACCAAGCCGGACAATACAGCCGGGTGTCTACCGGGGCTGATCGCCGCTATCTGGGCGGCTTGGCCGTTCTTCCATCATGCTGGAGTATCACGCTACAACTTTCTGCATCCGGTTCCGAAGGAATACAAAACGCCTATAAAGCAAGCGTTTGCGCAAATCCGCGACATCATCTCCGATGTCAGCTACAACTTCGGCGACAAGTGGCACGTATCCACTGCCGACGTAAACACGCGCCGTATCTTGGCTTCACTGCGTTTCACTGATGAAGAAACAAAGGTGGAAGGCACGAATCTTCAAAACATCCACACGCGCAAAGAGCGTGTACAGCGGCTCCTGGAGATGGAAGTACAGTTCAAGGACACAGGAAACGACACGACGATTGTTCAATTCGACTTTCATCCGCGCGTCGAGGGCGCGCAATGGTACGCATGCGATCACATCGTAAGTGGGCTTGTAAACCGGGTTGAGGCGACGCTTGGACCTGGCACTGATCGTGGGCAGCCCGCCGATACCAAGATTCCTGCACCGCCCTGGTGGCTCGTGGGGCTCGGTGCGCTGGGAGTGTTCTCGCTGGGCTCAAGCATCATGACGGCGGTGTTCAAATGAACGAATTGCACAAAGCATACGCCGTGCTCGGCTTAGACCCAGGCTCTTCGATGGAATCGATCATGCGCCGCTACAAGAGATTGATCATGGTCTGGCATCCTGATCGCGCGCCAACCCCTGACCACAAGGAGTTCGCCGAAGAAGAGCTTAAGAAGATCAACAACGCTAAAGATGTTCTGACCAAACACTTCGGCGCAAACGGAGGGCACAGAGCGACCGGCTGCAACTGCCAAGCAGGCGCTGGAGCAACCGCCGGTGCAAGAAGCTCATCGAGTGGCAGCGCAGGTCCTGGACCTGGACCTAACTATCACAGAAGCAAAACAGCCGACGACAAATACCAAGAAGAACAGGCAGCAAAGAAGAAAGACGCTGAGCGCAAAGCAAGAGAAGAAGCGGAAGCAAACGCCAAGCGGCAACAAGAGCAGTACACGCAACAGACTTCCAAGCAAACGATGGAATCGGCGATGCAGCAACAAGCCGCATTGCAAGATGAAAAGCTCAGATGGCAGATCTCAATCGGGCTCATCATCGCTTTTGTCGCGCTGGAAATCTTCGGCTCAATGGCTATTGGAGCCAAGACCTGGTGGAAGGACATGACGTGGAAATGGCAGAATTCTACGCAAAGCAGTCCAGCGCCAATCAATAACAACCCACCAATAACCACTACGCCCGAGCCGTACATTCCGCCTGAGTACCGCTTTCCAGGTGGCAACCCAACGTCCTGGAAGAAGGCTATGGATGATGAAGAAGAGAAGCGGAAGCAGCGCGAACAGAAACAACACGATGACGATGTTTATTTCACCAAGCTGGAAATCGACAAGTACCAGAAGATAATCGAGCACTGCAACAGCGAGTTGACGAACCTGGAGATCAAAATCGCTGACCCAAGTATCAGCGAATACGAAAAGGTCAGGCTACGCGAAATGCGGGACTTCAGGCAAAAGAACCTGGCTGAAGGTCAATCTGGATTGAAGTATGCGCAAGAGAAACTGGCCAAACTTACCGGCGAGACTCCGACGCAGGTGGCACCTTCCCTGGTATCACCGATTACCGGAAACAATCAAAGTGTGCCCTTGATTCCCAGCAATTCATCACCGTTTGCAGCACCGGCCGATCCAAATAGTACGTTGTTCACGCCATCGACAACGCCGTCGTTTTTCAAGCGCAAAGGACTCGACGGGTTGTCTGTACCGTCTACAACGACGCCAAGTCTCTCGGAGATGATGAAGAAGTACGCGGAGCCGTCAACGACAACTCCGACTACCAAGTCATTTTTTGACAAGAAATACGGTGGACTGGACTCGCTCTCCACGCCGTCTTCGGCCACTTCAAGTCTTTCGGAGCTGATGAAGAAGTACAAGTCGGACCAGCAGACTAATCCAGCGACATCGACTGGTGACCAGTAGATCTAGCGCTTCTTAGGCTCATCAGTCTTGTCAGACAAACGCGCAAGTAGATCCTTGTTTTGAACGTCCAGGGCGTTTGCTTTCCCGCGTAACTCTGCCGCTTCCTTGATTGCAGCCTCTTTGTCCTTTCGAGCTTGAGCGGTTTCTTGCTCGGATTTGAGTGCTCGCTCATCAGCTTTGTCGGCTCGACCGGCGGCTTCTTGCGCCTTGAGTTGCGACTCTGCTCGCTCGCGTTCAGCTTTTTCTAGTTTGGTTTGCATATCGGTAACTTGTTGACGCAACTGTTCAATTTGCGTATTCGCCTTATCTTGAGCGGCTGAAGCCGACGCACTTGCTTTGGACATTTCCTGGTCGTGACGCTTGCGCTCCGACTCCGCGTCCTTGTGTAGGCGCTCCAGCTCAGAATCTTGCGACTTCACTTGATGCCGCAGCTGCTCGCATGTAGCTTTGAGCGCTGCCTTCTCGTTTTCGGATTGATGGAGGGCTTTCTCCAGTTCGGCAATCTTTGCCGATAGAGAGTCGATGCGGCTTGCATCCGCCTCACTCTCCCCTTCCAGGCGCTCGATTGTTTCCAGAGCCTCCTGGAACTGCGCTTTTGCGGCCGCCACATCCTCGGCAGCCTGTTCTTTGACGGCAAGCACTTCTTTGCCAGCCTCGGCTGACGCTGCTCGCCAGGCGGCTCCAAAGGCCGATAGAACGGTTTCGGGGATGACAGCCGCCCGATCCGTGACAGCGGTTGCTCGGGAAGCCTCCCAGGCCGAGAGGTGCTTGTAGATGGTTGTGAAACTGCCGCTGCCCAATGAGCCGAGGAGGGCCGTCGGTGTAACCTCCTTCCCCTGAGCCACTAACGCGTCTGCTGCTTCAAAAACCTGGTCTTCACTGATCGATCCGCGCCGTCCCATTGCCATTCCTCCGTCATTTCGTGCTCAATTTTACCATAATTTCGTAATTTACGTATTACGTAATAAGTGTAACTTACGTATCTTACGTAATAAACCGCACGCAAGCAAAGGGAACGACCCGCCCGAAAGGCTCAACCGGTTCGGATTGGTCGAAAATTCACTGTTTTTTGAGCAATTTCGCCAGCTCGGCGTCGCGCCATAAAATGTAGTCTGAGCTGCCCTTGGCGTTCAGTTGCTGATACCGTGTCCAGAGATTGTTGCCGTCCAGGACGGCATCGTGCAGCCACCAATCCTTGGGCGGAACTACAGCGGAACTGTAAGCTCGGCTATTGTTTTTCCACCACTTGTCGGCAAAGGCGGCTTGCTTGTCGTATGGTACGTGAGCCCTGTCCCAGGCGTCCTTCGGATCTTTGCCGCCGCCGTAGCTCC
>CAZSVP010000008.1:0-2951 GCA_964610335.1 uncultured Candidatus Saccharibacteria bacterium
CGCGGTGGTGGCGTCGATCATTATCCGTACACCGGCAGTCCTTCCACCCCATACGATGCCGGCATTCTGTCGCAGGCGCAACTTACGGTGCCCAGCACGGGCGTCTACCAGCGCCTGCTTCCGGATGGCTCCATCGAGGTCTTTGATCTAGCCGACGGCACCGGCAACTACATGCTCACCGCTCTGATCGATCCGCAGGGTAATGAGGCGTCCGTGCAGTACGACAGCAACCTGCGCGTAACCGCGGTTCTCGATCCCAGCTCGAATGCCAGCACCTTCACTTATGTCTCGAACACCGTTGGAAACAGCGGCTTCTATAAAATCGCCTCAATCACTGATGCGTTCTCGCGCTCTTGTTCATTTTCTTACGACGGTACGAACACGTTTCTGACTGGTATCACAGATAGCGTCGGCAATGCCTCATCGTTTCATTACGATACCGCGACATCGTTCATCGATTCGATGACCACCAACTACGGTACCACCAGCTTTGAAACCACAACGATCACCAGCGGTTATCTCCATCCGGCGCGCCAGTTGAAATGTACCTTCCCGGACGGCACCACTTCGGTACTTCAGAATTTGCTCGACCACATGTACTCCTACTTCTGGGATCGAGAAGCAATGGCGCGCTATCCCAACGATCCGGACAACCGCATTTTCACGCACTGCAAGACCACGCAGTTCATGGCGGAGCACAACACAACAAATGAATACCCTGTTATGTACTGGACGAAGCCCGCGCTGGAATCACAGGTCTGGTTCACCTATCCCGATGCTTTCTTCGAGCAGTTTTATGGAACAATCAACAAGCCGACCCAAACGACGCGCGATACGTCCTTGAACAAAACTTGGAATTTCACCGCTGGCGGTACCATTAATGCCGGCAACACCTTCTCCCTGAACATATTCAACAGTCTGATTCCAGGTGGTTCTACCGTAGTGCACTACACCGCACAGGCAGGTGACACCGCGCAGGTAGTTGCGAGCAGTCTGGCGACAGCCGCCGTCAGCAATACCGGTCTAATAACTGCCGGCATCTATGCGAGGTCGAGCGGATCGAGAGTGTCCATCGTCCCTACTTGTACTAACCTGGCAGGAACAGGGATTACGCACAGTGTCTCCGGCTCCGGCTCAACCTTCACCGGCTTCTATGAAGGAAACTCCTGGTTTGTCGGGCAGCTCGGCGGTACGCTGACAAACGGTGATGTCCTGACCGCGTTCATCGACGCGCCTAACCCGTTTCCGGATGAAGAAGTCACGCACACGGTGCAGGCAGGAGACACGCTTGAGAGCATTGCCCAAGATATCGCCGTTAAGGTGAATGCCTTGCAAACCGTCCAGTCAAACGACCTGTCAGTCTCCGCGATCGGCTCGAAAATCATTTCTCGAAGGCTCAACAGCGGAACTTATTTCCTCAGCTTCTTCTGGAACAGCGGTGCCACGGAAACCATCACCGATGCCGGAAGCGACCCGAACGAAATTAACAGTTACGAGTGGAATAGCAAGGGTAAGCCTACTCGAACTGTTGCCCCCTATGGCCGCGAATTCTCGTACAGCTATGCAAGCAACGGCATCGACCTCGAAGAGATCCGCGAAACAAAGGACTCCGACAATTTCCTGCTCGGCAAGTGGACTTACAACAGCCAGCACGAACCCCTCACGCAAGTTGATGGTTCCGGGCAACAGACGGTCAACACGTATAACGTGTTCGGGCAGCTCACGTCGACAACGGATGCTCTCAGCAACCTCACAACATACCAGTACACGTCGACCGCAACTGCCACTGTCGGCGGTACCGTCAACAGCGGCGACCAGGTAAATCTAACAGTCTCCGACCCAGCCCTACCCAGCGGGTCCGTCACCGTGTCTCATACTGCCGTCAGCGGAGAAACAAGAGCTCAAGTTGCCGCAGCCCTGGTCACGGCCATCAACAGCAACTCCGACCTGCAAACGCTCGGCGTCTCCGCAACTCGCGCAGGCGCTGTCATTACCCTGAGGTCCACCTCAGTAAATGCAACTACTTACTCAAGAACGGTCACTGGTACCATCACTCTCACCCTGTCGAACGTTGCCTACGGCTTCTTGACCAAGATCACGGGACCGCTGCAGCAAAACGACATCACCACCCTCTCCTGGAACCCGAACGGGACCCTTGCCTCCTCGACGGACTCCGAAGGCTATTCGCTCGCCTTCCAGTACGATGCCATGGACCGGCTCACACAAACCACACATCCTGACGGCACAAGCGATCAGATCAAGTATCAAGACCTTGATGCCATCTTCCTCATCGACAGGCTGGGCAGGACAACCCAGCGGTCGTACGATTCGATGGACCAGCTTGCTTTTGAAATCGACCCGCTTGGCCGCAAGACGAAATACACCTGGTGCTCTTGCGGCTCACCGAGCACTCTCACCGACCCAGCAAATAATGTAACGACGTGGAATCATGACCTGGAAGGACGCATTATCGAAAAGGTGCTCGCAGATAGCACCACAACTTCCTACTTGTGGGAGGACAACACAGGCTGGTTGCGCTCGCGCACCGACGCGCTCGGGCAAGTAACCCGCTACAACAACCTCCTCGACGGCAGCCGCGGCTCCGTCATGTATCCCAACGCCAACAACCCCACCTCGCCTGTCACCTATTTCCTCGCCTCCAACTTCCGTCGCCTGCAAGCTGCACACAATGCCTGGGGACAATATAATTATGCTTACAACGATTACATTACCGACCCGCTTGCTCCACCCATCACAGGTGGTGGCAGAATTTCTCAAATCACCAACTCGGTAATCCCCAACTCCGCTGTAACCTACTCATATGATGCGCTCGCCAGGACGACCAACCGCTCAATTAACGGCAGCAGCAACTCCATCACCTGGAGCTACGATGCCATGAGCCGCGTTACCCAGGAGGTCAACGCGCTCGGCACCTTCGGCTTCACCTATGT
>CAZSVP010000009.1:0-2773 GCA_964610335.1 uncultured Candidatus Saccharibacteria bacterium
AGCCATTACTAAGTCCCCTCGTACTCCCCACCTCGCGAGGAACCGCCGATGGCACCCCCCGAAGGCCTCAAGCCATTTATCGATGCGCCGGATCACGAAGATGATTTCGAGCCACCCGTCGAACACCAGCCCGCCGGCGGTGTTCCGAACGACGGAACCAAGGGACCCAATGACGCCGCCAAAGCCGGCGGCATCGATATCGATATTCCCGAGGCACTGTCGCAGTTCGGAACCCTCATCTCGCGCGCCAAAGAGGCTGCGGGATACGCACTCCCTACGGTCTTGCTCTTCGGTGGACTCGGCGGAGACGACCGCAAGGCCGCAGCCGGAGCCAAAGACGCCAAGGAAGGTAAGGACGCCCCCCTCAAAGCCCTCTCCGCAGACGATACCCTAACCGCCCCCGAACTCCGCGCCCTCGCCACGAAGTCCTTCCCCAACGCAGCCGAGCGCGAAGCGTTTCTTACCAACCTCGATAAATTCGAAAAGCGCGCCGACACCGACAAGATATCCAAGGAAGACCGCGAGAAGTTCTACGCGCAAGTCGGGCGCATTCTGCAGAACGCGGACGCCGGCGGCAACACCAGATTCAAGCCCGACGAAATGCGCAAACTCGCGTCCGACGTCATGCGCCACGGCGCCGCTCCCGGCACCGTCAATCAGGGCGGATACCCGACCTGCACCGCGGCGGCATTAGAAGAATCGCTCTACAAAGCCGAGCCCGCCACCATCGCCACTCTCGTCGCCGACGTCGCCATCACCGGCCAGTACAAGACCGTCGATGGCACGGTCATCACGCCGCCCGAACGCAATCTCAAGCCGGACAAATACAACCACGACTCGCCCGACAACAAGCGTTCCAGCGCCAACCAGATTGCGCAAATCACGCTGCTCAACGTTCACTGGAACCGCCAGGACGCATACGGCGGCGTCAGCGGCACCGAGGGCGAAGGCGACCGCGCGCCGGTAGGCGGCAAGAAAGGCAAGCTGTTCTACGAAGAGGGGCATCCCAAGGACAACATGGGCGATTCGCAGGTGCGCATCATGGACCACTCTACTAATCCGCCCACCCCGATCACCACAACCTCGTACCGCATGGACCCGACCCAGGAGCCGGGCGCGGCCCTGCCGCTCCTTCCGGTGGAGACCCCGATTGATTCGCCGGCGATGAGCATCGGCAAGATTGGCGACATCTACAGCCAGCTGCGCGGGCACAAGGAGATGACTCTCGTCAGCTCTTACGAACATCCGCGCAACCACACCCCGAAGACCGCTGACGACTTCAAGAAACTCTTCGAGCAAGCGGCTGCCGGCGAGAATGGCATGAAGTTTCCCATCGTGTTGGGTGTGCATGCGAACCTCGAACCGTTCCGTTCTGACATGAGAGTGTTGACTCCTGATGGTGGCAAACCGAAGGACGCGAAGAAGGAAGAAGAGCGTTTGTCGGCGATGCACGCGCACCATGCGGTCAGTGTGTTCGACTTTGATCCGAAGACCGGGTTGGTGACTGTCGAGAATCAGTGGGGTCTCGACGTCGATCACACGGGTGCTCCGGGCAGCAAGGCGAAGATTCACATCGATGACTTGTTTAAGGCGTACAAGGGTGAGGACGACAAGGCGGTTCCTGCGAAGCCGCGCGAAGAGAAGAAACCGACCGGCGACGAATACATCGCCGAGCAGAAGAAATTCGTCGATGAGTTGGCTGCGGATCCTGACGTCAAGCCGTCCAAGCTGCTGGCTGAGCGCTTGACCTTGCAACGCTATGTTCAACACTGGAAGGGCGACGCCGAAGCTCAGAAGCTGATGCCTGATATCGCGAAGTCCTTCAAAGCCATGATGGCGGATGGAACACAGTCGTACGACAAGAAAGTCAGTTTGAGCCAGGATCTATTGCCACTGCTGAAGAAAGCCGGGATGACGGATACTATTAAAGATTCGTTGGGATACTTGAATAAGAGCTTGCTCGACAAGATAAGTGCCACGAACGAACCGCATGACTCCATGAATCAAATAAAGGCATTGCATAAACTGCAAACCGAGTATGGTGACAAGGAAAGCGCTGCTAAACTGATCAACGACTTCGTCACGATTGCCGAGAAACGCAGACAGACTGATACCGAGCATGGTGCGTTCCGGCAGATGTCTCGCTACGCCGTGAAAGAGCTGGCGGAGCTGGGCTACGGAGATGCGGGCAAAAAGATGTTCGAACAACTGCTCACCGAAAACCGCGCGCTCGAGAAAGAGAAGGGCGACACTGATCCTAAGGTTCTGCGCAGCAAGATCGATCTGGCGCACATGCTGGAATCGATGCCGGAAAGAAAAGACGATTATCGCAAGATGATCGCCGAGATGGAAGCGACGCACGCGAAAATGTCCAAGGATCCGCCCACGGACGATAAGCGG
Source organism: uncultured Candidatus Saccharibacteria bacterium (assembly GCA_964610335.1). Lineage (GTDB taxonomy): Bacteria > Patescibacteriota > Saccharimonadia > CAILAD01 > BJGX01 > CAZSVP01. The sequence goes on from CAZSVP010000009.1 coordinate 2,401, forward strand.
CGCAATTGGGAGTTCGGCTCGTTGCAGTGCGCGTTGCGCGACTACTACGCTGACAACAAAGATACGAAGAACCTGATCAAAATCACGAACGAAATCATGGAAGGCATTGCCAAAGGGCATGCAGAAGACGGTGGATGGGAAGCGCGGCAAATGATCGGTCCGCTACAGCATCAGGCGAAGATACTGATGGAAGGCGGAGCTTCGGCTGAAGCCGTCGCCATGATGGAAAAGGCGTACGCGCTGACGAAGAAATTCCCAGAGGAATCTCGGTCGGAACGCGTTCCGGACGCCATGGCTGAGATGTACCGCAAGGTAGGCAAGGTCAAGGAAGCCGAGGCGGTCGAGAAAGAAATCGCCGAAGCGCGCCGGAAGC
>CAZSVP010000010.1:0-2537 GCA_964610335.1 uncultured Candidatus Saccharibacteria bacterium
ACGCCGCCGTCCGGAGCACGGGACAAGATGATTCCGACATCCCCAGGCTCGGGGGTATTCTGCTGCTGGATTGTTCTTGCGTCGTCAGCCGGATGTCCCGCAGTGTCAGCGAATCCCACGTCGCAGAAACCGTAGGTCATTAGAGTAATCGCTATTGAGAGGAAGCCGGCGCGCCGGCGAGTTGTCAGAATTGGCATGTAAGCACACGAGCCACGACTGTGAATTGTTATTCTACCCGGGCGGCACCGAGTTGATCAGATGTCGAACCAAGCAAAATCTGTGTGAGATCGACTCCGTAGAGAGAGATGGCGAATACCAGGGTGAGGTTTCCATCGGTAGATTAACTCGACGCATCGCCAGGCGAAGACGGAGTCCTTTTTGAAGCGTTGGCATTAAACGTCAAATAGAAGACGATGCACTCGATTTGATCAACCGGTTCTGGAAATCGCGGAATCTGTGCTGCAGAAAGCTTTTCCAACGACCTCGCGATGGTTTGACTAGATTTCTCAGAGTAACCTTCCTGCGGAAAGAGTCCGACGTAAGTGAATGAAGGAATCACGTCCGGAACAGGAATGGCCCGAATTGTCTTACTCGGATAGACATGTACCTCAATTAAACTCTGACAAGCCGACATCAAGCGCCAGATTTTTGCGACTTCTTGCGCGAACTCTATGCGCCAACTCTGCCATGCCCAGACTCGCTCCCATATTTTGAAGATACGGGGTGAAGGCAGTTCCGCTCCCTCTCTGGACCTTGGTGAAATTCGCCACGTGATGACCTCTACCTCGTTCGAGACTTCTACAAGCTGAATCAAAGCCTGACTTTTTAAGAAACCAGTCCACAGAATCGTCGGATCGCCTGGATCGCTCCAAGAACTTGAGTACACTTCGCTATCCCATTGTTCCTCGAAAGGAAGAAGTTCGGGACTCATCACTCGCTCATCACGCAACGTAATCAGGTCCAGGTTCTGCGGCATCTTAATTTTCCTGGCTAAACGATCTGCATAGAATTCGTGTTGCACCTGATACAGGGAGATTCCAGATTCTGCCAATTTCTCGAGTTCGTTTACCGTTAGCAGCCCAGGCAGTTTGTGGGCAACAAGTCTAGCTTGCTGCTTCCTCTCTCTGTCTGACTGCTCGCGCAGGCGCTGCAACGATGTCATCGCTTCGTTAACAACCCAATCAGTTAACTCGAGGTTCTGCATCTCTGCAGAGAAACTTGTCCGCCAATCTTCATTCTGGTGTGACAAGACTTTTTCAAGCAGCAAATCTGCTGCCTCAAGTCGATGCTTGATTTGCGACTGGCGATACCACATATAGTTCTTCACCAGGCGGTTCCGCTGAGCTGTATCCAGCTCGCGTCGAACCCAAATCGTGTAGAAGCACTCGCGGACTCTTCGTGCAATCAGTCCATCGAGCTGAGCACGAACTTCTTTGGCAAATGATTTTTGACCAATTCCATAGGCCTTTCGGACGCTGGTTGTTGCCTCTATTTCATACGGCGTCCGCCGTTCATTCAGAGCGTCGAATTTTTTCCCGGCGACATAACAGGCGAGCGCCACCAGCATATTTTGAGTTGTTAGAGGTGGTTTGGTGGATAATCTCTCCCTGAGTCCTTCCCGGAGATCTTCAAGCGCGCACACCTCCAACAGATCATTGGTAGCCCTGATAAGAGATTTGATGCTCGAGGGATCATCTGTGAGGTCTAGCCACCGGTCAAATGCTCGTTCACGGTTGGGACTCAGTCCTCTGAGGCAGAAACGACAACTGCGGGCGGTGCAACGAACCTTTCTCTTGCATGATGTACATCTGAGAAAATGCGCGACAGAAAGCCCGTGTTCGCAGTAACGACACAGTATTGCGTTTACTGGAACAGATCTGCGACATTCAGGGCACCGTTTTGTTTGCTCAGTCATTCCTCTTCCGCTTCTTGGGCGAAACCAATGGCTTTAACGGCAACTCCTCCTCAGGTTCCTCGATTTCAGGTAAGGCTACAGCCGCTTCTTCCTCCTTAAACGGAGGGATCGGCTTTCTTGGCACTCTGGAAGGTGCGGGCGGAACAGAGCCTGACGGACCCGTGCTTGGAGAACTGGGCGGCGACGGCGGACGAGCGAAGCTCGTCCAATGTCCGATGGCAGAAACGGCACACTCTCGAATCAGTGCGATTACTTTCGCCGCAGTGTTGGCATGGTGTTTCAGAAACGGTCACGCTCGTGCATCTCCACGTAGCTTCGCATAGGTACTACCATTTTAGCTCAGTGCCCGAAGCTCTATCACCAGATTCATCCTGCTACGACAGCTCTACACCAGATTGTGATTGGATGGGCTCCTCAACGGAAATCGTGGCCGACGGGACTGCCTCGATATCGGCTAACATCGGTGGTTGCGGCGGGGTTTCCGCACTCTTGCTGTACCAGCGCAACGTCTCACGTAACTTAAAGAGCCCGAAGAAAACCAGTGCATTGCCAGCAGCGAGGGGCACGGACATCCATACTGGATATTTGAACACGACGGCGTATCCCGAGGCGAATGTCACCA
>CAZSVP010000011.1:0-2514 GCA_964610335.1 uncultured Candidatus Saccharibacteria bacterium
TCGAGCTCGCCGCGGATCTGGTACATCCGCGCGGGATCCACCTGCTCGCCCATCTCGGCGCCTTCGTAGTACGTCTTGAACGCCTCGCGGATCTCGTCCCGGTCGTTGACGAAATCGAGGACGAAGGTGTCCTCCTTGAGCGGGTGGATTCGGTTCAGTCGGGAGAGCGTCTGCACGGCCTGGATCCCTGCCAGCCGGCGATCGACGTACATCGTGTGGAGGAGTGGCTGGTCGAACCCGGTCTGGTACTTCTCGGCCACGAGCAGGACCTGGTACTCCTGGGACGAGAACTTCTCCGGCAGCTCCTTCTCCCGGACGCCCGGGTTCATCCCTTCCTCGGTGTAGGTCACGCCATCGACCTTGTCGTCCTGAACGGTTCCGGAGAAGGCCACGAGCGTTCGGATCGGGTACCCCTTCTCCTGGATGTAGCGGTCGAAGCTCTGTTTGTAGCGCACCGCCTCGAGCCGCGAGCTCGTGACCACCATCGCCTTTGCGCGCCCGCCGATCTTGTGCCGGGTGAAGGCGTTGAAGTGCTCCACCATCACCTCGGTCTTCTGGGCGATGTTGTGCGGGTGGAGCTTGAGAAACCGGGCCAGCGCGCGCGCCGCCTTCTTGCGCTCGACGTTGGGATCGTCCTCGCAAGCCTTCAGGAGGCGGTAGTACGTGGCGTAGCTCGTGTAGTGGGCGAGGACATCGAGGATGAACTCTTCCTCGATCGCCTGGCGCATGGTGTAGCGATGTGTCGGCTCGCCGTTCCGGCCGAAGACAGCCAGAGTCTTGTGCTTCGGCGTCGCCGTGAAGGCGAAAAAGCTCAGGTTCGCTTGCCGCCCCCGCTTGGCCATGCTGCGGAACAGCTCGTCGAGGTCGTCGAGCCCCTCCTCGGCGGCCCGCTTCTTGGCCTCCTCGCGCAGGCCCTGGCCGCCGAGCACGGCCTTCAGCTCGGTTGCCGCCTCGCCCCCCTGGGAGCTGTGCGCTTCGTCGACGATGACCGCGAAACTCCGCCGCGGGAGGTCGGGCGCCCCCTCGCCTCCTCGCTGCTGGGCCATTTCGAAGAGGTGATCGGAGACGAAGGGGAACTTCTGCAAGGTGGTGATGATGATCGGTACGCCGCTGTCGAGCGCCGCCGCGAGCTGCTTCGAGTGCTCGTCGATCTTCTCGACCACGCCCCGCTTGTGCTCGAACTGGTAGATCGTGTCCTGGAGCTGCTGATCGAGCACGACACGGTCGGTCACGACCACGACGCTGTCGAAGACTCTCCGGTTCGATGAGTCGTGAAGTGACGCCAGTCGGTGCGCGAGCCAACCGATGGTGTTGCTCTTCCCGCTGCCGGCCGAGTGCTCCACGAGGTAGTTGTGGCCTGGCCCCTCGTTGCGCGCGGCCGCGGTGAGCTTCCGCACCGCCTCGAGCTGGTGGTAGCGCGGGAAGATCATTGACTCGGTCCGGACCTTGCGGCCCTGGTCGTCCCGCCTTTCGTCGACCTGGAGGTGGATAAAGCGGGCGAGGAGGTCGAGAACGCTGTGTCGCTCGAGGATCTCCTCCCAAAGGTAGGCCGTCCGGTAGGTCCGCCCGGATGGGTCGGTCGGGTTGCCGGCACCACCGTCGCAGCCGCGGTTGAACGGCAGGAAGTGCGTTGCGGTGCCGCCAAGTCGGGTGGTCATCAGCACCGACTCGGTGTCGACCGCGAAGTGCACCAGCGTGCGGCGCTTGAACTCGAAGATCGGCTCGTGGGCGTCCCGGTCGCTCTTGTACTGCGCCCGGGCGTTCTCGACGGTCTGTCCGGTGAGCGGGTTCTTGAGCTCGAGCGTGGCGAACGGGATGCCGTTCAGGCTCAAGGTGACGTCGAGGGAGTTCTCGGAACGCGCGGAGTAGCGGAGCTGCCGCGTGAGGCCGAGCCTGTTCGCGGCGTAGCGTGCCTCGAGCTCGGGGTTCAGCTCGTGTGCCGCCCGGAAGTAGGCGACCTGAAGCGTTCGCCCGTAGCACTTGAAGCCGTGCCGGAGGGTCGCCAGCGCGCCGTTCGAGTCCATCCACTTGCAGAGGTCGCCGAGGATCTGATCCCCGGTCTGCTCGCCGTGCAGCGATGCGAGTCGCGCCCACTCCTTCGGCTGAGTCTCCTGGATGAATGCCAGAACCTCGCCGGGGAAGAGGGCTCGCGCCTTGTCGAACGCTTCCGGCTTGACGGAGACGTACCCCTGTCCCAGGAGGTGCGCTTCGATGACCGTCTCGAATGCCGCTTCCGAGTGCCTGGCGCCCTTCACGGCTCACCTGCCAGCTCGAGCCGGGTTCCGAGCTCGCGGAGCATGAGAAACGTGTCCTTGTAGACCACCCCGAACTGACGGCAGACGTCGGGCAGCAGCACGCGGGAGCGCGAGTCGGGCCGGGGCTGCTCGTTGGTCACCACGATGGTGCCGCGGACCATCGAGTACGCCACCAGCCAGCCGTCCGCTTCGGTCGCGAACTTCGCCTTGGCGCGATCGAAGTACTGTGGGTTCCGCTGCACCCAGAGCATGACCTCGG
>CAZSVP010000012.1:0-1745 GCA_964610335.1 uncultured Candidatus Saccharibacteria bacterium
GTACTTGCCGTCGATGAACACACTCACGTTGAGGACCCCCGCGTAGTCGGACGGGCGAATGAACACCAACGTCGCGGCGCCCGGGCGGGCGTCGATGGAGGTCTCCGCGGCGTCGACCATGCGCGGCGAGGGGGTGAAGTGGTTACCGCAGGCGGCGAGGAGAGTGGCAGCCACGGGAAGAAGACAGGAGCTCTTCATGAAGGCGATTCCTTGGTGTATAACGTCAAGGGGAATAGGTTTTTGAGAGGTATGGTTAGAGCGTTAACAGCCACCATGCTAAAAGTAGGCAGAGGGGCTGTTAGTTTGCAGGATTTCACTAAGATAATTGAAGCAAAGGATTGTACACAAGCAAGTTTCGCTGTTCCTCCCCATGGGTTATTCCTTACAGCGGTCAGGTATTCTTTTCTTACCTGAAATCATGAGATTTTTTCATCGTCTGAAAGCCTTATCTGCAAAGTGTTTTAGGTGATTTATGATTTTGTGTTCTAAAAAAGATTTGGCAGAAAAAAATACAGTCCTATCTTCGCCGCCCGTTCGATAAAAACGGAAACTTAGTTCTCTGAATTTGTGAAGGCTGGAAGGCGATAAAGACAAAGAAATGTAGCTGAAAAGTTTGGCAGTAATATCACATCCCTTATCTTTGCAACCCGCTAATAAAAAACGGGAAGTTCTTCACAAAACAAGTTGATAATCACTCCAAAAAAGCAAAAAAATTTTCGATCATTTTTTTTGGTAGTAATAAACAGCCCCTTACCTTTGCACTCCGTTCAAAAAAACGGCAGCAGGTAATGCTGAAAGATCTTTGAAAGTTGGGAAACAATAGCACTTTAATCAGATAGCCTCTGATTGAAACTTATAGGTAAGTCAAAGCGAAAACAATTCGATTTGACACGTTAATTTTCTCTTGAGAATTTTAAAATGTCAGTATCAAACATCATTTACAATGGAGAGTTTGATCCTGGCTCAGGATGAACGCTAGCGGCAGGCTTAATACATGCAAGTCGAGGGGCAGCATGTCCCGTAGCAATACGGGATGATGGCGACCGGCAAACGGGTGCGGAACACGTACAGAACCTTCCTTCGAGCGGGGAATAGCCCAGAGAAATTTGGATTAATACCCCATAGCAAATTGGAGAGGCATCTCTTTGATTTTAAAGATTTATCACTTGAAGATGGCTGTGCGGCTGATTAGGTAGTTGGCGGGGTAACGGCCCACCAAGCCTACGATCAGTAACTGGTGTGAGAGCACGACCAGTCACACGGGCACTGAGACACGGGCCCGACTCCTACGGGAGGCAGCAGTAAGGAATATTGGTCAATGGACGAAAGTCTGAACCAGCCATGCCGCGTGAAGGATGAAGGCCCTCTGGGTTGTAAACTTCTTTTATAGGGGACGAAAAAAGGTCATTCTTGAGCACTTGACGGTACCCTAGGAATAAGCACCGGCTAACTCCGTGCCAGCAGCCGCGGTAATACGGAGGGTGCAAGCGTTATCCGGATTTACTGGGTATAAAGGGTGCGTAGGCGGTCGCATAAGTCAGTGGTTAAAGGCGGTAGCTTAACTATTAGTATGCCATTGATACTGTGCGACTTGAATACAGTCGAGGTGGGCGGAATGTAACGTGTAGCGGTGAAATGCTTAGATATGTTACAGAACACCGATTGCGAAGGCAGCTTGCCAGACTGTTATTGACGCTGAGGCACGAAAGCGTGGGGATCAAACAGGATTAGATACCCTGGTAGTC
>CAZSVP010000013.1:0-1729 GCA_964610335.1 uncultured Candidatus Saccharibacteria bacterium
GCAGGTAATGTCGCCACCACGTGTGGTGTAAGCTGGATCAGCTAGATCTAAGCTGTAATTTACCCACCGGAGTGGTACCGTATACGGTGTCACTCTGGTATTTGCGTTGCCTAAATCACCTAGCGAAAACGAGCGCCTCAGAAAAGAAAATGCGCAGCTGCATACCATCATCGCCGAGCTGGGAAAGACCGTTTCGCAACTGCAGGAGCAGCTTAAGCAAGCCACCGAGGGCAATGCCGAGCTGCGCGCCCTCCTCGTTGAGGTGCAGTCCAAACTGGACAAATTGCTTCAACAGAAGAAGAAACGAGACCGTAATGACTTCGGTCCAAAGACGGAGCGGCATAACCCTCGCCCTGCTCGCACCAAATCTGAGCGCTCTTTCAACACCGACAAGGAAAAACCTGGCGGCATAAAACATATTCTCGACAACGCCAGCAAACTTCCACACCAACCAGTCCAGCACACCGTCAAGCCGGAAGATTCGACCTGTCCCAACTGCGAAGTCGACACCGTTTTCGTTAGCCACGCGATTACGCATCAGCTCGAGATGGTAAGCGCTAGCTTGAAGATCCTCGCGCATAGCCAGGAGACGCGAGCCTGCCCAAAGTGCAGACAGTACGTCGTCACAGCAGACAAGCCCTGCGCACCAATCCCTGGCAGCTATGCCGGACCACGCCTCTTGGGGGAAATTATTGTCGGCAAACTCGACGACGGACTTCCCAACAATCGACAACAAAAAATCTTTGCGCGCAACAATGTATCGATTCCGCGCTCCACGCAATGCGACTGGATGCAAGCCACCGCTAACACTCTCTCTCTGCTCTACGACTTGCAAAAGAGAGAGTTGTTCAGATCTGCCATCATCAAGACAGACGACTCGTCCATCAAAGTTCAAGATCGCTCGCAAAAGGGCAACATCCGCAAAGGCAAAATTACTGCCTACGTCGGTGACTCCAAGCGCAAGATCACAATGTTCGACTACTCGAAAAAGCTGTCCTTCGACAGAAATCTTGAATTTCTCAAAGATTACCAGGGCATCGTTCAGGCTGACGCTGCCGGAGGTTTCGACGCTCTGTTCGAAGACGGTCAGCGAACTGAAGCTGGTTGTAGTGCCCATTCCAGGCGCAGATACTTTGACGCCCAATCCAATGACGAGGATATTCGCAACACCGTTCTCGACATTTATCGAGACCTGTATAAGATCGAGAAGGACATCAAAGATCAACCGAAGGAGTTCCGGCTGGCGGTGCGGCGCAAAAAATCGAAGCCGCTCGTCAAACAGCTGCGCACCATAATTTCGTGCGCGAGGACCAAACTCAATCCGAGCCATGAACTCATGAAAGCGATCAACTACACATTGAATCACTGGCTCGCGCTCACCCGATTTCTCAAAAATCCCGACATTGCGATTGACAATAACGAATGTGAGCGCGCAATCAAATGCTGGGTGCTGGTGCGGAAAAACAGCCTCTTCGCCGGCTCCGACGAAGGCGCGAAAGCCACTGCCATCCATCTCTCCTTTATCGCTTCCGCCAAGCGCAACGGCATTAACCCGGTCGATTGGTATGCCGATGTCCTCTCGCGCATCAACAGCCTAAAAACGAACCAACTTCAACAACTTCTTCCTCAGAATTGGTCTCCACCATAAGGCTCACGCCTTCAGTGGTAACCGTCTTAGGAAATCAGATTGACATTCGCTGCGCTACGACGTAGAGCAGCGGACGGACAC
>CAZSVP010000014.1:0-1553 GCA_964610335.1 uncultured Candidatus Saccharibacteria bacterium
AACTGCTGCCGGCTCTACTCCAATTGCGATTAGTGCTTCACAAATAACTTCTGGTACACTACTATCAATATCTGGTGACTCCGGCCCAATTCAAGCTATTGGTCAAGGCGACACTATTAATATCGCTGGCGGCACTGGCCTAAGCTCCGTAGCCTCAGCTACTGATACAGTCACTGTTAACTTAGATAACACAGCGGTTACGCCTGGTAGTTATGGATCGGCTAGTAGTATTTCGACTTTTACGGTTGATGCCCAAGGTCGATTAACAGCAGCTGGTACTATTGCCGTTGCAATTGATGCGAGCCAAGTTACTACAGGCATTCTTCCAATTGCTCGGGGAGGTACTAACAGTGGCACTATTGGCTCGGCTGGTTCTGTCCCTTATAGTAATGGTTCCTCTTATAACTTTACAGCTGTTGGTACAGCAGGGCAGGTATTGACAAGCAATGGAGCGGGAGCTCCAACTTGGGAAACTCCTACAGCTAGTAGTTTTGTACTAAATGCTACGGCCAATCAAGGGCTAGTTCGATCTGGAACAGGTACTCTAGGTGACCCTTACACTCTTGGTGTGCTATTACCAACCACAGGTACGACTGGTACAACCTCTAGCAACTCTGGATTAGAAGTAGCATCGGATGGACTTAGCTTGTTACGTGGTTGTTCCGATCAAACAGTATTGGTTTGGACAGCGGGATCATCGGACTGGAGCTGTCAACCTTATGTAACCGGAGGTGGTGGAACCATTACGTCTATCAATAGTCAAACCGGGCCAGCAGTTACTATTAATAACGCCACTGGTGCCGGCAATGCGGTTACGATTGATGACGCAAGTACCACACAAAAAGGTATTGCTCAGTTCAATGGTACCAACTTTACTGCAAGTGCTGGTAATATCAACCTCTCTGATACTGGAGTTGGGGCTGGATCGTATGGTTCGGCTAGTTCAGTTGCCACCTTCACAGTTGATGCCAAGGGCCGTCTAAGTGCTGCTGCTACCACGCCAATTGCTATTGACGCCAGCCAAATAACAAGTGGAACTTTACTATCAATATCTGGTGACTCCGGCCCAATTCAAGCTATTGGTCAAGGCGACACTATTAATATCGCTGGCGGCACTGGCCTAAGCTCCGTAGCCTCAGCTACTGATACAGTCACTGTTAACTTAGATAACACTACAGTGACGGCAGGGAGCTACACTGCTAGTGATAACGCCAATGGTAGCTTGAATGTTCCTAACTTCACAGTGGATGCTCAAGGACGCTTAACAGCAGCTGGCACTAATTCAGTTACTCTTACGGGTATACCTAACTCGTCACTAGCTAACTCATCCTTGACTGTTGGCACTACTGGCCCACTGTCGGGTGGTGGATTAGTAAGTCTTGGTGGTTCACTTAGCCTGAGTTGCCCTACGTGTGTGGTAAGCGGTGGTACGTTATTTGATACAGCAGGTGATAGCGGAACTAGTACTATTAGTCAGGGTGGCACTGTAACCTTCTTAGGTGGTACCGGGCTAACTAGTATCGACAATGGATCTGGTGCTATAACCTATGCTC
>CAZSVP010000015.1:0-1527 GCA_964610335.1 uncultured Candidatus Saccharibacteria bacterium
CAATACCTTCGCCAAATATCTATGGGTGAAAGAGATCAGGCTGAGTCGAGTGAATAGCACCCGTGCTGGCAACCTGACGAACGATGGCAGTAATAATATCTGGAGCGGGCGATTCGGGAAGCAATTTAACGGTTGCCTGGACATATTTGCAACCCAGAAAGAACGCCTTCAAATCCAAGACGCCTGCGCCAGGCTGTACGCTGTGAAAATCAGCCAGCAGGCGGCGAGAGACGTTGACCATGAAGAGCGCAAGGTTGACTGCATTGGTAACAGGCGTCTCTTTGATGACCATGAAGTCCTCCATGCCCCAAAACTGCTTGGCGTCGCGAAAGTTGAATTCGATCTGGAAGCGCAGGCGATAGTAGTGAATCAGCGTGTCATGGGTGAGTTTGAGATCGCTGCTGAAGAGCACGGCATGTGCTCGTGCGCCACTCACCAGATTGGTCTTGACCAAGAGCACGACGTTGATGGGGTCGGCAAAGCACGTATGCAACATCCTGGCCTGGTACACATCTGTACGAACTCCCTTGGTTTGCGTGGTCTCCATCCGATACCGCTCTGGAATTGCTCGATAGTCGATCTTGTCGCCATAGCGACGTCGCGGACCAGAATTCTTCTGCTCACCCTCGTACTCGAAGTAGAGGGCCGAGTCACTGCGCAGCTTCGAGATGAGGTGCAGTCCCAGACTCTGCTGCACCATCTGACAGACGTTGTTGTTGCCAAAGTGACCATCCAGCACCAGATAGGTCAGCGGGAAAAGCCCGCCAATCAAGGTGAACAACTGCTTGACCAGCCGTTCCATCATGTGCAGTTCGCCGTTCCATTCAACTTGACGCTTGTCTTTGTTCTGGCTGCCTTTGGGCCGGCCCGCTTTTCGTTTGCCAGCCCTGCCAGCCTTGTTGTCTTGCCTGCTCTTGGCTTTCTTCTTGGTTGCACTCCTCTTGGTTGCCGCCTTCTTCTTGCTGGTGTGCTGCTTCGTCACAGCCTGCTTGCTGGTTGCCGGGTCGGCCGAAGCGGCCGACTTCACCACTTGCTCCGTCAGCAGCGGGTGGGAAACACCATCGCTCACGCTGACCAGCGCCAGCGTGAAGAAACTGATGCTTGGGATCGGCTTGTTGGCGATCGACGAGAAAAAGCGATCCAGTCCAAATGTCTTCTTCCCGGCTTTGCTGATGACACTCTCGTCACCAACGGCCAGATACACCTCACCCGGTCGATACAGATGGGTGCGGAAGAAAAGCCAACTTATCTGCGCCCACGGCAACACCCGATTGAACCAGCGCTGCACCGTCCGGTAGCTGCCGCCTTTGTCCGCCCAACGCGCAATGCCCAACATGGTCACACGCCCCGTCATCGTCAACACCGCACCGATGACTCTTTCCATCTGACGCGTCGTCGTCTGATCCAGACATTGGTTCAAGCAGGCAAGCAGTGCGATAATCTCGATCATGAGCGGTTTTGTCCGATAGCAACTTCACTTTGGTTGGTGAGTTCCTTATCTTACAAAACCGCTCGTGTTTCTCCCCC
>CAZSVP010000016.1:0-1398 GCA_964610335.1 uncultured Candidatus Saccharibacteria bacterium
CCGCCGCGGCCGGCTGATCGCTCCGCGGCCCCGGCACACGTCCCCGGCGGCGGGCCCGCGATCGGGGACCCGGGCTGGGTGGCCGTGTCCCCACGGCCACCCAGCCTCTCGTCACCGATCAGGGGATGTCGACGGTCGCCTCACAGGCCGTGGCCGTGTCGATCCCCGAACCACCGAAGCAACGGTCGGTGCCGAGCCCGCCATCGTGGTTGTCATTGCCGGCACGGCCCTCGAGCTGGTCATCGCCCCGACCACCCCGCAGGTTGTCACTGCCCTGCGCGCCGCGCAGCCCATCGCTGCCGTCATTGCCCGCAAGCAGGCCGCCACCACCGCCGGAGTCCAGGGAGTCCTTGCCCCCACCGCCGAAGATCCGGTCCCGGCCCGCACCACCGTCGATCCGATCCCGGGCGCCGCGACCACAGATGGTGTCGTTGCCACCACCACCGTCGATGACGTCCTCGCCGTGGGTGCCCCGAATCACGTCATCGCCCTCGGTCGGGGTCTCCCCCTGCCCCAGGTCCACCGTGACCGCAAGACCGTCACACGTCGCCGCCGCCGGAGCCGGCACAACGTCATAGAAGTGCACCGCAGTGAAGGACTGGCCGGTTCCGTCGACCACAGTCGCCTCGAACCGGAAGTCCTCACCGGCCACGCTGGTGTCCACGGCGGACCCGTCGGGCACCGTGCCCACACAGGAGGCCACCCCCGAGCCATTGTCGGCTGAGCAGGAGAAGTCCGCGATCACGACCTGACCGACCTCATAGATCGCGTGGTTCGCCGGTGTGCGGATCTCGGCGATCGGCCCGGGCCCCGCCAGCACCCAGTTCAACGGGAAGTCCCCCGTAGCGCCGACGAAGCCGTCGACCTGGATCTGGTAGACCGTGCCCCCGACCGCCGGGAACGTGATCCGGCTGCCCAAGCCGCAGGAATCGTCGTTGGAGGTCAGCTGGACGAGCGGGAAGGCAGCGCCCGTGAACGCCGCAAGGGTGGTGTCGTAGTCCCGAAGCGGACCACAGGTGTCGAACGTCGCGGTTCCGGTCGCCGGCGCCGTCCAGCGGTACCAGACGGAGTTGATCGGCGCGAATGGGGCGGTTTCGCCGCCCTCACCGGTCGCGTCCACAGTGGTACCCGCCGTCCCACCGGACGCTCCCGCGATCACGACCGCATTCGCGAGGTTGTCGTTCCCCGGCGCCGCGGCAACGGGACCGACCGGCAACACCACGAACCCCACCAGCACCAACACCGCGGCCGCCAGCAACCCCCGCCGGCGTCGCCGCCGCCCACCGTGCTCCGATTCCGTTCGCTCTGCCACGGTCATTCCTCCCGTTGATCACCTTGGACACCGGGGACCGTAGACGACTTGCGCGTGGCGTGCCGCGGAGAGCGGGTCAGACCCGG
>CAZSVP010000017.1:0-1385 GCA_964610335.1 uncultured Candidatus Saccharibacteria bacterium
GGGCCTGCGCGCCATCGGGCTGGGCGCTGTTGCGCCCCATCGCGCCGATCAGCAGTGGCAAGGCCGCCTGGATCGCACCCTCCGCGTGCTGCGGGCTGGTGCCGAGCTGGGCGGCGATCCGGTCGATCGAGTTGGCGTCCAGGGAACCCAGGACCTGGTCGATGAGGTTGCTCATGGCGATGCCTCTGGCAGGGGGCGGGATGCGGTCGGCGCGACTGCAGGTCCATGACCCTGGGCCGTTGAATGTCGCGGGGGCGTGAATTCCGCCCGGCGCCCGGCGGCGGCGGTGCTAATCTGACGGCCCGGGGGGAGGCATGGACCAGCGCAGCAACAGCAGTCCGGCGGCCGACGCCCTGGTGGCGCGCTTCCGCGCGGCCCTGCCCGACAAGCTGCGCGAACTGGCCCTGGCCTGGGAGCGCTGGCTCGCGGCGGCCGACTCTGCGGCGGCCAAGGAGGCGCTGCAACTGCTGGTGCACCGGCTCGCCGGTTCGGCGCCGGCCTACGGATTCTCCGACCTCGGGCGCCACGCGTTGCGGGTCGACGAGCGCCTGGGCGAGTGGGACGCCGAGACGCCGACCTTGCGCATCCCGCTCCAGGAGCTGTGCCAGGAGCTGGGCGGCGCGGTGGAGATGCTGCTGCGCGCGCTGGGCCGCGCTTCGCGCGACAACGCCGGCGAGCCGGGCGCGGCTCGCGGCGGCGCCGAGCACGGCGCGCCGCTGTACGTGGTGCTGGTGGAGGACGATCCGGCCCAGGCCGAGCAGTGGCGCGAGGCGCTGGCGGCGCAGGGACTGCGCGTGCGCGCGGTGGCCGACCCGCAGGCGATGCTGGCCGAAATGGTGCTGGAGCGGCCCGACATCGTGGTGATCGACTACTGGCTCGATGGCATCACCGGTACCGAGGTGTCGCGTTCGCTGCTCGACACGCCGGAATTCGCCTCGGTGCCACGCGTATGCCTGACCGTGGACGCCGGCCCCCTGCCGCGCCAGGTGGCGATGGATGCCGGCTTCGCCGCCGTGCTGCGCAAGACCGTGGGGCCGGCCGACCTCGCCGACGTGCTGCGCCAGGTGGTCGCGGCCAGCCACCGCCGCTGAGCGCTTCGCCAGCGCGTCGTGGCGCCGCTATCCTTGCGACCCTCACGCACTGTCCGCGAGCCCACATGCGCAGCCCTCCGCCCATTTCCCTGATCGGCGCGCCGACCGATGTCGGGGGCGGGCATCGCGGCGCCTCGATGGGGCCCGAGGCGCTGCGCGTCGCCGGCATCGGCCCGGCCCTGCTCGCGCGCGGTTTCGCGGTGGCCGATCGGGGCAATCTGCTCGGTCCCCTGAATCCGATGCAGCCGCCGGTGGACGGCTACCGGCACCTCGCGGAAGTCGTGGCCTGGAACG
>CAZSVP010000018.1:0-1383 GCA_964610335.1 uncultured Candidatus Saccharibacteria bacterium
GGAACATGGCGCTGATGACGAGAGTGGTGCTGAGGCCGCCGGCCACCAGCCAGAACACGTAGGGCAGCACGGCGATGGCGGCCACGCCGACGCCGAGCAGGTAGCCCCACTTGCGCTCGTTGGCGATGCCGTAGCCCGCAGCCACGCTGCCGGCGGCGAGGGCCAGCACGAGGGGGTTGGCGAACCCGCCGAAGAGCACGTCGAAGGCGGCGCTGATATAGAGCAGGAGTACGGCCATCTGGAGGGTTTGAGGTTGCGACGCATTGGTCCAGCGGCGGGTCTGCATGGCTGACAGTCTGGCAGGACCCGCAACGGACCCGGTGGTCGGCGTTGTGCTCGCCGCCGGCGCCGGCACCCGCCTGCGACCCTTGACCTGGGAGCGTCCGAAGGCCCTGTGCCCCGTCGGCGACGTGCCGCTCGTCGACCTGGCGCTTGCCCGCATGCGGCCCCTGGTCGGGGAGCTCTCGGTGAACGTACATCACGGCCGTGCCGCCATGGAAGGGCACCTCGCCACCCGACCCGACGTGCACGTGTCCCTCGAAGAGCCCGTCGCCCTCGGCACCGCCGGCGCGGTCGGCCAACTGCGGCCGTGGATCGGGGGCCGGGCCGTCGCCGTGGTGAACGCCGACGCCTGGTGCCCGGACCCCCTCGACGCGCTCCTCGCGGGTTGGGACGGCGAGCGGGTCCGTCTGCTGCTGGTGGGCGCCGACGCCCTCCAGCCCCGCGTCTCGGTGGTCGGCTGCCTGCTCCCGTGGGCAGCCGTGGTGGGCCTCGAAGCCGAGCCGAGCGGCCTCTACGAGCTCTGTTGGCGGCCCTGGGCCGACCGGGGTGCCTTGGAGGTCGTGCGCCACGGCGGGGCCTTCGTGGACTGCGGCACGCCGGCGGACTACCTGGCCGCCAACCTGACGGCATCCGACGGCGCCCCGGTCATCGGGGCGGGGGCCGTGGTCGAGGGGCAGGTCGAGCGGGCGGTGCTGTGGCCGGGCGCCCGGGTCGAGGCCGGCGAGGTGCTCCGCGACGCCGTCCGCACCCCGGGGGGCCTCACCGTCCTCGTACGCTGATCCCTCATGGCGCGGCGCCGGTCAGGGGCGGGGTCGGGCCCGCTCCCGGAGCTGGACGTGGGCGGCACGCAGCTGGCCGCAGGCCGCGGAGATCTCGGTGCCGCGGTTGCGCCGCACGGTCGCGTTGGCGCCGAGGTCCTGGAGGCGCCGGGCGAAGGTGGCCACCTTCTCGGGAGCGGTGCCCCGCGTCCGGTACCCCTCGGTGGGGTTGAGGGGGATGAGGTTGACGTGGGCGCGGAGCGATCGGGCGTAGTGGGCCAACTCGGCGGCGTCGCTCGGACGGTCGTTGACGCCGTCGATCAGGGCCCACTCGAACGACAGC
>CAZSVP010000019.1:0-1375 GCA_964610335.1 uncultured Candidatus Saccharibacteria bacterium
GGGTGCGTCCCAGGAATTTGGTGAGAATCAGGATGGGGGAGCGAGAGTGCGAAGTTCGTGCCAGCGGTCGCTGAGGAGGAGGCACCGAAGGGCAAGCATGGACTGCGCACCAGAGCGACTCCAGCGCATGCCGGCTTGTTTCATGCGGGCCTGGACGACGGTTTTGCAGCCTGATTCGATGGTGCCACTGCCGATGGGATAGCCAGCGCTGCGAAAAGCGGCATAATCCATGCGCCTGCGATTGCGGAAGATGTAGCCAACGGCCTGGCGAACGGGTTCGGGCAGTGTGCGGCCTCTGGGATAGAGCAGGCGAACAGCGTGCATCATCTGGCGCAAGCGACTCTCAGCGAAAGCGCTCTTCTGAGCGGTGACCCACTCTGCCGCCTCATCGCCAGGGGAGAAGTAGGCATCGGCAATCGCCCAGAGCCGTTGTACGGCATGCCACCAGTCCAGAATCTCAACCCGCACGGCAAAGCACATGAAGACAATCGCCCAAATCCAGGCGGCGCCATCACTGACACAGACGACGGTCTTGGCATTATCCACGCCCCGGCGACACGCCTCAGCCCAGTGGTGCGCAGCAAAGGTTGGCGCATCCCATAGCCCTGCTCGATAGCTATGTTGCGTCAGTGCCACCTCGCGTTCGCCAGTGGTCGCATCGACGGTGTGCGTCACGGCCGAGATGCTCACCGTTTTCACTTCCTTCCAGCCTTCGCCAACGATATTGATCAGGACGCCATCTGAAGAGACGGCCATAATCTCGCTTGCGGGGGTGACGCGTTCCCGCCACACAACCTCATCCGTTGCTTTGGGCGTCGCCACGATTGCGCGTGCCTCCGCCGCTTCGTGCGCTACCAACAACTGCCCGCTCTCGTTGACCAGGCGTTGCATGCTGCTTTTCGATATCGCCACCCCAGTCAATGCCGTGAAGCTCTCGGCTGCCCGTTTGTACGACGGAATCTCCGCACCGATGCGCAGCGCATTCTCAATTGTACGTTGGCTCCACGCGTGCGCGGTCAGCTTCAGTTTGCGGTCCAGGGGGGAAAAGACCACTCTGACACTCGTCACAGTAGTGATACTCCCGGGCGATCCTCACCTCCCCTTCCAGGTGTCCTACCCCTCTCTCCCGCTTCCCTTTCGGCGTCAATCCATTCCCGCACCCCTCGCAGACCTCCGCCTCCCCCGGCTCTTCCTCTGGCTGCGCCGCCAGTTCTCCCAGTAGCGCTGCCATCAATTTCTGCCGCTCTTGCGTTACCTGATCTGCTACCTCGTCAAAGCTCGCCTCCAGGTTCGCTGCTCGCCATCCACGCAGTCGCACGTACATCGCTCGCGCCTGTTCGACGAACTCTTCCTGCCGTCTCTGCTCACTCTTCCG
>CAZSVP010000020.1:0-1364 GCA_964610335.1 uncultured Candidatus Saccharibacteria bacterium
GGGTCTTTGGGAATCACCGTGAAGGCCCCCAATATCTTGTGTATCAGTGCGCGAAAGCTTCATAGCCGTTCAGATCAAGCCAGAGGCGTCGGAACAAATTGGCCAGATTTTTGATCCCATAAGAGCGGCGCTTGAGCACTTTGATTTTGTTGTTCAGCCCCTCGACCCAACCGCTCGATGAACGGCTGATGAAGTAGTTCGTGATTAAATCCATCCGTTCTTCCAGTGTGGACAGGAATGAGTCGAAGCAGGTCAGTTCGCTCTCTCTGACCTCCGCCATCCACCGGCGAATGGCTCGGCGGCCTGACTCGACGGTATGCTTTTCGTTGTCGAAGATACGGGTAAGTTTCTCGCGCAGGCGATAAGCTTTGCGCAACAACGGGGAACACTCAAAGAGGAGGTCGAGTGTCTCTCTTTCTTCCGGCTCCAGGTCTTCGCTCTTTTTTCGCAAGGCCCAAAGAACCCCTTTGAGTCCGGCATATTCTTCTTTCTTGAGCACCTGTTTGAGTTCTTTCATTTCGATCTTTCTCAATTCGTCCACTGCGGCGCGATAGAGTTTGGCCACGTGAAAACGATCGGCGACAACCTTGGCGTTGGGCAGGACTTCTTCAACCGCGTTGATGAAGCCCTCATAGAGATCGGAGCAAGCTTCCTCGACCCCTTCTCGCAACCGCTCCGGGATCGTCTTCAGGAACTCGACCACCGTCTTTTTCTCGCGCCCTTTCAGCACGGCCAGCAGAACCGGGTTTCCGTTCTTGTCTTGTGTGCTGACGATGGTCACAAAGTCACGATGCCCTTTGAGCAGGGAGATTTCATCCAGCCCCAGGATGCGCAGAACTTCGATTTGACTCCAATCGACTTCGCTCCTGACGTAGCGGGTGAGAGCGCCACGCACGAGATCATAGGTGACGCCGTGCTTCTTGGCGACATCTTGAATCGTGCTGTTGACCAGTTCAAGCAAGAGGAAGTCCGCATAGACTTTCGTGCAACCGGCTTTAGCGTCGTACCAATCCAGGCGTTCCGTAGTGGTTACGCCTCCGTCGCAGTACGGACAGCGATAGCGTTTGGGGCGCAGCCGGAGAACTACTTGCCGGCCACATATCGGCAGATGCCGCAGTTCCAGTTCTTTTTCGTGTTCGTGAAAGTCGCTGGCCTTCCGGCCACATTTGTGACAAATCGAATACCCTCGGGTTGACTCGATCTGGCATTCGATTTTCTTCTCGTCATAATTGACGCTCAAGACGCGAATTCCTGGAATGTTCAGCAGATGCTCAATCGGAATAGACATGGGAATGCTCCATAGGATGGTTTCGATTCATTGACCCCAATATATTGGGGCATTCCACGGCGATTCCCAAAGACCC
>CAZSVP010000021.1:0-1358 GCA_964610335.1 uncultured Candidatus Saccharibacteria bacterium
TTCGGACGCAGTGACTCCCAACACGATGAATCAGGCGACCAGTCCCAGAACTGTTGAACAAATCATCACTCCAGTTGAGAATCTGTGGCACAATTGATATCGATGAGCTTGAGTCGGCGGCAAATCGATAGGATTGCGTCCAAGCGCCTGAGTGGATGGACATATGGCTAAATGCAACCTGATTCTATTTGTGACACCACAGACACAGCACGTGGCTTCGACTGTGCGCAAATTGATGCCTCCAGGTGCTGATTTGTCCGTAATTGATGTTTGCCAGCATCCCGAAGAAGCCGAGAAAGAAAACGTGATTGCCGTGCCGACGCTAGTTAGAAAAGCGCCGCTCCCGCGTGAGAGCTTCATCGGCATGGTTTCCGACACGTCGGCGCTGGAAGCGTTTCTTCGACTCTGCTCATAGTCAGCGAAATTATATGTAATTCGTAGAAATGAGTGGTAGACTGCGTGAGCGCGTGTCGCCGGTAGCATATTGACCACAGCGCAAGGAACTTTAATTACTCGTCTTTGGTCTTAGCTGAAATTGCTATCGCCAGATTTCGACAGAAACCCCCGTTTCAGGCGAAACTCCGGCACGTGTTGGTGCATTTATGGACAGCTGGGAGCGAACCGAACATCAGGCACAAAGACTGAAGCCACAACATAATCGTCGTCGTGAGCTTCTTGAGTCCCTGGAGTTACTAAAAAATCTTCTGATACCATTCCGGACCGCAGACCCGGAAATCAATCTTCTGATTCAGGAGGCATTGTGGCTGGCGTCTCGCGCAGACCGTCCGACTGCGGAGATCAGCGAACGAAAGCCCTGGCTGTTTCGCGCTGTGCGCGATGGTGCACTCGAGAGAATTCCAGGCGCGACGATCCTCGCCCGCAAAATTCTGGACTTGCTCCCCAATCCGGGATCTGAATCACAAGACACTCCCGCGCCTGCCGACCCTGACTATCCAGCGCCAGGCAACACCAAGTTCAAACTGCGGCTGTTTATCTCTGGAGATTCAAGAGCGTCGCGCGCGGCACAAGAAAATTTGAAAGTGATTGTCAAAGTACTGGGAGACTGCGAATATCAAGTAATAGATGTTCTGACACATCCGGAAGCAGCCGAGATCGAAAGAATCATCGCCACCCCGACACTGCTTAGAGACCAGCCCCAGCCCAAACGAAAAGTAATCGGTGACTTGAGCGATCTTAAGACAGTGCTCCTAATACTGACCTAAAGCGAGAACCAACCTGAAGATCCTATTCATCTACGACAGACCTGAGGATTACAGATCGCTGGTGTCCGTGTTACCGGAGACGACAGTCGAGGCCGTTCCTGATATCGACCTCGCACTCAAAATGTTGAGTTGCTC
>CAZSVP010000022.1:0-1343 GCA_964610335.1 uncultured Candidatus Saccharibacteria bacterium
TCGAGTCGGCGGCTGGAGAGAGAAGCCGGGCGGAATGTTGAATTGATGTGGCTGACCGGCCGCCTGTGTCCGGACTTCAAAACGATTGCTGACTTTCGCCGCGACAACGGCAAAGGCATCCGCAATGTCTGCCGGCGCTTTGTGGCCCTCTGTCGCCAACTCGATTTGTTCAGCGAAGCCACCGTAGCCATCGATGGCAGCAAGTTCAAGGCCGTGAATAACCGCGACAAGAACTTCACACCGCACAAGCTGGCACAGCGGATGAAGCAAATCGACGAGAGCATCGAGCGGTATTTGCAGGAGTTGGATACCGCCGACAGAACGCAATCGCCCGATGCCGGCCAGCGCGGTCAGCACATCCAGGAAAAGTTAGGCAAGCTTCGCCAGCAGATGGAATATCTCCGTCAAATTGAAGAGCAACTCAAGCTACAGCCCGATGAACAACTCTCGCTGACCGACCCGGACGCCCGCTCGATGGCAACCAGTGGTCGCGGTACTGGGATGGTGGGCTACAACGTCCAGGCATCGGTGGATACGAGGCACCACCTCATTGTGACTCATGAGGTGACCAACGAAGGTCATGACCGTCGGCAGCTGTCGAATATGGCGATGAAGTCGTGGGAGGCGACTGGCTCCGGGCAACTGGATGTCCTGGCGGACCGGGGCTATTTCAAAGGACCGGAAATCCTCAAATGCGTTGAGGCTGGCATCACGCCCTGGGTCCCGAAGACGATGACCTCCGATAACAAGGCCAAAGGACTGTTCGACAAGCGCGATTTCATCTACATCGAAGCGGACGATGAATATCGCTGCCCTGCCGGAGAACGATTGCCACGCCGTCATTCATCAGTCGAAGCCGGCCTGTTGATTAACAGCTACTACACCACCGCCTGCCAACGCTGTGAACTCAAACCTCAATGCACGACCGGCAAGGAAAGGCGTGTTCGGCGCTGGGAGCACGAAGGCGTGCTCGACGCCATGCAACACCGGATGAACATCACGCCCGGGAAGATGAAGCAACGCCGTTGCACGGTTGAGCATGTCTTCGGCACACTGAAATTCTGGATGGGTTCAGCACACTTTCTGATGCGACGGCTGAAGAACATCAAAACAGAGATGAGCTTGCATGTCCTCGGCTACAACCTGCGCAGGGTCATCAATCTGCTGGGAGCTGACGAACTGATGATGGCTATTAGGAGGTATGTGGCCGCTACTTGAAGCATTCAGGGCAAAACCCCCTGCTTTTAACGCTCAAATTTCGACCAAAATCGGCTCCGGTTAAAACCATCATTCTCGGCTATCGCCAGTGACCCACCGTGCATGGGCGTTTCCACACAACCTCG
>CAZSVP010000023.1:0-1338 GCA_964610335.1 uncultured Candidatus Saccharibacteria bacterium
CAATACCACCCGACCTGCATGCCCGGCACCGGCCTGCTCTTCACCGAGGCCTGCCGCGGCGAGGGCGGCTTCCTGCTCAACAAGGACGGCTACCGCTACCTGCAGGACTACGGCCTCGGCCCCGCCGAGCCGGTGCCGCGCAACAAGGCGATGGAGCTCGGTCCGCGCGATCGCCTGAGCCAGGCCTTCTGGTACGAGGAACAGAAGGGCCGCACGATCGACGGCCCGCACGGCGCGGTGGTGCACCTGGACCTGCGCCACCTGGGCGAGCGCAAGCTGCGCGAACGCCTGCCGCAGATCTACGAGCTGGCCGAGCAGTACCTGGGCATCGATCCGGCGCGGGCGCCGATCCCGGTGCGCCCGGCTGCGCACTACACCATGGGCGGGATCCTGGTCGACGGCCACTGCGCGACGCCGCTGGCGGGCCTGTACGCCGCCGGCGAGTGCTCGAGCGTGGGCATCCATGGCGCGAACCGACTCGGCTCGAACTCGCTCGCGGAGCTGTGCGTGTTCGGCCGGGTCGCCGGCGAGCAGGCGGCGATCCATGCGCGCAACGCAGCGCCAACGGTCTCGGCGGCACTGGCGATGCACGCCGAGGCCGCGCGGGAGCGCGCGCTGGGCATCGTGCGGGCCAGCGGCGGCCGCGAGCGGACCTCGACCCTGCGGCGCGAGATGGCGCAGGCGATGGAGCGCGGCTGCGGCATCTATCGCACCGGCGAGGAGATGCAGCGCACCTGCGAGGTCCTGGCCGATTTGCGCGAGCGCTACCGCAGCCTCGAGGTCGAGGACAAGTCGCGGGTGTTCAACACCGACTGGCTGCTCGCGATCGAACTCGGCTACCAGCTCGAGGTGGCGCAGGCGATGGCGGTGTCGGCGCTGCATCGACGCGAATCGCGCGGCGCGCACCAGCGCCTCGACGGGTACACGGCGCGCGACGACGCCGGCTTCCTCAAGCACACGCTGGCCCGATACGCGGGCGAGGACGCGCCGGTGATCGACTACGGCGCGGTGAAGATCACCCGCCTGGCTCCCGCCGTGCGCGCCTACGGCGCGGCCGCGGAGCACGCTGAAGCGGCGCACGCCGCCGCCACGTCGACGGGGCAAGCGCCATGAACGCCAGCCCGCGCACGATCACCATCGAAGTGCTGCGCTACCGGCCGGAGCAGGAAGCCGAGCCGGTGTTGCAGCGCTACGAGGTGCCGTTCACCGACGACATGTCGGTGCTGCAGGGCCTGCAGTACATCAAGGACGAGCTCGACGGCACGCTGTCGTTCCGCTGGTCCTGCCGCATGGCGATCTGCGGCAGCTGCGGCATGATGATCGGCGGCGTGCCGCGCC
>CAZSVP010000024.1:0-1322 GCA_964610335.1 uncultured Candidatus Saccharibacteria bacterium
CATGACGACGAGTTGAAGAGCGTTTTCGGAAAAGACTGGAACAACTACGAAATCACGCCGGCGTCCATGTACACGGTGGCGAGTTATGCGCATGCCGGCGATAAATTGACGGACGAGCAGATCGTCTGGAGAAACACGAAGGCGTTGACCGGGGTTCGTCCGTGCCCCACGGGAGACGGGCGCATGCTGGCGGTGCAGGATGGAAGAAACCTCTATCTGCTCGGAGCCGGCGGCGAGCCGGTCTTGCTGGTGGAAGGATGTTCCAAGTATTGCGATTGGGCGCCGGACGGGAAGTCAGTTTACTTTTTTCTGGAATCGAGCGAAGAGAAATCACCAGATTGGGTGGCGAAGATCGATACCAGCAAACTCGGTCCGGGAGCGGGATTGCTCGCGGGCAGCAAACCCGGCGACATCCAAAAATTGGTGGCAATGAAGTATTACAAAGATTCGCGCGTGCGTTGCCTGCCCGACGGGCGATTACTGCTGGCTACAGCAGAAGCGACACAGAAGACCAAACCCGATGTCTTCGGGCGCAAGACCATCTATGTAGAAACCTTCTACACGCTGGCACCAGGATCATCCATTGCCGAGCAGTTGGGTCACTCCAATGAGTTCGTCAACAAGTGCGGATATTGCTCATTTGAGACAAGCCCGGACTCGCATAAAGTGGTGCTGGCAACGGAGAACGGCAGCATCCGCGTGCTGCCGGCGCTACCGCATGCGGGCGCGACAAAAGAAATCTCGCCCGACAACAACAACCCCAGCCCGTTCGCGCCGTGCTTCCGCACCGATGAAGAGTTGTGTTACGCCAGCGGTGCGCCCAAGGGCGACTCGCGCGACGTCGTTCTCCACAACCTGAAAACCAACGCCACAACCAACATCAGCACCTCATGGCCGAAGACTGCCGTGGCGGGGATTTTGATCAAGGAAGAGGCGCAACAGAACCGCTTCGAAGACTTCCTGAACGCCCTGTATCAATAGTTGCCTCCCGCCACCCTGTCAACAGCCGCCCGATCGGCGCGGTGATATACTGTCTACTCGGTCCCCGGGCGAGTGGCGGAATGGCAGACGCGCTAGACTTAGGATCTAGTGTAGCAATACGTGTGGGTTCAAGTCCCACCTCGCCCACCAAGCCGATCTCCGCCGCAAGGCGGATTTCTTTTTGGGGCGCTCTTAACACAGGATGACCTATGGATGACCAAACTTTCCTGAGGACTGTCTCGGAATCGCTATTGTTATGCAAGCGGAATAAAGAGTTCGACTGGGCTTTATGAGGTGTTCTGTCGACTGCAGTTTCCACGAAAATCGTTAGTTTAGTATTG
>CAZSVP010000025.1:0-1320 GCA_964610335.1 uncultured Candidatus Saccharibacteria bacterium
GTTGCTCCTATGTCAAGGCGAGGGCCGTGTCAAGGCGCTCGGCGGGGTTGGGGGCGGGCTGGGTGAGGAGGCGCAGGGCGCGTCGGGCGAGGTGGCGCTTGAGGCAGCGCAGGGCTTCCATGCGGTTCTTGCCTTCGGCCTGCTTGCGGGCGAGGTACTGGCGGGTTTCGGGGTCCAGGCGTGCGCGGTTGACCGCCCAGCGGTGCAGGGCGCAGTTCAGCCGTCGGTTGCCGCGGCGGTCCAGGCGCCAGCGGTCGGTGCGCCCCGAGGAGGCGGGGATCGGCGCGACGCCAGCCAGGCGTGCGAGCTGCGCGTCGGTCTTGAACCGCGAGACGTCGCCGACTTCGGCGATGATCCGCGCTGCCGTGAGGGTGCCGATGCCGGCCTGCGCGGTCAGCTGCGGGGCCTTGGCCTCAACGAGCGCCGCCAGATCGCGCTCGAGCTGGCCAGCGAGCGCGCCGCTGCGCTTGATCTGCGCCAGCAGCTGCCGGCAGATCCGCACCCGGACCGGATCCTGCAGGCGCCCCAGGCGCCTGGAGACCCGGTTCTGCCACTTCGCGCGCGACAGGCCGCCCGGGGGGATCTGCGCTTCGAGCTCGGGGCTCATGCGGTGCAGGTGCCAGCGCAGCCGGCGCTCGTCATCGGTGCGCTGGCCGACGAGGTCCTCGCGGTGATCGAGCAGCAGCTTGATCTCCTCGGCCTGCTCGTCGACCGTCGCGACCGGCAGGCTGGCGATGCCGTCCTGCAACGCCGCGCGGGCGACCGCGAGCGCATCGATCACGTCGGACTTGCCGCGCGCGGTCCGCGCACGCGTCCTGGCCGTCCTGGCCGGCGCCACCCTGACCACGTGCTCGCCGGCCTGCACGAGCTGGCGCTCAAGGCTCCCGGACACATGCCGGCAGTCCTCCACCGCCCACACCCGCTCGCCCGAGAGCCCCGCGGCCCAGGCCAGCCCGGCGCGATGCCCGCCGGCCGTCGCGGCGATCTGCTCGCTGCTGCGCAGCTCGCCGCTCGCCGCGTCGACCGCCGCCAGCATATGCGTGCTCTTGTGAACGTCCACCCCAATCACCAACATCCAGCACCGTCCCTTCAGTTCGAACACCCGACGGAAGCGGACCTCCGGCGGACACGCCTGAGTCGGGGCGATGCCACGCTCCTATCAAGTCACGCCGGTGATCCCAGGCCGGCGGCGGGCGACACAACGCATGAAGGTCAGGCCACACGGCCGACACGCAGGCTAAGAGCCAGCCCGCCGCCGGCCCGGGAGCCAACCCGAGCAATCGGACGCCACCGCCCGGCACCACCGAACGCTGACACTCA
>CAZSVP010000026.1:0-1294 GCA_964610335.1 uncultured Candidatus Saccharibacteria bacterium
CTAGGAAGCTGCGAAACGTTGATCGCGGAACACTCGCCCGAAATGTCGGCGTCACTCGAAGCGCGGTAACTCAATGGGAACATCCCAGAGGATCGACGCCATCCGTGGAGCACCTGGTACGAATCGCGCAGTCGACGGGTACTTCCTTCGAGTGGCTTGCGACCGGCACCGGTGCGGTTCATGCCAGTGGCGAACGGGAAGCGGTCGCACAAGGCTCCTATGCCCAAGACGACGCTGAGGAAGCGCTGCTCTCACTCTGGAGGGACGCAAAGCCAGCCACTCGAAGCGCAATCCTGGTGCTATTGAATGAAGCGGTTGGCATTTCCAGACGAAGCCAAAGTCGCGCAAGGCGGCAAGTCGACGCAGTTGCACCTGAGTAGGATTTGACAGCCGCGCTGCTCAAACAGCACGGCTGTCATGAGATGCCCTGATAAGTCAGGAAATTGCCGAAGTACAAACCCCGGAATATTGGCCCGCAATCGGCCAAACCTCGCCGTGTCCGGGTTGTGGGCGTGGCGATATGGAGTCTAGTCTCGAACCTGCCCCTCACCAGTTGAGCTCGCATTCGCAGGCAGGTGTCCGCCGGATTTGCCGCGCGCGAACTCGGCCCGCCTCCACCAACTCGCATCCCCTCCTGCCATTGGAACTCGCGATCAATGCCTATGCCGACCCAGCCACAAATAGCCGTTAGTCGTGAAGCAGGACCGAGTGCGACTGGCGCATCGTGGCTGTGGCGAGTCGCCTTGGTTGCGGGTGCAATGCTGTTGCCGCCCGAACTACTGGCTCAAAGCGACGTTGATGCACCGGACATTGCCACCTGCAGCGGGACATCGACCACAATCGCACCTGGCTCCCATCCCGTTACACCTGGCCGCTGGTGGAATCCGCGCCGCGATGGGACCGGCTGGGACCTTCATCTGATCGAGAATGAGGACAAGCTGCTAGTTACTTGGTACACCTACGATCGTGGCGGGAATCCGGTCTGGCTGGGAACAGACAGTAACCCGATAGATCGACCCAACTCCAAGTGGAGGTCGCCGCTCTACTCGTACACGTACACCCCGCAGAACGGACTTGGCCCACGAATTCAGGTGGGCTCGGTGGCGATTCGCTTCGATCCTGCGAACCCCCTGCGCGCGGCAATACGCTGGCGCTGGACCGAAGCCACCGACATCGGCCTGGGCGACTTTGACGAGTGCATCGTCGATTTCACGCGGCCGCAGCCAACCGGCGGAAACGCCGCCAGCACCGCGAACGTGACCTTTACCGGAACATGGTATGAGGCAGCTCAGGA
>CAZSVP010000027.1:0-1277 GCA_964610335.1 uncultured Candidatus Saccharibacteria bacterium
TTGATATGTGTTGAAAAAAACGTATAAAAAGATTTGGTAAACTTAAGATGTTATTTGGAGTTTATCATGTCAAAGAAAGAACACAGAAGTTACAGTGCTGAATTAAAAGCCAGTGCGGTCAAATTAGTGCTTGAAGAGTTAAAAAGCATCACCCAAGTTGCTGAAGACTTATCGATACCTGTGCAAACCCTGCACAGTTGGGTCAACAAAGGCCGTCAAGGGGCGTTATCAGGCATTAGCACCTACAACCCCGATGTAGTGGCCTTACAGACCGAATTACGCCAACTCAAGAAACAACTTGCCTTAACGGAAATGGAGCGCGATATTTTAAAAAAGGCGGCCGCGTACTTTGCGAAAGACAGCCTGCCAAGTACGCGTTCATGAGCTATTATCACGAGAGTTATCCGTTATCGGTGATGGCAAGGTTATTGGGTGTCAGTGTGACAGGTTACTACGACTGGTTACATCGTCAGCCGTCAAAGAGACAGCAACAACACGAAGCTGCGCTGACACTCATCACGGCCGCCCATGAAGCCACACGCGAAAGCTATGGTTCGGTGAGACTGCATCAGCACTTGTTAAATCAAGGGCATGCGTTATCGTTGCATTGTGTACGTTCCCTCAGAGAGCGTCATGACATTCGCTGCAAGCGTCATAAGCGGTTTAAAGTCACAACTCACAGCAACCATCAAAAGCCTGTGTATGACAACCACCTCAAGCAGCAATTTGAGCAGGTAAAGCAAGCGAATCAGGCATGGGTCAGTGATATTACCTATGTGTTGACAGAGGAAGGTTGGTTGTATGTGGCTGGGGTAAAAGATGTGTATACCAGAGAGTTGGTGGGTTACTGTCAATCATCACGCATGACCACTGATATCGTGGTGCAGGCATTGCAGATGGCGATTAAACGGCGAAAGCCCTCAAAGGGGTTAATTGTGCATTCTGACAGGGGTAGTCAGTATTGTAGTCATGCTTATCGCCAACTGATTGAGAAACATGAATGTGTGGGTTCAATGAGTGCTAAAGGCAATTGTTACGATAATGCGCCCATTGAGAGCTTTTGGGCAACCTTAAAAAATGAGCTGGTGTATCATCAACATTACCAAACGCGTGCGGAGGCTATGAGCGATATTCAGTCGTTTATTGAGATTTTTTACAATCGAATGCGGATTCAGGCTAAACTTGGTTTTAGGTCGCCAGCCCAAGTCTTTGAAGGGTGTAAAATGGTTGCCTGATTTATCCCAAATCTAATCGTACGGTAAACTCAACACATATCA
>CAZSVP010000028.1:0-1264 GCA_964610335.1 uncultured Candidatus Saccharibacteria bacterium
TGAGGTGGTCTAGTTGAACTGGACAGGTTTCAGACAAGTTTAAGTCGTGTTGGTTGTGTTTTTCGAGGGGTCTGGGGAGACTCATAAGTCCGGTTTGTTGTTGACAGATCAGGCGGCCATGCGCAACCTGACGACTGGCGGGACATTGCCGATGCGTGAGTGCTTGCGGCGGTGGTTGTAGTAGTGGATGAACTCTTCACAAGTGTGGCAGAGCTCTACTCCGTCCTGTGGAGGGCACAGGTAGATCTTGTCATGCTTGAGGGTTCGCCAGAAGCGCTCGATGAACACGTTGTCGATCGCCCGACCCTTGCCGTCCATGCTGATCTTGACGCCTTCACAAGGCCCGCCGGCCTTGAAGAGCTTCTGGTATTGGTCCGAAGTGAACTGGCTGCCCTGGTCGCTATTGATGATCTCCGGCTTGCCTTGCAGGGCCACCGCATCGCGTACCACGGCGCACACCCACTCGGCCTCCATGGTGTTGCTCACGCTCCAGCCCACGATGTAGCGGCTCCACAGGTCGATGATCGCGCAGAGGTACATGTAACCGCCACGCATGGGGATGTAGGTGATGTCGATCGCCCACACCTGGTGCGGCCTCTCCACCTTCAGATCGCGCAGCAGGTAGGGGTGCTTGTACCGGGCCGCCTCGATCACCGTGGTGCGGGGGCGACGGTACACGCATCCCATGCGCATACGCCGCATCAGGGTGCGCACCTTGGCGCGGCCCACCCGCACACCGTGGTCGTCCCTCAGGTCATCACGCATGCGGCGTGTGCCCCGCGCGGGGTCCTCCAGGTGCAGCCCTTCCATCAACCGCATGATCCGCAGGTCTTCCTCATTGGCCGTCCTAGGTTTGTAGTACAGCGTGCTACGCGCAATGCCCAAGGCTGCGCACTGCTCACTGATCGAGAGCTCCGGGTGTGACCGGTCGATCTGCTGGCGTTGTTCCTGTCGGCTCATCGCAGCACCCTTTTTTTTAGAAAGTCGTTCTCCACCTGCAGCTTCCCGATCTGCTTGTAGAGCTCCTCCTGCTTCTCTTCCAGGGCCGCATGTTCGGGGTTCACCCCCGTCTCGAACACCCGGAAGGCGCCTTCCAGGAACTCCTTCTTCCAGGCACTGATCTGGTTGGGGTGCAGGTCGAACTGCTGGGCCAGCTCGCTTATCGTTTTGCGCTCTCTGAGCGCCTCCAGCACAACCTCCGTCTTGAAGGTGGCCGTGAACTTTCTGCGGTCTCTTCTGCTCATGGTAGGAAGTTAGCTTTCGC
>CAZSVP010000029.1:0-1254 GCA_964610335.1 uncultured Candidatus Saccharibacteria bacterium
TCAACGGCCCCCGGACGGGAGCGCGGAGCCTGGTACTTCGAGGTAGGTCGTCGTCAATCACTGGGCGACGACGCGAGGTTAGCAGCGCCCCCGGGGGCCGCATGGCCGATTCGGCGGCCGGGTATTACGGTGGACGGCGATGGACCAGAACAGCACCCCCTACCTCGACGCCCTCGTCGCCCTCGCGGAGACCAACCCGGGCCGATTCCACATCCCCGGTCACAAGGGCGGCGCCGGTGCGGATCCCGGCCTCCGCGCAGCGGTCGGCGACGCCGCGCTGCGCCTCGACTTCCCCTCCGGCGTCGAGGGGATCGACGTCGGCCCCGACCCGCTCGACCTTCCGTTCCAGCAGTCGCAGGAGCTGGCGGCCGACGCCTGGGGCGCGCGCCGCAGCTGGTTCCTGGTCAACGGGGCATCCGGCGGCAACCACGCGATCTGCATGGCGCTCGCCCACCTCGGCGACCGCGCCATCGTCCAGCGCAACGTCCACTCCTCGGTCATCGACGGGCTCGTCCTCAGCGGCCTGCGCCCGACCTTCCTCGCGCCCGAGATCGACGACGACCTCGGGGTCGCCCACTGCCTGACCGTCGATGCGCTCGAGAAGGCCCTGATCGAGCAACCCGACGTCGTCGCCGTCTTCGCGGTGTCGCCGACCTACTTCGGCGCCGTCGCCGACATCGGTGGTCTCGCCTCGGTCGCCCACCTCCACGACGTCCCGCTCGTCGTCGACGAGTCGTGGGGCGCCCACCTCGCCTTCTCCGACCGGCTTCCCGCCAACGCCCTCGCCTGCGGCGCCGACGTCGTCCTCAACTCGGTCCACAAGCTCGGCGGCAGCATGACCCAGTCGGCGATCCTCCACCTCGGCGCCGACGAGGAGCATCCGGACGGTCGGATCGACGGGCGGATCGTCGACCGGTCGGTGACGCTGGTCGAGTCGACGAGCCCGAGCGCGATCCTCTCGGTCTCACTCGACGCCGCCCGGCGCCAGAACGCGATCTCGGGCCCGGCGCTGCTCAGCGAGACGATCGACTCGCTGACCGAGCTGCGCCAGCAGATCCGCGAGATCCCCGGGCTCGATGTGCTCGGCAAGGAGATCACCGCGGCCGCCAGCGTCTTCGCCTGGGATCCGTTGCGGGTCTCGATCGACGTCCGCGGCACTGGGACAACCGGCAACCGGATCGCCAAGTACATGCGCGAGGAACACGACATCTGGTTCGAGCTCTACGCCGAGAACGTCGTCGTCGCCGTCTTCGG
>CAZSVP010000030.1:0-1226 GCA_964610335.1 uncultured Candidatus Saccharibacteria bacterium
GTACAGGTTGATTCAGTAACATTGTCCGGACTTTTGGTTTTATTTCAAAAATACAGTTTTCGACCTGGAATTTTTTTCATTGAGGAAGACTACGGCCCTTGGCCTTGTGAATCTCTAGAACACGTTTGGACCAGCTAGAAAGTGCATTCTGGAATTGTTCCACAGGGATCTTTGACCACTCGTCCTTTGCTGCCGCCTTAAGCCCTCTCAGCGTGCGGTACTTCCTTTTTTTGGTCGCAGTTTTCAGCCGCCCGTTTCCAAAGAAGTCCATCGGTGATACACCAGGGGAATTGGCCAACCATTGAAGTTTAGTAATGTACTTGAACCCATGAGAATCCAACCAAGCATACGTGGCAGGACACACGTGACTGGAAGCGCTGTCCATATGGAGAATTACCTTGCTTGCTTCTTTTCCATAGAGCCGTGGCACGTCCTTTGTGAGCATTGGTTCCAACACATACTTGATAAAAACTTCACTAGAGATCGTAGTGTTTGGAGGAATGAAGTACAAGCCGGTTTGGCCTCGCCATGTAAAACCAGCGGCGTACAAAGTTTTCTGACAAAATCGAGGAGCCGAAGTTGCAACCGGTGGAGCTCGTGTTCTTTCCGACTTCGTTTTCTCTGCGTAATAAATTGGACTTTGGCCGTTGGTGAAATCCAACGATATCCAGGCCTCATCTAATGTCAGGATGTACTGCTCACGTCCTCCAGAAACTAACAGGGAGAACGGCTTAGCGCGAACTTTTCTTTGTGCGACCTGCGCATCGGTCAACTTCGGAGCAGTCGGCTTTTTCAGGCAAACACGATCCAAATCTTCATTGACAATGCGACTCACCGTTGGCTGGGAGACTCCTGTTAATCGTGCCATGTACCTCTGCTTTGGTGGATCTTCTTGGGCGGTCCAGCGCTTGATTTTCTTGATGACCTCTGGAGAACGCACTGACGAGGCCTTGCGTTTCTTGGCAGCTCTTGCATTTTGTTGTGGTTTTGTCCCGGCTTCTCTGGCAGTTTTCAGAACCCGACGGACAGTTCTTTCACAAACAATAACGTTCTCCAATGAAAGATGATACAGTATCGAGAAAATGTTGTGTTTCAACGCGTCAAGTTGCAAAATGCGACCCCGAACTTCGGGACCGATTGGTGGGACCATGTTTTGCCGAAGTCCCGACCTCACCGCAAAAACCAAACACCACATGGGCCCTGACCATGGTGGTAACCAGCTTTGA
>CAZSVP010000031.1:0-1183 GCA_964610335.1 uncultured Candidatus Saccharibacteria bacterium
TAGCGTTCGGTGCGTTGGGCACCCTAGTGACCGCGGCTCCGACGTGCCCCCCTCGCCCCCCCGATTCCGTCCGCAAGGCTCGCTAAGAGCATGTTTTTGGGGGGTAGTCGCCACGGATTCGGTCTTGTGTCCAAACGGACAAGCCGAAACTACCCGAAGAGGGGTAATGAATCCGGACTCAGATCGCTGCAGTCCGGATTCGGCGATCAGCCCGAGACGAGCTCGGGGGAGCGCTCGATGACCCGCTCGAAGATCGCGAGTGCCCGGTCGAGGTGCTCGGTCTCGTGGGTCGCCATCAGGCTCGTTCGCAGCAGCGCCCCCGCCGGCGGCACCGCCGGGTGCAGGGCGACGTTCGTGTAGAGGCCCTCCTCGAAGAGCGCCTTCCAGAGCATCGCGGCGCGGACGTCCTCGCCGACGATCACCGGCACGATCGGCGTCAGCGCCTCGCTGCCGTCCGGCAGCGCGGTCGGAGCGACCACGCGGAGGCCGAGGCCGGTCAGCCCGCCGTGCAGGTAGGCGGCGTTGTCGAGCAGCTTCGCGATCAGCTCCGGTCCCTCCTCGCGGATGATCCGCAGCGACGCCAGGGCGGCGCCGACGGCGGCGGGGACGGCGGCGGCGCTGAACAGGAAGGAGCGCGCGGCGATCCGCAGGTAGTCGATCACCTCGGCCGGGCCGGCGATGAAGCCGCCGCAGGAGGCGAAGCTCTTCGAGAACGTGCCCATGCGCAGGTCGACCGCGTCCTCGACGCCCAGCAGCTCGCTTGCACCAGCCCCGCGGGCGCCGAGCGCGCCGACGCCGTGGGCCTCGTCGACCATCAGCCTCGCGCCGTAGCGCTCGCAGAGGGCGACGACATCGTTCAGCGGGCAGATGTCCCCCTCCATCGAGAAGACCCCGTCGACGACGACGAGGACGCCGCCGCCGTCTCCGGCCGCGCGGTCGAGCATCCGCTCGAGCTTGTCGATCCGGTTGTGGCGGAAGGGCCGGAGCTTCGCCCCCGACAGGCGGCAGCCGTCGAGGATCGAGGCGTGGTCGCCGGAGTCGCAGATGACCGTGTCGCCGGGGCCGAGGATCGTGCCGATGCAGCCGACGTTCGCCTGGTAGCCGGTCGTGAAGACGAGGGCGGCCTCCGTGCCCATCCAGTCCGCGAGCTCCTCCTCGAGCTCGATGTGGAGCGGGATCGTCC
>CAZSVP010000032.1:0-1174 GCA_964610335.1 uncultured Candidatus Saccharibacteria bacterium
GGCGCTCTCGATGATTCCCTGCAGCGCCGCGATCTTGTTGTTGAGCTTGATCGGGAAATTGAGGGGATCCTGCGAGCTCTGGTTCTTCACCTGGTAGATCTCGCCTTCGACCGCGGAGAGCTTGTCGTTGAGCGCGCGGGCCGCGAGCAGGGTGGCCGAGGGCTTCTTGCCGGTGTCGAGCTTCTTGATGCGCTCATCCACCTGGCCCTTGATTCCGCGCATCAGGAGAATGGCGTCGTTGGCCTGGCTCGCCTTGTTGCGAACCTGCAGGGCGAGGTCGAACTGGGCCTGCAGGTCGGCGTCGGTGACGTCCTTGAGGAGAGTCTCCTCGCGCTTGATCACGAAGGGCTGGCTCTGGGAGGCGCCGTCCACGGTCAGCTTGACCGTGTAACTGCCGGGTGCGGCCACCGGGCCGCGGGGGCTCGCCGCCCACATGATCAAACCGGGGAACTCGGTGGCGCCGGGGTAGCGCATATCCCAGTTGAGGCGATGGGTTCCCGCGATCACCGCGGGCTTCGGCTCGGGCGGGCGGCGGAACTCGCCGTCGCTTGGGGGCGGCTCGGGCTTCTTGTCCGCGGGCTCGGGCACACCGGTGAAGGTCTTGATGGTCTGGCCCTTCGCGTCGAGCACCTCGATGGTGACGCGCTGCGCCGCGGTCTTGAGGGAGTAGTCGAAGGCCACGTTCGTGTCGAGCCCGCGTCGCGCGGGCTCGGGCTTGAAGAGGTGGAAGGGCGCGGCCTTGACCTCGTCGTTCAGCTGACGCAAAGGCGCCACGTTGTCCATGATGTAGAAGGCGCGGCCGTGGGTGCCGATCACCAGGTCGCGCTCCGTGACCGCGATGTCGTGGACGGGCGTCACCGGCAGGCCCTGCCTCAGGGACTGCCAGGTGTCTCCGTTGTCGTAGGAGACATAGATCCCGCTTTCCGTGCCGAGGTACAGCATCTTCTCGCGCTTGATGTCCTCGCGGATGGCGCGGGCGAAGTCTCTGGGGCCCACTCCGTTGACGATCTTCGTCCAGGACTGCCCGTAGTCGTCGGTGCGGTAGACATAGGGCGCGAAGTCGTCGCGGCCGTAGCGGTTCGCGGCCACGTAGGCGGAGCCGGCGCGATAGGGCGAGGCCTCGACCAGGCTGATGCGCGCGAAGGCGGGAAGGTCCTTCGGGGTGACGTTCGTC
>CAZSVP010000033.1:0-1172 GCA_964610335.1 uncultured Candidatus Saccharibacteria bacterium
GCGCCGGGCCGACCACGTCCCCCTCGGCCGCCAGGGCACGGCCTGGGACGTGGCCCACGCCGCCCTTTTCCTGGCCTCCGACGAGGCGCAGTTCATCACCGGCGTCGTCCTGGCCGTGGACGGCGGCCAGAGCACCCTGGTCGGTTGAGGCGGGGTCAGGCCTCGACGAGGTAGGTGATGCCCCGGACCCGGGCCGCCTCCCGCAACCGCGGGGTGTCCCGGCCCACCACGATGTCGGCGCCCAGCACCTCGGCGGCAGCCAGCGCTTCGGAGGCCAGGAGGTTCAGTCGGTAGGCGGCGGCGACCCGACTCATCATCGGGGCCAGGGTCCGGAGGTCGACGATCCGGACGGCTTCGCTGAGCTCGTCGATCGCCCGCGTCGCCGGGGCGAGGTCGCCGTCGCCGAGCCGCCGGGTGAGCGCGCCACCACGACCCCCCTGGACGACGGAGGCCAGGCGCCACCACCAACAGCAGGTCGTGGCGATCGGGTTCGCGCCCGGGCCGAAGCCGTCGTCCCGCAGCCGCGTGGCCAGGAGGTGGTCGTCGACGAGGATCACTCAGAGGTCCCAGCCCTCGCGCCGGTCGATCTCCGCGGCTGCCTCGGCGTACGCCCCACTGTCGACCGCCCGGCCCAGTTCGGCCCGGAACTCAGCACTCATGCGGGCCGCGATCGCGGTCAACGGGTCGCCGGCCACCCGGACCGCGTCCTCCAGGGACTCGACGACGAAGCGGGTGACGGTCTGGCCGTTGCGCCGGGCGACCTGAGCGATGTCGTGGCGGAGGCGCGGGGGCAGGCGCACCGACAGCTGCACCGGGTCCTCGTCCTCGTCGCCGTCGTAGGGCTCGAGTGGCCTCGGCAGATCGACGCGGACCCGGGCCCGCCGGAGGAGATCGTCGTAGTCATCGGGCAGATCGGGCACGCCGAAAAGCTAGCAGTCATCCCAGCGTGCTAGCAGACAGTGAGGAAATCCTTGACAGGCGCGCCCACCCGTCCTACCTTGCGCGCCGACGCCCGCCGGGTGCCCGCAGAGGGCCCCCGGGATACGGGTTGCTTGTCGTCGCGTGCGCGCCTAGCATCCCTCTTGTCGTGCGTCCCCCTGCTGTCGCCAGTTCCTCGTTCTTGGCGTCCTCACGCGGACCTGCGGCGTTCTCGCCCCTCAACTTCTCGGAGT
>CAZSVP010000034.1:0-1129 GCA_964610335.1 uncultured Candidatus Saccharibacteria bacterium
GGCGAGGGTTCGCGCTTCCTCCAGGAGGAGCGCGCACACCGCCTCGCCAAGCTCGACGCGATGCGGGAACGGGGCGTCGAGCCCTACCCGGTGCGCTTCGATCGCGACCACACGGCGGCCGAGATCCGCGAGCGCTTCGCCGACCTCGGTCCCGGCGCCGACTCCGGCGAGAAGGTCGCGATCGCGGGCCGGGTGATCGCCCTCCGCCGCCACGGCGGGCTCGACTTCATCGACCTTCGCGACGAGACCGGGAAGATCCAGCTGATCGCCACCCGCGACGAGCTCGGCGAGGAGACGCTGCACGACCTCAACGCCCTCGACCTCGGCGACTGGATCGGGACCGAGGGGGTCGTCGTCACCAGTCGCCGCGGCGAGCTCTCGGTCCGGATCGAGAGCTTCGAGCTGCTGTCGAAGGCGCTGCGGCCGCTGCCCGACATGCGGCACGGCCTGACCGACCCGGAGGCGCGCTACCGCCGCCGCTACCTCGACCTGATCGTCGACGACGACTCGCGCGAGATCTTCGAGAAGCGCTCGATCGTGATCGACGCGACCCGCCGGGTCCTGCTCGAGCGCGACTTCCGCGAGGTCGAGACCCCGGTCCTGCTGAGCCAGGCGGGCGGCGCGGCGGCGCGGCCGTTCATCACCCACCACAACGCGCTCGACATCGACATGTTCCTGCGGATCGCGCTCGAGCTGCCGCTGAAGCGGCTGATCGTCGGCGGCATGAACCGGGTCTTCGAGGTCAGCCGCGTCTTCCGCAACGAGGGCCTCGACACCCGCCACAACCCCGAGTTCACGATGCTCGAGGCCTACCAGGCCTTCGGCGACTACCACGACATGATGGAGTTGACCGAGGCGATCATCGAGGCGTCGTGCATGGCCGCCAACGGCCACACCAAGATCGACGTCGACGGCCGCGAACTCGACATGAAGCCGCCCTACCGGCGGGCGACGATGGCGGAGCTGATCGAGGAGAACGCAGGCGTGAAGATGCATCCCTCGATGCCGATCGAGGAGGCTCGCGAGATCGCCGACCGCTTCGGGGTCGAGTGGCTCGACGTCTGGGGCGCCGGCAAGATCATGGCCGAGGTCTACGACGAGACCTGCGAGGCGAAGCTGATCGAGCCGA
>CAZSVP010000035.1:0-1116 GCA_964610335.1 uncultured Candidatus Saccharibacteria bacterium
CGGGCCGAGTCCCACGAGCGGTAGGCGGTCGGGGCCTGGAGGTCGGCGAAGGGGTTGACGTAGGTCGGGGCCCAGGCGTCGAAGTCGTCGTGCCACTGCGACGCCAGGTAGTCCCGGTACTCGTAGAGCTCGGCCCCGGCATGCCCGTCCGATGAGATCACCGCATACCGCTCGTTCGCCGTCACAGGAACTCCATCATGTTGGGGGGGAGGTTGCCTTCGGCGATGGCGTCGGCTCTCGCGTGGAGGAGCTTGCCGGCGCGGTCGAGGTCGTGGCCGATGATGAACTTCTCGGCCTTCACCCCTGCGACGACGAACCGCCCCAACTCCAGCAGGTCGACCACGTCGACCGGTCGGCCCGCAGCAGCCAGCTGCTCCTTGAACTCGGCGAAGGTCGTGCCGGGGGCGGGCGCCCGGTCCTTCTGGCGGGCCAGCTCCTCGGGCCGGTTGCGCTGGGCGGTCCAGAGGCCGGTGTCCAGCAGCCCGCCGCCCGGATAGAAGACGGCCGCCTGCAGGTTCGTCTCGCCGGAGGCGAACTGATGGGCCAGCGCCTCGGTGAAGCAGGTCACCGCCGCCTTCGAGGACGCGTAGACCGACGCGTACGGGACCGGGGCGATGCCGCCGTCACCCGAGGAGGTGTTGACCACGACGCCGGGCTCGCCGGACTCGATCATGCGGGGCACGAAGGACAACACGCCGTTGGCCGTGCCGAAGACGTTGACGCTGAAGCACCAGCGCCAGTCATTGGCCTCCTGCTCCCAGGGCTTGCCGCCCCCACCCGAGGTGACCCCGGCGTTGTTGAACAGCAGGTGGCACGCGCCCTCGGTGGCGAAGACGTCGTCGGCCAGCGCCTCGAAGGACGCGGGGTCCGCCACGTCGGTCCGCACGCCGCGGACCTCGCCCTGCTCGGACAGCTCAGCCACGGCGGCATCGAGCACGGGGGCCTCGATGTCGGCGACCACGACCCGGAGGCCCTCCTCGAGCAGGGCTTCGACGATCCCCCGCCCGATCCCCCCGGCCCCGCCCGTGACGACCGCGACCTTCCCTCTGAGGTCCTTCATACGGGGGCCTGCACGCCGTACTCGGCCTTCCACCAGCGGGCGGCGGCCACCTCGTC
>CAZSVP010000036.1:0-1115 GCA_964610335.1 uncultured Candidatus Saccharibacteria bacterium
GTCCGCAGCACGGTGGTGTCGTACAGGTCCTGGGCCAGCGCGCGCGGCGCCGGGGCGAGGACGGCGAGGCCGCAGAAGGCGGCCAGCAGCGTGGGGCGGGTGCGGGACATCTGGCGATCCTGCTGGTCGGACCGCCTCCATTGTAATGGCGCGCTCCCGGCCTGCAGGCGCCAGGCAGCAGTCGATATCGGAGCTTCGCCGGCCCGCCGATCAGGGTGGGGGGAACCCGGTGAGTTCCCAGGTCGCCTTGCGGCTGCCGGGCAGGATGACGATGGCGTCGAAGCCCATCAGCAGGTCGCGCAGTTGCCATTGCTCGCCCTCGGCCACGGTCTCGCGGAACGGGCGGCCGTAGGGCTTGAGCGGTCGCAGGTCGATCAGCAGCGGGCCCTTCGGCGGATCCGCCGGCAGCAGCGGACGCAGCCAGGCCGGAATGTCGGACCAGCTCGTGTGGCCACCGATCGCGATGACGTAGAGCCCGTAGGCCTCGAGCCCGTTCCAGATCGCGTGCTCATGGGCGAAGTTGCCGATGGTGTACGCCTGCCCGGGCGACTTGCCGCGGTACATGTGCCAGGCGCCGAACTTGAACATCGCCTTGAGCGGTTCGTCGCCCTGCGCGGTCGCGCGGTAGCGACGGATGAAATGGCGCTTGAACAGCGCCTCGCGCTCGGTGTTGTTGTAGAGGCCGACGTAGTCGCCGGCCATGCCGCGGCGGTTGTACGAGTAGATGCGTGCGGTTTCGACCAGCGCGTCGAGCAACAGGGCGGCGCGCGAGCCTGGCGCGGCGCCGAAATCGGCCTGCAGCGCCTCCAGCCGGGGCAAGGTGGTGGCGTCGTCGTGGATGAAGGCACCGGGCGACTCGCGCCGGTCCTTCGCCCGCGCCTCGGCGAGCAATGCCGCGACCCGCGCCTTGAGTGCCTCGCTGCCGGCCAGTCCCTCCAGTTCCTCGAGGTAGCGCGCCACGCCCTGCGCCTGCTCCACCCCCCACACCGGGCCCTGTCGCGAGGCGTCGGCGAGGAAAGCCAGGTCCTGGTCCGAAGCGAAGCCAATGTGCATCGGGTAACGACGCACCAGCGCCGCGATCTGCTTCACGTCGCCGCGCAGCGGCGGCTGGTTGA
>CAZSVP010000037.1:0-1089 GCA_964610335.1 uncultured Candidatus Saccharibacteria bacterium
CTGCTACTTCCTGATCGGCAACGGCGACGGCAGCCACCGCGAAGGCGGCCACGGCATGGGCCCATGCATGCTGCACAACCCCAGCTACGACTTCAACGACGACCTGATCCCGCTTGGTGCCACGGCGTGGGTGCGCCTGGCGGAGGCCTGGCTCGCACAGCCGCGATCGGCCTGAGCCCGCGGCCCCGTGGGAGAACCGCCCCACGTTGTCGCAGCCGTGCCCACGGCGCCGCGTGATCCATCTGCTCGACCCCTCGAACGATGGGTCGAGCGCCGTGGCGAGGTTGCGCATTGATTCACACAACGCCGTCGTCAAGCCGACGCGGCGCCTAACTCGGCTTCAGGCACCGACGGCACAATTTCTGTCGCTCGTGCCAGCCGGCATCCGGTGCAACCGACGCCCGCTGGCTCCATCGGACAGTGCCTGTCGAGTGAATCGATCGGTGTCACTCATGTCCGATTGGCAATGACCAACGACCGCTTGGGGGGATCCGTGAACAAGCTGGAACCTTGCATCAGGGCTTTGCGCCAAGGCCGACGACCGATGTTCCTGGGCGTGGCCTGCCTGGCATTGTTGTGCGCCGCATCGGCCAGGAGCGCCGACCCCGGCATCAGCGACAGCGAGATCGTGATCGGCCAGTCCATCACGCTGCAGGGCGGCGCCAACAGCTACGGCGTGGCCGCGCACAAGGGCATGACGCTGCATATCGACCAGGTGAATGCCGCGGGTGGCGTGCACGGCCGCCGCATCGTGGTGAAGACCTTGGACGACGACAACAAGGTCGCGCAGGCCGAGGCCAATGCACGCAAGCTGGTCGACGACGGCGTGTTCATGCTGTTCGGTTCGATCGAGGGCGGCCCGTCGAGCGCGGTGATGAAGGTGGCAGTCGACAGGAACGTGCCCTTCTTCGGGCCGATGGCCGGCCCTCCGGCGCTCAGACGGCCGCATCAGGCGATGGTGTTTCCGGTGCGTGCCGAACACCGGGAGGAGTTCCGCGCGCTGATGTCCTGGGGCAAAACCACCGGCCTGAAGACGGTGGGCTTCTTCCATGTCGAAGGGGCCAATGGGCAGGAACACCATCGCCTGAT
>CAZSVP010000038.1:0-1078 GCA_964610335.1 uncultured Candidatus Saccharibacteria bacterium
AGGGCGGTCTGGGCCGTGGCAATCGGGTGGACGTCGAGGGGCATTGGCCTTGGCTTCCGGGGAGTAGGGAAAGACTAGCCGGGGTCGGGAGGCGGGAGCAACCCGTCAGGTCCAATTAGCGCCCCGGCGGGGCTGCCGCGCGGTGATCCAGGTCCCTAACTCGTGTATTTGCAGGCAATTGACCGCGCCGGGGCCGCTACTAGATTTGGGAGGTACGTGGCCGGACTCCCGCGTGGCAGCCCCGGGCCAACTCCCCCGAAACGGACGACATGGCGCCCACCCCTCGGAACGGACTCCGGAACCGCCACCTGTTCCTGTCCGATCTCGCGCTCCTCCCACTCGCCACGCTGTTCGGCCACGTCCTGCGGTTCGAGGGCCTTACGTGGCCCGAGCCCTACCGGCAGGTCGCGCTCGTCTACATCGCCGTCACGCTGCCGATCAAGCTCGCCATGCTGCTGGGCTTCGGCCTCTACCGGCGGCTGTGGCAGCACGCAAGCGTGACGGAACTGCGGACCATCCTGACGGCCGTCACCCTCTCAGGCGCCATCTGCTTCACCCTCGGCGCCGTGGTCCTGCCGGCGATCGGGCTGGTGCCGGTGCGGGTGCCGCTCTCGCTCCTCTTCCTGGACATCCTGCTCACCGGCACGGTGGTCTCGCTGCCCCGGTTCCTCCTGCGGGCCGGCTTCCTGAGGCGGCCGACGCGTCACGAGGAGGCCAGGCGGGTGCTGATCGCCGGGGCGGGGACTGCGGGCGGGATGC
The DNA here is from genome assembly GCA_964610335.1 of uncultured Candidatus Saccharibacteria bacterium. Classification (GTDB taxonomy): domain Bacteria; phylum Patescibacteriota; class Saccharimonadia; order CAILAD01; family BJGX01; genus CAZSVP01. The sequence goes on from CAZSVP010000038.1 coordinate 760, forward strand.
TGGTCAAGCAGATCGACGGCCACCCGGCGCTCGGCCTGACGCCGGTGGGGTTCGTGGACGACGACCCCGAGAAGCAGGGCCACAAGCTCCATGGCCTGCCCGTCTTCGGCACCCTGGCGGACACCGAGGAGGTCTGCCGCGACGAGGGCATCCACGAGGTCCTCATCGCCATGCCCACGGCGAAGGGCAAGGTCCTGCGGGCCGTGGTGAGCGCCGCGGCACAGGCCGGGGCCAAGACGCGCACGCTGCCGAGCCTGGGGGACATCCTGTCGGGGCGGTTCGACCCGTTCGCCCTGCGGCAGGTGGAGATCCAGGACCT
>CAZSVP010000039.1:0-1075 GCA_964610335.1 uncultured Candidatus Saccharibacteria bacterium
GGGCGGTTTCAAGTTCCAAGTGCAACGGGTGAATGATGGCGCAGCTGCGCATAGACTTCCAGGGGCGTGGCAAAGTCGAGACATTTTCTCGGGCGCGTATTCAGTCGATGGGCGATGGCATTCAGCTCACGCTGCGTATAGATGGACAGGTCCGTGCCCTTGGGCAGGTACTGACGCAGCAGGCCATTGGTATTCTCGTTGGTGCCACGTTGCCACGGGGCATGCGGATCGGCAAAGAAGATCTGGATCGAGAGTCGCTGGGCCAACTGCTCGTGCTCGGCCATCTCTTTGCCCCGATCGTAGGTCAGCGTTTTCCGCAACGGGGCGGGCACCTGTCGGAGCTTCTTGGTGAAGCCTCGGTAGGCACTGGCGGCATCCGTGCCGTCCATTCTGGCCAGCAGCACCAACCGCGTGGTCCGTTCCACCAGGGTACCCACAGCCGAGCCATTGCGAGCGCCTTTCAGCAGGTCGCCTTCCCAGTGGCCGGGTACCATGCGGGTCGCCACCTCGGCAGGGCGTTCAGCCAGAGGCGTCATGTTGGGAAGCTGGCCCCGGCGATCCGTTCCACGCGCCCGAGGTCGCCGCGCTTTGCGCGCCTGACGCAGGGCTGCGAGCAATTCGGTGCGCAACGTCCCTCGCGGGAGCACATACAGGCCAGCATAGATGGTTTCAGGCGACAGCTGTTTGCGCATATCATCAGGATACGCGCGTCGCAGACGTCCGGCAATCTGCTCGGGCGAGTGGCCCTCCCGGAGCTGGCGCTGGACGTACGCCCACAGCCAGGGATCACGGAGTTTCCGGAGGCGCCGTGGCTGCCGAGCTCGCGCCGACGCCAGTGTGTGCGCCGTGCAAGCTCGATACGGTCTCTGCCCGGCGTTGCGGGCCATCTCCCGGCTGACGGTGCTGGGATCTCGTCCCAATACCCTTGCCATCTGCCGCAACGAATGGCCGGCGGCGAGGCCTAGGCTCAAGGTTGCACGTTCTTCGGCACTCAGGTGTCTGTAGGATCTGGTTCGCATAGCAACACCGTAGCCCATCAGGGCTGGTAGTGTTGCACTTGGAGTTAGAACTCAAG
>CAZSVP010000040.1:0-1071 GCA_964610335.1 uncultured Candidatus Saccharibacteria bacterium
GCTACTGGCGGGAGAGGCCGGCGCGGGCGTCGGTGGCGGCCCGTTCGGCGGCGGCCTCGCCCGGGGTGAGGAGCTGGACGTCGACCTGGTGCAGGGTGCCGGCGAAGGGGTTCTCGCCCGTGTAGCGGCGGCTCACCGGGGAGCCGTGGTCGTAGCCGATGCTGGCGCCGACGCTGGAGATCATCCGCATGACGAACGGGAGGGCGAGGGTGCCGCAGTCGGTGCCGTCGACGACCAGGGTGGCCTCTCCCGCCTGGCCCTCCCGGCGGAAGCGGACGCCGACGACGGAGGGCCCCGTCGGGACCTCGACGTCGGACTCGACGACGTGGTGGTCGCCGAAGCAGTTGTAGTCGAACACCAGCCGGCCGCCCTCGACGAACAGGCTCATGCCGGAGTTCTCGTTCCCGGTGGCGTAGAGCACCCCGCCGGCGCCGTCGGGTCGGTCGATCGTCGCGTCCAGGTCCCAGCTGCGACCGCCCACCTGGGGCCCGGCCTGGGCCGGCAGCGGCGTCATGGGCGGCCGGTAGCGATAGTGACGGTCCGCCCGGTGGGGCGAGTTCTCCCGGAAGCGGGCGCCGAACAGCTCGACCGTGCGGTCATCCAGCGGGAAGACACCGTTGGCCTCTGCCTCCTCCCACCAGAGCTCGACCAGCTCGGCCAGCTTCTCGGGCTGCTCCTGGGCCAGGTCGTGCAGCTCGGAGCGGTCCTCGGCGAGGTGGTACAGCTCCCAGTGGTCGTCGTCGAAGGAGGTGCCGGCCTGGTGGCGGGTCACCGCCTTCCACCCGTCGGCGTGTATGGCCCGGTGGCCCATCATCTCGAAGTACTGGACGGTCTTCCGGCTCGGCTCGTCGGCGGCGTCGGCGCCGAACAGGTAGCGCATGGAGGTGCCGACCACCGGCATCTGCTCGAGCCCGTGGTGGGTCTCCGGCGGGGTGATCCCACAGATCTCATAGATCGTCGGGGCGATGTCGGTGACGTAGTGGAACTGGTCCCGCTTGGTGCCCGGGTCCTCGATGCCCGCCGGCCAGTGCACGATGCAGGGAACGTGGACCCCACCCTCGTGGGTGTTCT
>CAZSVP010000041.1:0-1061 GCA_964610335.1 uncultured Candidatus Saccharibacteria bacterium
CCGCCGGAGGGGAACGACAGGCCCGCGACCGAGATGTCGCCGCTGTTCGCGTGCATGTCCGCGAACGTGACGCGGCCGCAGGTCTGTTGCGGGGTCGAAGTCGTCGGCGTGGCGTACGAGAGGTACTGCACCGTGGGCTGTCCGTTGGTGGTCGTGGTCTTGCCCAACCAGGCGCGGACGCGCGAGGAATCCACGCCGATGGCGGTGTGCCGTGTGTCGGCGATGGTCAGGGTTCCCGGGGTGGAGGTTGCGCCGCTGGCGGTGAGCCACTCGGAGAAGGTGCGTGCGCGCGGCAGCGAGAGGTTCACCTGATGGACTTGTGACCCCAGGTTGGCCAGGAACTGCCAGGTCACCAGGGTTGGCCAGGGCGCGGGACCGGACTGGATCCAGTAGTTGTGCCAGTGCGAGGCGAACACGCGACCGCTGGCGTCGGCGTAGGCCTTCATCGCCGCCAGCGCCGTCGGCGGCTTGGTGTTGGGGAACTGGCCGCCCTCGCAGGAAAGGGCAACCACGTCGTAGGCGGCGAGCGAGGCACTGGAGGCCCACAGCGAAGTCGACGCACCCAGGACCTGGCCGCCGAGCGCGAAGTCCAGGCGATCGGTTCCACCGCTGCCTGCGTAAAGGTGGACCCTTCCCGTGCCGGTCCCGGACGAAAACTCGAGGTCGGCGACACCGGCCTTCCGCAGCAGGCATTCGAGGGCGTCGGCGCCTCCGGTCGAAAGGGCGATGCGCGGCAGTTCGCCCTCCGCCTGGCTGCTGGGCAGGCGCGACTGTGCGGCGTTGAGCGCGACGTTGGCGCAGGCAGGCACCGAGGGCAGCACGATCTGCCGGCGCCATTTGCCCAGTTCGAACACGATCGGCACGTTGCTGGTGGCCGGCACGTTGTTGAGGGTGAAGCTGCCGTCGGCATTGCTGTAGGCGCGCGCGACCGGAGCGGAGGCGAGCATCTCGCCGCAGCGGTTGCAGGTGGGCCCGGCGGGGAAGGACGGCACCGGTAGCGTCGGTACGTAGATGGTGACGTTGGGCAGCGGCAGGGTGCCGTTGGGCGCATAGGCCACGCC
>CAZSVP010000042.1:0-1050 GCA_964610335.1 uncultured Candidatus Saccharibacteria bacterium
GGTCCAGGACCGGTCGGACTGGCCGACGCTGGCGAAGGTCTCGGTGACCTGGTGGTTGAAGGTCTCGTCGGCAGGGACGAGGGGACCGAGCGACATGGCGCGCACCCTAGGACGGTGCAGCCCCGTCAGAGAACGGTCGCTCGTGGTGCCGGACCCCGACGACCGCAGGGTGCCCACCGTCATCCCCTTCTGATCTGGGCCGACGGCTCCCGGTCCGAGCCGACGACCCCCGCCCCACCCGGGACGGGGGCTCGTTCGCGTCGTGCCACGATGAGGTGGTGGTGCTCACCGTCCAACGGGACCTCGAGACCGTCGTCGACGGGTTCCTCGGTTGGCTCGCCGACCAGCGGGACGCCGAGGCGGTGGCGGACGCTGTCGTACGCCCGACCGACGGTTGGTCGAGCGAGACCGTGCTGGTCCATGCCCGGGTCGACGGCGTCACCGAGGGTCACGCCGTGCGGCTGCCGCCCCTCGGAGCGGGGATCTTCCCGAGCTACGACCTCGGACTGCAGGCCCGGGCCCAAGTCGGCGCCGCCGAGCGTGGCATCCCCACGGCGGTGCCCGCCGAGGTGGTGGACGACCCGCACTGGCTGGGGGAACCCTTCCTGGTGATGCCCCTCGTCGACGGCCACGTGCCCGGCGAGATGGCGGCGTTCGATCCGTGGGTGCAGTCCCTCGACCCGGCCACCCGGGCCACCCTCCACCAAGGCGTCGCCGACGCCCTGGCCCGCCTCCACCGAGCCGCGCCGCCCGACGACCTGCCGCACCGGTCCGTCGACGTTGAGCTCACGTCGTGGTCCGGGTACCTGGACTGGTACGCCGACGGTGCCGACCCGGCCCCCGCGCTGCGCGACGCCCTGGGCTGGTGTGGCGATCACCGGCCGGACGCGGCGCCGGACCCCGCCTTCCTGTGGGGCGACGTCCGGTTGGGCAACGTGGTGTTCGCCGACGACGGCTCCGTGGCCGCCGTCCTCGACTGGGAGATGGCATGGGCGGGCGCGCCCGAGCACGACCTCGGCTGGTGGTTCGGGCTCGAGGCGATGCAGGACG
>CAZSVP010000043.1:0-1045 GCA_964610335.1 uncultured Candidatus Saccharibacteria bacterium
TTCAAAGTCTCCCACCTATCCTACACATGTTATAGCTCGATCCAATGTCAAGCTGTAGTAAAGCTCCACGGGGTCTTCTCGTCCTGCTGCGGACAGACGGCATCTTTACCGCCAATGCACTTTCACCGAGCTCTTCGTCGAGACAGTGCCCACATGATTACTCCATTCGTGCGGGTCAGAACTTACCTGACAAGGAATTTCGCTACCTTAGGACGGTTATAGTTACCGCCGCCGTTCACTGGGGCTTCAGTTCGCACCGTGAAGCACTCCCCTTAACCTTCCAGCACCGGGCAGGAGTCAGCCCCTATACATCCACTTTCGTGTTAGCAGAGACCTGTGTTTTTGGTAAACAGTTCCGTGGGCTCTTTTGTTGCAACCCCGCTCATATTGTGCTCAATCCGATACGTTTTTTTATGACACTTAGGCCTTTTCCGTGTTGTTTCAACTGTTTTTCTCGTTTCAAAGCCATAGTTTTCGAGCCATAGCCTTCAAAATAGACAAGATTCCATGGTACCCCAGTCTTTGTAGATCTGTTGTTACCTCTGTTATGTTGTTTAACTCTATTTTGGAGTTGTCCAGTTGAACCGACATAGAACATATTGGTTGCTTCACTGTGTAATAGGTACACGAAATACATATACCTAGTTAAGCACAAAATGAGCGGGGCGGACCTTATCCCGAAGTTACGGTCGCTGTATTGCCGAGTTCCTTGACGAAGAATCACTCGTACACCTTGGTCTACTCGACCTGAGCACCTGTGTCGGTTTGCGGTACGGGCGGCTATATACATAAGTTTGGAAGCTTTTCTAGTCAGTACTTTCACAGTAATTCAATCTAGTTAAAGATCGTCTCATTCCTAGCCATTTCTGCTAGTTAGACGGATATAACCATGAATCCGCTACTGCTAATATACCGCGCACTCCAAACAATATATAACCGGTACAGGAATATTAACCTGTTGTCCATCGCCTACGCTACGCGCCTCGGCTTAGGACCGACTAACCCTGGGACGATTATCGTGGCCCAGGAAACCTTGCTCTTTCGG
>CAZSVP010000044.1:0-1037 GCA_964610335.1 uncultured Candidatus Saccharibacteria bacterium
CGCCTCAAGAACCAGGTCCTCGTCCAGGACGCCCGCTTCCAGCAGATCTACGAGCAGTACCAGGACGTCGTCCTGCGCGCCGCGCGCGAAATGGACGACGCCGCCGTCGCCTTCGCCAAGAGCCGCGTCCAGGTGGACATCCTGCAGTTGGCCGTGCAGGCCGCCGCCCGCTCGCTTGACATCGCCACCATCCAGTACCGCGAGGGCCTGGTCGACTTCCAGCGCGTGCTCGACTCGCAGCGCACCCTGTTCAGCCAGCAGGAACGGCTGGTCAGCACCCGCGGCGCCGTCACGCAGAACCTGATCGCGCTTTACAAGGCGATGGGTGGCGGCTGGCAACCCGCCCGCGAACGCCCCGTGGTCGATGCAGCAACGCGCGAAACGATGGGCGAGCGCAGCGCCTGGAAGGATCTGCTGAGCGCCCCCCTCCCACCCGCGACGACGGACATGCCGCCGCCGAAGGACAAGCCATGACCCCGGACTCCCCGACTCCCACACCCGCGCCGGACGCCGGCCGCGGCACGCGCATCGGCGCCCTCGCCGTCGCCATCCTGATCGTCGTCAGCCTCCTCCTTTACTTTACCGGCGACCGCCTGACCCCGCATACCTCGCAGGCGCGCTTCCAGGCCTTCGTCGTGCCGGTCGCCGCCGAAGTCCCCGGCAAGGTGCTCAAGGTGCACGTCCGCAACAACGATGAGGTTCAACCCGGCCAGCCGCTGTTCGACATCGACGCCGGGCAGTACGAAATCGCCCTTCAGCGCGCCCGCGCCGATCACGAGTCGGTGCGGCGCTCGGTGAACGCCTCGGCGGCGGCCGTCGACGCAGCCCGCGCTGCGCTGCAGGCCGCCGAAGCCAACCGCGACATGGCGGAAAAGGACGCCAGCCGCCAGGAACGGCTGTATGCGGAAGACCCCGGCGCCATCTCGGTGCGCCGCCTGGAAATCGCCCAGGCGACCCGTGAGGAATCGCGGGCCAAGGCCAAGCGCGCCGAGGCCGACCTGCGCAAGGCGCAGGAATCGGCCGGCGACAGCGGCGAC
>CAZSVP010000045.1:0-1032 GCA_964610335.1 uncultured Candidatus Saccharibacteria bacterium
GCCGATTCCATCGCTCAGCGCTCCAGGTAGCCGAGCTTGAACTTGCCGATCTGGATCTCGTCGCCGTCCTCGAGGAGATGCGATTCGATCCGGTGGCGATTCACGTAGGTCCCGTTCAGGGAGCCGAGGTCGTCGATGTAGAGGCCGTCGCGCCTTCGCACCAGCAGCGCGTGGTTGCGGGAGACGGTGACGTCGTCGAGGAAGATCGGCGCGTCGGGGGTGCGACCGATGCTCATCCGGTCCTGGTCGACCGGGAAGCTCTCGCCGGAGCGGCCGCCGCCCGAGCGGATCACGAGGGCAGCACCCTCCTCCTCGACCATCTGGTCGAGGTCGATCGGCTGGAAGTCGCCGGTCTCGGCGATCTTGTAGGTCAGCGTCGACGGCTCGTCGGCCCCCTCCGGACGGCCCAGGTACGCACCGCACTTCTGGCAGTAGTTGGCGCCCTCGTCGTTGACGAAGCCGCATTCGGGGCAGTGCAGGGCCATCCGGGCCTAGACCCCCTCTTCGCCGCTGACCCGTCCGGCGAGGATGTCCGTCAGCTTCTCGACGTCGGCGCCGCTGATCAGCGCGTCGCCGGACTCACGGTTGGTCCGCAGGCGGTTGACGAGCTCGGCGCGAAGGATGTCGATCTTGCCGTGCAGCATCCGCCGGCGATACGAGACCTCCTGCTCCTCGCGGGTGAGCTCGTCGATCATCTCCTTCAGCTCCTCGTCGCTCATCGCGCCGATGTCGGGGAAGGTCTCGTCCATCACTCACCCAAGCTTTCCTAGAAGTCGCAGGGACGCCGGACTTCGCCCGGCACGAGCGATTATAGGCGGGTCACCCGAAGGGTCAATCAGAACTTGAAGGTTGAACGGGCGACTGCACGCCGGCCCCGGCCGCGGCAGCCTCCACTGCGCGCCGGTGCCGGGACGCGGTCCGGACGTAGAGGACCGTCGCGACGATCGACATGGCGACGCCGACGCAGAACCCGACCTCGATGATCGTCCAGTCGACGACCATCGACCAGAAGATCCCGCCCATGATCAGGAA
>CAZSVP010000046.1:0-1031 GCA_964610335.1 uncultured Candidatus Saccharibacteria bacterium
GGGCCTGGTACGCCGACTCGTAGTCACCGTGGTCGATGGTGACGATGTCGCCCAGCGACGTCAGGTCGACGTAGGTCACCCCGATCTTCACCGAGTCGTCGGTCACGCCCGGGGCCGGGCCCGTCGGGAACGTGGCGTCCGGGGCCGTGCTCTCCGTCGACCCCCCCGTGTCGTCCGACCCTTCCTCGTCCGGGTCGCCCGCCGTGCACCCGACGAGCAGCGCCCCGACGGCCATGACGGCCAACCCGCGCCCGACCAACCGAGTCGAGATCTTCCCCATGTCGTGTCCCCCCTGCCTCCTGTGAGCGTTCACATCCTTGCAAACCAGGGACCCCTGATGCAAGAAGTTTCTTGCAGGCGGCGGATGGCGGCGCGACAGTGGTCGCCATGTCGCGCACCCCGCTGGACCGCCGCACCCGCTTCGACGTCGATCTCCGGTCGCTCTCCCCCGACGAGGTCGTCACCGAGGTCCTGCCCCCGTTGATCGAACGCCACGGGGCGCTGGTGGCCGCGGGCATCGCCGCGCTCGACGCTCCGGCGCTCGCCATCGAGGTCGGTGACCGGTCGTGGTCCCTGCTCGCCGAGGGCGCCGGCCTGGCCCTCCGGGAGGGGACGGTGGACGGCGCCGTGGTCGTGACCCTGGACGAGGCCGCCTTCTCGGACTGGGCGCAGCTGCAGCGGTCGTTCAACGGCATGGCGGTCATGCAGGAGCTGGTGTTCCGCGACGGCACCGTGCGGGACGTCTCCATCTGGGATGCGCTGACCCACACGCTGCTCGAGGGCTGGCCGGTCACCGACGACGACCTCACCTTCGTCGACCGCCACGGCGCGCCCCTGGACCTGGAGCAGGCCTTCGGCCCCGACGACGACCCCGCCGACATCGCCCACTTCCTCCGGGAGGCGGGCTACCTCCACCTGCGCGGCTGGATGGATCCGGCCGTGATGGCGACGATCGCCGAGGAGATCGACGCCGCCGTCCCCGCCTACACCGAGGGCGACGGGAAGTCGTGGTGGGCGGTCCTGGCCGACGG
>CAZSVP010000047.1:0-1017 GCA_964610335.1 uncultured Candidatus Saccharibacteria bacterium
TTGCCGGTGGTCACAGTCGCTTCCCCTTCTTGGACTTCACGGCCCAGTAGGACAGTCCGCCGACGAGCAGGGCGCCCAGCAGCGTGATGACGTAGGGCAGCCAGGAGAGGTTGCCGGTGAAGGTGGTCCCGGTCTCGGTCTGCAGGGCCCGGAGCGCGGACAGGAGCACCAGGGATGTCCCGGTGGCGATGAGCACCGAGCCGCCGGCCCCGAAGCCGATCCACCGACCGAGGCCCCGGAGCGGCTCGACGGTCTCCTGCTTGGCGTAGGCGACCAGGAGCTCCCAGACGTCCTGGCCGCGCCCCACCACGTTGCGCTCTTCGGTCTGCGGCACGGGACCTTTCTACCCGCCGAGCCGGGCTCGGAGTAGTTCCGTGACGTCGGCGAGCTGCTCGGCCAGGAGACGGGCCCGCTCGTCGGCCCCCCCGGTGCACAACAGCGCCTGGCGGTCCGCCGGTCCGAGGGGGGCGAGGGCGGCCATCTGGAACGTGGCGATCCCGGGATCCTCGGCCAACTCGACGTCCATCGGGGCCGGGGCCTCACCCAGCTCCGCCGCCAGCGCCAGCGTGCGCCGGAACTGCTGGTCCACGGACGCGAGGTCGGGGTCCGGGCCCGGCTGGTCCTCCCAGTTCGACACGGTCGCCCGGGGATAGGGGTCGTCGTCGAGCCACTGCTCGACGCGGATCCGACGGGTACCGACCGCGGCGAGGGCGCACCGGCCGTCGTCGAAGCGCTCGATCTGCAGGATCTGGGCCGAGGTGCCCACCTGGGTGCGCACGTCGCCCCCACCGACCTCGCTGCCCCGCTCGATGAGGACCACGCCGAACTCGCCGTCACCGGCGACGCAGTCGTCGACCAGGGCCCGGTACCGGGGCTCGAACACGTGCAGCGGGAGGATCATCGAGGGGAACAGGACCGTCCCCAGGGGGAACATGGGCAGGGTGGTCACCCGTCGGCGTCCGGCGAGGACCCCGACGCCGGTCCGTCCAGGGGCCGGGGCGCGACCTGGTCGAGGTT
>CAZSVP010000048.1:0-1016 GCA_964610335.1 uncultured Candidatus Saccharibacteria bacterium
CGGGAGCATCTGGCGGGACCGGAGGTAGTCGAGGTAGTCGAACGACGTGTACTGGCTGCCACGGTCGGCATGGGCGATGACGCCGGCCACGGCGCCGCCGCGGGCGGCCACGGCCATGTCGAGCGCGTCGAGGACGAGCTCGGTGCGCATGTGGTCGGCCATGGAGTAGCCCAGCAGCCGCCGCGACCCGAGATCGAGGACCGACGCCAGGTACAGCCACCCTTCGCCGGTGGCGATGTAGGTGATGTCCTGGCCCCAGGCGACGTCGGGCTCGCCGGGGTCGAACCGCCGGCCGACCAGGTCGGGGATCTCGAAGGGGTCCGGCCCCGGGAACGTGGTCCGGACCCGGCGCCGCAGCGCCCGGCCGGCCATGCCGTGGCGGCGCATCAGGCGCCGCACCCGCTTCTTGTTCACCACACGGCCGCGCTTGCGCAGCTCCCGGGTCATGCGGGGCTCGCCGTAGTTCCCCTCGGAGTCGTCGAAGATCTGGCGCATCACAGCCACCAGCTCGGCCTCCGCGACCTCCCGTTCGGTGGGCTCCGCGTCGCGGCGCTCCACCCAGTCGTAGAAGCCCGAGGTCGACACCTCGGCCACCTCGCACGCTGCGGTCACCGCGAACCCCTCGGCCTTCCGGGCATCGACACACTCGTAGCGGGTCACGGTGTCGACGTCTCTTTCACCCAGAAGGCCAGAGATCGTTTGAGCAACTCACGCTCCACCCGCAGCTGCGCGCACTCCGCCCGCAGCTCGGCCAGCTCGACGCGCTCGTCGACGCTCAGATCGACGCCGTCGGTCCGGCGGTCGCGCTCCGCGCCCACCCAGTTCCCCAGCGTCCCCGGGTTCACCCCGGTGGCCCGGGCCACGTCCGCGATCGACCGGTCCTCATCGAGGACCATCGACACCGCGTCACGCTGGAACTCCGGCGGATACTTCGACGGCCTTCCCGGCCCCCGCTTCTTCTTGTTGGACATGGACTTCCTCCTATATGAGGTGTCCGCCCAACGGGGGGATGCTCA
>CAZSVP010000049.1:0-1014 GCA_964610335.1 uncultured Candidatus Saccharibacteria bacterium
CCGACGGCCAGCGTCAGGCTCAGCATGCCGATCAGCGCCTGGTCGGCGACGCCGGCGACCGGGATCAGGGCGAAGGCGACGACGAGGATCATGGTGAGCGGACTGCCGCTGCGCAGACCCATCAGGAAGATGCCATACAGCACGACGGCGGTCAGCAGGATGCCGGCGAGCGCGTAATGTTCGAGCAGCGGCACCGTGACCACGCCGGCGGCCACCAGCGCGGCGAAGGCCAGCGCCGCGACGGCACCCTTGAGCAGCGGCAGCGGCGGGCCCGGCTTGCACAGCACGAGTACCGCCATCACGCAGACGACGAAGGGCATCGGCAGCGCGAAGCCGTAGGCCATCAGGACGGCGAGGCCGAGTCCGCTCGCCAGGCGTAGGGTGGCTTTGTCCGCGCGCTGCATGGCCGGCGCTCAGTAGAGGTAGGAGAGCCAGCTCATGACCCGGATATAAACGGCGGCGAGGAAGTTCATTACCGGGTTGTCGCCGGTGTAGACCAGCACGTCGGCCTGGCCGCCGATGCGCGCGCCGCGCAGGCGGCCCTTCTCGACGGGGTCGAAGTCGATCGCCACCGGAAAGCGCTGCGCCTGACGCAGCCAGTCGCGGCTGTTCTGCACCGTCGGCAGGGCGCCCGGAGAGCCGGACTGGCCGCTCTCGACCCCGCCGCCGACGCTGCGCACGCGGCCCTTGAACACCTCGCCCGGCATGACGTCGAGGACGATGGCGACCTCGTCGCCGGGGTCGATGTTGCCGAGGTTGTTCTCGGTCATGTCGGCGCTGATCCACAGGTCGTGCAACGCGATCAACGTCACCAGCGGCGATCCGGCCGCCGCAAAATGGCCGACGTCGACCTGGAGATCGGTGACGGTGCCGCGCGCCGGGGCGACGATGCGGGTTCGCGCCAGGTCGAGCTCGGCCTTTTCCACCGCCTTGCGGGCGCTCTGTAGCTGCGCGTTGGCGTCGCCGCTGTCGCCGGCCGATTCCTGCGCCTTGCGCAGGTCGGCCTCGGCGCGC
>CAZSVP010000050.1:0-1009 GCA_964610335.1 uncultured Candidatus Saccharibacteria bacterium
AGGATGGAAAAGCCCGTTCCAAGGGCAAACAATATCGAGCCGAAGTGTGCAGCCTTTTCGCCAAAATACTTGCGGGCAATGAGCTCCGAGATGCTGCCGGATGTGTAGCACACATTCGCCATGCACAGATACATGAACGCCGCGAGAAACCCGTAGGCAACTTCCTCTCCAAGTCCGTACCGCCAGACAAAGTACGCACCTGAAGGCACCAGAGCTGCCATCAATAAAACTGTATAAACGACACGTCTAAGTTCCCACCAGAGCAGGATGGAACCCAGTGTTCTCGGTCCTTCCGGCACCGCAAGAACTTGCGCGACCAGCATTCTATCTTTATCGGTTCGCGTTGGCTTGGTTGGCGTGGCTTGCTTGCTCAGCTCCAACAACTCGTCGGGGCTCGCTTCTTCAACGAGTTTCAGGAATTCTTCGCTGCTTAGTTCGCCCAACTTGAGACTGGCGCTGTGAGGCTGCAAGTTTATGCACCACCGGAGAGAGGTGTTTTTTTTGCATTCTAACCGGTCATCAGAATCGGCGCTTGCCTGCCGGCAATAATCCCTGCCGCACCATACGTTTTTATGGCAGCGTCCCGCTACTTCGTTTCGTAGAGCGCTTTGATGTCCGCGTCCATCTTGGTGATGGCCTTGTCCACCACGTCGTACGGCGCCCCGCGGTCGATGGCATCTACCAACGGCTGGTACACACGAGCTGGTATGCCGCTCTCCGGAGCAATTCTCTTGATGTAAGCACTGATCTGTTGCCCTTCAACGTTTCCAGGTTCATACAGTCCCATTAACAGTCCGAGCCGCACAGAAAGCTCCGCGAAATTGGTTATGGTCGGTCCATATCTTTGATCCAATGCCGCGTAGAATGGCTTCAGATCTACCACCAGATATTTATTCGCGAAGATCTTATCCTTCAGTTTGTTGCCCGATCTGGGAGGTAGTGGTGGCAACGGTGCACCAAGGATGTCGGCGATTTTCTTGGCTTGCCCATATCTCTGGTTCACATACGA